>DATEZP010000061.1:0-5668 GCA_035255465.1 Holophagaceae bacterium
CTTTCCCGGTCTTGGAGA
This sequence comes from Holophagaceae bacterium, assembly GCA_035255465.1. Lineage (GTDB taxonomy): Bacteria > Acidobacteriota > Holophagae > Holophagales > Holophagaceae > JAFDVN01. The sequence continues at coordinate 19 of DATEZP010000061.1, forward strand.
TGCCCATGGACGCTCAAACCAACATGGCCACTGCCGACGCCAACCCCTGGGCCTGGTTCGACAAGGAACACAGCGCCTCGACCCGCTTCATGGTGAGCGGCGCGATCTGGGCGTTGGTCGGCACTTTCTTCGGCCTCTTCGCGGCCACGGAGTACTGGGCCCCCGACCTCGTGCGCATCCTGCCCCAGCTGCAGTTCGGGCGCATCCGCCCCACGCACATCAACGCGGTGGCCTTCGGCTTCATCTCCATGAGCACCGTGGGCGCGATCTTCTACGTGATCCCCGAGCTCTGCCGCACCAAGCTCTACAGCGAGCGCCTGGCCAACATCCTCATGATCGCCTGGAACGCCGTTCTCATCGCCGGCGTGTTCTGCCTCACCAACGGCATCACCGAGGGCCGCGAGTACGCCGAGCTGCCCTGGTTCCTGGACATCCCCATGTTCCTCGCCCTGATGACCTACATCGTCATCGTGTGGGGCACGGTGCTGAACCGCCAGGAGAAGCAGCTCTACGTGACGACCTGGTACGTGGCCGGCACCACCCTGTGGTTCCCCGTGGTGTACCTCATCGGCAACAAGGTGTTCTTCTCCATGACGGGCATCGCCGACTCGATCGCCCAGTGGTTCTACGGCCACAACATCCTGGGCCTGTGGTTCACCACCAACGGCATCGGCCTCACCTACTACTTCCTGCCCAAGATCACCAAGAACCCCCTCTACAGCCACCTGCTGTCGATCGTGGGTTTCTCCACCATCGCCATGTTCTACACCCCCACCGGCACGCACCATCTGCTGCAGATGCCCGTGCCCGAGTGGCTCAAGGCCGTGGCCGTGATCAGCTCCGTGATGCTGCTCGTCCCCGTGATGAGCGTGCTCGTGAACTTCTTCCTGACCATGAAGGGCAAGTGGGGCATGATCGCCACCAACCTGCCCCTGCGGTTCTTCCTGACCGCCATGTGGTTCTACCTCCTGACCTGCTTCACCGGCCCCTTCCAGGCCACCCGCTGGATCAATTGGTACCTCCACTTCACCCACTGGGTCGTGGGCCACGCGCACTTCGCGCTGCTCGGCACCTTCGGCTTCGTGGCCTGGGGCGCCATCTACTACTGCGTGCCCCGCGTGACCGGCAAGCAGTGGTACAGCCGCCGCCTTGCCAACGCCCACTACTGGCTGAGCCTCTCCGGCACCGTGATCATGATGATCGCGCTGACCGTGGCGGGCCTCGCCCAGGCCGCCGCCTGGGAGGAGGGCACCGTGGTGTACCGCACCGTGATCCAGGTGAGCCCCTTCATGGGCCTTCGCGTGTTCAGCGGCCTGCTGATCGTCACCGGCCAGGTGCTGCTGGTCTACAACATCCTGATGACCGTCTTCGGCGCGGAAGCCGCCGACACGATGGATCCCCAGGACTGAGCTGAGCCGAGGAATTGACGATGACCACCCAACGCGCCAACTACCTCTACCCCGCCATCGGGATGGGCCTGATCCTCAGCGCCATCATCTTCGTGGTGGTGCTCGTGCCCCGCTGGACTTTCAAGCCCGCCAAGCCCAAGGACCTGCGCGACTACACCGCCCAGGAACTCCGTGGTCGCCAGATCTACACCCGCGAGGGCTGCTGGTACTGCCACTCCATGGCCAGCCGTCCCCAGGATTGGGATCACGGCGTCAAGAGCAAGGCGAGCGACTACTACTACGACTACGCCCACCTGCTCGGCTCCGAGCGCAGCGGCCCCGACCTGGCCAACATCGGTGGCAAGTTTCCCGATGAGTACCACGACCAGCACCACCGGGATCCCCGCAGCCTGAAGCCCGGCAGCATCATGCCCCGCTACGACTACCTCTCCAAGCAGGAGATGGCCGATCTCGTGGCCTTCTTGCAGGGCAACGGCCCCAACGGCACCCGCGCCACCGACATCCACACCGGCGAGATGAAGTGGGCCTTCTTCACGAAGACCTGGAACGAGAACCTGCCCGAGGTGCGCACCGTTCCCCGCAGCGAAGTGAAGCCCGGCATGGAGATCATCCGTGAGATCAACGCGGAGTTCGTCACCGTGAAGGGTCCCCGCGACGGCTGGGAGTGGGTGGCCAACTGGAAGCACGGCGTGCGTGAGCGCGAGGAGATCGCCTACAAGAACTACGAATCCCACCCCGAGACCCCCTACAAGTACACGGCGGAGATCGAGGAGTTCATGTACGGCACCTCCCACGAGGCCCAGAACGCCAAGACCCCCCTCAATGCCCTGGCCACCAAGGCCTTCGCCAACGAGGAGGAGCTCCACCACGCCCGCACCGAGGATCCCAACGTCGCCCCCTGGGTGGAGGTCTCCTTCAAGGAGCCCGAGGTCCTCCCCACGGACGTCGTCGGCCTGAAGGCCCTCGAGGCCCGCCGCGTCGTGGCCAACCAGGGCCGCGGCATCTACAACCAGAAGTGCTCCGCCTGCCACGGCCTCGACGGCAACGGCCACGGCTGGGCCAGCGCCAGCATGACCAAGCGCGCCGCCAACTTCTGGGAGGACAAGTTCCAGAACTACAAGACGGACACCTGGTACTGGCGCATCAGCCGCGGCGTCCCCGCCACGCAGATGCCCCGTTGGGAGCTGACCCTGGGCGCCGATCAGCGCCTGTACCTCACCGCCTTCCTGAAGTACCTCTCCCAGAACAAGGGCCTGGGCAAGCTGGCGGGCACCGACGCCCCCAATGCCGGTGCGCCCCCCAGCGCGGCTGTCCCTGCCGCGGCTCCCGCCGCCCCCAAGGCCAAGTGAGGAACCCATGAGCCAGGACCCCAAGAACTCCCACGACGAGGAACCGATGGAGGAAGTCTCCGGGACCCGCATTGGTCACGGTAAGGCCCCCTTCGTCCTCGTGCTCCTCTACCTGATCATCCTCGTCTGGGCCGTCCTCGCCTGGATCCGCCCCAGCGGCACCTAGTCCGAGAGAGGTTGTGACCATGCAGATCAAGATGAAGCTCACCCTGCCGGCGATCGCCCTGGGCCTCCTGGCCCTGGGATGCGCCAGCGGCGGTCTCGGCTCCAAGGCCCCTGCCGGGGAGCTGGTGCAGGCCGCCAATGCCGTGCCCGGGGGTCTCGAAGGCATGGAGCCCGAGGCTCCCTATCCCCTCGGCCTTCCCTCCGCCATCAAGGGGCGCCCCCTCTTCCAGGCCAACTGCGCCTCCTGCCACGGCACCTACTACACCGCCCAGGAGCGCCTCGACCTCGCCGAGGGCAAGCCCGAGACGGTCAAGCGCCTCGTGGCCGAAGGCCGCCAGGTGGGCAACCCCCACGAGAAGGCCCAGAACGGTCCCGACTTCTACAGTCGCGACTGGCGCTTCCAGCGCACGCCGGCCAAGCTCTTCAACCTGATCGCCTACGGCAGCGATGAGGTGGTGGCCAAGGGCAACACCTTCGTGCCTGCTACGGATGCGAGCGGCAAGGCCTTCGGCAAGCTGCACCCCGGCGCCGATGGCAAGCTGGGCACCGGCTGGATCAACACCATGAAGGACAATCGCGGCAACGTGATGGTGGCGGCCAACGATCCCATGCCCGTGTGGCACACCATCTACTACGCCTGGTCCCGCTCCATCGCCGGAACGGCCCCCGACCAGTACAAGAAGAGCTGGGACGTCTACGGCCAGAACTGCAACGTCTGCCACGGCACCATCGGCAAGGGCGACGGTCCCCTCTCCAAGACCATCCAGCCCGCGCCCTTCAACTTCCATAACCGCAAGGCCATGGCCGAGCAGACGGACGAGTTCCTCTACTGGCGCATCTCCGAGGGCGGTCAGTTCAAGACCATCCCCGAGTCCATCCAGAAGACCATGAGCCGCTCCGCCCTGAGCCTCTACGTGCACCAGTGGTCCGCCATGCCCGCCTGGAAGGGCGTGCTCACGCCCGAGAAGCGCTGGCTGGCCGTGGACGGTGTCCGCATGAAGTCCTACGAGCAGGATTAAGGGGAGACGACGATGCAAGAATCCACCCGCCGTACCCTCCTCAAGACGCTGACGGCCCTCCCGATCATCGGGGGCGCCATCGAGCTCCAGCACGTGATCCTCCGCTACTTCAAGCCCACCATGGCCGGTGGCCTGAAGGCCCTCGTGGCCGATCCCGACAGCGCCGGTTCCTCCGAGCAGGAGATCGCCGAGCTTTCCGAGCTGGCCAAGCCCTGGGACTTCAAGGAATTCATCTACGTCCGCAAGTCCGTTGAATACAGCAGCCGCAAATTCCAGGGCGCCAAGATCCCGGCCTTCATCGTGCGCCTGCCCGAGGAATTCATCACGGACAAGAACGATCCCAAGGCCGCCTTCGTGGTGGTGCAGCGCATCTGCCCCCACCTCGGCTGCACCTTCAACTTCATCTCGAACAGCGAAGAGCTGGCCGGCGGCTATAACTACAAGGCCCCCGCGCCCTTCCACCCCTTCTTCGCCTGCCCCTGCCACCTGAGTGTGTACGACCCCACGAGGCCCCAGGCCATCGCGGGCACCGTGAAGGGCAAGCCGTTCGACAAGCTTCCGGGCAAAGTGGTTTCCGGCCCCGCGCCCCGTCCCCCGCGCACCATGGCGTTCGATATCCGAGGATCCAAGATCGTGATCACGGATACCGAAGGCGGCGGTGTGGGCTAAGGCTGGAGGAGAACAGATGCTGACCAAGTTCTGGAGCTTTCTGCAGGGCCTCCTCCCCCGTCAGGGGGTGCTGGGCCATGTCTATCACGGCGTGCTGAACGCCCCCGTCAACTTCTTCCAGTGGTTCATGGAACGCTGGGACAAGATGGACCTCTTCGACGAGACCCACGTCGAAAAGGCCAAGACCAACCCGTTCTACGCCATCGGCGGCATGTGGTACTGGGTGTGGATGCTCGTGATCGCCAGCGGTGTACTGCTGATGATCTACTACGTGCCCGATACCAGTCAGGCCTTCGTGTCCATCGAGCGCATGCAGGCGAACTGGAAGTGGGGCGAGATCCCCATCGGCGCCATCATCCGCGGCATGCACAAGTACGGCGCGGACGCCTTCATCATCCTCGCCACCATCCGCGTGTACCGCATCTGGTTCACGGGCGGGTACAAGGGCGGCCATGAGCTCAGCTTCATCGTGGCCCTGCTGATCCTCATCATCGGCATGTACTCCGGTCTCACCGGCTACCTGCTGATCTGGAACCAGCGCGCCCTGTGGGCGACCAAGGTGATGGCCACATTCCCCACCTACCTTGACAAGAACCCCAGCTGGATCCCCGGCGGCGAGCTGATCAACGCCACCAACCAGGGCAAGACCACGGCCCAGGTGCTGCTGGGCGGCACGTCCATCGGCCCGGCGACCGTGACGCGCTTCTACGCGTTCCACTTCATGCTCAGCTTCCTGGTGATGATCTTCTTCGAGCTGCGCGTCTACCACCGCAGCTTCAAGCGCATGAACATCAGCCGCTGGACGAAGCTGATCATCTTCCTCATCATCCTGGGCGTCACCATCTTCATCCCCGCCGCCCAGGGCAGCCCGGCCAACCCCGAGGTCACGCCGAACCCCATCCTCTCGGACTGGTACTTCCTCGCGATGTACCAGATGCTCAAGCTCCAGGATCCCTACCTGGCCACGGTGCTGACGGTGGGCGTGCCCGCCCTCGTGCTCCTGGCCCTGTTCCTGGACCGCCGCCCCGAGACGGCCTGG
>DATEZP010000062.1:0-170048 GCA_035255465.1 Holophagaceae bacterium
AGGGGCCTTGAGGTAGGAGCCCATGCGCAGGTTCTCCAGCACGCTCATCTCCGGGAAGATGCGGCGGCCCTCGGGCACGTGGATGATGCCCCGGCCCACCACCTCGTGGGGCTGGAGCTTCTTCTGGTCCTCGCCCAGGAATGTGACGCTGCCGCCCGTGGGCTTCAGCAGCCGGGAGAGCACCCGCAGCAGCGTGGATTTCCCCGCCCCGTTGCTGCCCACCACCGTGACGATCTCGCCCTCCTCCACATGGAGGCTGAGGTCCCAGAGGACCCCCATATCCCCGTAGCCGGCGCGGAGCCCCTCGACCTTAAGCATGTTCCGCTCCCAGGTAGGCTTCGATGACCGCCGGGTGGCGCACCACCTCCTCGGGTTTCCCCTCCGTGAGCTTCTCGCCGGAATTGAGGACGACCACGTGATCCGAGAGCCGCATGATGGCCTTCATGTCGTGCTCGATGACGACCTGCGTAAGGCCGCCCGCGGCGCGGAGACCGAGCAGGAGCTGGATGATCTCCTCACTCTCCGCGGGGTTCAGGCCGCCCATGACCTCGTCCAGCAGCAGCAGCGTGGGCCGCGTGGCCAGGGCCCGGGCCACCTCCAGCTTCTTGCGCTCCCCGATGGGCAGCGCGCCGCCCAGGAAGTGGGCCTTGGCGCCCAGGCCCACCCGGTCCAGCTGGGCCATGGCGAGCTCCGACGCCCTGCCCAGGTGACTCGTATGGCAGAGGGCACCGATGAGGACGTTCTCCAGCACCGTGAGCTTGGCCAGGGGCCGCACCTTCTGCCAGGTGCGCACCATGCCCAGGCGGCAGAGCTGATCGGGGCCCAGCCCGTTCACGAGGCGCCCCTGGAAGCGAACGTCTCCGGAAGTCGGGGGATCGAAGCCCGTGATGCCGTTGAAGAGGGTCGTCTTCCCCGCGCCGTTGGGCCCGATGAGGCCCACGATCTGGCCCTCCCGAACCTCGAAGGACACGTCGCTGTTGGCCTTCAGACCACCGAAGCGCTTGCTGACGGACCTCAGCTCCAGTAGGGCGGTCATGCGGCCTCCTTCGCGACGCCGGATTTCGGCGTGAGCCAGCCGCGCAGGCGCTTGAAGAAGCCCATGATCCCCTCGGGCATGAAGAGGATGACGAGCACCACGAGGATGCCGTAGATGAGCACATGGGCATGGGCCAGGTGCTCCTTGAGGAAGAGGCCCGTGCGGCTCTCGGCGGAGACGACGCCGCCCTTGAGCAACCACTCCGTCATCAGGTTGCTACGCAGGATCTCGGAGAGGGGCACCAGGAGGCAGGCGCCCAGCAGCGGGCCCGACAGGGTGCCGATGCCGCCGATGATGCAGAGCAAGGCGATCTGCACGGACAAATCCAGCCCCAGCACCGTGGCCGGATCCACGAAGCCCACGTAAGTACCGTAGAGCCCGCCCGCGAGGCCCGTCAGCAGGGCGCTCAACGAAAGGGCGTAGACCTTGTAGCGGGTGAGGGGGATGCCCAGGGAGTGGGCCGCGTCCTGATCCTCGCGGATGGCCTGGAGGCAGTAGCCCAGTTTGGAGCGCTTGACCGCGAAGGTGACCACGAAGGTGAGCAGGGCGAAGCCCAGGGCCGTGTAGTAGAAGGGCTCCTTGTTGCTGAAATCCCACAGCACCTTCGATCCCAGGTGGAAGGGCGGCATCTCGCTGAGGAGGATGCCCTCGGCGCCGTTGGTGAGGTCCTTCAGGTTCATGGCGGAGATGCGCATGATCTCCGTGACGGCGATGGAGGCCAGCACGAAGTAGGGCCCCCGCAAGCGGAAGCAGATGGTGCCGATGAGGATGGCCACGAGCACGGCCGCGCCGGCCCCCGCCCACACCCCATACCAGGGCGCGAGCTTGAACTTCTCCAGCAGGATCATGGTGGTGTAGGCGCCCACGCCGAAGTAGGCCGCGTGGCCGATGCTGTGCTGCCCCGTGAAACCGCCCAGGATGTTCCAGCTCATGCCCGTGATGCAGCTGAGGATCACGAGGATCGTCATGTGGATGCGGTAGGGATCCGTCATCACCTTGGGCAGGGCCAGCAGGACCAGTACGATGGCCAGGAATGCGATCCCAGGGAGGGCCTTGATCTTCAAGTCCATCTCAGACCCTCGACTTTCCGAAGAGGCCTGCGGGCCGCACGAGGAGCACCACGAGGAAGAGGCTGTACACCACCACCTCTTTCCACCCGCTGCTGAGGTAGGCGCCGCTGAGGCTCTCGGCCACGCCGATGATCACGCCCCCCAGGGCCGCGCCGGGAATGCTGCCCATGCCGCCGAGCACGGTGATGACGAAGGCCTTCAAGGTGAAGCTGCCCCCGGCCTGAGGAAAGATGTAATAGGTGGGGGCCACCAGGGCCCCAGCTGTGCCGGCCAGGGCCGTGCCCAGCCCGAAGGCGATGATGGACATGCGCTTCACGTTGATGCCCATGAGCTGGGCCGCGTCCCGATCCTGGGCCGTGGCGCGGATGGCCTGGCCGGTGTTCGTGAATTTCAAGAAGGCGCCCAGGGCCCCCGTCACCCCCAACGTCACCAGGAAGGACCGCAGCAGGGGCTGGGACACCGAGATGTTCCCCAGCTTGAAGCTGCTGGAACTGTAGGTGGTGGTGAGGATCCGGTAGTCGCTGGTGAAGGCCATCATCAGCACGTTGCTGATGATGAGCCCCAGGCCGATGGTGAGCAGGATCTGGTTCTGGGGCAGCGCGTTGAGCACGCGGTTGATGAACACCTTCTGCAGCAGACCCCCGAACAGGAACATCACCGGGAAGACGATGAGAAGGCCCACGTAGGGATCGATCTGGAAGAGGGTGAAGATGCCCCAGGTGAGGTACATGCCCACCACCATGAGGTCGCCGTGGGCGAAGTTGATCACCCGCATCACGCCGAAGATGAGGGAGAGGCCGATGCCGATGAGGGCATAGACCCCGCCCACGAGCACGCCACTCAGGAGGCTCTGCAACAGGAAATCCACGGTTACCACTTATGGGGGTAGATGGGCTTCTTCGGCGCGAGGTTGGGCGGGAACACCGTCTCGTGTTTCCCGTTCTGGATCTGCTCCACGAGCATCGGGTGGTGGTTCTGGTTGGTGTAGCCGTCGTAATCCGTGAATTTGATCTTGCCGAGGATGCCGTCGAACTCCGTGGTGTCCAGGATGGCCTTCAGGGACTCGCGGCTGCCGCCGCCCTTGGCCACGGCCTCGCCCATCACCATCAGCGTCGCGTAGGCGTTGGCGGCGTGGTAGGGCACCTCCTCCTTCTTGAAGCGGTCCTTGTAGCGCTTGGCGAAGTCTTTGGCGCCGGGCCATGGGACTTCCGGCGTCCACTGGGTGCTGGAGAAGACCAGGTTGCTGATCTGCTTCTCCTTGGCGAACTCCATGAAGGAGAAGCCGGCCCCGGCCCCCAGGAAGGCCTTGGGGCTGAGGCCCAGCTCCCGGGCCTGCCGCATGAGGAGGATGCCGTCGGCCACGTAGGAGACCATGAAGACCAGGTCAGGGTTCGTGCCCTTGATCTTGGCGAGGGTCGAGCGGTAGTCGGGGCTGCCGGCCTGGTAGGCCTCCTCGGCCACCACCTGGATGCCTTTCTGGGCGGCGATGAGCTTGGCGGACTTGGCGCCGCTGGTGCCGAAGTCGGTGTTCTCGTTCAGGATCGCCATGGTCTTGGGCTTGCCCAGGGTGAGCACCATGCTGATCAGCACCGCCGCGTAGTCCTCCGTGGTGGCGCTCACCCGGAACACGTACTTGAGGCCGGGCTTGGTGATCTCCTCCTTGGAGGCCACGGGCACGATGAGCGGCACCTTGTACTGCTCGGCCTTCTTGGCGATGGCCGCCGAGCAGGCGGAGCTGTAGGCCCCCACCACGCCCACCACGTTGTCTCGGGTGATGAGCTTCTCCATGCCCGAGAGGGCGATCTGGGGTTTGCCCGTGTCGTCCTCCTTCACCAGCTCGAGCTTGATGCCCCGCTTGGAGAGGTCCTCGAGGGCCAGGGTGTAGCCGTTGTTGATGGATTCCCCGATGGGCGCCAGGGGCCCCGTCTGGGAGTTCACGATCCCGACCTTCACGGGGGATTGGGCCAGCCCGGGGAGGGCCAGCAGAAGACCGAGGGCAGTGCGGAGGACGGCGTGCATGACGAACCTCACGGCAATAGGGGCTTGGGCCTGGGCTCCACCCTAGGCCCGAGCCACCGTTTCGTCACGCGCCTTGTGACAAACGTCAAGCGACCCAGACTCAGAACCCAACCTGACAAGGCCGGGGATCCAGCCCCGCCTTAAAGAGTGTGTCTGAAAAGTCCCGAGGGCCGCGACGGAGTCCCGCCGCCTGTCCAGCTAGGAAGGGCGCGAAGGGCGATGCGGTGTCCATCGGCCGAGCGGCCTGACAACGCTGGTCGGGCGGCGGGACCCGTCCCTCCGGGCAGAGGGCGGCGGCTGTCACCATTCGGCGTCAGGCTCGGCACGCGTAGTCCCGCTACGCTTAGCCTCGCCCTCCTGGCCTGGCTCCGCCGGCGCCCACTGCGCGGCCCACGCGACTTTTTAGACACACTCTTAGATAAACTGGCTGGATGCCCCTTTCCTGGCCTTCGCCTTCCCGCCTCGCCCTCGTCCTGGCCCTCGCCTGGGCCATCTATGTCCTCGTCTGGACCCCCGGCCCCTTGGGCCTCCGCCTCCTGGGCTTCTACCCCAAGGTGCTGGGTTCGAAGGTGGTGGGCTGGGCCGCCAACCGCCGCCTCCCCAAAGGCTGGCGGGAGCCCCTCCTGGGTCGCTTCGGCCGCCACTTCGGCGCCAACTTCGACGAAGCCGAGAAACCGATTGATCAGTACGAGACCCTCCAGGCCTTCTTCACCCGCCGCCTGAAGCCCGGCCTCCGCCCCCAAGCGGAAGCCCTGCCCGGCTTCCTGAACAGCCCCGTGGACGGCCGCATCATCGCCTCCGGCCGCATCGAGGCGGGCATGGCCATCCAGGCCAAGGGCCTGCCCTACCGCATCACCGAGCTGCTCAAGCACGATCCCGAGGCCAAGCGCTTTGAGGGCGGCCACTTCCTCACCATCTACCTGGCTCCCAAGGACTACCACCGCATCCACGTGCCCCTGGTGGGCCGGGTGACGGCGGCGGGTCGCGTGGAGGGCGAGCTCTGGCCCGTGAACGACGCCAGCACGGGCCACGTGCCCCGCCTTTACGAGCGCAACCGCCGGGCCACCTGGGTGGCCACGGGCACGGGCCCCGACGAGGGCCTGGAGGTGGCCGCCATCCTGGTGGGCGCCACCCACGTGGGCGGCGTGATCATCGACGAACGCTGGCTGGAGAATCGCAAGCTGCCCAAGGACGGCTCCCTGGTGGTGGACAACCTCGCCTGCGAGCCCGGCGATGATCTCGGCACCTTCGAATTCGGGTCCACCGTGGTGCTGCTCATCGGCGGGCCCAAGGCTTCAAGCTGGGTGGCCGAGCGCACCGAGGGCGACGTGAAGATGGGCCAGCGACTGGGAGCCAACCGATGAGCGCATCCGAGCCGGAACAGAACTTCCTCGATCCCCTGGACCCCGCGGAGCCGAAGGTCTTCGAGGCCCCCCTGCCCGAGCCGGAGGATTCCGGCGAGATGGAGGGCTTCGACCCCTTCTGGGAGGAGGGCGGCGATCTGCCCGGTGCCCTGGAGGCGCTGTTCACCGCGGCCGGCGAGGTGCTCGACATCCCCAAGCTCCGCGAACTCACCGGCTTTCCCGAGGGCGCCCTGCGCCAGGCCATCGAGAAGCTGCAAGATCGCCTGCAGCCGCCCCGGGGCCTGCGCCTCATCGAGGTGGGCGGCGGCTGGCGCATGGCCACCTCCCCGCTTTACACGGAACTCGTGAGCCGCATGGTCACCACCGTGCGCAGCGGCCGCCTCACCCCTGCCCAGCTGGAGGCCCTGAGCATCATCGCCTACCGGCAGCCCGTGACCTCGCCCGAAATCAACCAGATCCGCGGCGTCTCCAGCAGCGCCACCCAGATCAAGAGCCTGCTGGAGCGCGACCTCATCGTCACTGCCGGCCGCAAGCCCGTGGTGGGCCGGCCCATGATGTACGCCACCACCCAGGCCTTCCTCGTTCACTTCGGCCTCAAGAACCTCCACGACCTGCCCCAGCTCGCCGACTTCGGCGAAGGCAAGCTCGAAGCCCAGGCCCTGCTGGCCCTGGAACCGCCCATGCCGGAAGACGGTCTGTTCGGGGCGACGGCTGAATCCGAGGAGGTGTTGGAACAGGATGGACAGGATGAAAGCTCCCCTTCAGAGGCGGAACCCGAACCGGATCAGCCCTGATCCCTTCAGCTTTTTCTTTCATCCTGTTCATCGGTTTTTCATCCTGTCCATCCTGTTCCCACCCCGGCCCCATCCATGACCGACGCTAAATTCAAAGGCTGGACCCGTCCTGGCCCCATCCCCCCGGGCGGCGTGGAGCTGGAGGCGGACGAGACCCTTGACTACCTCTGCGGCCACTACCGCATCTTCCAGTACGCCAAGGGCCATCGCTTCAGCGTGGACGACATCTTCCTGGGTTGGTTCGCCACCTGCTGGTGCCCCCGCATCGACCGCTACGCCGATCTCGGCTCTGGCATCGGCAGCGTGGGGATGACCGTGGCCTGGCGAGCCCCCGGGGCGCGCATCCACACCGTGGAGGCCCAGGACATCAGCGTGCGCCTGGCCCGTAAGAGCGTGGCCTACAACGGCCTCGAGGACCGCTACACCCTCCATGAGGGCGACCTCCGGAACAACGATCTCGCGGCCTTCGGCCCCTTCGACCTCGTCACGGGCTCCCCGCCCTATTGGCCCGTGGGCAGCCGCGTGGAAGCCAACCATCCCCAGGCCATCCCGGCGCGCCTCGAGGTGCGCGGCGGCATCGGCGACTACGCCAAGGCCGCGGCCCAATTGCTGGCCCCCGGCGGCGTCTTCGCCTGCGTCTTCCCCACGGAGCAACGGGCCCGGGCGGTGGCCGCCTACCGTGACGCGGGGCTCACCCTGCTCCACGTTCAGGATGTGATTTTCAAGGAGGGCGAGGCCTACGGCGTGAGCTTTTTCGCAGGCAGCCGGGCCGCGGATCTGCCCGAGGCCGTGAACGCGAACCCCGGCTTCCCCGTGCAGGACACGCCCATCGTCATCCGCCGCAAGGACAACAGCGTGGATCCCTCCATCGCGGGCGTGCGCCTGGCCCTGGGCTTCCCACCGGGATTGATGCTGGAGACGCCCGTGCCCCCCGAAAAGCGGTTCGGCGGCGCCTAAATTCGCTTTCGCACGAGCCGCTCCAGGCTCCAAGCCCCCGCCCCGTTGACGAGGAAGTACACGGACACCGCGAGCATTTGGATCGCGGGAGCCTGCTTCACGTAGGGCTGCCCCTGGAGGGCGACGCCCACGGCCACGAGGAAGTTGAACACCAGGGCCGCGGCGGCGGGCCGCACGAGGATCCCCAGGACCAGGGCCAAGCCTCCGAAGAACTCCGTGGCATGGGCCAGATAGGCCGAAAGCAGGGGGTAGGGGACGTGGATGGAGGCCAAGTACTCCGCGAACGCTCGCTGCCCCGCGGGGCTGAACAGGTGGGTGCTCACGAACATCAGGTGGGCGCCGAAGGCCAGCCGGAGGGCCAAGGGGGCTTTCTCGCGGTGGGTATCCAGGAAGGCTCGAAAGGGGTTCATGAAGGAGGGACTCCCCAGGGAAGGTTCTGTTCCCTGGGTTTGGCACGCCGTTCGCGAAACTATGGGGATTTTCTGCCCGTCCCGATAGGAACCTTGGAGTCGCCCATGGATCGTGGAACTTGGATTGGTCTGCTGTTGGGAATCACCCTCCTGGGGGTGGCCATCGGATTCGGGCCCACGCCCCGCATCTTCTTCCACCCGGCCAGCACCATGGTGGTGGTGGGGGGCGTCATCGCCTCCACCTTCATCCGCTTCCCCCTGAACCACGTCTCCGGGGCCCTGCGCATCGCCAGCCGGGCTTTCTTCACCCGGGTGCCCGATCCCCAGGACGTGGTGCGCCAGATCGTGGGCCTGGCCCAAATCGCCAAGCGCCTCGGCGCCAACAACCTGGAGAAACAGGCCAGCCTCGAGGGGTTCCTGGGCCAGGGGCTGAAGATGGTGGTGGATCGCCTGGACCGCGAGCACATCGAAGATCGCCTCCTGCGGGAGATCCACGCCACCCAGGAGCGCCATGCCCAGGGCCAGGAGATCTTCCGCTTCATCGCCACGGCGGCACCCAGCTTCGGCATGGTGGGCACGCTCATCGGCATGGTGCAGCTCTTCGCCACGCTGAAGGATCCCAGCGGCGTGGGCGGGGCCATGGCCCTCTCCCTGCTCTCCACCCTCTACGGCGCCGTGATCGCCTACCTCTTCGCCATCCCCGTGGCGGGAAAGCTAGAGCTGCGCAGCCGCGAGGAAATGCAGATGAAGCGCCTCATGATGGAGGGCGTCATGGGCATCCAGGCGGAGATGAACCCCGCCCTGCTGGAGAGCCAGCTCAACGCCTCCCTGGCCCCCCGCCACCAGGTGCGCCTCCACGCCGGATCGAGGTAGCCCATGGCCGGCCGCACCGCCCGGGTCTACCAACGCCGCAAAGAGGATACGGACAGCCTCTGGCTCATCACCTTCGCGGATCTGATGGTTCAGCTCATGGCCTTCTTCGCCCTGCTCTACAGCTTCGGGGCCCAGGATCAGGTGAAGATGCAGCAGGTGATGGAGAGCCTCCGCAAGGCCCTGGGCGTGCAAGCCGAGCCCGCCAACGGCATCCTGCCGGGCACCGGGGCACTGGATCCCACCAAGGCTTCCGATCTGGAGAAGGCCCTCACCGAGGCCATGTCCCAGGAGGGCCCCGACAAGGGCGTGCGCATGCGCATCGTCACCTTCCGAGGCAGCCTCTCCTTCGAGAACGGCAGCGCCACCATCGCGCCCGGCAGCTCATTCCTCCTGGATCGCATCGCCAAGCTCACGGGGGACTACCCCGGCTTCACCCTCATCTGCGAAGGCCACGCGGCCCCCGGTGAGCGGGATCGCCTCAACGGCGGCGACGCGCTCTCCCTGAGCAGTTCCCGGGCCCAGAATGCCATGCGGGAACTGCTGAAGCGCGGCGTCCCCGGCGCCATCATCGCCCTGGAAGCCCATGGCGACACCAAGGCCGAAGGAGACACCAGTTCCCCCGAGGGGCGAGCGCTCAACCAGGAAGTGAAGTTCCGCTTCCAGCGGGTGGCGGAGCGATAGGATCCCGCCGAGCTGATGGCGAAGCCGCGATTCCGCTACCCTCGAGGGCGGCTGGCCCCGCGGCCCGGGGTTGGGGAGTTCCCGTGAAGCACCTGTACGATCCCGCCGTGGTGGCGGAAGTGAAGGGCCGCGTGGCGCGCCTGCAGCCCGAGAGCGCTCGTCAATGGGGTCGCATGACCCCCGCCCAGGCCATGGCGCATTGCGCCGCGGGCCTGGAAACCGCCACCGGCGAGCTCTCCCTGCCCCGGGTCTGGTTCGGCCGAATCTTCGGCCGCCTGGCCAAACGCATGGCCCTGTCCGATGACGCCCCCTTCGGCCGCAACTCGCCCACGGCCCGGGAATTCCGCATCGAGGGAACCCGGGATCTGCCCCAGGAGCAGGCCCGGGTCCAGGGCCTCATCGACCGCTTCACAGCCGCAGGCCCGGCCGGCTGCACCACCCACCCCCACGCCTTCTTCGGACCGCTCACCCCCGAGGAGTGGGCTGTCCTGATGTACAAGCACCTGGACCATCACCTGCGGCAGTTCGGGGCGTAGGGGGAAACGACAAGCTCGGTCTACGGGCCAAATACCTTGAATTGAAACGGGCGCCCCAGGGGCGCCCGCTCCTTTGGAGACTCCAGCCTCCAGGCTCTGGCCTACTCTTCTTCGTCGTACTCAGCGTTGTGCCACACGTTCTGGACGTCGTCGTTGTCCTCGACGGTATCCAGGAACTTGAGGAAGGACTTCAGCTTGTCGGGGCCCAATTCCACCATGGTGCTGGGAGCCATGATGATCTTGGCCTCGATGACGGGCAGGCCGGCCTTGTCCACGGCGGCCTTCACGGCCTCATAGGCCTCGGGGGTGGTCTGGATGACCCAGGCGCCGCCCTCGTCCTTCACGTCGTCCGCGCCGGCGTCCAGGGCCACTTCCATGACCTTGTCCTCGGAGACCTCCGCGTCCACCACGATCTGGCCCTGCTTGGTGTAGAGGTAGGTGGCGCTGCCCACGGTGCCGAGTTCGCCGTTGAACTTGGTGAAGTAGCTGCGGATCTCGGGCGTGGTGCGGTTCTTGTTGTCCGTCATGGCCTCGATGATGATGGCCACGCCGCCGGGGAAGCGGCCTTCGTAGGTCACTTCCTCATAGGTCACGCCCTCGAGTTCGCCGGTGCCCTTCTTGATGGCGCGCTCCCAGTTGTCCTTGGGCATATTGGCGCCCTTGGCCGTGTCCACCGCCAGGCGGAGGCGGGGGTTGGTGCCCACATCACCGCCGCCCAGGCGGGCCGCCACGGTGATTTCCTTCAGGATGCGGGTGAAGATCTTGCCGCGCTTGGCGTCAGCCGCACCCTTCTTGTGCTTGATGGTGCTCCATTTGCTATGGCCGGACATGGGAACTCCTTGAATCGTCGGTCGTCAATCGTCGGGTCGTTTAGCCGCGCAGGGCGCGGCGGGAGATGCGGGCGAAGGGGGGCGGCTCCTGCATGATCTTGGGTCGCTCGAGCAGGAACTGGTACCACTGCTCGCCGTAGACCTTCATCTTCATGGCCTTGCCGTTCTGGAGCAGGTTGCGGTTGGTGATGAGGCGCTCGTCGTCCTTGCAGACCTTGAGGCCCTTGTTCAGGGTCTCGATGGCGTGGTCGCGGTCGCCCATCTCCACGAGGAGGTAGGCGTACACGGCGTAAAGGAGGCTCTCCTTCTTGGCCGTCTTGAGGCAGAGCTCGAAGGTCTCCCGGGCGGCCTTCTTCTCCCCCCGTTGGTACTGGAGGATGGCGAGCATGGCCTTGGCGATGTAGTGGTGCATGGAGGCGGACTTGAGGAGGGGTTCAGCCTCGTCCTTTTTCTGGCGCATGTACTGGATCACGCCGATCTGGCCGTCGATGCTCCCCTTCACGAGGAACTGACGGGGGCCGAGCTTGTAGGCCTCCTTCATGATCTCGATGGCGGGGTCGAACTTCTGCTTCTTCAGCAGTTCGCCAGCGCGCCCGAAGATCTCCTCGAGCTGGGATTGCACCTTCCGGCCCAGGTAGATGAAGAGGGCGCCACCGCCCACGATCCCCGCGGGAACGGTGAGCCAGTACGGCATGGTGAGCAGGCGGCCGAGGACCACCACGACGATGGCCAATCCAAGGCTCAAAAGCAGGTTGATCACGCAGACCCCTCGCAGGCCCCAAGTTCAGGCCAAGGGATCATTCTATCGAGGCCAGGGCGGCGCGTCAGTCACTTAGCACGGAGGCCACCGATCCGGGGGGATCGATGGCCTCCGCAGTGGGGCGCCCCTCAGGCGATGATGCCGCTGCGGGCCGGCGAGGACCGCCGCTTGCGGACCGCGCGCTTGGCCACGGGCGCCGCATCCTTGCGGGGGCGCCCCGGCCCGCGCTTGGGCGTGGCCTCCGCGAGGCGCACGGTGGCCTTGGCCTTGGGCGTGGTCTTGCGGGTCTTGTCCCGCTCTTTGCGAGTCTCCTCGCGACGGGTGAGGGCGGCGGCGGCGCGACCAGTGACGACGACGCGGCTGCCGTCCTTCAGCTTCTTCACCTTGCTGCCGGGCTTACGCCCCCGCTTGAGGTTCATGGGCAGAGGTTCCTCGGAGAGGAAGGCTTTTTCGAGTTCCGCTTGCAACGACATCATTTCGCCGTTGTCCTTCTCGTGATCGTGGCCACAGAGGTGCAGGAAGCCATGAATGATCAGCGTCTCCACCTCGCGGCGCCGGCTCACGCCGAGTTTTTTAGCCATCTTCTCGGCCACGGGAAGGCTGATGACGATGTCGCCGAGGTGGGGAAATTCTCCCTCGCCAGGCTCCGTGGGGAAGCTCAGCACATCCGTGGTGGTGTTTTTTCCGCGATGCTCACGATTGAGCTTTCGCATGCCGCGATCATCCACATAGGTGATGGACACGCCCATTGCTTTCGGCGCGAGCCGATCCCTAAGGTTTCTCAAGAGATCACCGAGGGTTTGCTCCCCGGGTCCGCGCAACTTGCTTCGGCTTGACCAATCGATCTCGAACGGCAGATGTCCCTGGTTCATCATGTCCTCCTTCACATTCATCTCGGTATGGGCTTAATTTTAACCTCGCGAATGCGTTGTCAACATCAGAAAAAAATTGATGACACTTTCTTTACCTTGAATTTCCTTTATTTGTCATAGATCCCCCACAAATGGGCCCAAAGCCCTTGTTTCCCGTTCAAATTCGGTCACTTCAAAGAAGTTCAAGGCCATTTCCCGCCCCGGCGGCCCCCATGGGAGACTGGGGCATGGCCCTTCCCGCTTCGCTCCGCCCCGCCCTGAACCAGTACCTGGACCTGCTCAACCGCTGGAACAATACCCACGCCCTCACGGCCCTGCCCCCGGCCGCCCGCCGGGAGGAGTTGCTGGAGGATGCGGCCCCCCTGCTTCCCTTCCTGGAGGCGCTCCCGCCCGGGGCCCGCATCGTGGATCTGGGAACCGGCATGGGTTGCCCTGCGATCGTTCTGGCCTTGGCCCGCCCCGATCTGGAGGTCGTGGGCATCGATTCCGCCGGGAAGAAGATGGCCTTCCTCCGCCAGGCCGCCCTGGAACTGGGCCTGAAGAACCTGAAAGCCCTCCATGGTCGCTTCGAGCAATTGCCTCCCCAGGCCGGAGACCTCGGCGTGGCCAAAGCCCTGGCCCCCTTGGATCAGCTCTTGGGCTGGTGGGGGCGGCACGGGAAGCCCGGGACCCCCTTCCTCGCCCTGAAGGGAACGGGCTGGGAGGAGGAACCCAAGCCCGAGGGCTGGTCCTTCGCCCCGCATCCCTACACCCTTCCGACCCGGGGATCGCGGGTGGTGGTGGAAGCCCGGCCGGATGTCGAAGCCCAGTAAAAGGGCCCCCGATCGGGGGCCCTTTTACTGGGTGCGATCCGATCAGCGGGTGACCGAATCCCCGAGGCGGAGTTCCTCGCTGGTGCGGAGCACGCGGCAGGTGGCGCTTCGTTCGCCCACCCGGACCACCATCACCTGGCCCACATAATGGGTGGTGCGCTGAGTTTCGGATTTCTTGCCCGAGCCGACGGCGAAATCCCGGATGCGCACGGAGAGGAGCACATCGCCGACCTTGAGGCCATCCCGCTCGCCCTTGTCGATGAGGATCAGCTCACCGGCCCCCGCCTGTTCGTGGTTGTCGCGGGTGTAGATGACCGTGGCGGCCCCGGTGGGGTCGAGCTTCACGGGATCCTGGGTATCCGTGCGCAGCTGGAGCACCATGTTGGCGGGCTCTTCGAAGCGGACGAGACGGTACCCGACGGCGAGACCATCCATGGCGCGCTCGATCACCGCCACGCTGCCCTTCTCGTGGGCCACGGTGACGCGGACCACACCGATCTGCTGGATGACATCGCCCATGGGCTTCTTATCACCCTTGTTCGCAGGGAAGGGATGCTTGAAGTCCTCTACGAGGGTGCGCAGCACCACGAAACGGTCGCCCACCTTCACGCCCTGGTTCGTGCCGCCGTTCATGTAGATCTGCTCGCCTTCGCCCAGGATGTGGCGGTCCTCGTTGCGGTTATCCATTACCTGGAAGGCGCCGAGCTTCTTGTAGTGGGCTTCGGCCCCTTCGGAAGCGAGGTAGGGGAGCTGCACGAAGTCCTGGTAGCTGAAGGCCAGCTCGGGGCGGCGCACGGCGGAGGGATCGAAATGGGGCAAGGAGGCGCGATCGGGCTGCAGGCCGGCCACTTCCTCGGGCGTTGTTTTATCGGTGGCCACGGCGCGGGCCTGATCGATGATGATGGGGTCGCCGGGGTAGATCCAATGCGGATCCTTGACCCACTGGTTCAGCTCCCAGATCTGGGGCCACGCATAGGGGTTGCCCAGGTACTTGTTGGCGAGGTCCCAGAGGGTGTCGCCCTTCTGGACCATGTGGACCTTGGACCCCTCGGGGAGGCTGAGCTCCTTGGGGTATTCCCACTTGGACTGGTGGGATTCCACCTTGTAGACGTTCGCCGCCGCGGCGGGAGTCTCCTGGGCCGTCAAAGAATTGGCTCCCATGACCCCGAGCAGGGCCAGGGCCGGAGTCAGGATCCGGGCACATAGCCCGGCAGGACGCTGGCACTTGGATTCGAGCATCTGTTCCCCCACCAAGAGGTCTGGAAGTTAGTGCAATTATAGAGCTTCGACGCGGATCATGTCGGAAAAACTCGCCATCCTCGCGTTCAATTCGTCATTTGTCAAACTCTCCAGGCGCTCGGTACTGAACTGCTCCACCGTGAAACTCGCCATGACGGTACCGGCAAGTGTCGCGTGTTTGAGCGCCGGACCATCCATACGCCCAAGCCGTGCCAATTGGCCGAGAAATCCTCCGGCAAAGGTGTCGCCGGCCCCGGTGGGGTCGAAAACGTCTTCCAGGGGGAAGGCCGGGGCCGCGAAGATGCCATCCGGCGTGAAGAGGGCGACTCCGTATTCCCCCCGCTTGACCACGAGGGTGCTGGGGCCCATCTCCCGGACCCGCCGATAGGCCTTCAAGAGGCTGTGCTCCCGAGTGAGCTCCCGCACCTCGGCATCGTTCACCAGGAGGATGTCCACCTCCTTGAGGATCTTCGCCAGGGGCTCCGAGGCCCCCCGGATCCAATAGTTCATCGTGTCCAGGGCGATCCACTTGGGGCGGGTCTTCATCTGCTTGACCACGTCCAACTGGAGCGTGGGATCGATGTTCCCCAGGAAGAGGTAATCGCTCTCCCGGAAATCCGGGGGAAGGTCAGGCTTGAAGTCGGCGAAGACGTTGAGGTGGGTCTCGAGGGTCTTGGCTTCGTTGAGATCCCAGCCGTAGGCCCCCTTCCAATGGAAGCTCTTGCCCGGCTTGTGCACGAGCCCGGAGAGGTCGATGGGGCGGTTCTCGAAGGAACGCATCTGCTGGGGGCCGAAATCCTCGCCCACCACCGCCACGACGCGCACGGGCACGAAGCGGCTCGCACTCAAGGAGAAGAAGCTGGCGCTGCCTCCCAGGACGCGATCCCGACGCCCGAAGGGCGTCTCCACGTCATCAAAGGCCACGCTTCCAACAACCAGAAGAGTCATCCCATCTCCATGCAGGGGAACCCGAACCCTATCGGGATCCTCGTGATAAATGCAAATTCGCGCCTCAGGGCTGCAGGTAGAGCACCCAAGCCTGAGTACCGCCCATGGGGATGGGAGCCTGGGCGAACCGGGTGACGCTCGGCAGCCCTCCCGTCGAGACCAGGGTCAGGAAGCCCTCATGCAGGTCGGCGCTGGGGCCGAAGTTCACCAGCAGACTGCGCCAGCGGAGGTACTGGGCGTCGGCGGTCCGATCCTTCAGCCGCTCCAGGGCGTCCTGGAGGCTGTGCCCCTTCAGATCGAGACTGCCATCCACCTCGATGGCCATGCCCGCCGCCAATTGGATGCGCTGCGGAAGCCCGGGGCGCACGGCTTCGGCCGCCGGGGCCAGGGCCTCGGGTTCGGGCGTGACCGGGAGGGCCACCGCCTCCGGCGGGGGGAGGTCCGGCTGGGGGGCCTGGGGCGCCATGGCCGCTGGGGCCAGGGCCGCGGCGAGCAGGGGATCGGTTTCCATCCGTTTGAGGCCCTTCAAACCCGCCAGGGCATCGTGGAAATCCGCGGCCACGGGCTTCGGTGGAGCTTCCACCACCGGAGCGGGGCGTTCTTCCACGGCCCGGGCCACCGGAGTAGGCGCAGGGGCGGGCGATTTCGCGCGGCCCATCATGGCCAGGAAGAGGGCGTCTTCATCCTCGATGCTGCGGGGAGCCGCCTCCAAGGGCTTGGGGATCACCTTCTTCGGGGGAGGCGCGGGTTCCTCCCGAAGCTGGGCCTTAAGCTTCGCCAAATCCTGTTTCCAGACCATATCCAACCTCGTCACCCTCCAGATTAGGCCAATCCCACCGGTGTTGCATGCACGCAACGTCTGAGGCGCCCTGCCCCGCAGCCCCATGGACGTCCCTTGAACTAAACCTATATTTGGATTGACCTTAAACCGGTGGCACCCTTTTGGCTTCGAAGGATGCGAACCCCCTGGAGGCTCCATGCGTCGCTCGATGCTCCCCCTGCTCGCCTTGGCCCTCGCCCTTCCGGCGCAGGCGCAAACCCCTCATGTCGGCTTCGGCCTGACGCTGAACATCCCCACCGGGGGATTCAGCCAGACGAAGTACCCCGCCTACACCGCCTCCAACGGCGATGAGATCGGTGTCCAAACCGCCGGCTATGACACGGGCCTAGCCGGCTACTTCACCCTCAGCTTCCCCGTGGATCGCACCCTGGCCTTCCGCCTGAACCTCAGTGGGGGGTCGGAAGACGGCAGCAACACTGCCGTCATCACGCCCACGGTGGGCTCCGCCTACTCCGACCGACAGAACCTCCGCCACACCATGTTCAGCATCGGCGGCGACATGCAAATCTTCCTCCAGGGCGGCGCCCTGCGGCACTCGGGCACCTACCTGGTGGGCGGCATTTCCGCCGACTTCGAGCGCTTCGACCAGGGCTACGGCGACCTGAACGATTACTACTATTACGACAACCCCAATGTGACCACCGAGCGGAAGTCCCGCATGGGCGGCACCTTCGGCATCGGCCACAGCTTCGGCCGCGCCATCAAATTCAACATGGAATTCACCTACCACACCACCCTGACGGGCAAGGGGGAACTGGATCCCCCGGCCACGAACATGGCCCGCCTGGGCTTCGGCGTCGTCTTCTAGGACCGATCCGATCCCACTGAAAAGGGCGCCCAAGCGGGCGCCCTTTTCGTTGGGATCGGAGGGAAGGCTAGGCCTTCTTCCCCTTCCTTTTCGTGGCCTTGGGCTTCTCGAGGGGTTCCTCGTCACGGCCCATGAGGGCGTTCACAAGGCGCTGGAGATCCTTGTTCGAAGCATCCAGGCGCTGCAGGCGACGGGCGTAGGCCAGCCGCTCCAGGCGGGGCCGGGTATCGTCGGCCTTCACCTGCTCCACCTTGGCCACCACGTAGCCCATGCTGCCACCGGCTTCGGCGGTCTCAGCCTTCTCCTTCGCGAGGAAGGCCTGCCACTCCTCCACCGATTTGGCGCAGGCGCTCTGATCCTGCTTCAGGAGCTCCAGGATGCCATCCATGGCCTTGAGGCTCTCCTCGCTGTGCTTGATGGCGGCGCGATGCTCCTCCATGAAGGTGCGCAGCTGCTGGCGGAGCTTGATCTGCTCGGCCGTGAGGCCGGGGGCCTCCTCCAGTTCCTTGAATCGCGGTTCCTGCCGGCTCACCGCCTCCTGGGAGGCCTTGATCCGCGCCTGGTGATCCCCGCGAAGGCGATCGAAGGTGGCCTGGGCGGCGGTGAGATTCTCCGTGGCCGTGGCCTTCCCCTTCTCAAGGTGATCCAGGGCGTCTTCCCAGGCCCCCTCGCCCACGCAGGCCTTGGCGGCCAGGCCGCGCAGGGCCACGAGGGCGTGCATGTCGTTGTAGTTCGACGGATTCACCGCCTGCCCTTCGCGGGCGATGAGGGCTTCCGCGGCCTTGCGGACCGCGGTGGCCTCACCCTGGCCGAGCATCGCCTCCCAGGGGCCCCGGTTTTCCTTGAAGCGGCTCTCGAGGGAAGCGACCGCGGCGGGCTGGGCCACCGCGACCACCCCCAGGCAGGCGAACGCGGCCAGGGCGAGGAATGCCCTCATCTCAGGCCCCCTTCTTCCGGGTGCCGGCCTTCTTGGCGGGCTTGGCGGGGGCCTCCACGGCCTTGCCCATGAGAACGTCGATGCGGTGGGGGATGAGCTTGTTCGTAGGATCCAGGTAGGCGGCGCGGCGCAGGGCGATCAGGGCGTTCTTCATGTCGGCGGGCTTGGTGCCCACGGTGTTGTAGACCGCCTTGGCGAAGTTCACCTTGTTGCCCTTGAACTTCATGAGCTCATCCTGCTCATCCTTGATGCGGTTGCCGATCTGCTCCAGCGGCTTGTCATAGCCTTTGACCTGGTCGTTCAAGATGCGGAGGTTCTTATCCACCTGGCCATGCACCACCTTGGCGTTGGTGATGTTGGTCTTGAAGGTGCCCTCGTTGGCGAGCAGGTCCGCCAGTTCCTGTTCCTCCGCGAGGGGGAACAGCTCAGCGGCCTTCGCCTTGACCTTCGGATCCTTCCCCTTGGGGTCGGTGGCCAGCACTTCCTTGGCCTTCTGGTCCTTGCCCTTCAGTTCCTCGATGCGAGCGAGCGCCTTGGTGGCGTCTTCGCTGGCCTTCGACCACACCTTCTTCACCGCCATGAAGGGAGTGATGGCTTCGGCCTGCATTTCCTTGGCCATGTCCCGGGCCTTCTCGGCCATCTCCTTGGCCTCCTCGTACCGACCCGCTTCACCCGCCGCATCGAAGGCCAAGCTGTAGATCTCAAGCACGCCACCCCAGGCGTCCAGGCTCTTCATGGCGGTCTGGGTGCTGGTCTTGTCGAAGGGGGGTTTCGTGGCCGGGATCAGGGTCTTGGCCTTTTCCAGCGCAGCGAGGGGATCCTCGGCCATCAGCCTCTTGATCTCGGCACGGGGTTCCGCGGGAGTGGGGGCCGGAGCAGGAGCCTGGGCCATGAGCACAGGGGCCAGGAGGGTGAGGATCGCGGATCGGCGCATGGGCACTCCGAGGGAAAGGAAAAGACTAGGTTATACGAGCCTCGGCCCCCGTGCAGGTCACACAGGGGCCGAGGGAAGGGATCCGTGGATCAGAAGGGGATATCGTCGTCCGGGAAACCACCGCCGGCGGCCGGGGGCGGCGTCATGCCCTCGTCGTCGAAGGAGGAGCCGCCGCCGCGGGAGCCGTAGGATTCACGGGCTCCACCGCCCTCATCCATGCGGCCCAGCATTTGGAAATTATCGCAACGGATGTCGGTGGCGTACTTCTTCACGCCGGCCTGATCCTGGTACTCGCGGTACTGGATGCGCCCTTCGATGAGCACCTGCTTGCCCTTGCGGAGGAACTTCTCGGCGATCTCGGCCTGCTTGCCCCACACCACGATGTTGTGCCACTCGGTCTTGGACTGCTTGGAGCCGTCCTTGTCCTTCCAGGTCTCCGTGGTGGCCACCGAAAAGCGGGCCATGGGTTGGCCGCCGGGGGTCATCTTCAACTCGGGATCCTTACCCAGGTTGCCAATCAACAGCACTTTATTCATCGATCCAGACATGATCGGCCTCACAGTTCCCGGCGAAGCTCTTCGCCGTACCCAGTCCACAGACCATCTGTGCTGGTAGGGTGTTCATCATCCTCCCAGGGGGCCCCATGTCAACCCTCCTCGTAACGTGCCGCGATAAGAAGCGGGTTGCCCAGCTTTACGTGCCGGCCCTCAAGGCGGCCGGCTGGCATGGCCGCATCGAGCTCCTCGCGCCCGGCGATCCCCGGCCCTCCCTCGAGGGCGTGGCCGGCCTCCTCCTCTGCGGCGGCGCCGACATCCACCCCGAGCGGTGGGACGCCCGCGAGCCCGTGCATCCCACGGCCGAGCCCGATCCCGAGCGCGATGCCGCCGAGATCCCCCTCATCCGTGCCGCCTGGGAGAAGCAACTCCCCATCCTCGGCATCTGCCGCGGCCATCAGGTGCTCAACGTGGCCCTGGGCGGGAGCATGATCCAAGACATCCCCGACCACTTCGGCTGCGCTCCCGATCTGCACAGCCACGGCACCCCTGAAGTGCCCGAGGTGCGCCACGACGTGTTCGTCACCCACGGCTCCCGGCTCGCGGACCTCCTGGGCGGCCACAAGGTGCCCGTGAACAGCCGCCACCACCAGGCCGTGAAGGAGGTGGCGCCCGAGCTCCAGGCCACCGCCTACCACCCCACCACATTGAAAGATGGCGTGCCCCTCATCGAGGGCATCGAGGCCAAGGATCCCCACCGCTGGGTCGTGGGCGTGCAGTGGCATCCGGAGAATCTCGCCGTGATGCACGGGCAGGCGGGCGACGCCTCCCGGGGCCTCTTCACGGGCTTCGTCCAGGCCGTGGAGGCCTTCGCCGAGCGGACCGCCGAGGTCCGTGCATGAGCGAGGTCATTCGCTTCGAGATCCAGGATCGCATCGCCACCCTCACCCTCAACCGCCCCGACAAGCTGAACGCCATCGTGCCCGAGATGGAGGAGGGCTTCCGGGAAGCCCTGCGCCGCAGCGCCGAGCCGGATGTGAAGGCCCTCTTCCTACGCGGCGAAGGCCGTGGATTTTGCGCCGGCGGCGATCTGGGCTGGATCATGAAGGCCGTGGCCGATGAGCGCTGGAGCGAGCTGAACGGCCTGCTCCACCTCGGCGCCGACGTGGCCCATGGCCTGGCCACCCTGCCCAAGCCCGTCATCGCCGTGATGCAGGGCCCCTGCGCCGGTGCGGGCCTCAGCCTCGCCCTCAGTGCGGACCTCCGCATCGCCACGCCGGACGCCAAGCTCTCCATGGCCTTCGTGAAGATCGCCCTCCACCCCGATTGGGGCGGCAGCGTGATGCTGCAGCGCCTCGTGAATCCCGGTACCGCCGCGGAGCTGATGTTCGGTGGCGACGCCATCGATGCCGAACGGGCCCATGCCCTGGGCCTCGTCAACCAGGTGGTGGATCCCGAGGTGCTTGAGGATGTCGTGAAGGTCACCGCCCAGCGCTTCGCCCACGGCCCCGCGGGCGCTTACTCCCGCATCAAGCAGACCCTCTTGCGCAACTCCGGCTTCACCCCCGAGCTGCTGCGGCTGCGGTTGGAGGCCGAGGGCGAGCAGATGTCCCAAGCCATCCGCACGCCGGATGCCGCCGAGGGCATGAGGGCCTTCCTGGAGAAGCGCGCGCCGAGGTTCGCGTGAGCGGAACGGGGGCCTTCCTCGTTCCCAAACACCGACTGGAGGCCCTCGCCGACGGCGTCTTCGCCATCGCCATGACCATTCTGGTCCTGGAAGTGAAGGTGCCGGAACTCCAGGATCACCGCTCGGCCCAGGAGCTGCTCGTGCACCTCCGGCACCTGGTTCCCACGCTGCTGGCCTACTTCTTCAGCTTCCTGTTCCTGGGCCTCTTCTGGGTCTGGCACCACCGCCTGGCATCGAAGCTCAGCCACCTGGATGTGCCCCTGCTGGGGCTCAACCTGGTCTTCCTGGCCCTGGTGAGCTTCTTCCCCTTCGCCGCGGGCGTTTTGGGGCGTTATCCCACCAACCCCGCCACCCTCATGATCTACCTGCCCACCATCGGGCTCCTCCTCCTCACCCAATGGGGAACCTTGGACCTCGCCCTGGCCCGGGGCTGCGTGGATGACACGGCCTCGCCCGCGGATCTCCTCGCCGCGCGCAAGCGAAACCTGCGCGCCTGCGGGATCTTCTTCCTCGCCGCCATCCCGAGCACCCTCCGCGTGGGCCTCGTCCCCACCGGAATCACGCTTGTGCTCGGAATCGCCTTCCTCGTCGCCCTCCGCAGGGCCCGCTGACGGAAATCCGGGGCTCAGCCCGAGTGGCGGCTCTGGAAGGTCTCGATGAGTTCCTTGATGCGCCGCGCATCCTGCTTGGAATGCCCGTGGCTCGACAGGGGATCGCTGCCGCCCGTGCTCTCGATGAGGATGTCCGCCCACAACATGCCGGTGTCGATGCGCACGGAGGCCACCCGGGAGAGGTGGATGCTCATCTCGTTCACGGTGAACCAGGCGCGCTTGCGCCGGATGACGCTGTTCTCCGTCACTTCGATGGTGGTGCGCCACAGGCGGTTGCCGGAGGTCCAACGGGAGGCATGGAAGATCTCGCTCATCCGGCAATGATAGAAGGTTCATGTCACTGGCGCCGCTACCCATTGATCCTTTGCTCCCGGAGCTCATCACGAGCTTGCGGTCCCGCCCCAATCTGGTGCTGGAGGCGGACCCCGGCGCGGGCAAGACCACCCGGGTGCCCCGGGCCCTGCTGGACGCGGGGCTCCTGGCCTCCGGCGAATGCTGGGTGCTGGAACCCCGCCGCATCGCTGCCCGCCTGGCCGCGGGCCGGGTGGCCGACGAGCTGGGCGAACCCGTGGGCCAACGGGTGGGCTACGCCGTGCGCTTCGAGCAGAAGGTCTCCAGGGCCACCCGGATCCGCTTCGTCACCGAGGGCCTCCTGCTGCGCCGCCTGGCCTCCGATCCGGACCTGCGGGGCCTCGCAGTCGTGATCCTGGACGAGTTCCACGAGCGCGGTCTCCCCACCGACTCGGCCCTGGCCCTGCTCCGGCGGCTCCAGCTCACCAAACGTCCCGACCTGCGCATCGTCGTCATGAGCGCCACCCTGGATGCGGCCCCCGTGGCGACCTTCTTGGACGCACCCCGGCTGCGCAGCGAAGGCCGGGCCCATCCCGTGGAGCAGCGCTACGCCCCCCGCCCCGACGATCGCCCGCTCCCCCTGAAGGTGAAGGAGGCCCTGGAGGGCCTCCACCGCGAGGGCCTGCCCGGCGACGCCCTGGTCTTCCTCCCCGGCGCCGGGGAGATCCGGGCCTGCCTGCGCGAGTGCGAGGAGCTGGGCCGCCGCGCGGGCTGGCGCCTGCTGCCCCTGCACGGGGAGCTCTCCTGGGAGGCCCAGGCGGAGGTCCTCGCGCCCCACCCGGAGCCCACCATCATCTTCAGCACCAACGTGGCCGAAAGCAGCGTCACCCTCCCCCGGGTGCGCGTGGTCCTCGACAGTGGGCTGGCCCGCACCTCCACCTTCGATCCGTGGACGGGCCTGGGCGGCCTGCGCCTGGGCCGCATCAGCCAGGCCCGCTGCATCCAGCGCGCGGGCCGCGCGGGCCGCACGGCCCCGGGCATCTGCCTGCGCCTCTTCACGGAAACCGAATTCAGGGCCCGGGAGGCCTTCGATGCCCCGGAGATCCTGCGCGCCGACCTGGCCGAGCTGGCCCTGCAGCTCCACGCCCTGGGTGCCCGGGACGTGACCTGGCTCGACGAACCGCCCCCCCAGGCCCTGGAGGGCGCGGAATCCCTGTTGACCCGCCTGGGCGCCTTCGATGCCCTCGGCCAACTCACGCCCCTGGGACAGCGCCTCGTGCGGTTGCCCTTGCACCCCCGCTTGGCCCGCCTGCTCACGGCGGCCGAGGATCTCGGCATCGGCGAATTCGGCGCCCTCGCGGCGGCCCTGCTGGAAGCGGGGGACCTTGAGGCCAAGCGGACGCTGGATCGCCGCGACGCCACGGGCCCCGCCACCGAAGCCGATCTGCTCCTCAAGGTGGACGCCTTCCGCGAAGCCGAAGCGGCCCAATTCGCCGCGGGCGCGATCCGCGCCGCAGGGCTCGACGCAGGCGCCCTGCACCGGGCCCGGCAGGCCTTCCAGGCCTACCGCCGCCTCGTCACCGCCGCGCCGGAGCCCGCCGATGCGGAAGCGCGCTTGCGCAGGGCCCTGCTCGCGGCCTTCCCGGATCGTTTGGCGCGGCGCGGCGAAGGGCGCAGCCTGCAGCAGCTCGAAGGCGGAGGGGCCGTGCTGGATGAGCGCAGCCGCATCCGGGGCGGCACCTTCGTGGTGGCCCTGGAAGCCCTGGCCGAGGGCGCCAAGGTGAAGGTGACCGATGCGGCCCTGGTGGAGGCGGATTGGATCCTGGAGGCCTTCCCCGAGGATCTGAGCGAGGAACGCCAGCTACGCTACGACGCGGCCCGCCGGCGCGTGGAGGCCGTGGAGCGGCTCAAGGTGCGGGAGCTGGTGCTCGATGAATCCCGCCGGGAAGCGGACCCCGCCCTGCCCGGCGTCGCGGAGGTGCTGGCCGAGGCGGCCCTGGGCGAACCGGTGCCGGATTCCTGGATCGCGCTGCTCCACCGCCTCGCCTTCCTCCGCGCGCGACGACCGGAGTTGGGCCTCCCCGAGGAACTCCGCCGCCCCCTGCTCATCGCCGCCTGCGCGGGTCACTCACGACTCGGCGGGGCCTTGGATCAGGATCCCGCCTGGCTCATCGGCCCCGCCTTCGGCGAGGCCGTGGCCCAGGCCCTACCCAAGGTGGCGCCCACCCACGCCGCGCTGCTCAAGCGGCGCGTGCCGGTGAACTACGACGGCGAGCGCCCCTGGATCGAAAGCCGGCTCCAGGATTTCCTCGGCCTCAAGGAAGGCCCCGCCGTGGATGAAGGCCGCCTGCCCTTGGTGCTCCACCTCCTGGCCCCCAACTACCGGGCCGTGCAGGTGACCACGGACCTCGCGGGCTTCTGGCAGCGGGCCTATCACGAGGTGCGCGGCGAACTGAGCCGCCGCTACCCCCGACACTTCTGGCCCGAGCGGCCCGCCGAAGAGACGGAGCCCCCCGAGCCGAAGGGCCGGTAACGGAATAACCCTTCCATTTGTTGGCACCTATGCGCGCCATCCAGCAAGGAGAGCCGCGCAGTGCGATGGGTGTCCATCGTGCAAGCGGCTCGACACAGCTGGGGGCACCGGAACCCTTCGGGCGAGGGGCGGCGGCTGTCGCATCCCTGCGTTGGCCTGCTCCGCCGGCGCCCCTCGCAAAAGGAAGGACTTTTTCGTTACCGGCCCTAAAGGGCGACGCTGAGGGTCCGCGCCACCTGGGCCTCGCCACCCACCCACACGCGCCCTGGCTCCACCTCCACCTGCAACACGCTCGGCGAAGGCGGAGTCATGAGGCGCCCCTGCTCCAGTCGGAAGGTGGTGCCGGGCAGGCCCAGGACCTTCGACAACCAATAGCCCAACGGCCCCGCCATCATGCCCGTGGCGGATTCCTCGGGGATGCCGAAGGCTGGGGCGAACATGCGGATCACCGCCTGCCGCGCCTGGCCCGGCCGGGGCACGAAGACGTAGGCGCCGATCACGTCCAGCGCGTCGCTGAGCGCGGAGAGGGCGCCCATGTCCGGCGCGAGACGCGCGAGGGTGGTCTCATCCCGCAAGGGCACGAGCAGGGTGCCGTTGCCATTGAGGGCCCGCTGGGGGTGGAAGCCCGGCAGCAGGTCCTCCCCGCGGAGGCCCAGGGCCTCCAGCAGGCGGGATTCGTCGATGGGGCGCAAGGCTTCGAGGGTCGGGGTGACCTGCTCCAGGAAGACCCGTCCCTCCGCCAGCCGGATGCGGCGGGGGCCATCCACGGTCTCGTTCACGCGCTCGCCTTCCGCGAGCCGGCCCGAGGCCAGCAGCTGGGCGAAGGCTCCCACCGTGGCGTGGCCGCAGTGGGGGATGGGCCGGGTGGGGGTGTAGATGTCGAGGCGCACGTCCGCGGATTCGGAGCTGCAGACGAAGGCCGTCTCCGATAGCCCCGCCCGGGCGGCCAGGGCCTGGCGCTGGGCCGGCGTGAAGCGATCCCCCTCCAGCACCACTCCGGCGGGGTTGCCGCCCACGCCGCCATCCACGAAGGCGTTCACCAGGGCGATCTCGATGTCGGGCATGTCCACTCCTCAAGGGGATCCGTTATAGGAGCATCCCGGAGATCCCGTCTAGGCACTTGGAAGTGGGTAAGGAGGCGCCCTGACACTTCGTCAGAAGCTTGGCCTGGAACCTCCGCCCGTGGCCCAATGGAGGCATGGCCCTCCACATCCGCCCCATCCGCCCTGAAGACGATCCGGCCGTGGCCCACGTGATCCGCACCGTCATGCCCGAGTTCGGCGCCGATGGTCCCGGCTTCGCCATCCATGATCCCGAAGTGGGCCACATGAGCCAGGCCTACGCGGGCCCCGGCAGTTGCTACGAGGTGGTGGTGGATGAGGCTGGCCGCGTGATCGGCGGGGGCGGCATCGCCCCCCTGGAAGGCGGCCCCGCGGGCGTGTGCGAATTGAAGAAAATGTATTTCTTGAAGGAAGCCCGCGGCCACGGCATGGGCTTCACCCTCATCCGCCACCTCCTGGACCGGGCCAAGGCCCTGGGCTACGCCACCTGCTATCTGGAGACCCTCACAGGCATGGACGCCGCGCAGGCTCTGTACCGGAAGGTGGGTTTCACCATGCTCTGCGCGCCCATGGGTTCCACGGGTCATCACGGTTGCGATCGCTGGTTCTCTCTCGACCTCACCACCTGGCCCCCCCGATGATCCTCGGCCTGGGCTCTGACCTCTGCCCCGCCTCGCGCTGGGAGCACCTGCTCGAGCGCTTCGGGCCCGAGAAGTGCTGCAGCCGGATCCTCCACGACGACGAGGCCGCCTACCTGCTGGCCGGCAACCGGAAGCGGCTGGCGGAACGATTGGCGGGGCGCTGGGCGCTGCGGGAGGCCTTCGGCAAGGCCCTGGGCGTGGGCCTGGATGGATGGTCCTGGCGGCAATTGCGATATCGGGATGGGCGCCTGTCCGCGGAGGGGGCCCTGGACGAACGGCTCCGTCAGGCGGGAGTCACCCGCCTTCACGCCACCGTGGCCCATGACGGCGGGATGGCCCTGGCCGTGGTGATCCTCGAGGCCTGAAGGAACGAAAAGACAGGAACTCAAGCCGTCCCTCCGGGAGCCCGATGCGGCCCTCGGACCCGACATGAACCTAGTTCCCGCCAAAATGCAGATGAGCCCCACGGAGTTCAAGCAGCTCCGGGACTTCATCTATTCGAAAAGCGGCATCTTCTTCAATGAGAGCAAGCAATACTTCCTGGAGAACCGCCTCTCCCGGCGGGTCCAGGATTTGAACCTCAAGGCTTTCTCCGATTACGTCTCCATCCTCCAAAGCCCCAAGGGCCTGGAAGAGCTGAAAAAACTCTTCGTGGAGATCACCACCAACGAGACGAGCTTCTGGCGCAACCCGCCCCAGATCGAGGCCTTCCAGAACACGGTGCTGCCCGAAGCCGCCAAGCTCGCCCGGGAACGGGGCCAGACCAAGCTCCGCATCTGGAGCGCCGCCTGTTCCAGCGGCGAGGAACCTTACACCCTCGCCATCGTCGTCCAGGATTTGAAGGACACCGTCCTCAAGGGCATGACGGTGGAGATCCTGGGCACCGACATCAGCGAAAAGGTGCTGGCCCAGGCCCAGGATGGCATCTACGGTTCCTACACCCTCCGGAACCTCACGCCCCAGCAGCTGTCCAAGCACTTCCAAAGCCTGGGGGGCGACCTCTTCCAGGTGAAGCCCGAACTCCAGCGCCTGGTGCAGCTGAAGAACTTCAACCTGGTGGATTACAACGGCTACCGGATGCTGGGGAACTTCGACGTCATCTTCTGCCGTAATGTGCTGATCTATTTCGACGATACGGTGAAGGCATCCGTGCTCAAGGGATTCCACGGGCAATTGCACCCCAAGGCCTACCTGATGGTCGGCCACAGTGAGAGCATCCACGCCTACAACATCGGATTCGAGCTCCTGCATTTCAGCAAGGCCATGGGTTACCGAAAGAAGTAGGAGAGGAAACCATGCCGATCACCCCCGCCGAACTCATTGCGAACCTGGGCGACCTGCCACCCCTTCCCCAGGTGGCCGCCCAGGTGCTTCGCATCTCGGCCGATCCGGACGCCACCGCCGAGGACCTGCGCAAGGTCATCAGCACCGATCAGGCCCTCACGAGCCAGATCCTGAAGATCTCCAACTCCGCCATGTTCGGCATGATGCGGGAGATCAAGACGCTGAGCCAGGCGATCATGACCCTTGGGTTCAGCACCATCAAAAGCGTCGTCATCGCCTCCAGCGCCAAGAACCTCTACCAGCGCGGCGCCGTGGGCTTGCAGGAGCGGTTGCTCTGGGAGCACGCCCTCGTCACCGCGCTGGCCTCCCGCGCCCTGGGCAAGCAGCTGAAGTTCCCCCGGGTGGAGGAAGCCTTCATCGGCGGCCTCATGCACGACATCGGAAAGAGCGTCATGGGCGTGAAGTTCCCCGAGCGTTACGGCGCCCTCATGCGCACCGTCTACAACGGCCAAGGGGATGCCCTGGAACTGGAGTTGGAGACCTTCGGCTTTGATCACACCATGGTGGGCGAGGCCCTGCTCCGCAGCTGGAACCTGGCCCAGAGCCTGGAAGAGGCCGTGCGCTGGCACCACGAGCCCTCCGGCGCCACCGACACCAACAAGCCCATCGCCGCCATCATCGCCCTCGGCAACCAGATGGCCCTGGATCGGAAGGTCGGCATCGGCACCCCCGAATCCCTGGCCGAAGCCACCGCCCAGGCCCTGGAGATCCTCAAGCTCACGCCCGAAGCCCTCGAGGGCCATCAGGCCGCCATCGCCGAAGCCCTTGAGCAAGACAAGTCCATGATCTCGGAGTTCTGATGTCCGTCACCGCCCAGGAACTGCGCCTCCGCGCCAAAAAGCTGCCGAGCCTCCCAGCCTCGGTGCTGGCGTTGAATCAGGCCGTCCAGGACGATCGCTGCACCGTGGACCGCCTGCTCGGCATCCTCCAGAAGGATCCCCCCCTCTCCGCCTCCCTCCTCCGCCTCGCCAACAGCGCCCTCTACGCAGGCGATGGCGAAGTGCGCGACCTCAAGACCGCCATCATGCGCCTGGGCTTCGATTCCGTGGCCAATCTCGGCACCGGCGCCGCCGTGATCCGCACCATGAAGGGCTCCGACCGACTGGACCTCACCAAACTCTGGCAGCACTCCGTGGCCGTGGGCCTCGTGGCCCGGGGCACCGCCCGCCTCGTCAAGAAGCACGGCGACGCGGAAACGGCCTTCCTCGGCGGCCTGCTCCACGACATCGGCAAGATCGCGCTGGATCAGTGCTTCCCGGATGAATACGCCCCGGTGGTGCGCCGCATCCAGGAGGGCGTCCAGTCCGTGGAGGCCGAGAAGGAACTCCTGGGCCTGGATCACGCGGAAGCCGGCTCCATCCTCGCGGCCCAGTGGGTGTTCCCCGAAACCATCATCGCCATGATCCGGGATCACCATGCACCCCCCGCGGGCGAGTTCCTGCCCAACCTCATCAACCTCAGCGACCTGCTCGTGCGCACCCGCATCCCCAACAGCCCCGCGGATGAGCACCTGATCGTGAACCTCCATGAAGAGGCCACCTTCGCCGCGGTGTTCGGCCACCTCAAGGAAGAGCCCGATTTCGAGCGGCTCACCTTCCAGATCGATGATGAGCTCGACCATGCCATGGCCTTCGTAGACTTGGCCTACCAGACCTAGGAGCAGAACCATGGCGATCCGGGTCCTGGTGGTGGATGACAGCCCCTTCATGCGCAAGAGCCTCCAGAAGATGCTGGAGACCGCGCCCGACATCCAGGTGGTGGGCACCGCCCGCGATGGCATGGATGCCCTTGAGAAGATCGAGGAGCTGGATCCCGACCTCGTCACCCTCGACATCGAGATGCCGCGGATGGATGGCCTCACCGCCCTGAAGAAGATCATGGCCACGAGCCCCCGGGCCGTGCTGATGGTGAGCAGCCTCACGCAGGAGGGGGCCCAGGCCACCCTCGATGCCCTGAGCCTCGGCGCCCTGGATTTCATCCCCAAGGAATCCAGCTTCGCCACCATGAGCATCCTGAACATCCAACAGGAGCTCCAGGAGAAGATCCGCCGCCTGGCCTCCACGCCGCGCTTCAAGCGCCCGCAGTTGGATCGCTCGCCGCGTCCCGGCGCCCCGGCTCCGGCGGTCCCCATCCCCCCTCCCCCAGCGCCCCGGCCCATCCCGCGCCCCGGAGCCCTGGAGCTGGCGGCCGCCCCCATGGCCGAGCTCATCGTGCTGGGCAGCTCCACCGGCGGCCCCAAGGCCCTCCAGGAGCTGCTGCCCGCCCTGCCGGGCAACCTGCCCGTGCCCCTGCTCATCGTGCAGCACATGCCGTCCACCTTCACCAAGCCCTTCGCGGATCGCCTGAACACCCTCTGCCAGGTGACGGTGAAGGAGGCCGAGCACGGCGAGCCCATCAAGGCGGGCACCGTCTACATCGCCCGGGGTGGGATCCACATGGTGTATCGGCAACGCGGCGCCCAACCCGTGCTGGAGCTCAGCCTGGAGCCCACCGCCTCCATCCACCGGCCCTCCGTGGATGTGCTCTTCCAGAGCGTCCACGAGCAGTGCAACAAGCAGGTGCTCGCCGTGATCCTCACGGGCATGGGCAACGATGGCGCCAAGGGCATGGAACTGCTCAAGCAGAAGGGCGCCCACACCCTTGCCGAGGCGGAGGAGACCTGCGTGGTCTATGGCATGCCCCGGGCCGCCGCGGAAAAGGGCTGCGTCGACGTAGTGGCGCCTCTGCAGGACATCGCCGGCCACCTGAGACGGCATTTCCGGATCTGACCGTGAGCGGCCTCCTCCCCCTCCAGCCCCAGGGCCCCCTGATCCTCGAGGCCCTCCGGTTGGTGGAAGGGGCCGCGACACCAGGGAGCGCCCTCGCCGCGATGCCCGGGGCGGAGCTCAAGGCCGTGCTGATGGCGATCAGCGACCAGGGCCTGCTCCTCATGCTCCCGGATGGCCGGAGCCTCACGGCGGCCGGCGAGCTGCCCTACCCCGCGGGCACCGAACTCACCTTCCGGATCCAGCCCCAATCCGATGGCTCCACCCAGCTCCAGCCCCTGCGGGCGGATCCGCCCCCGGCCCCGGCCCTGCTCGCCCCGCTGGTGCAGGGTGAGGCCGCATCGTTGCTCCAGCGACTCTCCGCCCCGGACCTCCCCGTCGAATTGCTCCCGCTGAAGGCGCTGCTGGACCGCCTTCCGGCGCCGCCCGCGCCCTCCACCACCGCCCCCGCGCTGCCCCAGGCCTTCGCCCCCCTGGCGGAAGCCCTGGGACTTGCCCCGGAAAGCCCCGAGCGCCTGCCCGCGGACCGCCCCCTCCCCGCCGAAGGAAGCACGGCGACCGCCCCGCCGCCGACACCCTCCCTTGAAACCCTCACCACCTTCCTGGTGGCCCGGGGCCTCCCCCCCGAGCCCGCCCGGGCCCTGGCCGCGCTCCTGCTCGGTGAGCCGCCCGCCGAGGCGGCCCCCCCGATTCCCGCCGCGGCTGCCAAAGCCACCCCTGATCCAGGCCCCCCTCCAGCCGAGGCCACCGCCATGGGGCCCGAGCTCAGCGCTCCCACCCCAGCGCCCCCCGGCGCACCGGCGCCTCACCGAATGGCTTCGCCCGCCCTGGATCCGGAGCTGCTGCGCGCCTTCGGGGTACCGGAACCGCTCATCCAAGAGCTGCTCAAGGTGGCGAAGGATTCCGGCCCTCCCACCCCCACGGCCTTCTCGGTTCCGGGAGCGGGCACCCAAGCGAATCCCGACGCGCAGCTCCGGCAGGTGCTCGATCGCCTTCCCGCCCCGCTCGCCCAGCGGGTGCTCGCGCTCCTCACCCTGCTGCCGCCCGCGGGCCAGGGCCAAGCCCTGCCCCGGCCCGATCCCCTGGCCCAGCTGATCCGCGCCCTGCTTCCCCAGCTTCAAGCTCCGGGCGACGCCCCCGTGACGCGCACCGCCACGTTCGCCCGGGAAGCCCCGGCCGCCGCCCCGATGCCCCCCTCGGATCCCGCCACCTGGAGCCGCTGGCTCAAGGAGGTGACCTCCACCTTGTCGCGCCCCGAGGCGAGTCCCGCCGAGGCCCCCTTCCACCGCCTCCAGGCCCGGGAAGGCACGGCGCTCTTCGAAATCCCGATGCCCTGGGCTCCTGAGCCCAACACCCTCGAACTGTGGGCCGAACGGGATGCCCCCGGTCCGGATCGGCCGGAGATGCAGCGCGTGCTGCTGGCCCTGAACCTGGGCCGCACCGGGGAACTGCGGGTGGCCCTGCAATCCGGCCCCGCGGGCGTGCAGGCGCAGGTGGTGGCCACGCCCGAGGTGGCCGCCCGCCTGGAGCGGATCCTGCGGGAGGAGTTGGGCACCCCCAGCCCCTTCCCCCTGCAATTCCGCGCGTCCTCGGAACTCCCTCCCCGGCCCCGGGCCTTGGCGGGAACGGGATTGCGGGCGCTGGGCTGAGCGTGCGCAGCCTTCGCATCTTCCTTCCCGAGCGCCGCCACGCCTGGATCGTGGCGGGGTACCTCCTCGCCTTCTTCTCCCTGGAACTGCTCACCCGGGGTTTCCGACAGAGCACCGGGATCAACCTCTGGTTCCCGCCGCCGGCCCTCTCCATCGCCCTCGTGCTCGGATTCGGGGAACCCGTGCTCTGGGCCGTCTTCGTCGCGCACCTGCCCTACGGCTTGCTGTTCCACGGGGCCAACCTCGGGATCACCGAGAACCTCCTCATGTGCCTCGCGCATGGGACCGCCTATGGCGTCACGGCCCTGATCGCACGGCGCAATGGCATCACCAACCAGCTGGACCAACTGCGGAACCTCACGGGGCTCTTCGTGCTGATCGCCGTTTCCTCTGGGCTGCTCGGCCTGCTGATGGCCTCGATCCTGGAAGCGAGTCTGTTCGGCCTCCCCTCCTTCAGCTCGCTCTTCACCACGCTCTGGCTCGGCGATGCCGTGGGGCTGCTCTGCCTGGCTCCCTTCCTGCTCACCTGGGCCACCCCCGTGCTCCAGGACGCCCAACCGGATCCCGCCTATGAACTCAGCGCCGGCCGGGTGGTGGAGGCCCTCTTCCAGGGGCTCGCGCTGGTGGTGATGTCGGTGCTGATCATGCTCCGCCAACAAGGGCAGGTGTTCCCCCTGAAGTACCTGGCCTTCCTGCCCCTCGTGTGGATCGCGCTGCGGTGGGGCGCCCGCGGGGCCGCCGTGGCATCCATGGGCCACGGCCTGCTCACCATCTCCGTCTTCCTGGCCCTCGACTACCCCCAGATCCTGTTGGGGGATCTGCAGCGCTTCCTCCTCTTTTTCATCCCGCTCACCCTGCTGCTCGGCACCTTGGCGGATGTGAGGCGGCGCGCGGAACGGGCCCTCGCCAGTCAGACCGCGCGGCTCGCCTCCATCCTGCGGGCCACCGGGGCCTTCCCCTTCGAACTGGATCGCGCTTCGGGAAGCACCTTGAGCATCGACGCGCACCTCAGCGCCTCACTGAAGGTGGAGGTCGAGGAGTGGAACCATGCCCCCTTCTGGGGGGCCCTCCTCCCGCCGGGGGATCGGGAGCGCTTCCGCGCCTTCTGCGACGGCGACTTGCAGGGCACTTGCGAGCTCCGCTTCCGCACGGGCCAGGGTGGCGAACGGTTCCTCCAGGTGGTGGCAGGCGCCCGCACCGGCAGCCGGATCTCCGGGATCCTGGTGGACGTGCATGAGCGGAAGGAAGCCCAGCGCCGCCTCGAGGCCAGCGAGGCCCTTTACCGCGTCACCGTGGAATCCCTCGATGAGGGCGTCGTGGTGCGGGATCTCGCGGGGCGGGTGCGCTCCATGAATGAAAGCGCCCGGCGGATCCTCGGGGGCATGCCCATGGGCGAATCCCTGGCCCCCGCCGAGGTGGAGGCGGTGGATGAGGAGGGCAACCCGATCCCCTGGGAGGACCAGCCTCCCATGATCGCCCTGCGCAAGCGCATCGCCATCCACTCCGTGATGGGGCTCCGCCACCGGGATGGCGACATCCGCTGGATCACGGTGCGCAGCCGCCCCCTGTGGAGCGGCTCCGAATTGCAGGGAGTCGTTTCCTCCACGCTGGATGTGACCGACGAACGCACCGCGATCTCCAAGCTCAGGGCCAGCGAGGCGCGGTACCGCCGCCTCGTGGAACAGAGCCTCATCCCCATGGCCATCCACCAGGATGGGCGCTTCGTGTACCTCAATGAGGCCACGGTGCGCCTGTTCGGCGCCCAGCGGGCGGAGGAGCTGCTGAACCGCTCCGTCCTCGATTCCATCCACCCGGATGATCGGGCGGATTCCATCCAACGCCTTCAAGCCCTGGCCCGCGGCGAGGTGGATGCCCTGCCCACCACGGAACGGCGGATCCTCACCCTGGATGGCCGCGAGGTCATCGTCGAGCTCATCGTGTTGTCCACCCACTTCGAGGGGCGCCCGGCGGTGCAGGTCATGGCCGTGGATGTCACCGCCCGGAACGCCATGGAGGCCGGCCTGCAGGAATCCCTGAAGGGAAAGGATCTGGCCATCCGGGAGATCCACCACCGGGTGAAGAACAACCTCCAGGTGGTGTCCAGCCTCCTGCGGCTCCAGGCCCAGAGTTCGAATCAGCCCGAGGTGAATCGGGCCCTGACGGAAGCCCAGGAGCGCATTCAGGCCATCGCCCTCATCCACGCCCGGCTCCACCAGGCCCCCACCCTCGCCCAAGCCGACCTCCGGGATTACCTCACCCGCCTCGTGGGGCAGCTGGTGCGCTCCTACGCCTCCGCCCCCAGCCTCGTGGACACCACCGTGGAAGTGGCCGATCTGAGGCTGGGCCCCGATGAGCTCGTGCCCTTGGCGCTCATCCTCCACGAGCTGATCCTCAATGCCCTCCGCCACGGGTTCCCGCCGGGCCAGGGCGGGGCGCTTCGGGTGGTCCTGGCCTCCGAAGGCGATGGCCGCGTCACCCTCCGGGTGGAGGATGACGGCCAGGGACTGCCCGAAGGGCTGGACCTCGACCAGGGGGGAGGCCTCGGATTCCAGCTGGTGAGGGCCCTGACCGATCAGCTGAGGGGAACCCTCCTCCTCATCCGCCGGAAAGGCGCCGCCTTCCAGCTCACCTTCACGCCCCGGAGCCCATGAACGGCCGCATCCTCATCGTCGAAGATGAAACCATCGTCGCCCTGGACCTCAAGATGCGGGTCCAGGCGCTGGGGTTCACGGTCGCCGGCGTGGCCCACACCGGAGAGGACGCGGTGCGCCTGAACGGGGAGCTGAACCCGGATCTCGTGCTCATGGACATCAACCTCGGCAAGGGGATGGATGGCATCGAAGCCGCCACGCTCATCAGCCGGGCTACGCACACCCCGGTGGTGTTCATCACCGCCTACGCGGATCCCGAAACCCTCCAGCGGGCCCGTTCGGCAACGCCCTACGGTTACCTGGTGAAACCCTTCGAGGAGCTGGCCTTCCGCAGCACCATCGAGATGGCCCTCACCCGGCACCAGATGGAACGGGATCTCCGGGCCCGGGAGGAGCGCTTCCGCGCCCTGCTGGAAAACGGCCGCGACATCATCGCCATCCTGGATCCCGAGGGCCGGCTCGTCTACGAAAGCCCCAGCGCCTCCCGCAACCTGGGGCACGGACGGGAGGAGCACCTGGGCAAGCCCATCCGCGCCTTCATCCACCCGGATGATCACCCGACCTTCGACACCGCCCTGCGGGAGACCCTGGCCCGCCCCGGCCACACGGCCTACGCCACCGTGCGCTATCAAGCCCAGGATGGCGGCTGGCGCTGGCTGGAGACCGTGAGCCAGAACGCCCTGGACCTTCCCGGCGTCGCGGGCATCGTGATCAACGCGAGGGATGTCACTGAACGCCTGCGGGCCGAGGAGGATCGCCACCGCCTGGAAACCCAGATGCGGGAGGCCCAGAAGCTGGAGAGCCTGGGCATGCTGGCCGGCGGCATCGCCCACGACTTCAACAACCTCCTCATGGGCATCATGGGCAACGCGGGGCTGGCCCTCCTCCACCTGGATGAAACCCACCCGGCCCACAAGCGGGTGAAGCAGATCGAGCTGGCCTCCCTCCGGGCCTCGGAGCTCACCAACCAGATGCTCGCCTACAGCGGCAAAGGCCGCTTCTTGGTGCAGACCCTGGACCTGGCCCGATTGCTGGAGGAGATGGCCTCCCTCCTGCAAACGGTGGTCTCCAAGAAGTCCATCCTGCGCATCGAGGCCATCCCCGGCCGGGCCCTGGTGGAAGCGGACGCTACGCAGATCCGCCAGGTGATCATGAACCTCATCACCAACGCCTCCGATGCCCAAGGCGAGCTGGGCGGCACCATCTCCCTGCGGGCCGGGTTGTTGGAGAGCGGGCCGGAGACCCCCTGCCTCGCCGGCACGCCACCCACGGGCCCTGCAGCCTTCCTGGAGGTCTCCGACCAGGGCGGCGGCATGGAGCCCGAGACCCTGGATCGCATCTTCGATCCCTTCTTCACCACCAAGTTCACGGGCCGGGGCCTGGGCCTCTCGGCGGTCCTCGGCATCGTGCGCGGCCATCGGGGGGCCATCCAGGTGAAGAGCACCCTGGGGAAGGGCACCACCTTCCGCCTCCTGTTCCCGCTCTCGGAGCGCCATGCGGAGGTGGCCTCCAACGAACCCGCCCAGGCGGACCTCCACGGAGAGGGGCTCATCCTCATCGTGGATGACGAACCCCAGGTCCGGCAGGTGGCCAAGGGATCCCTGGACCACGCGGGCTTCGAAGTGCTGGAGGCCGAGGATGGCCTCAAGGCCTTGGAGATCTTCCAACAGGAAGGCCCCCGCATTCGCGCCATCCTGCTGGACCTCACCATGCCCCACATGGATGGGCACGAGGTCAAGCGCCGCATCCGCACCCTGGATCCCGACGTGCCCATCGTCCTCAGCAGCGGCTACTCCGCCACCGAAGCCGAAGACGAACTGCAGGGCCCCCGGGACCGATTCATCCAAAAGCCCTACCGCCCCAAGGAACTCATCGCGCTGGTGGTGGAAGC
Organism: Holophagaceae bacterium; assembly: GCA_035255465.1. Lineage (GTDB taxonomy): Bacteria > Acidobacteriota > Holophagae > Holophagales > Holophagaceae > JAFDVN01. Next base: position 36,340 of record DATEZP010000062.1, read on the forward strand.
GGCTCGAAAGGTCTAGGCCCCTCCGCGCTACTCGCCTTTGGCGCGGAGTTTCTTGAGCAGCGCCGGCAACCGGTTCACCGCCGCCTGCACTTCCATCCACTCCCGGTGGGGCCGCGCCGGGTAGCCCGTGACGAAGGAGCCCGGCGGCAGGCTCTTGGCCACGACGCTGTTGCCGCCCACGACACTCTTCTCGCCGATCTCGATGTGGCCGACGACGCCCACCTTGCCGGCCAGGGTGACGTAGCGCCCGATCTTGGTGGAACCGCTGATGCCCGATTGACTCACCAGGAGGCAGTGCTCCCCCACCTGGACGTTGTGGGCCACCTGCACCTGGTTGTCGATCTTCGTGCCGGAGCCGATGCGCGTGGGGCCCAGCACCCCGCGGTCCACGGTGACGCAGGCGCCGATCTCCACTTCATCGCCTACCTCCACCCAACCCACTTGCGGGACTTTGCGGTGCTGGCCGTCCACGAGGACGTAGCCGTAGCCATCGCTGCCCAACACGGAGTTGGCGTGCACGCTCACGTTGCGGCCCAGTTTGGTGCGCCGGTAGAGCACCACGCCGGGGAAGAGTTCGCACGCTTCGCCCAGCACGCAGTCATCTCCGATGTGCACACCGGGGTGGATCACGCAGCCCGAGGCGATCACCGTGCGGGCCCCCACCGTGGCGCCGGGGGCGATGCGGACCTCCGCCGCGATCCGGGCCGTGGGGTGGATCGGCGCCTCCGTCCAGGCGGGTTCCGGCTCCGGATGCAGGATGCCGATGGCCTGGGCGAAGCACCAATAGGGGTTCTCCACCACCAGGGTGGGCTGGTCCCCGAGGTCGGCCTGGGGATCCGCCAGGATGAGGCCCGCCTTGGCCTCCCGGGCCTGGGCGGCGTATTTCTTGTTGGCCAGGAAGCTCAAAGCCCCGGCCTGGGCCTCTTCCAGGGGCCGAACTTCGGAAAGCAGGCGATCCGGTGGACAATGGCGGAGGGCGCCTCCCAGCATCTCCGCCAGGGCCTTTGCCGTGATGGACTGGGACATGGGCACCTCCTGAATGATTCCGAGACCTTTGAATATGGCACAGACCCACACCCTGGAGTCCCATGCGGACGAGCATGAACGGCGCCGCGAGCGCCGCTGGATGGCCTGGGGCCTTGGGCTTACCCTCCTCATCGCCGGCTATGGCCTCTACGTGGCCCGGCAACTGGCCAGCCAACCCGTGGTGGACCCCGGCCCCCTGAACCCCGGCCCCCTGCCCGAGGCCCTCAAGGCCGAGATCCAGGCCCTGCTCGACGCCCAGCTGGCCGGCGCCCAGTTGGTGGAGATCAACGAAGGCGGCCTGCGGGACTTCCGCATCAAGGGCACCCCCAAGGCCACCCTGGACAAGGCCTTCAAGGCCGCCTTCCGGCCCCTGGTGGTGAACGAGCTCATGCCCCGGCTTCGCCCTTACGGTCACCTCATCAGCTTCGAGATCGCCAACATGGACTTCCCCCCGGCCCGGTTGCGGCCGCTCCCGCGAAAGTAGCCATGCATCCCTACCTCTTCCACCTCGGCAATTTCCCCATCGGCACCTACGGGCTGATGCTGGCCATCGGCTTCTTCGCGGGCACGGCCTTGGCCAAGCGGCAGGGCAAGCTCGATGGCATCCAAGGGGAATTCATCCCCGACCTCGCCATCACCTTGCTCATGGCCGGCATCATCGGCGCCAAGGTGGTGCTGATCATCGTCGAGATGTTCAATGGCCGCATGACCTTGGGCGAAGTGTTCTCCTTGGCCACCCTGAGGGCCGGCGGTCACATCCACGGCGGCATCATCTTCGGGGCGGCGGCCTTCTTCTGGAAGGCGCGGAAAGCCGTGGCTCACACCGTGGCCCAGATCGGGGATGCCCTCGTGCCCGGCGTGGCCCTGGGCCAGGCCATCGGCCGCCTCGGGTGCTTCGCCGCCGGCTGCTGCTACGGCACCGTGTGCACCGCCCCCTGGTCCGTCACCTTCTCGGATCCCCATGCCCACGAACTCAGTGGCACCCCCCTGGGCATTCCCATCCATCCCGTGCAGCTCTACACCTTCATGGCCAATCTGGCCGTGATGGGCCTATTGCTCCTGGCCCGCAAGGGCCGCCGCTTCACCGGCCAGATCACCGCCCTCTATTTCATGCTGGAGGGCGTGGCCCGCCTCACGGTGGAGACCTGGCGCGGGGACATGGACCGCGGCGCCTGGCTGGGCCTCGAGTGGCTCAGCACGGGCCGCCTCACCGCCATGGCCTTCGTGGCCTTCGGCATCGCACTCTGGATCGGGTGGTCCCGCACCCCGAAGGACGAGGTACCCCAGTGATCCGTCACGAACTCGAGTCACCCTCCCCCCGCCTGGACAAATTCCTCGTGGAAGCCCACCCCGAAGCCGGCCGCGCCCGTTGGGACGCCTGGATCAAGGAGGGCCGCGTCCTCGTGAACGGCACCGCCGCCACCAAGGGCGGCCACAAGCTCAAGGTGGGCGACGTGGTGGAGACGGAGCTTCCGCCCATCACGCCCCCCGCCTCGGCCCTCGAGGGTGAAGTCATCGACCTGCCCACGCTCTTCGAAGACGGCCAGATCTGGATCGTCGACAAGCCCTCGGGCATGGTGGTGCACCCGGGCCCCGGCCACGCGGGCGGCACCCTCGTGAACGCCCTGCTGGGGCGCCTCGGCAAGGGTGGCGCCAGCGCCCTGGAGACCAGCCCGGAAGCCGATTCCGAGGAACCCGAGGAAGAGGCCGCCATCGCCTGGCCCGGCCTCGTGCACCGCCTGGATCGCTTCACCACCGGCTGCGTGGCCCTGGGCAAGACCCGGGAAGCCCAGGAATCCCTGCAATCCCAATTCCAGCACCGCACCGTGGAGAAGCGCTATCTGGCCATCGTGCGGCACAGCCCCAAGCTCCCGGAACTGGGCAGCCTCCTGGTGGATCAGCCCCTGGCCCGCCACCGCACCGAGCGCCAGAAGATGGCCGTGGTCGCCGGGGGCCGCGCGAGCCAGACCCGCGTCAAGGTGCTCGCCCGCACCAAGAACGCCGCCCTCGTGGAATGCGAGCTGCTCACGGGTCGCACGCACCAGATCCGCGTGCACCTGGCCTTCCTCCGCGCCCCCCTCATGGGCGATCCCCTCTACGGCGGCCCCAGTCGCTGGATGGCCACGGACGGGCAGATGCTGGACCTGCCCCATCCCCTCCTCCACGCCTGGCGCCTGGGACTCAAGCACCCCACCACCGGCGAGCCCATCCTCGCCGAAGCACCCATTCCGGCCCCCTTCCGGGAGGCCGCCGAACGGCTGGGGCTGGCGGAGGGGTTGCCCTAAGCCCATCCTCTAAGGCACGAGGAGGCCCTTGTGCTGCTCGCCTGGATGCACCTCAAACCCATCGCCGAAGCCCTCAAGGGGCGGGAGCATTGGCTGGGGTATGCCCTCGCAGGGATCGCGGGCATCGCCCTCCTCCTGATCCTCCTCAGCCGCCTGCCCCACTGGTTCCGCGCCCAGCGGCATCCCACCCTGACGCCCCTCCAGTTGGAGGAGATGCTCCAGGGCCCCCACCCCCTCGTGGTGGATCTGCGTGCGCCAGAGGCATTCCGCAAGGAGGGCCACATTCGCGGCGTACTCCACATCCCCTTCCCCCAGCTGGAAGGCCGCGTGCAGGAAGTGCTCGCCGACGCGCGCCACCCCATCCCCCGCGCCATCGTGCTCGTCGATGAGCACGACCCCCAGGCCCACCAGGCCGCCGACCTCCTCAAAGCCCACGGCGCCGACTGGCTGTACGTGCTCATGGATGGCTTCCATGGATGGCGGAAGGCCCGCTTCCCGGTGGTGAAGTAACCGAGCGGGATCGGGCCGCCGGCACATCCTGGGCCCTGCTTCCGGGATTTGGAGGGAAACTGGAACGTCTGTGCGGATCCGGCCTCATCCCGGATCCAGGCGCCCTCTGGAGCCCGCCATGCCCCCCCGCCATACCCTGAGCCTTCTCCTCCTGCTGTCGGTGGGCCTGCCTGCCTTCGCGCAGACCACCGCGTCCCTCCGCATCCGGAAGGTCGACGCGGCGGGCCACCCCTTGGCCGGAGTGGAGGTTCACGTCGTCTCCCTGGATCGCGCCGAGCGGCGCCTGGTCCACACCGATGCGGCGGGCTGGGCCGGCCTCGCGGGCCTGCTCCCCGGCCGCTACCGGGTGGAAGATCAGGAATTCACCCTCAAGGCGGACGCCCGCGTCGAGGTGATCATCCGCCAGCGGGAGGCCACGGCGGTGGTGGAGATCGAAGGTTCTCCCCTCCGCACGGAAACCTCCTCCGTGGGGGTTCAATCCACCTTGCTCGCCCTGGACATGGAGCGCATCCCTCTGGCCCCGCATCGCTATGCCGAACAGAGCGCGCTCATGCCCGGCGTGAGCCCCAGCGGCAAACCCGAACCCGTGGTGCTCGGTTCCATGTTGGATGGCAACAGCTTCCAGGTGGATGGCATGGCCACGAACCTCGCCTCCACGGGCCGCTTCGGCATGAACCTCAGCTCCGAGATCCTCGAGAGCCAAACCGTGACCACCGGCGGCCACAAGGCCGAAGTGGGGTTCGCGCCCGGTGGCGTCTTCAACCTCGTCACCAAGACGGGGGGCAACGCATTGAAGGGCAGCGTATTCGCCAGCGCCATCAACCGCGACCTCAACGCCCGCCCCGAGGGCGGGAAGGCCGTCAGTCCCGAGGAGCGGGCCTCCAATGCCCGGGAGTGGGGATTCAGCCTGGGCGGCGCCTTCATCCCCGATCGCCTCTTCTTCTTCGGCGCCTTCAATCGCCAGCTCACGGATCAGGACTTCGAGAACATCACGCCGCCCGGGGGCGTGCCCCACCGCCGCACCTTGGCGGAGGATCGCTCCTACCGGTTCTTTAAACTCACCTGGCTGGCCTCGGCGGATCACCGCGTGGAAGTGGCCTGGTTCGGCGATCCGGTCACCCAGCGCAACTTCGATGATCCCGCCAACGCGGCCCTCAAGGATGAGCAGCTGGGCGATCGCACCCGGGGCGGCAACAGCTGGCTACTGAAACACATGGGCGTGCTCGGCGCGAACCTCACCTGGGAGAACACGCTGGGCCTGCACCGTACCGCCTTCCAGTGGACCCCGGGCGTGCCCGAGGCCGGGCCCAACCGCGCCCAGCTGGACGCTCCCTTGCGGGAGAGCTTCGGCCGCTACGCCGAGGACCGCCTGGAGCGCATCGAGAACCTCACCCTGCGCTCGGAGTTCACGATCTTCCTCGGCAACCATCAACTGAAGACCGGGGTTCAAGGCCTGCGCTCCCGCTTCACCACCGAATACCGGCGGCCCAGCGGCGGCCTCTCCTTCACGGATCGCGCGGCGGGCGGCGCGGGCCCCGCGGCCGGTGACCTCTCCGCCATCCGCGCGGGCCTGCTGGCCGTGAACGGCTCCGACTTCGGATACGCCGCGGGGGACAGCCTCGCCACCGCCAGCCCCGTCAGTGGGCAACTGGTGGGCGGACGCCTCAGCTACCTTTACCAACGCACCTTCGCCTCCCTGGCCGCCTACGGAGATCCCCTGGAGCAGCGCACCCTGGGCCTCTTCGCCCAGGATGATTGGCAGGTGGGGAGGGGTTGGACCCTCAACCTCGGCCTGCGGGTGGATCGCGCCGCCGTGGATGGCGAGGATGGCCGCGGACTCTACCGGGAGACGCTGCTCAGCCCGCGCCTGGGCGTCTCCTGGGATCCCGCCGAAGACGGGCGGAACCGCATCTTCATCTACGCCGGCCGCATCTACAGCCCTCCCACGCCCGGTTCCCTCACCGCGGCCGGCGCCACCACCGGCGGTCCCGACCTCACACGGCAGGTATGGATCCCCTCCCTCGGCGAATGGCGCATCTGGCAGCAGACGGGCGTGCAGGGGGTGCGCAACGTGGCCATCGCACCGGATCTGAAAGCGGCCCGCACGGACCTCTACCAAGGGGGCGCCGAGCGGCAACAGTCCCTGCCCTTCCTGGGCACCTGGATCCTCGAAGGCGTGCTCACGCTGAAGCGGACCCGGGAGCTCATCGACACGTACAACCCCGCCTGGGCCTACTTGCCCCAGTACGACGCCCCTGCCAACGCCACCTCGGGAAAGCGATACCTCGGCAACCTGCCCGGCCTCGAGCGCACTTTCAAAGGCCTGGATCTCTCGGCCCACCGGCGCTTCGAAGGGGGGCATGTGTTCCAGGTCAGCTACAGCCAAGGCGACCTCCGGGGCAACAGCGAGGTGGGCAACGTGGCCTCGGTGACGGGGCGGAACACCGGCTTCGCCAGCATCCCCAGCCTGCGTCAGGACTACCGGCTGCCCGCCTATCAAGGCCCTTTGAACGAGAGCGTGAAGCACGCCTGGAAGGCCTTCGGCAGCGCGGCCCTGCCCGGGGGCGTGGAGCTCTCCGGCGTGATCATCCGCCGATCCGGCCTTCGCTACAGCGCCCTCGTGACTTCGGGAGGCGACAACGTGTTGGCCCCCGGCGCAACCCGGGGAAGCCGGGAGCTGCCCCGCGTCACCAGCGTGGACCTGAGTCTCGGCAAGGTCTTCGACCTTCCCAAGGGCTCCCTCCGCGCCGCCGTGGAGGTGTTCAACCTCTTCAACGCGCAGCCCATGATCTGGGTGAACAACGTGGGCGCCACCCCCACTCCCGGCAACCACTTGCAGCCCCGCACCCTCCAGTTCACGGCCCGCGTGTCGTTCTGACGCGGGCCCGTGTCCCCAGGTCGCGCCTCAGAGCGCGGGCAGCTTGGCCTTGGCGTCCTCGTTCTGGAAGTGGATGGCCACCACCCACCATCGGGTGCCATCGAACTGGAGCTGCAGGTTGTTGATGCCCCGCATGTGCTCCTTCATGCCTTCCCCAAAGCTCGTTTCATAGCGGGTCCACACGGACGCCATGTTGCCCCACTGCTGCACGTCGCGCTTGGCCTCATGCTCGATGAAGCCCTTCTCCCAGCTGGGCACCGCCCGCTGGAGGAAATCCTCCACGCTCAGGTTGCGGAACCCCGGGCTGCCGTCGGGCTTGTTCCCCGTGATGGTGAAGCGGCAGTCCTTGTGGAAGAGGGCGCGGATTTTGGCCACGTCCCGCTTGCCGGCGGGGCCGGAGATGAAGGCGTAGAGGTTCTTCACCAGGGCGTCGATGGTGCCCGCCTCCGCCACGGTCAAGGTGGCCCGGCCACTGGGATCCAGATCCCCCGGGAGCGCGCGGCCTTCGCCTTCCTCATCCCAGGTGTTGCCGCTCACCCACCACCGCTGGCCATCGAAGACCAATTGAAAGCTGTTGATGCCACGTTGCTTGGGGCCGCCCTCCCGCTCCCAGCTCTCGTAGGCGCTCCAGACCTGCACGATGTCGCCGAAGCGCTCCACCCGGCGGCCGATCTCCCGCTCGAAGAAGCCGTGGGCCTCCATATGGGGGAATGAATTCCGGCAGTAGCCCTCCACGTCCATCTGCACGAGGCGGGCGGGACCGTTTTTGGGATGGGCCACGTAGGCCAGCCGGGCCCCGGGCAGGAAGAGGCTCTTCTGCAGATCCACATCCCGCTTCTGGCCCGCGGGGCCGGAAATCGAGGTGTAGAGCAGGGCCACGAAGGCATCCAGATCCTTCAAATTGGGGGCGGCCGGCGCCGGGGCCGTGGCGCCGGAGGCCGGAGCCTGAGCCGCCAGGGGCCCTCCGAGGCTGAGCAACAGGGTGAGGGCGGGAAGGAGGGTTCGCATGGGCCCAGGATGGTCTCTCCCACGCCCCGGGTGAACGCGGGTGGGGTCAGGTGCCTCCTCCCAGGGGCGGGGGAATCCCGCACTCCGCCTGCAAGGGCCTTGGATCTAATAGACTTAACAACAATTCACAAGCAACCTGAACAAATTGGCTTGAAACTGAAATTTCCTTAACAACCCGTCCCGGAGTTCTCCATGTTCCGCCCCTCCCCCTGGATCGTCGGCGCCACGTTGGCCCTGACCCCCGCCCTGGCCCAGCAGGCCGCCAAATCTGAGACCCCCACCGCCGTGGTGCAGGTCACCGCCACCCGCTTCGCTGAGGATCCCGCTCGCGTGCCCGCCTCCATCACCGTGATCACTGGCCAGGAACTGGCCGATCGCGGCGCCACGGACCTGCGCAGCGCCCTGGCCCTCACCGCCGGCGTGAACATGGCCCCTGGCGGCGATGGCGGCCCTGGTTCCGTGGTGCCCGAGTTCTACGGGCTGAAGGAGGCCGATGCCTACCTGCTCGTGGTGGATGGCGTGCCCTTCGGCGGCGCCTTCAACCCCGCCGTCAGCACCCTCGACATGAACAACGTCGATCGCATCGAAGTCCAGAAGGGTTCCGCCCCGGTGATGTTCGGCGCCACCTCCTTCGTGGGCGTGATCCACGTGATCCACAAGACCCCCGGTGAGACCACCAACAGCGCCCGCTTCTCCCTGGGCAGCCACGGCTCCTGGGGCGAGGCCGCCACGCTGAAGCTGCCCACCCTGGCCGGCTTCGCTTCCAGCCTTTCCGCGGGCGTGGAGAAGCAAGGCTTCGAGGATCCCCGCACCGAGTTCACCAAGGGCACCCTCCTCTGGCGCAACCGCAAGGAGATCGCCGGCGGCAATGTGCACGTCGACGTGAGCGGCGCCTTCCTGGATCAGCTTCCCGGCAGCCCCCACCTGCGCGAAGGAGCCGTGCTCTCCCCCAACATGGCGCTGGACGCCAACCTCAACCCCGAAGGCGCCTTCCTCCGGGATCGCCGGGTGGGCGTGTCCGCGGGTTTCGACCTGGCCCTGGGCCAGTCGCTCTGGACCACGAACCTCGCCGTGTCCCGCTCCCGGCAGAACGTGTTCCGGGGTTTCCTGGGTGAGACCACCGATCCCGCGAAGAACGCCATCGGCTTCCACGACCGCATCCAGATGACGGACATCTACTTCGATACCCACGTGGCCTTTGAACACCTCCCCAAGACCAAGCTCGTGCTCGGCCTTGATCACCTTCACGGCCAAGGCACCGGCGAGGGCGGGGACACCGAGTACCTCGCGGACCTCGCGGGCGGCGGCCAGCCCGGCGGCACGGCCCTGAACCCCGACATGAACATCCGCATCGATGACCGGCGCGACTTCTCGGGCCTCTACGCCTTCGCGGAATTCGAACCCCTGCAGAGCCTCGTGCTGGAGGGCGGCTTCCGCCTCAACCACACCACCGAGAAGCGCAGCACCCTGTTCCAGGATTTCGCCACGCCCCCGCCCGCCGTGTTCGAATCGAGCTCCCGCACCACCACCAAGGGCTCCTTCAGCCTGGGCGCCACCTACACCCCCTGGCAGCGCGGCGGCAACCGCATCGGCTTCTTCGCCAACTACAAGAACACCTTCAAGCCCGCCGCCATCGACTTCGGCGTGGACAGCAGCGCCGAAATCCTGAAGCCCGAAACCGCCCGCACCCTGGAAGCCGGCGTGAAGGGCGCCCTGGCCGATGGCCGCTTCACCTTTGAAGTCGCCGCCTTCCGCATGCTCTTCGAAAACCTCATCGTCCCCCAGAACGGCGTCTACGTGAACGCGGGCAAGGAGCGGTTCCAGGGCATCGAGGGCGAGTTCGCCTTCCACGCCACCCGCGATCTCTCCGCCCACGCCAGCTACGGCTACCACGATGCGCGCTTCACCGATTACGCGTACGACTTCCCCCCCATCCGCCAGCTGCGGGGCAACCGCTTCGAGATGTCCGCCTACAACCAGGGCGCCCTGGGCCTGACCTACGCGCCCCAGAGCGGCTTCGTCGCCACCGCGGAGTTGAACTACCTGGGCCCCGTGTACCTCAACAAGCGCAACACCGCCCCCGCCGCCGGCTTCACCACCCTCGCCGCCAGCTTCGGTTACCGCACCCGCACCTGGGAAGCCCGCCTCAAGGGCCAGAACCTCACGGACAAGCGCAACCCCGTGGCCGAAAGCGAAATGGGCGACGGCCAGTATTACCTCATGACGGGCCGGCACATCGCCGCTTCGCTCTCCTTCCGTTTCTAGGACGGGGCCAAGCCAAGGGCCGCGGAGCTTCGGCTCCGCGGCCCTTGGCCTTTCATGCGGAGGCCTGATCTTCCGGCGGTCCCCAATGCCGGTAGCGCAGCAGGAGCAGCAGGCCAGGAACGGCGGCCAGCACGCAGCAGAGGAAGTAGGCGCTCCACCCGTCGTGGGTTCCGAAGCGGGCGAGCAGCGCCTTGGCCAGCAGGCCCGTGGCCCCCGCGAACACGGTTCTCGGCAGGGCGAACAGGCTCGAGAACAGCGCGAACTGGGTGGCCGTATAGGCCTTGTTGCAGCTGGCCATGATGAGCACCGCGAAGGCGCTTCCCCCCGCCCCGTAGGCGAAGTTCTCCAGAGCGTTGGCGGTGATGAACATGGGCAGGTTGGCCCCGAGCCGGCTCACCCCCCAGAACCCCAGGATGCTCAATGCCTGGAGCAGCCCGAAGAGCACCAAGGCACGGCGGAGGCTGACCTTCATCAGCACCCACCCACCCACGAGGCCGCCGATCACGATGGCGATCATGGCCGTCGTCTTCTGGACCGCGCCGATCTGATCCAGAGTGAAGCCCGCGCCCCGGATGAGGAAGGGCATGGTCATGGCTTCCGCCAGCCAGTCCCCCAGTTTGTAGAGCACGCAGAAGGCCATCAATTCGAAGATCCCGGGTCGCTTCAGGAGGTCCCGCAGGGGCTCCACCACCGCGGCCTCCATGTTCTTGGGGGCCTGCGCTTCCGCATCCGTGCTCACGGCCAGGAGCGTGCCGGCCATGCCGCACACGGTGAGGAGCGCCATGATCAGGTAGGTGGACCTCCAGCCCCAGTGCTGGGCCATGATCAGGGCCAGGCCGCCACTGGTGAGCATGGCCACCCGATAGGCGGCGATGAAGATGCCATTGCCGAGCCCCAGTTGGTCCTTGGGGAGCACCTCCGCCCGCCAGGCATCGGCCGCGATATCGAAGGTGGCGGACACCACCGCCACGGAAATGGCCAGCACGGCGAACGGCAGCAGGCCCAGGCGCGGGTTCCGCGTGGCCAGCCCCACCAGCACCGCCGCCAACAGGATCTGGGTCAACAGCATCCATCCGCGGCGACGCCCCAGCCCGGGCAGCGCGAAGCGATCCAGGAAGGGCGCCCAGAACACCTTCAGCGAATAGGGGAGCGTCACCATGCTGAAGGCGCCGATGGTTCCCAGATCCAAGCCCTCCGTCTTGCTGAGCCACGCCTTCAGCGTCGACCCCGTGAGGTAAAGCGGCAGCCCCGAGGCGAAGCCCAGCAGGACGAGGACCAGGAAGGTGCGCGGATTCATCCCCACAGCCTAACCGTTTGGGGGTGTTCCCCGCCCCTTCCGCCCACGGAGCCCCCATTCGGGCCTACATTGGAGGCATCCCCTTGAGGTCCGCCATGAAGCCCACCCTCCCCCTCGCCGCCCTTTCGCTTTCGCTCCTGGTGGCCTGCCATTCCAGTGGGGATGAGCCCTACGGCGCAAAGGGCGGGGCACCCACCTGCACCTTGACCGCACCAGCCCCCCTGGCCACGGGCCTCACCGGAGCCGTGCTCCTCACGGCCACCGCCACCGATGACAAGGCCGTGGCCTCCGTGGAATTCCAGATCGATGGCACCGATCTGGCCACGGTGACCACCGCCCCCTACCAGACGACCCTGCCCAACACCGCCGCTTACGCCAGCGGCCAGCACGTCTTCCGCGCCCGGAGCCGGGATACCAGCGGCAACATCAGCCCCTGGTCCACCGCCGTGGTGACCTTCGGAGGCTCCGTGGCCCTGCCTTCCGGGTTCAGCCTCAGCTCCCTGACCACGAGCCTCACCAACGCCACCGCCATGGCCGTGGCCCCGGATGGCCGCGTCTTCGTGTGCGAGCAGGGCGGCGCCCTCCGGGTGGTGAAGAACGGTTCCCTCCTCTCCACGCCCTTCGCCACCCTCCCCACCACCGCCACGGGCGAGCGGGGCCTGCTGGGGGTGGCCGTGGATCCCGATTTCGCCACCACGGGCTGGGTGTACGTCTACTACACGGCCTCCATCCCCGTGACCCACAACCGCGTGAGCCGCCTCGTGGTGGACCTGAGCAGCCCCGACCAGGCCCTGCCCGGCAGCGAAGCCGCGCTGATCGACCTCCCCATCCTCAGCGCCACCAATCACAACGGCGGCGCGATCCACTTCGGCCCTGACGGGAAGCTCTACGTGGCCACCGGTGAGAACGCGGTGCCCGCCAACGCCCCCGACATGACCACCACCCTGGGCAAGATCCTGCGCTTCGAACCCAACGGAAACATCCCCACGGACAATCCCTACATCGCCACCACCGTGGGACTGAATCAATCCATCTGGGCCAAGGGCCTGCGCAACCCCTTCACCTTCGCCTTCCAGCCCGGCACCACCCTCATGCACATCAACGACGTGGGCCAGAGCACCTGGGAGGAGGTCAACGTGGGCGCTGCCAAGGCGGACTACGGTTGGCCCGCCACCGAAGGCCCCACCAGCGCCTCCGGCATCACGCCCCCCCGCTTCGCCTACGGGCATCCCTCCGCCCCCGCGGGCCAACCCGGCAGCACCGGCACCTTCCTCCAGGGCGTGGCCATCGTGGGCGCGGCCTTCGATGCGCCCAGCTCCCCCTGGCCCTCCATGTACCACGGCAGCTACTGGTTCGGCGATCTCACCGGGGGCTGGGTGGCCCGCATGAACCTCGAGAGCGGCAACGTGAGCACCTTCGCCACGGGCTTCACCGGCCTGCGGGATCTGGCCTTCGCCGCCAATGGCTCCCTCTACGTGCTCACCGCCTCCAGCCTCCAAAAGATCACGGCCCCCTGACGTGAAGCCGGCGCCCTTCGACCTCCACCCCAGCGTCGCCTACGTCCAGGCCGTGATCGCGAATCTGCCTGCCAAGACGGGGAAGGATCTCGCGGCGTGGGTGGCCCTGGCGCGGAGCGCGAAGCTCGCCGACGGGAAGGCCCTCGGAGCCTGGCTTAAATCCCAGGGCCTGGGGGGCACCCAAGCCGGCCTGGTGGCGGAGCGGGCCCTCGCCCTTCCGGGGCACGCCTTCAGCGACACGCCGGAAGGTTACCTCGCCGCTGCGGCAGGGTACGTCGACTCCCAGTACAGCGGCACCAAGGTGGGCCTGCGTCCCATCTTCGACACCGTCCTCACCTGGGCCCGGAAGGAGCTCCCGGGCGTGAAGGTCTGCCCCTGTGAAACCATCGTGCCCCTCTACCGGGAGCACGTGTTCGCCCAGCTCAAACCCACCACCCGGACCCGCGTGGACCTGGGGTTGGCCCTCGGGGATCCCAACCACCTGAAGGCCTCTGGTGGGCCGCTCGTGGATACCGGCGGTTACGCCAAGAAGGATCGGATCACCGTCCGTCTTGAGCTGAAGGCCCCGGCGGATTTCAACGCCAAGGCCCAGGCCTGGCTCCGCGCCGCCTTCGAGCGCGACGCTTCGTGACCCGGGTCCGGGCCCCCCGCCCGGATGCGCCCCATGTTTCCAGTACCTCCTGGAGGCAGCCATGGGCCTGCGTGCGGATTCCCTTCCCGAAGTGCTGGAGGAGATCGCCCTGACGCCCCGGGAGAAGATTCTGAGTCCGCATACGACGACCATCTACGTGCATGGCGACATGGACCAGACGATGGCTCGCCATTTCGTGGAGGCCCTTGAGGAACTCCGCTTCGGCCGCCAGGCCTCCGCGGCCCTCATCGACATCGCCTCCGATGGCGGCGAATACTTCGCCCTGGCCACCATGCTCAGCGCCATGGCGGGCTCCCACATGGCCCTCGCCACCTTCGCCTCGGGCCACGCCTTCAGCGCCGCCGCCGTGCTCCTCAGCGCCGGCCACCCCGACTGCCGTTTCATCAGCCCCTACGGGGCCGCCATGGTCCACAGCCTCATCACCGCACATCCCCCCCAGGGCATCGAAGAGTTGGAGGGCCTCACCAAATTCGAGGCGAGCCTCAACCGCCGCCTCATGGCCACCTTCGCCAAGAACTGCCGCACCACCGCCAAGAAACTGGACGCCGAAATCCGCGCCGGCGGCGGCCGAACCCTCTGGCTCCTCCCGGACCAGGCCCTGTCCCTGGGCCTCGTGGATCACATCGGCATCCCTGGCATCACCCAGCAGATGAGCTACGACCTGGAGGGGGTGAAAGGGTGATCGCCGCCCATTCGAAGACAGGGATGGAACGCGAAGAGCGCTAAGAAAGGCGCGAAGAGCGCGAGGGCAAGGTCATTTGGCCCTCATGGGATTTGCCTGCTTTTCTTCGCGGGCCTCATGAACCGGGGGGGCCGAATGGGAACGCAGCTCCCGGTTCCCCAGGCGCGCCGACCCCGTCGGCGCGGGCCAGAGGCTGGAGGGGCTTCACGAGGGTGCGCCTTCGCGTGGCGCGCAGCGCCCTTCGCGTTCCAGCTTTTAGATGACGCCCCGCTTCTGCTGATCCCGCTCGATGCTGCGGAACAGGGCCGTGAAGTTGCCCTCCCCGAAGCCCAGGTCGTTCTCCCGCTGGATGATCTCGATGAAGATGGGCCCGATGACGTTCTTCGTGAAGATCTGCAGCAGGTACCCGTTCTCGTTGCCGTCCACGAGCACCTTGTGAGCCTGGATCCGCTTGGGATCCTCCTTCACCCCAGGCACGCGCTGGAAGACCTCCGCGTAGTAGTCCTCGTCGATGTCCAACGTCTCGATGGGCGTGCCCGCCATGGCATCCAGGCTGGCGAGGATGTCCCTCGTGAGGAAGGCCAGGTGCTGCACGCCGGGGCCCTTGTATTCATCCAGATACTCGGCGATCTGATCCTTGTCGGACTTGGGCTGGTTGATGGGGATGCAGAAGCTTCCGTCAGGCGACCTCAACGCATAGGAGGTGAGACCCGTCTTCATGCCCTTGATATCGAAGTACCGCACTTCGTAGAAGCCGAAGACGTTCTTGTAGAAGTCCGCCCACTGCTGCATGGTGCCGGGGTACACGTTGTTCGTGAGGTGATCCACGGCCAGGAAGCCCTTGTCCGCCTGGAGGATGGGCTCCGGCAGCGGCTCGAACTCCGTCCGGTAGATGGAGCCCTTCTCGCCGAAGGTCTCGATGAAGTAGATGAGGCTGTCGCCGATGCCATGGATGGCGGGATAGGGGAGATCCTGGCGCTCCGCGGTCCGGGCGCCCCGGCGCAGGGCCTCGGCGTGGGCGAAGGCCGCGTCGTCCACGCGCCAGCCCATGCTCGTGATGGCGGGGCCGTGGACCTTCGCGAAGTCGGCGGAGAAACCCTCCTGCTCGCCATTCAGGAGGAAGTGGATGTCGTTCTGCCGGAAATGAATGATGGACTTGCCCTTCACCCGCTCCACTTTGGAGAAGCCGAAGGCGAGGAAGAGGCGTTCCAGGTCGTTGACGCTGGGGCCGGCGAACTCGGTGAATTCGATGCCGCGCAGGCCGAGGGGGTTGGGCTGGGGGGTCATGGTCGTCTCCTCGCCGGCGCTCACATCCAACTCTTCCAGTAGTCGGCCATGGCCACGCTGCGGCCGGCTTCCGTAAGGTAGAGGGGATTCTTCGTGTCGATCATCACGGCCTGTTCCTCCGTGAAGGTCTTGTCCTTGGCGGCTTCCACGGCCTTGGGATGGGGCCCGTGGTGGATGCCCTGGGCGTGGAAGGTGACCATGCCCGGCTCGATGCCCGCGCGGCTGAAGAAGTCGCCCGCGTGGTAGAAGAGCACCTCGTCGAAGTCGATGTTGGAGTGGAAGAAGGGCACCTTCATGGCCCCGGGATCGCCGTTCTCCAGGCTGCGGGGCAGGAAGGAGCAGATGACGGCGTTCTTCAGCAGCCAGGTGGTGTGGGCGCTGGGGGGCAAGTGGTAGCGCTCGCTCATGACGGGGCGGATGTCCCGCACGTTGAGCTGCCATACGGTGAGATCGCCCTTCCAGCCCACGGTGTTGATGGGGTTGAAAGGATAGGTCACGGTGGTGAAGCGGCCCGTGCGCTTGATGCGCAGCTTCCACTCACCCTTGAGGCCCTCGTAGCGAGCGGGATCCGGGGTGGGCGTCTTGATCACGTCCACGTCGAAGAGGGCGTGGCGGCCCAGCATGCCGCGGTCCGGGATGCTCACTTCGCCAAAGGATTCCACCACCAGCAGGGAGGTCGTCTCGCTGGGCGTGAAGCGGTACACGGTGCCCCGGGGGATCACGAGGTAGTCGCCCACCTCGTAGGCAAGGGGGCCGAAATCCGTCTCCAGCTCGCCGGCGCCCTTGTGGACGAAGAAGACCTCGTCGGCGTCCGCGTTGCGGAAGTAGTTGGGCATGGCCTGCTCGAGGCGGCTGAGGGAGATGACGACGTCGTCGTTCTGCAGGAAGGCCACGCGGCCCTCCCAGAAGTCGGGCTTGGCCAGGTCCGCCATATCTTCGATGCGCAGGCACTCGGGGCGGAGGTCGCCCTCGATGGCGGTCCACCCCACGGGGGGCTGACTGCGGTAGAGGTGGCTCGTGCGACCGAAGAAGCCCTGGCGGGCGTACTCCTCTTCGTAGAGCCCGGCCGGGACGTCCACGTGCGCCTGGGTGGTGGTGAGGCCTTTTCGGAATTGCATGTCCGATCTCCCGTCCTACCCAAGGTGAAGGTCGGGGTTCAGCAAAAAAAGAATATGTTTTCGAAGCTTTTGATCTATTTTTTAGATCATGCAATGGGATCTCGATGCCCTCCGGGCCCTGGACGCCGTGGTGCGGGAAGGCGGCTTCGCCAAGGCGGCGGAGCGCCTGAACAAGGCCCAGAGCGCCGTGAGCTACCAGGTCCGCAAGTTGGAGCAGGCCCTGGGCGTGCCCCTGCTCGACCGCACGGCCTACCGGGCCACCCTCACTCCGGCCGGGGAAGCCATCCTCGCTGAGGCCCGCCGCCTCCTCACCCAGGCGGAGCAGGTGGAGGGGCTCGCCCGCCAGTTCGCCGAGGGCTGGGAGCCGCGCCTCGGCCTCGTCATCGACGGCATCCTGCCCCTCACCCCCATCATGACGGCCCTCAAGCAACTGGCCGACGAGCAAGTGCCCACCCGTGTGCAGGTGAAGGTGGAGTTCCTCTTCGGAGTGCAGTACCGCTTCGACAAGGAAGCCGCGGATCTCATGCTCGTGAAGGATTTCCAGCGCGGCGCCTACCTCCAGGCCCAGCCGCTGCCCGAGGTGGAGTGCGTCCTCTGCGTCGCCCCCGGCCACGCCCTCGCGGGCCAGATCCGGGTGGGCCTCTCCGAACTGCAGCGCCACGTGGAGCTCAGCGTGCAGGACAGCTCCGACCGCGGCGACGACCGCCACATGTTCGGCGGCGAGCGCGTCTTCTACCTCTCCGGGTTCATCGTCAAGAAGCAGGCGCTGCTCATGGGGCTCGGCTTCGGGTGGATGCCCCGCTACCTCGTGGATCGCGAGCTGGCCGAAGGCCGCCTGCTGGAGGTGGATTTCGTCGGCGGCTCCCGCTACCGCTTCATCCCCCACCTCGTGAGCCGCATGGACCGCCCCCTGGGCCGCGCCGGCCAGAAGCTCGCCCAGTACCTCAGCAAGGCCATCGGGGAGACGGTGTAGTTCGGGCGCCGGTTGGATCGCGAATGGCCCGAATGCAAGATCGAGAAGCGTACCTGCGATGAGCCTGCTTTTAGTCGCGGGCATCGTGCCCTGGAACGAACGGCACCGACCGGAGCCACCCCGCTCTCCACGGCGGGGGCCGTACCCTCTCCGCCGTGCCGGTCCTCCCTTCCCGGGAAGTGCGCCGACGCCGTCGGCGCAGGCCGGAGGACCACCGCCCGAAGCCTCATTCGCGTGGCGCGCAGCGCCCTTCGCGTTCCTGCCCTTTTTTCCCGCCTCAGTTCGCCGCGTAAAGCGAGCGGATGGCCTCCGCATCCTCGAAGGTCAGCCCCCGCCCCACAGGCTGCACCGACTTCAAGGCCAGCTCCCGGGTCCGTCGGTCCGTGAGGGTCTCGATGATCCACCCCGCCATGTCCTGCGCCGCCAGGCATCCCGCCGCCGTGGCGATGCGACCGTGGGGCACGAAGGGCTCCTGCACCGCCTTCGCGCCGAAGGCCTCCAGCTCCTTCCATGCGGTGGGATAGGTCGTGGCCGTGAGCCCCGTGAGGAGCCCCTTGGCCCCCAGGATCAGCGCGCCCGAGCACATGGAGCCGATGAGCTGGCGCGACGGATCCAGTTCCAGGCGCTCCAGGAAGGCCGCGTCTTTCGACAGGGCCCGGGTCCGGTCGCCGCTGGTGACGATCACCGCATCCGCCTCGCGGGCTTCCGTCAGATCCCCGTGAACCTCCAAGCCCAACCCCGTGCGGGACGTCACCCTCGGCGCATCCGCCAAAATCCGCACCGTCCAATCCGGGCGCTTGACCCGATTCAACAGATCCCACGGCAGGTGGACATCGATGTCCGTGAACTGGTCGAAGGCGATGAGAACGATCTTCATGGGTGCCACCCTTCCCTCGACGCTAGCAGGAAGGCCTTCGCCGGATGCCGAAGTTGACGCTCCGTCAATCGTCGAAGAGCCCCGGCTGCACCTCGCCGCGGGGGGCCCCTTCCTCCACCAGCGTGCCCGCCTTCACGCCCAGCAACCTCAAGCGGCGATCCAGATCCACGCGTTTTAGGCAGGCCCGGGCAGCTTCGCGCAGGGCCTCCGGATCGCGGGACGGCTTCGCCAGCGTGACATCCCGGGTGACGGTCTTGAAATCGTCGTACCGCAGCTTGATGCCCACCCCCTTGGCGAGCACGCGCTTGCGTTCCAGGTCGCCCGCCAGGCGGGTGCAGAGGTCCAGCAACACCTTCGACAACGCCTCCCGATCCAGCTTCGGATGCAGGTCCCGCTCGAAAGTGGTCTCCCGGCTGATGGACTTCGGCTCCCGGGAGGTCACCAGGGGGCTGTCGTGGCGCCCGTGGGCCGCCTCGTAGAGCCAGCGCCCGTAGCTTTGCCCGAAGTGGCCGATCAACGTCGAAGGCTCCGCCGCGGCCACCTGCCCCACGGTGTCCATCCCCAGAGAGCGCAATTTCTCCGCGGCCTTGGGCCCCACCCCGTTGATGACGGAAATGGCGAGGGGCCAAATGCGCGTGGGCACGTCCTCGGCCCCCAAGATCGTGAGCCCGTCGGGCTTCTGCAGTTCCGAAGCGATCTTGGAGAGGAGCTTGTTGGGCGTGATGCCGATGGAGCAGGTGAGCCCCGTGGCCTCCCGCACGGCGGCCTTCAGGCGCACTCCCAGCTCCCGGCTTTCCCCCGGCACCTCCGTGAGGTCCAGGAAGATCTCATCGATGCCGCGATCCTCCATCACTGGCGCGAGGGCCACCGCCGCCGCCTTGAAGGCCGCGGAAATCCGGCGGTAGGCGTCGAAGTTGGCTGGCAGCAGCAACGCCTCCGGCGCCAGGGCCGCCGCCTTCATGAGCCCCATCCCCGAGCGCACGCCGAAGGCCCGGGCCTCGTAGGTGCAAGTGGTGGCGACGCCCCGGCCCTTATAGTCCTTGAGCCGCATGAACACGTCGGCTCCGGCGTCCGCCCTCCGTCGGGGCCCGCCCACCACCACCGGCAATCCCTTCAGCTCCGGCCGCTCCAGCAACTCCACGGACGCGAAGAAGGCATCCATGTCCAGGTGGGCGATGCGGCGGCCAGGCCGGAATGCTTCGGAGGGATCCATGTGGTTCGAGGCCCTGGCGTGAAGGAGGTGGCGTCGGGATGACGCAAGGACGATTGAACCAGAGATGGCGGCGCCTCAGGCATCCGATCCCCCGCCCTGGCCTCCCATGCTTCAATGGGGGCGATCAATGCATCGTCCCAGGGAACAGGAGCTTCCGCATGTTGACGGTCGGTATCACGGGCTCAGGCGGCGGTGTGGGCAGCGCGGTGCTCAAGTCCCTGGCCATGGCCTCCCTGGAAACCCAAGTCGTCTGTTTCGACACCGCGGCCAGCACGCCCGGGATGTTCCGCGGCGACCGCGCGCGCCTGATCCCCAACGTCGCCGATCCCGCCTACCGCGAGGCGCTCCTGGAGGCCTGTGAACAGGAGGGCCTGGATGTCCTGATCCCGGGCCTGGACCCCGAGCTGGAACCCCTCGCAGCCATGGCCGCGGATCTGGAGGCCCTCGGTTGCACGCTGATCGGTTCGTCCCCCCTCGTGAACCGGTTGCTGTTCGATAAGTTGCGCAGCTCCGATTTTTTCGAAGGCTTCGGGCTGCCCTTCGCGAAGACCGTCCCCATGGCGCGGGTGGAGGAGCTGCTGGACCTCCATGGCCTTCCCCTGCTCATCAAACCCGTTTCCGGTTCCGCATCCCGGGGCGTCCACGTGGTCTTCGACCTCAAGGAGCTGAAGGCACTCGCCGCCGAGGGCGTGGCCTACGTCGCCCAGAATTACCTCCTGCCCCTCCCGTGGGGCAAATCCCGGAAGGACCTGCGTCCGGAGGATGTCTACTCAAATCATTCCCTGGTGCAGCGGGATGAGCACATGGTCCAGGTGCTCAGCGACCCCCAGGGCGATCCCCTCGGCGTGTTCTACAGCCGGAATGTGCTCAAGGAGGGGGCCGTGGTCCACATGACGCCGCTGGAGGGCGACCCCCATGGTGCCCGGGCAGCCGCGATCCAGATGGCGAAGTGCCTGGCGGAGATCGGCCAGGTCGGGCCCTGCAACTTCCAGGGGCGGGTGACGGCGGAGGGGCCCTTCTTCTACGAGATCAATCCGCGATTCTCCGGCGGCACCGGAATGCGGGCCTGCCTGGGCTTCAACGAGGTGGAGGCCTGCCTCCGGCGGCTCGTGCTGAAGGAGTCACAGGATCAGGCCAGGGCTTGCCTGGCCACCCGGTACGATCAAGTCTGCGGCATGCATCCGGCGGAGCGGGTCATGGAGACCCACCTCATCGAACGCCTCAAGCGGGAGGGCAGGGTCGACTTGCCCGGGGCCCAAGGGTGAGGATCCTGCTCACCGGCGCCACGGGCAACGCCGGAAGGGCCCTCCTGCGCCACGCACTGGCCGAAGACCTGGGGCCCGTTTTCGGCATCCATCGCAGCGCGCTCCCCCCGGAGTTCCTCACCGAGTTCGCAACACCCTTGGCCGATGGCCGGGTGCGGCTGATCCAGCAGGATCTCGCGGAACTGAGACCGGACCAGGGACCGGAGGTCGACACCGTCATCCACTGCGCCGCCCGCCGGGGCGCCCGCCGGTGCGCCGCGGATCCCGCCGCCGCGCACCGGGATAACGTTCAGGCCGTCCAACGCCTGATGGATTGGGCGCGGGCAAGGGGACCGAAGACCTTCATCCACTGCTCCATCCATTCGGTGTACACCCCGGGCAACGCCCCCTTCCGGGAATCCCATCCCACCCTCGCCACGGACCTGCAGGTGGCCGCCAAGCTGGAGAGTGAAGCCCTCATCTCGGAGGGGTTGGGGCGGGACGTTCGGCACCTGATCCTGCGGCTCCCGCACTTCTATGGCGCGGAGCTCCCCAGCGATGGCGTGCTCGCCGCGTTCACCCGGGGCACCCGGGCGGGGGAATTGCAGATCACCGGCACCGGCGAGCAGACGGTCTGCTTCATGGAGCTTCGCGATCTCGCGGACCTCGTGTTCACCCTCCTGGAAGCACCGCCGCCCTCAGGGATCTACAACGCGGCGAGCGAAACGATCACGGTGGCCCGGCTGGCGGAGCGCTTTCAACGGATCTGGCAAGCGCAGGGCGGACCCCCGCCCACGCTGAACTTCACGGGAGGTCCTCCGCCCCCCAGCTTTGGGCTGGTCTGCGACAAGCTGTTCGCCGTAAGCCCCTGGCGGCCCCGGCACCGGCTCGACGAGTGGATCACCCAGGCCCTCTCCCCCTTGGGATCCGGCCACACGGATGGTGGCTAAGGAATCGCCACGCTCACGCGCTTCACCGTCAGCCCGCGCTCCAAGGCAGCCGGCTCGAGGCCCAGGAGAAAGCCCCGGCTCCCCCCGTTGATGAAGAGGTTGGGAAGGTCGAAGATCGTCGCTTCGGCATACACCGGCAGGGCCTTGCGCGTGCCGAAGGGACTGGTGCCCCCCACCTGGTAGCCGCTGTGTTTGTCGGCCACGTCGGGCTTGCAGGGTTGCACGCTGCGGGCGCCGATCTGGCGGGCCAATTCCTTGGTGCTCACTTCGCGATCCCCGTGCATGAGGATGATGAAGGGCTGCTTGCGGTCGTCTTCGAAAATGAGCGTCTTGATGACGGCGTGCTCGGGCACGCCCAGTTCCCGGGCGCTCACGGCGGTGCCGCCCTTCTCCTCATAGCGGTAGAGGTGCTCCGTGTAGGCCACTCCCAGCTGTTTGAGGAGGCGGGTCGCTTGGGTGGAGGGGGCTTTCGACATCCCTCCATTCTAGGAGCGTGCCCAAGTACCCCATGGGGCCGCGCTGGAGCGCCGGTCGAGCGCCTCAAGACGGCCGACCGAAGGTGGTGTGGGCGCACCACTGAGGGAGGCCAACGCAGGGGCGCGACGACCGCCGCTCCAGCCCGAAGGGTTGAAATCAAAGGGGCCTGATCCAGCGTCGGAACGCTTGCACGATGCGACCACATCGCGCTGCGCGCACCTCCTCGGCTGAGGCCCCTTTGGTTTCAACGCGGCTCCCATGGGTTACTTGGGCACGCTCCAAGGAGCGTGCTAGGTTGTTCCCCCGGAGATCCCATGTTCATCGGCCATTACGCCCTCGCCTTCGCGGCGCGGCCCCGGGTGAAGCAGCCCGGCCTCGGAACCCTGATCTTCGCCGCCTCCTGGGCGGACCTGCTCTGGCCCATCCTCCTGCTGATGGGGATCGAGAAGGTCCAGCTCCTGGTGGGCTCTCGGCAGCACCCACCCATGGATTTCCTGAGCTACCCCTGGAGCCACAGCCTGCTGTTGGATGGCGTCTGGGCCGTGCTGCTGGCCTTGGTGCTGAGCCGCGGCCGATGGGCCCGGAGGGAACAGGTGGTCTTCGCCGCCTTGGTCCTGTCCCACTGGGTGCTGGATTGGGTGACGCACCGGGCGGACATGCCCCTGTGGCCCGGAAGCGCCCGGGTTGGCCTGGGCCTCTGGAACCACATGGCCGCGGCGGTGACGATCGAGGTGCTGCTCTTCGGCGCCTGCCTCGCCACCTACCTGCGCGCCACCCGGGCCCGGGGCCGGGCGGGACAGGTTTCGCTCTGGAGCTTCATCGCCTTCATCGGCCTCATCTACAGTGCCGACGTGATCGGAGGCCCGCCGCCCCCCAGCGTGACCGCCCTGGGGATCTTCGGGCTCATGGGCTGGTTGGGCCCCCTTTGGGGCCGGTGGATCGAACGCACCCGCGACATCGTGGAGGCCTGAGCCTTGGCCCTGCTCCCGTTGGGGCTCGTGATCCTCTCGGCCTTCCTGCACGCGGCCTGGAACGCGCTGCTCAAGCAGCACCGCCACGCGGAGGCCGCGGCCCGCAGCATCATGGTGGGCTCCTGCCTGTTGGCCCTCGCCACGGCCCTCGTCCTGCCCTCGGGCCCCTGGTTCCCCCATCCCCGGGCCCTCGCCTGGACCGCCTTGGCCGGGGCCTTCGAGGGCGCCTACTTCATCGCCCTGGCGCGGGCCCTGACCGGGACCCCCCTCGGCGCGGCCTACGCCGTGATGCGGGGTGGCGCCACCTTGTTCGTGTGGCCCCTCTCGGTGGCGTTCCTGGGGGAGCGGGTCACCGGCCTCGGAGCCGGCTCCGCCCTCCTGATGGGCGTGGGCATCCTCCTCCTCGGGTCCAGCGACCTGCGCCGCACCCACGGCACTGGACTGGCCTGGTCCTTCCTGGGCGCGGGTTGCGTCGCCGGGTACCACCTGGCCTACAAACAGGCCCTGGCCTTGGGGGCCCTGCCCCTGCCCCTCTTCGCGGCCTCCGTCGGCACGGCTTCCATGCTGCGGCTGGGTCTGGATGCCCTCCGACCCTCCCAGCCGGGCCCCCGGTTCGCCTGGGGCGGCACGGTTCCGCTGGCCATCGTCACCTGCACCGCCTCCTTCGGCCTCTTCCTGGGGGCCCTCCGCCTGGGGGGCGCGGGCCTCACCTTGTCCCTGCGCAACACATCTCTCATCTTCGCCCAGCTGCTCGCGCTGGGTCTGGGGGAGCGGCCCGGCCTTCGGCAGTGGATCGCCCTGGGGCTCCTCTCGGCCGGTGCCGTAGGATTGGGGCTCGGGCGCTGAGCCCCCCGGAGGCCCCATGTCCCTCGTCCTCGTCACCGGCGCGTCCCGCGGCATCGGGCGCGAGCTTTGCCGCCAGCTGCTGGAGCGCGGGTGCACCGTCCTCGCCGGCGTGCGGGACCTGGCGCAGGCGCCCCCCGGAACCGAACCCATCGAGCTCGACGTGGCCGACGGCGACAGCGTGGCCGCCGCGGCGGAGGCCGTGCGCACGACCCATGGCACCTTGGACATCCTCGTGAACAACGCCGGCATCCTCAGCGCGGACGACGAGGATCTGCTGGAGCTACCCGAGGACCTCCTGCTGGAAACCCTGAACACCAACGCCCTCGGCCCCTTCCGGACGATCCAAGCCTTCGCCCCCATGCTGCGCAAGGGGGGCCGCATCGTGAACGTGAGCAGCGGCGGTGGCCAAC
This sequence comes from Holophagaceae bacterium, assembly GCA_035255465.1. Lineage (GTDB taxonomy): Bacteria > Acidobacteriota > Holophagae > Holophagales > Holophagaceae > JAFDVN01. The sequence goes on from DATEZP010000062.1 coordinate 60,826, forward strand.
TGAGCAGCCCCTCGGACTGGTCGCCCGCCTACTGCCTCTCCAAAACCCTGCTGAATGGCCTCACCGTGCAGTTCGCGCAGGCCCTCAAACCCCGCGGGATCGCCGTGAACGCCGTCTGCCCCGGCTGGGTGCGCACCGACATGGGCAGCCCCTCCGCGCCGCGCAGCGTGGCCGAAGGCGCCGCGGGGCTCACCTGGCTCTGCCTGGATGCGCCGGCGGGGATGACGGGGCGCTTCGTGCGGGATGGCAAGGACATCCCCTGGTGACGCAAAGGGCCGGCCACGCTGGCCGGCCCCCGCTTCAACCCTTTGCCGCTACTTCCAGCCAAGGTCCTTCAAAACTTTGGGGTCCTTCTCGCCCTGGGCCAGCACGGTGTGGCAGGCGTCGCAATCGTTGGTGATCACGCGGCCATCGGCGGCCTTGTGTTCACCATCGTGGCAGCGGAAGCAGCCCGTGGATTCCTCATGCCCGATGTGGTTGAGGTGGGTGCCCCAGGTGATCTTCATGTCGGGGAAGACGTTGCGCAGGTAGACGCTGGCGACGCCGGTGGCAGAGGATTCGATCAACGCCTTCTTTTCTGCATAGATCGCGGGGTACTTCTGCTGATAGAACCCGGTGATGGCCGCCTTGATCTTCGCCTCCGCGGTGGCCTGATCGGGGTACTCCGCCTTGATGGCGAGCATGGCCTGCTGCTTGATGTAGGGCAGCTCGGGGGAGATGCGGCCATCCGTCATGGCCTTATCCAGGCCCCGGTCGGGCAGTTCGAAGGCATGGGTGGGCCGGTTGTGGCAATCCACGCAGTCCATGGCGCGGGTGCGGGCCTTCTTCATGAGCTCGGGGGTCATCTTCACCGCGGTGGAGATGTACTTGACCATGTTGCCCTGGTCGTCCTTGTAAGTGACTTCGGGGATCTCCATGCGCTTCTCGTCCGTGGTGATGTACGAGATGCGGGAGGCGTCGTCCAGGTGGCGACCATGGATGCCCGTGCGGCCCTTGATGCCGTGACCACCGATCTTGAGCATCAGCACGTTGGTGGAAGGCGTGTTGGTCTCGTCTTCGCCGAAGGACGTGTGGACGAAGATCTTGTCGTCGTGGAATTTCGTGGGCCAGTGGCACTGCTCGCAGGTTTCGCGGGCGGGGCGCAGGCTCTCCACGGGGCTCTTGATGGGGCGTTCGAAGGAGTTGAACGCCACCCCGAAGAGCTGGCGCGTACCGGAGAGCTTGGCCTTGATGAAGCCCTCGGCGCCGGGGCCCACGTGGCACTGGGCGCAGCCCACGCGGCTGTGGGGCGAGTTCTTGAAGGCCGTGAACTCCGGGGTCATGGGCACGTGGCAGGTCTTCCCGCAGAACTCCGTGGAATCCATGAACTCCACGCTCTTGTAGGCCGCGGTGCCCACCAGGAACACGTTGATGAGGGTCGCCACGGCCACGAAGGTGAGGATGTGCTTCAGCACGGGCGAACCGAAGGCCAGCTTCGGAGCGATGCCCGTGGGCATGGTGCCATCCTTCCGCATCTTGCGGCGGCGCATCCAGATGCCCAGGGGGATCATGGCGAGGCCGAGCACGAAGAGCATCGGCAGGAACACGAAGAGCAGGATGCCGAAATAGGGATTCACGTGATGGGGGCTCACCACCTCGATCACGAAGAAGAACAGCATCGTGAGGGCGGCGGCCGTGGTGATGCCCGCGCCCGTGAGGCTCGTGCGATTGTCGGAGTCCCGGAATCCTTCCCGGATCATCTCTCGGATTCGCTCGACGACCATCAGTCACCTCCCAGGCGTTACGACTCGTATCGGAATACTAGACCCGGTTATCCCTTGATCCCGATCACATCCCTGTGACCCGGGTCCGCCGGATCCAGGGCCCGGAACCGGGCATCCACAGGGATTTGCAGGCCAAACACCCGATCCAGCACCTCCGGGACCTCCTCCCGGCAAAGGTCACGAACCTCCCAGCCACCCGCCTGATCCACCTCCAACTTCAGGTTCCGGAGGATGTAGCGGGCCTCCCGGGTGGTGCGCTGGGCCGTGAGGGTGAGCAGGAAGCGGCTGCCGGGATAGGTGCTGGTGTACCAGTTGCCCATCTGGAAATCCACGTCGGGGCGGGGTTCGGGCAAGAAGGCGTAGAGGTCCATCCACGTCTCCCCCACGAGGCTCTGGAGCACCCGCAAGGGGCCCTCCGGCCTCACGCGGAAGGTCCAGCGCCCGGCGGTGGCGGGCTCTCCATCCATGGGCACGGGGCACAGAGGACCGCCGCCCCCAAAGCCCACGTCACAGAGCCATTCCCGCCCCTCCACCCGCACCTGCAGGAGCATGTGAGTGCGGGGCAGCAGTTGATCCGTTCCCACCCGCACCCGGGCCTCGAAGGCCTCCACGGCGAAGCCCAGGGCTTCCAGGGCCGCCCGGAACAGCGTGTTCTGCTCGAAGCAGTAGCCCCCCCGCCTGCCCCGCACGAGCTTCGCTTCCAGGACGGGCAGTTCCAGGGAGATGGGCCGGCCCAGCTGGATGTCGAGGTTCTCGAAGGGGATGGCCAGGGCATGGGCCAGGTGCAGGCCCACCAACGCCTCCAGGGTGGCTCCCGCCGGGGCCGGTGCACCCAGGCGGGCGAGATAGGCATCCAGATTGATCATCAAGGGTCCAATTCCATGAGGGCGCGCAGCGCCTGGATAACTGGAACCAGGGTACGCCCGGCCCGCCCCAGGATGGGCCTCCCCCGGGAGCCCTCCTGCGATACTGCCCTCATGACCCTCCCCCGAGAATTCTGGCGATGGACCGCCCTCACCCTGCTCTGGATCTGGTTTTCCATCAGCGCCTGGGTGGTGGTGGTGCAGATCTTCGTGGTGGTGTGGGACACCCCCGGCCATTGGCGCCTGCCCGGCGCCTCCAAGGTGACCGTGAAGCTCGTGGGCACGGACGAGGAGGGCAAGATCTCCGGCTACGTGTGGGCCGAGAAGGATGGCAAGGAAGTTCAGCTCCGCCTCTTCCGCGAAGAGGCCCTGAAGCTCGCCGTCGACGACGAGGTCTGGGTGCTCCACAACTACCGACAGGATGGCCACCGTCCCAACGAGTTCCTCCTCAACCCCTGGCGCCTCATGGGCGAGTACCCGGAGCCCTTGATGCTTCTCTCCGGCTGGGGGATCTACCTCCTCCGCCGCCGCCAGAAAGCCGAGGCCAAAGCCCTCGCCGAGGCGCCGAACCCGAACCGGAAAGTGTGGAAAGACGAGTTCCACAGCCGGGCGGAGCGGTTCGCGAAGAAGGATGAAGCCGGGGACTGAGGCGTTCGGAGTCCGTAGGGAACGCGAAGGGGGCACGGTGTCCGCGGCGGCCGTATCCCCTTCGCGCGCTTCGCGTTCTTCTTTCCCCTCAGTCCGCCAACGTACTCAGATCCCCCGGATCCTGCCCCAGCGCCTCGGCCTTGAGGGCCCGGCGGAGGATCTTGCCGCTGCGGGTCTTGGGCAGGGCGGCCTTGAAGATGATGTCGCTCGGGGTGGCGATGGCGCCGAGATCCTGGCGGATGTGATCCTTGAGGCTGGCGACGAGGCCCGGGCCCGTGGGGGTGCCCGCGCGGACGACGACCACCGCGAGGATGCACTCGCCCTTGATGGGATCCGGCAGGCCCACCACCGCGCTCTCCGCCACGGCGGGGTGACGCAGGAGGCAGCCCTCCACATCGGCGGTGCCGATGCGGTGGCCCGCCACGTTGAGCACGTCGTCGGCGCGGCCCAGCACGGCAAACCAGCCATCCTGATCCTTGAGGGCCACGTCCCCGGCGCAGTAGGTGCCGGGGATCTGCTGCCAATAGGCCTCGTAGCGGGCGGGGTCGTTCCACACGGTGCGCAGCATGTAGGGCAGGGGCTGGCGGAGGACCAGCAATCCGCCTTGCCCGTTCGGGAGTTCCTTCCCCTGGGCATCCACGATGGCGGCGTCCACGCCGGGCATGGGCTTGCCCACCTTCCCCAGCCGCGCCTCGAAGGTGGGCAGCGTGCCCAGCACGGGACCGGCGATCTCCGTCTGCCACCAGTTGTCCACCACCATGCCCCCGCTCTGGCCCACGAGGTTCCGCTGGGCCCAGCGGTGGGCCGCCGGATTGAGGGGCTCGCCCGCGCAGGCGATGAGGCGCAGGCGGCTCAGGTCGAATTTCGCGGGGGCCTCGTCGCCGTGGCTCATCCACATGCGCACGGCGGTGGGCGCCGTGAACATCACGTCCACGCCGAAGCGCTCCGCCAGCTCCCAGGTCACGTCGGGGCTCGGGTGGTCCGGCGCGCCTTCGCGCACGAGCACGGTGGCGCCCAGGGAGAGCGGACCATAGACGATGAAGCTGTGGCCCACCACCCAGCCGATGTCAGAGGTGGACCAGTAGATGTCCCGTTCCTGGATCTGGAAATAATTCCGGGCGAGGTAGTTCACACCCACCAGATACCCGCCCGTGGCATGGACCACGCCCTTGGGCTTACCCGTGGTGCCCGAGGTGTAGAGGATGAAGAGCGGGTGGTCGCTGTCCACCATTTCCGGCGCGCAGTGGATCTCCCGGGGCTGCTGGATGTCGTAGAAGTCCTTCTCCCGCTCGCTCTCGAACCTCACGGGTTCATCGCCGGGCTTGGAGCCGCGGCGATGCACGATGACATGGTCCACGAAGGTGAGGTCGCGCACGGCCTCGTCCACGGCGGGCTTCAGGGCGATCTTCTTGCCCCGGCGGAAGGTGAAATCCGTGACCACCACCACCTTGGCCTGGGCATCCTCGATGCGGCTGCGCAGGGCCTGGGTGCCCATGCCGGCGTAGACCACCGAATGGATGGCGCCGAGGCGGGCGCAGGCGAGCATGGCCACGATGCCCTCGGGCACCAGAGGCATGTACAGCACCACGCGATCGCCCTTGCCCACGCCCAGCCGCGTGAGCACGTTGGCGAAGCGGTTCATCTCCCGGTAGAGGCGGTTGTAGGTGTAGGTGCGCTCCTCGCCATCCTCGCCCACCCAGATGATGGCGGCCTTGCTGCGGCGATGCCCCTTGGCGTGCCGGTCCACGCAGTTCACGGTGGCGTTGAGCTTGCCACCCAGGAACCACTGGTGCCACGGCGATTGGAAGCGCAGCACCTCGTTGAAGGGCGTATCCCAATCGATACCCTTGGCCTTGTCGGCCCAGAAGGCCTCCAGGTCGTGGGAGGACTCATAGCGCTCCCGCTCGTAATTCATGGCGCACTGGCCGGCCAGCCAGGCCGGGGGCGGGATGGGCGCCTCGCCCTGGAGCAACGCCTCGATGGCGGCCTGTTGGGAGGCACTGATCTCGACGGCATCCGACATGGGAGCCTCCAGGGGGAGAAGTGTTCCCTTGTAGCCTGGAATTCCGGACCCCAACGCCAGTTTTGCCTTTGATCACAGGGCCGGAGCGCTCAGCCCCGCTGGGCCTTCCAGGCCGCGATATTCCGGCGGAGTTGCGCCGCGTGCACCTCCAGGTGCTCCGCGTAGATCCGGAACCAGTCGGCATCGGTGTAGGCGCCGCTGTGCGTGTGGCGGCCCACCCGGTTGAAGGCCGCCTCCGGGAGGCGCCGGAGGCAGGCCGCCGTGTTGGCCCGCACGGCTTCAATGGTGCGGAAGGCCAGCTCCACATCGTGGGCATGATAGTCGAAGGTGCGGGCCCACCCGTTCTCGTCGTATCCCACGATCAGGGGTTCGGCTTCCGCGAGGACCAGGCGGATGCGGGTGTGGCCGTAGGCTTCGGAATCCGCGCAGTGGACGATCACCTCGTGCGCGCTCCATCGAACGGGACGCTGCGCGTCCCTCCCGGTCGCATCCGCTCCCGGAGATGGAGCCTCCCATTTCCCGGGGGCCGGCCGCCATTGCCGGGCCTCTGCGGGCACCTCAGCCCAAGCTTGCCGCAGCAAGGCCGGCCCAGCTTCAAAGCGATCCAGGTAAGCGTTCCGTTCAGCGGCGGTGAGAGTCATGGGGCCTCCGGGTAGGGGTGCCTCCATCGGAACAGGGGCCACCCCGGGAGGGAAGGGGCTCCTACAAGGTGTCAAAGGGCCCGTGGCTGCCGGCTTTCCACCCCTGTTAACGTGGCCTCCATGGCTTCCCCCCCACTCCCCCGCTCGCGGTGGTCCGCCTGGCGGCTCCGAGCGCTGTTGGCCTTGGGCCTGGGCACGTCCTTGGCGGTGGGTTGGTGGGGCTCCCAGGCGGAGCGCGAGGGGCGCCAGGAACGCCTCTACCGAGAGGTCGACACCGCCACCCAGGACCTCATGGGCGAATTCGAGCGCTACACCGCCCTGCTGCGGGCCATGGCCGCCCACTTCGAGATGCACCCGCCCGCCAATGACCGGGATTACCAAGCCTTCCTGGATCGGCTGGGGGTATCCTCCCGCTATCCCGGCCTGCAGGCCACCAACCTCGGCCTGCACCTCGAGGCAGCCGAGGTGCCCGCCGTGGTCGCCGCGGCGCGGGCCGACCTCAGCCTTCGCCCCGGAGGGAACCCGGCCTTCAAGCTCCATCCCCCGCTGGATGAGGCCTTCCCGGACCTCGTCCACCTGGTGCGGTTCGTCTACCCCCTGGAGGGGAACGAACAGGCCCTGGGCTTCAACAGTTTCAGCAACCCCGGGCAACGGGAGGCGCTGTTCCGATCCCTGGACACGGGCCTCATGTGCGCCACGGGGCCCATCGCCCTCGTGCAGGCGCCGGGCAACCACCAGGGCCTCATCGTGCGGATGCCCATCCTGCGCACCGGCTACCCCCTGCGGACCCCGGCCGAACGGAGGAAGGCCACCTGGGGCACCGTGAATGGCGTCTGGATCCCCGAAGTGGCCCTGGCCCCGCAACTGAAGGCCCTCGCCGCCACCATGGACGTGCAGATGGTCGACCTCGGCTGGGTGGATCAGCCCCGCCCGGCGGCGCCCTTCCTGGGTCCCGCCTTCCGGGACGACGACCCCGGCCTCCTTCGCCGACCGGTGACCTTTGCCGGGAGGATGCTGGAACTCCGCTTCAAGGCCCTGCCCGGCCATCCGGCCATCCGCGCCCCCTGGCGTTCCTGGAGCCTCGCGGCGGTGATGGCCGCCCTCACCCTCGTGGGCACCTACCTCGTGAGGATCCTCGGCCAACGAGAACAGACCGCCCGCATCCTCGCGGAGCGGCTGAAGGAGGAGGCGGAACGGGCCGCCGAAACCCGGGAGCGCGAGTTCCAGAGCTTCTTCGAGCGGGCGCCCATCCCCCTCGCCATCACCCGCTTGGAAGATGGCCTGATCCTGCACGCCAACGACTCCTGGCGGGCCCTCATGGAGATCCCATCGGAGGTCACCGACCTCGGAAGCTCCACGGACTACTACCGGGACGCCGCCCAGCGGGGCCGGCTGCTGGCGCAGATCCGCCGCGATGGTTTCGTCCGCGAGGTGGAGCTTCCCCTCCACACCCCGAAGGGGAAGCACCTCGATGTCCTCTTCTCCTGCGTCCCCATCCACCGGGGCGGTTCCACCGTGCTCCTCAGCGCCTTCCTGGATCTCACGGAAATCCACCGCTCCGAGGCCGCGCTCCGGCAGGCCCAGAAGCTGGAGAGCATGGGCCTCCTCGCCGGGGGCATCGCCCACGACTTCAATAACCTGCTCACAGCGGTGTTGGGCAACCTGGACCTGGCCCGCACCGTGGAGCCCGAGCGGGTGGCCTCCCGACTGGATGCCGCGGAGCAGGCCGTCCGGCGAGCCAGCGACCTCACCCGCCAGCTCCTCGTCTATTCCGGCCGGATCCCCGTGCAGCGGGAGCCGCTGGACCTTCCCACCCTGGTGCGCGACATGGCCACCCTGCTCCAAGTGAGCATTCCCAAATCCGTGCGCCTGGAGATGGATCTGCCCGAGGGGCTGCCCGCCGTCATCGGTGATCGGGCTCAGCTCCAGCAGGCCGTCATGAACCTCGTCACCAACGCCGCCGACGCCATCCCCAGCGCGGGCGGCACCATCCGCCTGCACTGCGCGGCGCGCGCCCTGGGCCCCGAGGAGCTGCGTCACGCGTGGGCCGGCCAACCCCTGCTGCCCGGCCCCCACCTCCTCGTCTCCGTGAGCGATGACGGGGTGGGCATGGATGCCGACGTCCGCTCCCGGATCTTCGATCCCTTCTTCACCACCAAGGAGCAGGGCCGCGGCCTCGGCCTGTCCGCCCTCCAGGGGATCCTGCGCGCCCATCACGGCGGCATGCGGATCGAATCGGAGCCCGGCCGGGGCAGCACCTTCACCCTCGCCCTGCCCACCACCGATGCACGCCCCGCGGAGCCCAAGGGGGCCCCCCCGCTGGCCGCCCGCTTCCACGGCACCGCGCTCGTCGTGGATGACGAAGCCGACGTCCGGGCCTCGGCCTCGGCCCTGCTGCAGGCCCTGGGGTTCGAGGTGCTGGTGGCCAATGGCGGCGCGGAGGCCCTCGCCCAGGCCCGGCAAGCGGGCGGGAACCTCGCCCTCGTCCTCCTGGATCTCACCATGCCGCCTCCGGATGGGCGGGAGACTTACGCCGCCTTGCGGGCCCACCGACCCGAGCTGCCCATCATCCTCAACAGCGGCTATTCAGACGCCGCCCCCGGCGCCCTGGGCCAGGATCCCCACCTGGGTTTCCTCTCCAAGCCCTACAGCCTCAAAGAGCTGAGGGCCGCGGTGGCCCAGCGGCTCCCGGCCCCGGAACCGACGGCCTGAACCGGGGGAACCAACAGCCGATTTCGGGGGCTCGCCCGCACCGGTTGCGGTAGGTTCACTCCAGTCCACCCTTCGGAGAATCCCCCCATGGCCGCTGACGCCGCCCTGCTTGCCGACCTTCCCCTCTTCGCCTCCATGGGCCCCGACGAACTGGCCCTGCTGGCCCAAGCGGTCGACCTGCGCCGCCTGGAGGCCGGGCAGGCCCTCTTCAAGGCGGGCGAGCCCGGCGAAGCCATGTACATCGTGGCCTCCGGAGAGATGGAGATCTCCGTGGTGGACCGCGCCGGGCAGAAGATCGTGCTCACGGGCCGGCATCGGAGCGACGTCTTCGGGGAGCTGGCGATGTTGGACGCGGGCCCCCGCACGGCCACGGCCACGGCGCTGGTGCCCACCGAGGTGCTGGAGCTCGATCGCTCGGACCTCCTGTTGCTCGTCACCCGGAAGCCCGAAGCGGCCCTGCACATGCTGGGCGCCATGGGGGCCATGACCCGGAAGGCAGATCTGCTCCTGCGCACCCGGGTGGCCCGCAACGCCCAGGACGAGATCGAGGATCAGCGTTCCCTGCTCGTGCGGGTGACGGATTGGGTCGCCAACTTCTCCGGCAGCATGACGTTCCTCTTCCTCAATGCGGGCTGGTTCGCCATCTGGATCTACCTCAACGTCAGCGGCAAAGCCTCCTTCGATCCCTATCCCTTCGGGTTCCTCACCATGGTGGTCTCCCTGGAGGCCATCATCCTGTCCATCCTCGTGCTGCTGTCCCAGAACCGCCAGGCCGCCAAGGATCACATCCGGGACGACATCGAATACGAGATCAACGTGAAGGCCGAGCTGGAGATCGCCCACCTCCACGAAAAAGTGGAGGAACTCACGGATCAGTTCCGGCAGCGCTTGGATCGCATGGAGGCGAGGCTCGCCCGGGCCGCCAAGGCGAATTCCTAGGAGCTCGTCCAAGTAACCGGTGGGGCCGCGCTGGGGCGCTCCTAGACCTCCTGCGCCCGGCGCTCGATCTCCGCGTCGCTGAGGTCCTCCGCGTGAGTGGCGATCCACCATTCATTGCCGCAGGGATCCGTGAGGCCTCCACTGCGGTCGCCGTAGAACTGATCCATGGGATCGAGGATGGACTTGCCTCCCGCCTCCAGGGCCGTCTGGAACACCGCGTCCACGTTCTCCACGTAGACGTAGAGCATGGCGCGCACCGCCCGGGCGGGGTCCTCCACCTGCCCCACCATCAACATGGCGGTGCCCATGCGCACCTCGGCGTTGCCCACGGAGCCATCGGGACGGTGATGGATGCGCGTGACCTGCGCGCCAAAGGCCGCCTCCAGAAAGCGGAGCATCCGGCTGCCATCGACCACCGCCAGGTAAGGCGTCACGGTGGTGAATCCGTCGGGGATGGGCTTGGGTCGCATGGGGCCTCCAGCGCGGTCCCCAAGGGTACGCCCTTCTCAGCCGTGGAGGCAGCGCACGAGGCAGGCCAGGGCCGCCCAATAGGTGCCGAGGATGGCCACCTGGGCCCTCGGGTGGGGGCGCAGGAAGCGGTTGGCCGCCAGCAGCGAATCCGAGGCCACGAACGTGAGCGCCCCCGCCAAGGCCCACACCGAACCGGGCAACCCGTGAGCCTGGGCCCGGGCCGCCGCCAGCACCATGCCGAACAGCACGAGGCTGTAGACGAGGACAGGGATCCGCAGCGCCCCGGTGCGAGGCCAGAGCAGCGCCACCATGGCCGCGGCGTAAACCCCCAGCAGCACCGTCCACGCCGGGGGCCAGCCCATCGGCAACCCCAGGCTGAAGGCCACGATGAAGGCCAAGTGCGCCAGCAGGAAACTGCCGAGGCCCCCCAGGAAGGCCCCCTCGCCCGGAGCCATCAGGCAGATGTCCCCCATCAAGCTGAGCAGGAGGCCGCTGAGCATCCAGATCCTCTGGGGCGTGGCGGGCGCGAGCGCGGCGGCCCCCAGGATCAGCGCCGTGGTGAGGGGTTTGAGCAGGTAGAACCGGCGGGGCTGCGCCCCGGCCCGCACCGCATGGAGGGAGGCCGCCGCGGCGAGGAGGATGCCCGCGATCAGCGGCCCGGTCATGGTCGGGGCCCCGCATCCACGAAGGTGCTCGCCGCTTCCAAAGGTAGGCGTCGCCCCGCCTGCCAGTCGTCCAGGCATCGGCCCACCAGCGCCGAGCGCTGCGCCCGCCCCACCAGCTCTTCCGGCGTCAGCCAATGGCAGGCCAGGATGTCCGCGTCCCGGGGCGCGGCTTCCGAACCCGCCGGCACGGACCCCGCGAAGCAGACGCGCACATAGTCCTTCCCATTGGGCGCCCGCAGTTGGTAGATGCCCACCAGGGCTTCCGGCGTGAAAGGCAGCCCCGTTTCCTCGGCCACCTCGCGGATCACGGCTTCCCGGAGGGGCTCGCCCTCCTCCACGTGGCCGGCGGGCTGGTTGAGCACCCGGGGGCCTCCGCCATCCCGCTCCTCCACGAAGAGGAAACGGCCATTCCGTTCGATGATCGCGGCGACGGTGAGGGACCAGGGCATGGCCCATTGTGCAGGAGCCGGGGTTCCGTGGCGCGGCGCACACCGTGACGAACTTGTGACCGTGGTCCTGGGACCCGGGTGTTGAGCCACCTATCCTCGAATGGATTTCAGACTTTGAAGTCGCGATAGGGGGCCCCATGGTTTCTCCCCGCTCGTCCTGCCTGCCCGCCCGGGGGCGCGGATTCCGTTGGGCGGCCCTGGCCTGGGCCTGCGCCACCCTCGGCTGGGCCCAAGCCCCTCCAGAAATCCAGGTGACGCCGCCCCCCCTCACGGAGGGCATCTTCCCCTGTTCCTCCTGCCATGACGGCAAATCCCAGAAACCCAATCCCACGCGCCGGGAAATGAAGGACATGCACACGGACATCGAGCTCAAACACGGGCCCGAGACCCGCTGGTGCACGGACTGCCACGACCTCCTGGATCGCGACAAGCTGCGCCTGGCCAGTGGCGAGAAGCTGGATTTCAAGGTGAGCTACCAGCTTTGCGGCCAGTGCCACGGCGATAAGTACCGCGACTGGCGCGTGGGCGTGCACGGCAAGCGCACGGGCAGCTGGAACGGCCCCAAGCAGTACTACCTGTGTGTGAGCTGCCACAACCCGCATGCTCCCCACTTCGCGCCCATCGCGCCCATGCCCCCGCCCGCACGGCCCGAAACCATCCAGGTTCGGAAGGGAGGTTCCCGATGAGCTGCGGATCCCAGCACCCCGACTCGCCCTGCGGCCGTGGCGACGTGGCCCTGAACACCGCCGCCCTGGAAGCCGATCCCACCCGGCGCGCCATGATCGCCACGGGCATCGCCGCCGTGGCCTCCATCCTCACGGGCTGCGACAAGAAGACCTTCGACGAGTTCACCCAGCACAACTTCCGGGAGCTCAGCAAGGACGACGTGAAGGGCATCATCGCCCGCCTGGAGGCCGAGTACAGCGAACTGTACGGCAAGCCCGTGCACGTGGGCACGGAGCCCGCCCTGCCCGGGGTCGTCTTCGGCTACGCCCTGGATCTCTCCCGCTGCGTGGGCTGCCGAAAATGCGTCCATGCCTGCGTGAAGGAGAACAACCAATCCCGGGAACCGGAGCTCCAGTGGATCCGGGTGCTGCAGATGGACAAGGAGGAGGGCGTCAACGTCCAGCACGCGGATCCCTATTACAACCCCAAGGAAGTGCCCGAAGAGGGCCACTTCTACATGCCCGTGCAGTGCCAGCAGTGCCGCAATCCCCCCTGCGTGAAGGCCTGCCCCGTGGGCGCCACCTGGCAGGAGCCCGACGGCATTACGGTCATCGACTACAACTGGTGCATCGGCTGTCGGTACTGCATGGCCGCCTGTCCCTACGGCGCGCGCCACTTCAACTGGGGCGAGCCCACGCTCCCCAAGGAGGACATGAACCCCGACACCCACTACCTGGGCAACCGTCCCCGGCGGAAGGGCGTGGTGGAGAAGTGCACCTTCTGCGTGCAGCGCACCCGCAAGGGCCAGTACCCCGCTTGCCTCGAAGTGTGCCCCACGGGCTCGCGCAAGTTCGGGAACCTCATGGATCCCAAGAGCGAGATCCGGTACGTGCTGGAGAACAAGCGCGTCTTCCTCTTCAAGGAGGACCTGAACACCAAGCCGAAATTCTTCTATTTCTACGGGGTGTGAGATGGCGCTCCTGCACAACCTCCGTTGCTTCATCTCCGGTTCCTGGCACCTCATCACCAAGGGGCCGCGCCTCTATTACGCCTGGATCGGATTCCTCCTGGTGCTCATGGCCCTGGGTGCCTTCGCCTATGCCAACCAGCTGCGCCACGGCCTCATCGTCACCCACATGCGGGACCAGGTGTCCTGGGGCTTCTACATCGGCAACTTCACCTTCCTGGTGGGCGTGGCGGCGGCGGCCATCATGCTCGTGATCCCCGCCTACATCTACGACTGGGAGCCCATCAAGGAGATCACGCTGCTGGGCGAGCTGCTGGCCATCAGCGCCCTGGTGATGTGCCTGGGCTTCGTCATGGTGGACATCGGGCGGCCCGACCGCTTCTGGCACATCATGCCGCTCGTGGGCCGCCTCAACTGGCCCGTGTCCATGCTGGCCTGGGACGTGATCGTGCTGAACCTCTACCTGCTCCTGAACTGGGTGGTGGTCACCTACCTGCTCTACTGCGCCTACACCGAGAAGCACTACATCAAATCCATCGTCACGCCCCTGGTGCTGCTCTCCATCCCCATGGCCGTGAGCATCCATACCGTCACCGCCTATCTCTACAACGGCCTGGCGGCGCGCCCCTTCTGGAACTCCGCCATCCTCGCCCCCCGCTTCCTCGCCTCGGCCTTCTGCTCCGGCCCCGCCATCCTGCTCGTGGTGCTGCAGGTGCTGCGGAAGATGACGAAGCTCCGCATCACCGACGAGGCCATTCACAAGGTGGCGGAACTCATGGCCTACACCATGGGTTTCAACCTCTTCCTCACGGCGGCGGAGGCCTTCAAGGAGTTCTATTCCCAGACCGAGCACGTGGTCTACATCAAGTACCTCTTCTTCGGACTCAAGGGGCACAACGCCCTCGTGCCCTACGCCTGGGCTTCCCAGATCTTCGGTCTGGCGGCCTTCCTCCTCTTCCTCATCCCGAAGACACGCAAGGACTGGCGCACCCTGAACCTGGGCTGCCTCCTCATCTACGCCAGCGTCTACATCGAAAAGGGCATGGGCCTCATCATCCCCGGCCTCACCCCCGATGCCCTGGGCGAGATCTACGAATACACGCCCTCCCTCACGGAGATCACCGTGGCCGCGGGGATCTTCGCCCTGGGATTCCTCGTCTTCACCCTCATGCTCAAGGCCGCCGTGCCCATGATGCTCGGCGAGTTCACCATCCGGAAGGCCCCCGGGGAACCGCATCTGGATCGCCCGGGCGCCGAAGCCAGCCACCCCTGACCCCAGCCCGCCCCCGAAGGCCCAGCTTGTGATGCGGAACATCGCCTTTCCCGTTGGCCTTGGCCCCTCCCGGACCTAGGCTTCAGCCGGGGCTTGGCCATGACGCCATATGAACCGGTCCAGCAGGGACGATCCGTCACCCTCGCCCTCTGCGGCGACGTGATGACGGGTCGGGGCGTGGACCAGATCCTTCCGCACCCGGGCGATCCCAGGATCTCCGAGGCCTATATCCGGGATGCGCGGGAGTACGTCCGCCTTGCGGAGGCTGAGCACGGCCCGGTGCCCCGGGCCGTGGGCCCCGAATACATCTGGGGGGACGTACTCAAGTCCCTGGACGCCGCCTCCCCTGCGGCGCGGCTGGTGAATTTGGAAACCGCCATCACGGCCCGAGGCGGCCCCTGGCCGGGCAAGGAGGTGCATTACCGAATGCACCCCGCGAACCTGCCCTGCTTGAAGGCGGCGAAGCTCGATCTCGCCATCCTCGCCAACAACCACGCCATGGATTATGGCCGCGAGGGACTGGCCGACACCCTGGCGGCCCTCCAGGGCGCCGGGATCCGAACCGCGGGCGCCGGGGCCTCCGTGGTCGGGGCCTTTTCGCCAACGCCCGTCCCCCTCCGCGGTGGCGGCACTTTGGAGGTCTTCGCCTATGGTTCGCCCACCAGTGGCGTGCCCGAAAGCTGGGCCGCCAGCGGCGAGGGCTCGGGCGTGGCCTTCCTTCCGGATCTCTCGCTGCACACCGCGGACGCCCTCCTGGAGGACATCCAAGCCGCCAAGCAACCGGGGAAGCTCGTGCTGGTCTCCCTGCATTGGGGGTCCAACTGGGGCTATGAGGTTCCTGCGGAACAGGTGACCTTCGCCCGGCGCCTGATCGATGGCGGGGCCGATCTGATCTTCGGCCACTCCTCCCACCACGTGCGCCCCATGGAGGTTCACCGGGATCGGCTCATCCTCTACGGATGTGGCGATTTCATCGATGACTACGAAGGGATCGGCGGTGACACAAGCTTCCGGGACGACCTGCGGGTGCTGTTCCTCCCTTCCCTGGATCCGGCCACCGGGGCCCTGCGCCACCTCCGGATGCTGCCCTTCGCGGCGCGCCGCCTCCGCCTGGCCCGGGCCTCCGCGGAAGACGCCGCCTGGCTCGCCCAGACCCTCACCCGCGTCTGCAGCCCCTTCAACCGACGCGTGGAGGTGCGGGACACCTGGGAACTCCACCTCCACTGAGGTGCGAAAGGGCCCGGCCGAAACCGGGCCCTTTCCGGGGGGAGGGGTTCAGTAACCGTTCACTTGGAAATCGTCGAAATTCACCCGGCGGGTGGAACCGTCCGTCTTTCGGATCTCGAAGCGGATGGCCCCGGTGACGTTCACGGTGAAGGTGGCCGTCTGGAGGGTGGTGGAAGCGGTGGTCACGGTGCTCCCCACCTGGGTCCAGGTGCTGCCGCCGTTGGTGGAATACCAGAGGCCCCAGGTGGTGCTGGCGTCGGAGCCGTAGCTGGCGTGCTTGACGGTGACGGTCTTCGCGCCCGTGGCCCAGTTGAAGTTCATGGTGAGCTTGCCGCTGTTGCGCATGCGCACGCTCTGGGTGCCCACCTTGGGATCGCTGGCCGTGTTGCCCAGGAGCGCGTCATTGAGGGTCCAGGTTCCGGTGGTCAGGGCGACGGTGCCGGTAGCGTAGGCGGTCTTGGTACCCGTTTCGAAGGTTTCCTTGAGGGTGGTGCCCGTGCTGGCGGCGAAGGAGGCGCTGATGGTGTGGGCGGCGGTGACGTTGCTGAAGGTGTAGGTGGTGATCGCCCCCTTGCTCACGCCATCCACGGTGACGGCGCTGACGACATACCCCGCGTTGGGCGAGATGGTGAAGGACTGGCTATTACCGCTGGCCACCGTCACGGCTCCAGATGGGGAGATCGAACCATTCGCTCCGGCGCTGGCGGTGATGGTGTAGGTCTGGCCGCCGGGGTTCACGGTGACCACCCGCGTGGCCGTGGCGCTGCCCCCCGAGGCATCGGAGGCCTTGAAGGTGACCGTGTAGGCCACGGCGCTGCCGCTGGTGTTGGTGAAGAGGTGGCTCGTGGAGGCGCCGGTGGCGGAACCGCCATCGCCGAAGGTCCAGGCGTAGCTGATCGTGGCCGTGGAGCTGCTATCCGTGGCCGTGCCCGTGAAGGCCACCGTGGATCCGGAATTCACGGTGACGTTGCCCGCAGGGGCCGTGATGGTGGCCGTGAGGGTGTTGGGCAGCACCGTGCCCGCGTTGTAGGAGCCCGCCTTGAAGGTGGTGGGGTCGTACCACTTGTACCCGGCAGCTGGGGTGGCCCAGGGCTCGGTCTGCGGTTCCGTGGAAGTGGCTGGGGTCTCCATGGCCAGGAGGCTCGTGGCCGTGTCCAGCTGCAGGCCCGCCACCTGGTTCAGGGCCGTGTAGGATTCGTGGTTCGCCAGCCAATCGATGAGGTTGGGCATGAGCACCGCGTCGTTCTGCTCCTGCCAGCCCGCGTAGGTGGTTTTGCCGGCACCCGTCTCCTCCTTGAGGTACTTGGGCGTGGCGTCCTCGATGGGAGAGGAGTCCCCGATGAAGGCGGCCTTGCCCAGGCCCACCTTGGCGATGGCCACGAAGGGCCCTTCCGCCCGCCCCCCGCCGTTGTAGACCCCTTGATCCACGGCATTGGCCCATTTCGCGGTGGTGGCGGGCAGGTACACGATGCCCTTGGCCTTGGTGGGATCCAGGATGGCCACGGTGCCCCCCGCGTGCATGGCCACGGTGGCCACGCCGGCGGTGATATTGAAGGCCTGGCTGGGGGCCACGATGTCATTGGCGGTGATGTCGCCCAACGCGTTGTAACGGAAGCGCACGCCAAAGTTGGTGCCCAGCCAGTCGGAGCCCACCACGCCCTGCATGGGATAGGAGGCCGCTTCCTCGGTGGTCATGCCCTTGGTGGGATTGGCGTAGGCGCCCCGGCGGTAGCCGTTGAACACCTCGGAGCCATCCCAGCGGTTCTTGTTGCGGTCGGCGTTGTAGTGATCGGCGATGAGGAAGAGGGAGCCGCCGTTCTGAACGTACTGCAGCAGGGCCGCCTGTTCCGAAGCCTTGAAGGGGATGTTGCACTCCGCCATGACGAGCACGTCCCACCCGCTGAGGTCCGCCAGGGTGAGGGGCTGCACCTTGCGGAGTTCCTGCACGTAGTAGCCGCGATCCGCCAGGGCGTTGGCGAAGTCGGAGAAGGCCCCGTCGATCACCCAGTCCGCCGCGCCGGCCGTGGAACCGTGCGTGTTATCGAAGAGCACCTTCTTGCCGTTGACCGTGCCCCGGGCCTGGATGAAGGGCGCGGGATCGTTGGCGCCCTGGGCCCTGAGGGCCGTCGAAGCGCCGCCCAGGAGGATGGGCACGAGGGCGACATGGAACAAAGACCTCAGACCGGCGCGAAGCGTGGGCGTCATGGGATTCCTCGAGATGAGATGGCGGGCCCAGTCTACCGATCCGAGGTCGCTTCGCCTGTGTCCTGCGGTGTGAATTGATGTGAAGTTTCCGACCCTCGCCAGGCACGGCTTCGCAACTCTTCCCGGGAGAGCACATCGCGCCGGGATGGTGCGTTCAGTCCGGCATGGGTGGGGGGCTGTCGGAGCGACCCAACGCGGCCAACCGCTTCTGCAGTTCCGCCATGCTGAAGGGCTTCGGCAGCAGCGTGACCCCGGGGAAGGCCTGCGCCAGCTCCTGGGCCGATTGATCCGCCCGCCCCGTGGACAGCAGCACGGGCACCTCGGGTTGGAGGACTCGGATGCGGGGCAGCGTGCCCGCGCCCCCCAGCCCGGGCATGTTCATGTCGAGGATGATCACCTGCGGGCGGCGACCGGAGGCCAGCCACTTGAGCGCCGCTTCGCCACTCTCGGTGATGACGACGCGATGCCCGAGGGCCTGCAGCACCGAATCCAGGGAGGCCCGGATCAGCTCATCATCGTCCACCAAGAGGATGTCCAGGGCGCGGCCATTCGAGGCCCCCATTTCCAGGATGCCCTCCCCTGGCGCGGGCTCGGCGGGTTCGCAGGCCGGGAAGCGGAGCACCACCTTCGTCCCATGGTGGAGTTCGCTGAAGATCTCCATGGTCCCGCGATGGGCTTTCACCGTGCCGTAGACGATGGCCAGCCCAAGCCCCGTCCCCTTCCCCTGGGGCTTGGTGGTGAAGAAGGGATCCAGGGCCTTGTCCAACACG
Source organism: Holophagaceae bacterium (assembly GCA_035255465.1). Taxonomy (GTDB): domain Bacteria; phylum Acidobacteriota; class Holophagae; order Holophagales; family Holophagaceae; genus JAFDVN01. The sequence continues at coordinate 79,108 of DATEZP010000062.1, forward strand.
TCCTTGGGCATTCCGCTCCCGGAATCCTCCACTTCCACTTCCACCCATCCCGGCGCCCCGTTCCGGGTGCGAAGCGTGAGGCTGCCCCCCTCGGGCATGGCATCCACCGCGTTGACGCACAGGTTCATCACCGCATGGGTGAGGGCCGCGGCGTCGCCCCGGATGGGCTTGAGGTCCTTCGCCAGATCCAAGCTGAAATGGAGCCGCGCCAGGAGGGTGCGCTCCAGGAGTTGGGCCTCCTCCTGCAGGAGCGCATTCAGGTTGAGCTCCTTGACCTCGGAGAGTTCTTGGCGCGCGAAATCCAGCAGGCGCCGCACGAGTCCGCCACCCCGGTGGCAAGCCTTGGAAATCGTAGCGAAGGCCTGCTGGGCCGGGCTCCCCGGGGCCAGCAATTCTTCGTGCAGGGAAGCCAGCCCCAGGATGGAGCCCAGCACGTTGTTCATGTCATGGGCCACGCCGCCCGCCAGGCTGCCCAGACTCTCCATCTTCTGCGAGCGATGCAGCTGCCGCTCCAGCTGGAGCCGCTCCTCCTCCGCCAGCTTCCGCTCGGAGATCACGTCGAACACCGCCACGAAATGATCGGCCATGGGTCGGTACACCGAGATGGCAAACCACATGTTCAAGGCGGCCACGTAGATCTCGAAACGCTCGGGCACCCCGGTCCGCACCACCCGCCCATAGCGTTCAAAGAGGCCCGGATCCGCCTCCCGGATGCCTGGGATCAACTCGGTCACCCGCTTCCCGACCACATCCTTCAGACCCGTCAGGCTCGTGAAAGCGGGGTTGACCTCGAGGTAGGTGAAATCATCGGCGACGCCATCCTTCAGGTGGAGCCGGCACAGGGCGAAGCCCTGCATCATGTTGTCGAAGAGGGCCCGGTACCTGGCCTCGCTCTCCAGGGCATCCCGCTCGGAATTCTTGAGGCTCGTGATGTTCACGTGGGAGATCACGAGGGGGGTGGGTGGCGGCCCAGGGAACCGCGTGATCCGGGCCTGGAACCACCGCAGTTCCTGGGGCGAATGACACGCGTACTGGAGGCTGAACTCCGGCAATTCGCCCCGAAGCATGGCCCGGATGCCCTCGGCCATGGCCTTGGCCTCCGTCGAATCCGCTCCGATGATGGAGTCACAGATCTCCAGGTAATCTAGGCCCTCCCAGTGAGGGTCCCCCACGTACCCGTTCTGGACCGCGAAATCCCGCCAGGCCTGATTCACCTTGAGGATGCGGCCCTGCCCATCGAGGATGACCAGGTTCGAGGAGAGGGCGTTGATGGCGGATTCGGAGAAGCGCTCGGATTCCCGCAAGGCCTCCTGCGCTTCCACGCGCTGGGAGATATCCCTCGAGTTCACCACGATGGCCTGGACTTCGGGCTTTTCCAGCAGGTTGATGGCCGCCGCTTCCATCCAGATCCAAGAGCCATCCTTCCGGGCATAGCGGTACTCCACCCGCACCGGTTCCCCGGGATAACTCATGCAGCGCTGAAAGGCCTCGCCCACCTTGGGGGCATCCTCCGGATGGATGAAGTCGAAGGTGTTCCTCCCGTCCATTTCCGCGGCATCGAACCCATGCAGCCGCTGGGCCGCCGGGGAGTTGTAGAGGAGGCGGCCCTCTCCATCCAGGAGGCTGAAAATGTCCACGGAGTTGTCGAGCATCGCCTGCATCCGCTCGACGCTGATGCCCGCGGACGAGGTGCCCGCGGGGGCTGCGTGCGACTCAGAACCCTGCATTACGACCACCCGGAAGATGCGTGAGCATACACCCGTCCGAGGGGGCATCGGTCAATTGCACCCAGCCTCCCCGCCGCGCGGATTCCGGGGGGGGAACTCAGGCCTGGGCGGCCCGCAGGGCCTGCAAGCGGGCCGAGCGCCAACCGGCCCAGGCTTCCCGCACATCCTCCCGCAGGTGGGATCGCTGGGCCTTCCATTCCGCCTGGGCCGCCCGCCAGGCTTCCGCCCGGACCCGGCCCTTCTGCCCCCATTCCGCCTTCATCACGTGCCAGGCATCCAGCCGGGCCTGGAAGGCGCCGAGGGCCGCGTCCAGGCGGGCGTGGGCCGCTTCCAACGATGTCCGGACAGGATGGGCCTCCGCCGCCAGGGTCGCGCCCAACCGCTTCGCTTCCATGGCCACCCGGGCCCGCTGGATGGTGGTGGCGGGCACCCGGCGCAAGCCCCAGGTGAGCCCCACCCAGGAACCGGCGGCGATGACCCACTTCGCGGGATCGAACTGATACCAGCGGGGCCCATTGCGGTAATCCCACTGCCACATGTGGTGGTAGTTGTGATACCCCTCGCCGAAGGTGAGGGGCGCCAAGAAGACGTTATCCCGCGCGCTGTTCGCATCGGTGTAGGGCTGGCTGCCGAACCAGTGGGCGGCGGAATTGATGAGGAAGGTGCTGTGGTGCGTCAGCACGATGCGCAGCAGCAGGCCGAAGAGAAGCTGGCCGGCGACGTTGTGCGTGGCCAAACCCACGCCCACCGGAAGCGCCAGCGCCACCCCGGCGCCGATGAGGAACCGGTGGCGATGCTGCCACCGCAGCAGGGGGTCCTGCTCCAGGTCCGTCACGCCCTCCATGGGGCGATCACCACCTTCCATCACCCACAACCAGTGGGCGTACCAGAAGCCCCGCTTCACGGGATAGGGATCCCTGTCCACGTCATCCACGAACCGGTGGTGATGGCGGTGGTCGCTGCACCAGGCAATGGCGGAATTCTGGAAGGCCGCCGCGCCGAAGAGCAGGAGGATGAGCCGCATGGGCCAGGCCGCCTGGTAGGCCCGGTGGCTGAAGAGCCGGTGGTACCCCACGGTGATCGCCAGCCCCGTGGCGATGTAAAGCCCCAGGAAGACCGCGGCTTCACTCCACCGCAAGCCATGGGTGGCCAACCGCCACGGCACGAGAACGAGGGCCAGGCCCAGGGTTCCCAGCAGGAACAGGGTGTTGAGCCAGGAGCGGGGCGTGCGTTGAGTCATGGATTTCCTCCGGCCGATGGGGCCGCATTCCCACCATAGGCCCTTCACATCCTCCCGGTGTGATTTCCGTATCACCCACAGGTCGCATTCCCGGTAACAGCTGCCGTGCCGCTCTTCAAACAGCGGGCTCGCACCACGTGCCAGAATGGTCCGCCATGACCGAGATCCGCACCCTCCGCACCGCCACCCTCGGCCGCTACCTGGTGCAGCCCGGATCATCCCCTTCGCCTTCCGCCCCGATGCTGGTGGGCTTCCATGGTTACGGCCAAAACGCCGAAACCATGCTGGAAGCCCTGCTCCGCATCCCCGGCACCGCGCAGTGGACCGTGATCTCGGTCCAGGCCCTCCACCGGTTCTACAACACCAAGACCCACGAGATCGCAGGTTCGTGGATGACGAGCCAAGATCGCGAACAGGCCATCGAGGACAACCTCGCCTACGTGGGCCGCGTGCTCGCCGAATTGAGGTCCGAAGGACGCACCGGCAAACGCGTGTTCGCAGGCTTCTCCCAGGGGGCCGCCATGGCCTGGCGGGCCGCGGCGCGGTTCCCGTGCGAGGGGTTGCTGGTGCTCGGGGGCGATCTGCCCCAGGACGTGATCGAAGCCCCGGCCCTGCCCCCGATCCTCATCGGACGCGGCGATCAGGACACCTACTACACCGCCGTCCAACTCGCCCGGGACTTGGAGACCCTGGAAACCCGGGGGCACGCCGCGGAGACCCTCACCTTCGACGGGGGACACGAATGGGGCGTCCCCTTCCTGGAGGCCGCCGGCCGCTTCCTCGGAGGGCTGGAAGCCTAGAACAACGCCTTCACGCGCTCCGGGGGCCTCGCCACCACGGCGCGTTCCCCCCGCACCGCGATGGGACGCTCCATGAGGATGGGATGCGCGAGGAGCGCGGCGAAGGCCTCCTCCTCGGTCAGCTCCCGGCCCCCATAGCGTTCGGTGAACAGCGCCTCGCCCCGCCTTAGCAATTCGCTGGGCCGCATCCCCAACTTCCGGAGCAGCTCCTGCAACTCGGGCGCCGTCAACGGGGCGTCGAGGTAGGGGATGACCTCCACCGCGACCCCCGCCTCGGCCACCAAGGCGCAGGCGGAACGGCTCTTGGAGCAGCGCGCGTTGTGGTAGATCCGGAGGGTGTCGCTCATGGATTGAACTTACCAGCGACCACCGGGGCCATGGAGGCCGTTGGATGAATCTCCCCTTCGCCCCAGTGGATGCGGCGGGGCTCAGCCGCGCTTTCGGGAGGGCTTCCCACGCGCGGCGTTGAGGGCGACGGCGGCCTGGATGAGGGCCTGGAACGCCTCCGCGTCCAGCTCCTCGCCTTCGCGGAGGTCGATGGCGCGACGGGTGTTCCCTTCGAGGCTCGCGTTGAAAAGCCGGGTGGGATCCGCCAAGGCGGCGCCTTTGAAGAAGGTCAGCTTCACGACCGACTTGTACGACTCCCCCGTGCAAATGTCCCCCCCGAGGGACCACACCGGGGTACCCCTCCACTTCCATTCCTCCACCACTTCGGGGGCGGCCTCCCGGATGAGGTCACGAACCCTCGCGAGTGTGGCCCCCCGCCAGTCCGCCAACTCGGCGATCTTGCCGCTGATGCGTTCGGAAGCCGATTCGGCCGTGGGTTGGATCTGAGTCTTCATCGTCCGCCCTCCCGCTGGAGGTGGGCACCCGTGCCAGGGTGTCCACCTGGTTGATGATGCATCTGAGAGGGCAAGGAACGGAGGCTTAACCTTTGCCAAGGCCTCAGGGACCTCCCTCCGTCGCCGCCTTCACCACATCCGACCAGACCCAACTCCGCAGGAGCTCCTCGCCCAGGGTGATGAGGATGCGCCCATCGTCGCTGAAGCGCATGGCCTTGAGGTCGGGATCCACCGCATCCACGGTGCCGAGCTTGCGGAGGGGCCGGGTGGTCCACACCTGCAGGCCCCTGGCATCCGCGATCACGAGATGGGCCCCATCCGGGGATGGGGCTAGGAGGGCGGGTTCCTCCAGGGGCCATTCCTCCAGCGATTCCAGGGCCGAGTTCAGCAGGACCAAGTGGCGGCCCGACGCGGAGCCCTTCGCGTCTTTGCGGGTCCACACCGCCACCCATCCGTCCCGTCCCCAGGGGACGATGCGTTCAATCCACGCCACGCCCGGCTGGGCCCGGCGCACCACCGCCGCGCCGTCCGAGCGGGCCAAGGTAGCGGGGCCCTCCCGCCAAAGGGGCCGCCCTTCGGCATCCACCGAGAGGAGCGCGACTTCGCCGTCCGTTGCCACGGGGAGGACTTCGCGGAGGCTCAAGGAGGCGGTGTCCAGGGCGGCGAGGCCCCCGTCCCCCAGGCCCCAGAGCACGCGCCGATCGGGGCTGGCCAAGGCACCTTCGAAGCGGCCTTCGAGGGGGGTGCGGTTCAGCAAGGTGCCGCGGCGGGCATCCCACCGCAGGAGGAGGGAGCCCCGCAGGCCCACCAGGCTTTCCCCATCGGCGCTGAAGAAGCAGCGCTCGGGCAATGGTCCTTCCAGCTTGGCGGCCAGGGGCTCCCGGGTCGTCGCGTCCCAGAGCCGAAGGCCCGAGCGACGGCCCACCAAGGCCAGGGTGCGGTGATCCGGCGACAGGGCGCCCCAGCTCCAATCCCCGCGTTGGGGAAGGGCGGCGCCCCCCGCGGGTGGCGCGGGGGGCGGAACGACGGGCAGTCGCGCCACCAGATCACCCAGGGACCACAGCGTGATCCCGCTCCGCACGTCCTGGCGGAAGTCGCCTTCGGCGTTTTGCGCCATGCGGAAGGTCTGACTCACAGCGGCGAGGGAACGGCCATCGGCGGAGAAGACCAGTTCCTTCACCCCCCTGGCATCCAGGAAAGCCAGCCACTGGCCCGTGCGGACATCCAGAAGCCCCACGCCCTGGGTGTTCTCCTGGAAATGATCGGGCTTCACCACCGTGGCCACCACGCGGCCATCGCGGCTGAGGGCCACGGGCCCGGCGGGATCGGCCTTCCGGAGCTCGGGATGGGTGCGGAACCAGGCCAAGCGCCCTCCGGTGTCCCGGTGGAGGAGCTGTCCCGGCGCCGTGGCCAGCCACTCACCATCAGCACTCCAGGCCAGGCCCGGCGTGCGATCCTCGCCCACGGAAAGCAGGCGCTGCACGCGGCCCGTGTCGGGATCCCGCAGCTGGAGGGCCCCGGCGAGCACGACGGCAAGGCTCGAGCCGGAAGGATGGGGCGCGAAGCCGCTGATGAATTCCGTATCCCCCTCGGGCCTCGGGCCCGCCAGGGGAACGCGGGTGGCATGGCCCGCCGCCGTCACCTTCCAAATGGATTCCATGTCCTGGATCCAAAGGTGTCCGGCGGCATCCCAGGCCATGCGATCCACGCCGCGCCGCACGGGCTCGGGCCCTTCGGAGGGTTCGGGCGGTGCCCAGGGATGCTCCGCGAGGTGATCGAGGTCCTGGGCCGAGCCCAGCCAGAGGCGGCTGCCTTCCACGCCATCCCGGGTCACCACCAGGCCCACGCGATCGCCCTCGGGGGACAGGGCCATGCCTTCCAACCCCGTGGCATTCCCCGGAAGCGGGCGCTCCCAGCGGAGCCGGCCCTCAGCATCCACGGCCCTCAACATGGCACCCACGGCGAACCACCACTCCCCCGCGTGGGGCTGCCAGGCCACGGGGCCGGCGCCGGCTTCCAGGTCCACCGAAGGGGGGTGGGGATGGGCCCGCAGGACTTCCACATCCCAGCGTTGGAGGCACCAGTCCTCGAAGCGCCGCCCACCCTCGAGCCAGGCCCCGGTGGCCGGATCGAAGGCGGTGAGCTGACCTTCATCGCCCAGGATGTAATCCGATTCGTAGTCCCGGCGCCGGGGCTCCACCTGCCGACTGAGGAACGCCCCCGAATCCACATGGACGAGGCCCTGTTCGCGGTGGGAGCCGAAGGCGAGCAGCCGGGCATCCGGCGACCAGGCCAAGGTCACCGCGGGATCCGCGGGGCCGTGCAGATCCCGCAGGTGCTTGGGATCCTTCCAATCCCACAGCACGAGGCCCCCGCTCCGCGCCCCCAACGCGATCACGGTGCTCCGCGGCGAACAGGCCAGGGCCGTCAGGCGGGTATCGAGGGTGACGGTGGCCAGAAGGTTCAATCCCGGCAGGCGGCGCACGGTGAGGGTGCCGCGATCCTCGGCCATGGCCGGACTCTGGGCCAGCATGAGATGGCCCTTCCCATCGAAGCCCAGGGCCGTGATCCCATTGTGGGCGTTACCCGCCAGCCCCTTGGGCAGGGGCAGTTCCTTCCAGGCCTTGAGATCCAGCACCCGCAGCTTGCCATTCATCTCCAGCCAGGCGAACCAGCGGCCGTCGGCGCTGACGGCCTCCAGGTAGCTCACGCCCCGGGCCGGGAATCGCTGCGCCACCCGTCCGGTTTCCGCATCCACCAGACTCCAGCCCTGCTTGAGGGTGAATGCGAGCAACCGCTTCCCATCCGGCAACCACCGCGACCCGCGCACCTGCGAGCCCAGCTGGGGGAAACGCCGTCGAACCTCGCCCGTGCGGGCATCGAGGATCTGGAAGGGCGAATCGTCGGGGCTGATCGCCACTTCCGCCGCATCGGGCGAGAGGGAGGCCCAATCGCCATAGCCCGGCCGCCGCAGCGACTGGAGCCGCGCGCTGGCCGGAAGCTGCTGCGCCCCGAGGCCGGGAAGCATCAGCAGGAGGAAGGTCAAAACGGATATCCCGCGCGCCAGGGGCATCAAGATCCTTGTCGATTAATTCCTATGTCACTCTACCCCGCTTTCGCGCTCCACGACCCGGCACCTCCCGCAAGGGGGCCCCGATGGACGGGCGGCTCCAACCTACCTACGGGCCGTGCCTGCACCCGGACCAGTGATCCCCCTCACCGCCTCGCCGTGCGCTTCCCCCGCCTTCGCAGCCTCGGGTGCCCCCATCGCCCGGGCAGCGCTAAACTGGAGTGTTGCCATTGCGATCCTTCGAAGCCCAGGAGACCTCCATGCTCGACACCTACCGTCAGCTCGCGGCCAAGCGCGCGGAACTCGGTATCCCCGCCCTGCCCCTCACGGCGGAGCAGACACAAGGGCTCGTAGACCTCCTGATGGCGCCCCCCAAGGGTGAAGAGACCTTCCTTGTGGAGCTGCTCACGCACCGCGTGCCCCCCGGCGTGGATGGCGCCGCCAAGGTGAAGGCCGGCTTCCTGGCCAGCATCGCCAAGGGCAAGGAGAAGTGTCCCCTGCTGAGCCGCGCCAAGGCCACGGAACTGCTGGGCACCATGCTGGGCGGCTACAACGTGCAGCCCCTCATCGACCTGCTGGATGATGCCGAGGTCGCCGCCGTCGCGGCGGAAGGACTGAAGAAGACCCTCCTGATGTTCGACGCCTTCCATGACGTGAAGGAGAAGGCCGACAAGGGCAACGCCATCGCCAAGGGGGTGATCCAGAGCTGGGCCGACGCCGAGTGGTTCACCTCCAAGCCCGAAGTGCCCCAGGCCGTCACCGTCACCGTGCTGAAGGTGAGCGGCGAGACCAACACCGATGACCTGAGCCCCGCGCCCGACGCCTGGAGCCGCCCCGACATCCCGCTCCACGCCCTGGCCATGTTGAAGAACCCCCGCCCCGGCATCACCCCCGAGGAACCCGGCGTGCGCGGCCCCATCGCCTTCATGGAGGGCCTCAAGGCCAAGGGCCATCCCGTGGCCTACGTGGGCGACGTGGTGGGCACCGGCTCCAGCCGCAAGAGCGCCACCAACTCCGTGCTGTGGTGGACCGGTGAGGACATCCCCTTCGTGCCCAACAAGCGCTTCGGCGGCTTCTGCCTCGGCACCAAGATCGCGCCCATCTTCTTCAACACCCAGGAGGATGCCGGCGCCCTGCCCATCGAGTGCGACGTGTCGCAGCTGGAGACGGGCGACGTCATCACCATCCACCCCTACGAGGGCAAGATCACCAAGAACGGCCAGGTGGTGAGCACCTTCCAGCTGAAGTCCGACGTGCTGCTCGATGAAGTGCGCGCCGGGGGCCGCATCCCCCTCATCATCGGCCGGGCCCTCACCGCCAAGGCCCGCCAGTCCCTGGGCCTGCCCGCCTCCACGCTCTTCCGCCTGCCCAAGGATCCCGCCGCCTCCACCAAGGGCTTCACCCTGGCCCAGAAGATGGTGGGCCGTGCCTGCGGCCTTCCCGAAGGCAAGGGCGTGCGTCCCGGCACCTACTGCGAGCCCCACATGACCAGCGTGGGCAGCCAGGACACCACCGGCCCCATGACCCGCGACGAGCTGAAGGATCTGGCCTGCCTCGGCTTCAGCGCCGACCTCGTCATGCAGTCCTTCTGCCACACGGCCCCGTACCCCAAGCCCGTGGACGTGATCACCCACCGCGAGCTGCCCCACTTCATGAGCGACCGCGGCGGCGTGAGCCTCCGCGTGGGCGACGGTGTCATCCACTCTTGGCTGAACCGCATGCTCCTGCCCGACACGGTCGGCACGGGCGGCGACAGCCACACGCGCTTCCCCATCGGCATCTCCTTCCCCGCCGGTTCCGGCCTGGTGGCCTTCGCCGCCGCCACGGGCGTGATGCCGCTGGACATGCCCGAGAGCGTGCTCGTGCGCTTCAAGGGCACCATGCAGCCCGGCATCACCCTGCGCGACCTCGTGAACGCCATCCCCTACGCCGCCCTCCAGCGGGGCCTCCTCACCGTGGAGAAAAAGGGCAAGAAGAACGTCTTCTCCGGCCGCATCCTGGAGATCGAGGGCCTCCCCGACCTCAAGATCGAGCAGGCCTTCGAGCTCACGGACGCCAGCGCCGAACGCTCCGCCGCCGGCTGCACCGTGCGCCTGAACAAGGAGCCCATCCTCGAGTACATGCGCTCCAACATCACCCTGCTGAAGTGGATGATCGCCGAGGGCTACGAAGACAAGCGCACCCTGGGCCGCCGCATCAAGGCCATGGAGGCCTGGATGGCCAACCCCCAGCTGCTGGAGGCGGACAAGGACGCCGAGTACGCCGAGATCATCGAGATCAACCTCGACGAGATCAAGGAACCCCTCGTCGCCTGCCCCAACGATCCCGACGACATCAAGCCGCTCTCCGCCGTCGAAGGCGCGAAGATCGACGAGGTCTTCATCGGTTCCTGCATGACGAACATCGGCCACTTCCGCGCCGCCAGCCGCGTGCTCGAGGGCAAGTCGGACATCCCGACGCGCCTCTGGATCGCGCCGCCCACGATGATGGATCAGAAGATCCTCACCGAAGAGGGCTACTACGGCGTGCTGGGCCGCACCGGCGCCCGCATGGAGATGCCCGGCTGCTCCCTCTGCATGGGCAACCAGGCCCAGATCCGCAAGGGATCCACGGCCATGAGCACCAGCACCCGCAACTTCCCCAACCGCCTCGGCGTCGACACCAATGTCTACCTCGGCTCCGCCGAACTGGCCGCCGTGTGCGCCCTCATGGGCAAGATCCCCACCGTGGCCGAGTACCAGGCCCAGGTGGCCGTCATCGCCACCAAAGCCGGGGACACGTACCGCTACATGAACTTCGATCAGATCCCGGCCTTCCGGGAGATCGCGGATACCGTCACGGTGTAGGGCTGGTTCCAAGCCTGATTGAAACAGGATGGACAGGATGAACAGGATGGGGGCCCGACCAGCGGGCTTTTCACCCTGGCCATCCTGTCCATCCTGTTCCTACCCAATTCCCGTCTTCCACCCTTCCCAAGACGGGCCGGCAAGGGGATTCGTTCCTGGGTAGCATTCCCCTCCCCGCGATTCCTGCAGATGAAAGGAGACCTTGATGGAACACCCCCTGGCCCCCACCGCGCCGGCCCAGACGCTGCGGAAGATGTCCCTCCCCGCCCTGGTGGCCGTGACCTTCTTCATGGTCAGCGGCGGCCCCTACGGGCTGGAGGAACTGGTACGGAAGGCCGGGTTCCAGGTGTCCATCCTCATCCTCCTCGTCACGCCCTTTCTCTGGAGCCTGCCCACGGCGCTGATGCTCGGGGAGCTGGCGTCCGCGATCCCGGCGGAGGGGGGGTTCTACGTGTGGGTGGGCCGTGCCCTGGGTCCCTTCTGGGGCTTCCAGGAGGCCTGGCTGTCGCTCGCGGCCAGCGTTTTCGACATGGCCATCTACCCGACCCTCTTCGTCCTCTACCTCGCGCGGATCTTCCCTTGGGCGGGTCAGCATCCGGTGCTCGTGGGGGCCGCCCTGATCGCCGTCTGCACGACCTGGAACCTGGCGGGCGCGAAGGCCGTGGGTGATTCCAGCCTCGTCATGGCCGCGGCCCTGCTCCTGCCCTTCGTGGTGCTAGCTGGCCTGTCCCTCGTGCACGGCAAGCTGCCCGTCCTCGCGCCGATGGCGGAGCCGAAGGCCGGTGCGGACTTCCTGGGCGGCGTCCTCATCGCCATGTGGAACTACATGGGGTGGGACAACGCCAGCACCGTGGCGGGAGAGGTAGAGGATCCGCAACGCACCTACCCGCGCGCCATGTTCGCCACAGTGGTGCTGGTGGCCGCCGCCTACGTGGCGACGGTGGCCCTCGTGGGCCGCACGGGCATCGATCCTTCGACGTGGGAAACCGGCGCCTGGGTGGACGTCGCCGCGCGCATCGCCGGCCCCTGGCTCAGCTGGGCCCTCGTCCTGGGCGGCATGCTCTGCGGCCTGGGCATGTTCAACGCCCTCCTCCTCAGCTACTCCCGCCTGCCCGCAGCGCTGGCCGACGACGGCTACCTTCCCAAGGTCTTCGCCCGGCGCCTGCCAGACGGCGCCCCCTGGGTGGCCGTGGTGGTACTCGCGCTGCTGTGGACCAGCACCCTGGGGCTGAGCTTCGATCGCCTCGTGATGATCGACGTGCTCATCTACGGCACCAGCCTCATCCTCGAGTTCGTGGCCCTGGCGGTGCTTCGGCATCGGGAGCCCGATCTGCCCCGCCCCTACCGCGTTCCGGGCGGCACCCTGGGCGCCTGGCTCCTGGGCCTACCACCCGCGGCCCTCATCGTCCTGGCCTTCCTGAGGAACCGCAGCGAGGCGATCGGCGGCGTCAGCTCCCTGGCCGTGGGCCTCGCGGTCATGGGCGCGGGGGTCCTCTACTACGGTGGGCACCGCCTGCTGGCTTCGCAGCGGGCCACCGTGGAGGTTGAAGCCCTGGAAGAGTGAGGCCTGCGCCCTCAGCCGGCCCGGGCCACCAACCGGAAGATGGGGTGCCCCTCGCAAGCGAAGGCTTCCTCGTATTCCGTGCGCACGTTGTCCTCGGGCTCGGCGGCGTGGAGGTCCAGGTTCACGGATTCGAAGCGCCAGCCGTGCTGGCTGAGGTGCTCAAGGGTGAACTCGAAGAGGCGGCGGTCGTCGGTCTTGAAGTGGAGCTCCGCACCGGGGGCCAGCACCTTGCGGTAGCGATCGAGAAAATCCACATGGGTGAGTCGGCGCTTGGCGTGGGATTTCTTCGGCCAGGGATCGGAGAAATTCAGCAGGAGCCGATCCACTTCCCCCTCGGCGAAACCCTCCTCCAGTTTGGAAGCACAGCCCACGACCATCCGCACGTTGGGCAGGGGCTGGGCCAACAGGCGATGGAGGGCCCGCACGGCCGCCGAATCCATCCGCTCCATGCCGATGTAGTTGGCCTCCGGGTTGAGCTGGGCCATGCCCATCACGAACTGGCCCTTGCCCATGCCGATCTCGAGGTGCAGGGGCCGGTCGTTGCCGAACAGGTTCCGCCAGCGGCCGCGGTGGGCGGCGGGATCCAGGATGATTTCGTTGGGGTGCGCTTCCAGGATGGAGCGCCCCCCGCGGATGTGGCGGAGTCGCATGGAGAACCTCGTCCGGACCAGCGGGTCGGCCGATTCCGGGCCTCCATTCTCCCATCGCGGGCGGGTGGCCTCCAGACCTTCTTCGCGCCTTCACCTCAGCGCGCGGGGCGCTCCGTGACCGGGTGATTTCCGCCGCCCGGCAGGATCGCGGGGGGATGACCCGCCACCAGGGCCTCCAGGGATTCATGCCGGTAGATCACGGGGGCCTGGTGCTGGAAGAGTCCGCCCGTGTCGGCCGTGGGTCCGTAGATGGAGTGCAGCTCCTTGCCCAGCACGCGGGCCAACAGGGTCAACTGGCCGCGATGGTGCGCGCTGTGCGTCATCCGCCGCACGAGCACCCAGGCGCGACTGCGGGGCTCCTGGAAGAAGGTGGTGATCTCCGGAAACCAGGCCTCCGGCTTCGCTTTCAGCAGCGCCAGCCGGGCTTGGGCCGCGGCGGCGTAGTGCTGGATGAAGGCCTCGCAGCGCTCCTCGGCGGGCAGCGGCGGGAGTCCCGCCTCCAGGCCGAGCATCGTGCGCATCCAGGTATCCTCGCTCACGCACTGGTGCACCATCTGCTCGTGCAGCGTGCGGGCGCGGGGCTCCACGCGATGCTCCAGATCCGCATCCGAGAACTCCCGCCACACGGCGAGGGTCTTGAAGAATTCCGTTTCGTAGGTTTCGACGAGGAAGGCGAACGCGTGACCCATGAGTCCTCCTAGGAGCGTGTCCAAGTAACCGGAGGGACCGCGCAGGACCTCCAGCCCGAAGGGTTGAACCCACAGGGGATTGATCCAGCGTCGGGGTGCTTGAACGATGAACCCGCATCGCCCTGCGCAACCCTCCTTGTCTGAAGCCCCTGTGGGTTCAACGCGGTTCCCTCCGGTTACCTGGACACGCTCCTGAGGAAGTGCTCCCGCAGGGATCGCATCTGGCGCAGGAAGGGGCCGGTGTCGCCGAGTCCGCGGGCCAGTACGAGGCTCCCCTGGATGGCCACCAGCGCGCTCTCGGCCCGGTGGATGGCCTCCGCTTCCGGCACCCCGGCATCCTGCGCCAGGCGTTGGAATCCGGTCGTGAGCCGCTCCATCACGGCCTTCACGGCGGCGTGGATCTCCGGGCCCCCGCTGATGGGCATGACGTCCAGCAGGCAGGATTTCCGGCCCTGCGCGTAGAAGCCCTCCAGGGCCTGCATCACGGATTCGAAGCGGAGGGCGGGATCGCCCTCCGCTTCGAGCGGACTGAAGACATGCGTTTCGAGCCAACCCCAGGCCAGGCTCATGACGCCCTGGGCCATCTCCGCCTTCCCACCGGGGAAGTGGTGGTAGAGGCTCGCCTTCCCCAGGCCCGTGACCTCGGAGATGCGGCTCAGGGATACCCCATCGAAGCCGCAGGTGCGGAACTCCTCCAGGAGGTTCAGCAGGATGCCCTCGCGGGTGGAACGTTCACCATTCATGGACTTAAGTATGCACCGAACGATCGGTACAAAAAGTCCTTGACGAACAAGATCGAGGGCCTAGGATTGAACTGTACCGATCGTTCGGTTCACACCTCTCAAGGAGCCCCACCATGAGCAAGACCGCCATCGTCCTCTTCTCCGATCCCAAGGCGGGCAGCGAGGAGGCCCTGGGTCGCCTCTTCAACGCCCTCTTCCTCACCTACGACCTCAAGGATCGGGGCCAGGAAGTGGCCCTCATCTTCCAGGGCGCCGGCACCCGCTGGGCCGCCGAGCTGGTGAAGGCCGACCACCCCGCGGGCCCCCTCTTCCGCGCCGTGCAGGACAAGGTGGCCGGCGTGTGCGGCGGCTGCGCCGACGTCTTCGGCACCGCCGAGGAGGCCAAGGCCACGGGCCTGCCCATGGTCCGCGACCTGCAGATCCCCGGCGTGGGCGGCGTCATCAGCCTCGGCGACTACCTCGCCAAGGGCTATGCCCTCGTCACCTTCTAACACCCACCCCACCCCTTTTTTGGAGCCACCATGCGCACCCTCCTCCTCACCTCCCTACTCGCCTTGAGCCTCGGCGCTTCCGCCCAGGCGCAGACTCCCGCCGTCAAAGCCCCCACCGCCACCACCCTGAACCTGCTGGGCCCCGGCGTCGGCGTGGAGGGCTTCGATCCCGTCTCCTACTGGCCCGAGGGCGGCTCCAAGCCCGTGCAGGGCACCATCAAGCTCACCTACATGCACGAGGGCGTGGCCTACCGCTTCGCCAACGAGCAGAACCTCGCCACCTTCAAGAGCAACCCCAACCACTTCCTGCCCCAGTACGGCGGCTACTGTGCCTGGGCCCTCGGTGCCATCAACCAGCGCGTGGACGTGAACCCCAACCACTACGTCATCCGCGACGGGAAGCTCTACCTCTTCTTCTCCGACGCCAACGTCGTCACCCGCGACCTCTGGAAGAAGGACGCCGCCGCCCTCGTGGAGAAGGCGGACGCAGCCTACGCCCAGCTGCTCGCGAAGTAACGCATCCCACCGTCCACCCCCGGCCCCGCCGGGGGTGGACCTTGGTTCCAGGAGCGCCCATGCGTGATCCCTTCCACGAAGGCGAGCTCGCCGCCCAGGCCAAGGCGGGCGAGGCCGACAACGCCATCCTGAACAGCCGCATGATCGCGGACGCGATCATGCTCCCGGCCCTGCCCTTCATGACGAAGCAGCCCTGGGCCATCCTCGGCGGCCCCGATGCCGCCGGGCAGCTCTGGTGCTCCGCCCTCGTTGGTGAGCCGGGCTTCGTGAGCCCGGACGCCCAGGGCACCCTTGTGGGCTTCGACCTCGGCCGGGCCCCCTTCCATCCCGCCAATCCGCTCTTCAAGGGGCTCCAGGCGGGCCGTCCCCTGGGCGGTCTCTTCATCGAGCTGGCCACCCGGCGCCGCCTGCGCGTGAACGGCACCGTCACCGCCCTATCGCCCGAGGCCCTGGTCCTCGCCGTGCGCGAATCCTTCCCCAACTGCCCCAAGTTCATCCAGAAGCGAGCCTTCGAGGGCCTGCAGGGTGAATCGACAGACGCGGGACCGCGCCAGGGCACCTCTCTGGGTGACGCCGAGGCGACTTGGATCCAGGGCGCGGACACCCTCTTCCTCACCACGATCCACCCCGAGCGCGGCGCGGACACCTCCCACCGCGGCGGAGCGCCCGGCTTCGTGACGGTGGTGGACGCCGCCACCCTCCGCCTGCCCGACTACCCCGGCAACAGCCTCTTCCAGAGCTTCGGCAACCTGGAGGTGGATCCCCGCATGGGCCTGCTCATCCCGGACTTCCGCACGGGGCACCTGCTCCACCTCTCGGGCACCGCCCGGGTGGACTGGAAGGTCGACGATCCCGAGGGCCGCACCGGCGGCACGGGGCGCTTCCTCACCTTCCACCTGGAGCGTTGGGCCCTCACGCCCCCCGCGGTGGGAAGCCCCCGGTGGACCTTCCTCGAAGCCTCGCCCCTCAATCCCTGACCCCTGACCCCCGAACCCCGACCCCCGAACCCCAAGGAGCTCCCATGCACGTCAAGACCATGCTCGCCAAGGCCCGCAGCGCCGAACCCATCACGCCCCTCGAGGCCCGCGAAGCCATGCTCGGCTGCTTCGTCACCATCCATGGGGAAACGCTGAAGCGCGGCGCCACCCTGCTGGGCAAGGCCCTCAGCGACGAGGAGGCGGAGACCATGGCCCGCACCAACATGAAGACCTACATGGGCGACGCCTGGGACAAGCCCACGGCCCAGGCCCTGGCGGACGTGAAGGTCCGCCTCGATCAGAAGATGAACTTCTCCAAGGCCCCGCAGGAGCTGCAGGACCTCCATGACCAGGTGTGCACCCTGATCGTGGACAAGGTGCGCGCTTAGGTCCTCCGGGCCGCAACGATCAAGTACTCCCGCCCCCATCGGATCTTGCCATCCACCGCGGCGCGGTAGCCCTCGAAGAGGGTCCGCAGGTCGGTGCGGAGCGCGTCGGCCCCCACGGGGTCCAAGGCGGTGTGGGCCATCCGGGTGGGGCCATAGGCTTCCAGGAAGAGGTCCGCCACGGCCTCGGGCGTATCGGCGAACTCCGGGCAATCCCCCGCCTCGAAGTGGAAGGCGCCGAAGGCCGGGGCCAGGAGGCGGCGCACCGCCTCGGGATCGCCCCAGGTGAAGGGGCTGACGGCTCCCGGAGGTGGCGGCACGTGACGCCGCACCACGCCGAACATGCGACCCACGCCGCCTTCCGCCGTCCAAGCCTGGAGCACGAGGCGCGCGCCAGGGCGGGCCACCCGCGCCAGTTCCGCGGCCACGCGGGCCTGATCCGGCGCGAACATCACACCGCAGGAGGAGAGGAGCACGTCGAAGGAACCCTCGGGAAAGGGCAGGGTCTCCGCATCCCCCTCGATCCAGCGGATATCATTCCAGCCGGCCTCCCGAGCCCGGCGGCGGGCCACCTCCAGCAGCTCCGGAGTGAGGTCCAGGCCCGTGACCTCCGCGCCCCGGGCCCGGGCGGCCAGGGCCGTGTTGCCCGTGCCGCAGGCCAGATCCAGCACCCGCTCCCCCGGCCGGGGGCCGGCCACGCGCACCACGTGCTCCGCCACGCCCACGATGCCCCGGGCGATGCGGTCATAGTCCCCGGCGGCCCAGGTGGTGCGGTGCTTCCGCTTCACGTCATCCAGCACGGTCATGGGTGCCCCCTACTTCCCACCGCAGGGATGGAAGTCCGCGGCCCGATCCATCACCACGGAGATCACGAGCTCTTCCTTCGCGATGGCCCAGTGGGGCGCCCCGCCGGGGATTGCAATGAAGCTGCCGTGGCCCAGGGCCATGCCCTGGGCGGCGTCCACGGCCTCACCGCCACCGAAGAGGCCAGAGCCCGAAACGAGGGTGACCGTCTCCGAGGCCGTGTGGGTGTGGGGGGGGATCGTCATGCCCTTGGGGAACTTCATGAGGAGCACCGAGGGCCCGGCACCGGGATCCCCGCTCTGCACGGCCAGGAAGGCGCCCTTCAGGAAGGGGTGGGGCCCCCAGGCCACGTCGGCGGCCTTCACGAGCTTCGGCGCCTGCCCTGCAAGGGGCAGCGCGGCCAGGAGGAAGAGGGTGCGGATGGCATTCATGGAACCTCCGGAATGGGTTGGCACCAGGGTGGGGCTCCCCCGCCTTCCGAACCCTGGAGGTTTCCGGGAGAATGCGGCCCGGGGGTTCTCCGTGCGCTACCGCTTCGAGGACTTCGAGCTGGATCTCGTCGCCGGGGAACTGCGCCGCCGGGATGCGCCCGTGCCCCTGGAGCCCCAGGTCCTCGCCCTGCTCCAGCTGCTGGTGGCGAACGCCGACCGCCTCGTGAGCCGCGCGGAGGTGCTGGAGCGGGTGTGGGAGGGCCGCGCCGTCTCCGATTCCGCCGTGGACAGCCGCCTCAAGGCGCTGCGTCGCGCGCTGGGGGACGATGGCCAGGCCCAGCGTCTGGTGAGGACCGTGCACGGCCGGGGCTTCCGCTTCGCGGGCCCGGTGAGGATCGAAGCCGCCCCCGGCGCCGCGCCGGCTCTCGGCGGCCGCCCCTCCCTGGCGGTGCTGCCCTTCCAGCCCCTGGGCGACCTGGGCCCCTGCGCGGCGGTGGCGGACGCCCTGCCCCACGAGCTCATCGCCGAGCTGGCGCGCCTGCGCTGGCTCCTCGTCACCGCCCGGGGCTCCGCCTTCCGCCTGCGGGATCCCGCCCTCGATCCCGTCGCCGTCGGCCGCATCCTGGGTGTGGGCTACCTCCTGCGCGGCACCGTGGAACGGGAGGGCCGGCGCCTCGTCCTCACCCCGGGCCTGGTGGACACCCGGGACGGCGCCCTCGTCTGGGCGGAGCGCTTCACGGGGGACCTGGCCGACATCCACGCCCTGCGCGCGGAGGTGCGGGGCCGCCTCCTCGGGGCCCTGGACTTGCGCATCCCGGAGCACGAGGTGGCCCGGGCCCGCCTGTCCGGCACCGAGGATCTGGACGCCTGGGCCGCCTACCACCGCGCCCTGGACCACATGTACCGCTTCAACCGCGAGGACAACGCCGTCGCCCGCGCCCTCTTCGACCGTGCCCTGGCCCTGGATCCCCGCTTCGCCCGGGCCCACGCGGGCCGCTCCTTCCTCCACTTCCAGACCGCTTTCATGGGCCACAGCGAGGATCGGGAGGCGGAGATCCGGGCGGCCCGGGCCTGCGCCGAGCGCGGGCTGGACCTGGACGCCCTGGATCCCTTCGTGAACTTCACCCTGGGACGCAGCTACTGGCTGGAGGGGGACCTGGACACGGGCCTCCAGTGGCTGGAGCGCGCCACGGAGCTGAGCCCCCACTACGCCCAGGGCATCTACGCCCGGGCCTGGACCGAGGCCATGGCCGCACGCCCAGAGCCCGCCCGCGCCCACGCGGACCTGGCCATGCGCCTGAGCCCCCTGGATCCGCTGCACTACGCCATGCTCGGCACCCGGGCCTTCACCCACCTGGCCGCGGGGGAGGACGAGGCGGGCGCCGCCTGGGCGGAGCGCGCGGCCCGGTCCCCCGGCGCCCACGTGCTCATCCCCCTCATCGCCGCCGCGGCCCACGGCCTCGCCGGCCATGCCTCCGACGCCGCCCGCTGGGCCGCCCAGGTGCGCGCCCGCCGGGAGGGCCTCAGCCGCGCCGACTTCTTCCGCGCCTTCCCCCTGCGGGATGCCGGCCTGCGGGGGAGGCTGGACGAGGCCCTGGCGGGGCTGGGGTTCTGATCACCGGTACAGCTTCGCGATGGCCGTGAGGTTCTCCCCGCCCAGCCCCGCAGCCTGGGCGGCGCCGAAGGCCTCCCGGGCGGCGTGGGCCAGGGGCAGGGCCGTGCCCGCGGCGCGGGCCGCGTCCCCGGCGTAGCCCAGGTCCTTATGGATGAGGTCCAGGGCGAAGCGCGGGGCGTGGTCCTCGGCGGCCATGAGGGCGAAGAAGCCCTTGGCCGCGGGACTCATGACGGGCAGGTCCGGCCAGAGGGCCGTCACCCGCTCCCGGTCCAGGCCCGCCCGCCCCATGAAGCCCAGCAGCTCGGCGAGGGCGGCGGTCTGGATGCCGAGGAAGGCGTTCACCGCGAGCTTGAAGGTGGCGCCGGCCCCCTGGGGCCCCAGGTGGTGCACGGCGCCTCCGAGGATCCGCAGCAGGGGCTCCGCCTCCGCCAGGGTCGCGGCCTCGCCGCCCACCACGACGATGAGCTGGCCCGCCTCCGCCGGCGCCAGGGAGCCCAGCACCGGGGCGTCCAGGAAGCGGGCCCCGGCGGTGGCGGCTTTCAGGCCCAGCTCCCGGGCCCAGACGGGGCTCAGGGTGCTGCACTCGATGAGGCGCTGCCCGGGGTGGGCCGCGAGCAGGGCGCCGCGCTCCGGGTGCGTCCACATCGCCCGGGAGGCCTCATCGTCCCGCACCATGCTGAAGACGACCTCGGCCCCCTCCGCCGCCTCCCGGGCCGTGGCGCAGGGGATCGCGCCGCGGGCGGCGAGGTCCGCCATGGCGGCGGCGGTGCGGTTGTAGACGCGCAGGGTGTGGCCGGCCTCCAGGAGGCGGGCCGCCATGCGGCGCCCCATGGCGCCGAGCCCTAGGAAGGCGAGGGTGGTCATGGATCCTCCAGGGGATGGAAGAGACGGAGCGGGGATCAGGGCTGCCGGAGGGCGGGCGCGCCCTCCTCGCCGGCGTCCTCGTAGCGCTGCACGGACACGGCCCGGCCCCCCTCCAGGCGGAAGCGGAGGCGGAGCTCCTCGCCCGGCAGGTAGCAGGTGGTGGGGGAGGAGGTCTCCAGGATCACCGGATCCCCGCCCTCCCGGCGGGACACCAGGCGCCCCGCCTCCACCGTCACCACGCGCCGGCCCTCGGGGCCCACGTAGGTGCCGGCCAGGACGGCGAGCTGGGCGGGCGCGAGGGCCACCGGCGTCGGCTCCGGAATCGGAATTCCGGCGGCCTGGGCCAGCAGGCGGCGGGTGAGGTAGTCCCCGGCGAAGCTCCGGCGCGCGCCGAAGCGGTCCGTGTTCTGGAGCAGCACGGCCACCGCGTGGGCCTCGGGATCCACCTCCAGCTCCCCGTGGAAGCCGAAGAGGTCGCCGCCATGGCCCAGCAGCAAGCGACCCCCGGAGCGGCGGACGAAGAGGCCGAGGCCGCATTCCCCGGTCCGCCCGTCCCGGAGCTTCACCGGCGTGATCATGCGCTGGTAGGTGGCGGGCTTCAGGAGGCGGCCGCCATGCAGGGCCTCGGCGAAGGCGGCGAGGTCGTCCACCCGGCTCGTCATGCAGCCATCGGAGTAGGCCCCGTCCAGCCAGGTCAGGAAGGCCGGCCGCCCCCCGTCCGTGTAGCCCGTGGCCAGGCCCGGCACCAGGGCGCCGGGGACGTCCCCCCGCGTGTGGGTGAGGCCCAGGGGCCCCGTGATCCGCGCCGCCAGCGCCGCGGGGAAGGCCCGCCCGTCCACCTCCTCGATAAGCCGGCCGAGGAGGAGGTAGCCGCTGTTGCTGTAGGTGAAGGCCGTGCCCGGCTCGAACTGGAGGGGCCAGGGGCGGAAGACGGCGATGAGCTGATCCAGGCTGAGGCGCTTGCCCCGGATCGAGCCGTAGCCGCCCTGGGGCCCGCCCAAGTAGTCCGGGATGCCGGAGGTGTGGCTGAGCAGGTGGGCCACCGTGACCTTCTCCCAGGCCTTCGGCGCGTCCTTGAGGTAGGTGGCGAGGGGGGCGTCCAGGTCCACCCGGCCCTCATCCACCAGCTGGAGCACCACGGTGGCCACGAAGGTCTTGGTGATGGACCCGATGCGGAAGACCTGGTCCTCCCGCATCGGCACCGCGAGCTCCAGGCTGGCCATGCCCCGGGCCTCCCGCAGGAGGGTGCGCCCCTCCCGCTTCAGGAGGACGACGGAGCCCACGGGCCCGGAGGCCTGGTGGCGGTCCAGCAGGTCCGTGAGGGGGCCCCCAGCCCGGAGGGCGAGGCCGGCCAGCAGGAGGGAGACGAGGGGGCGCATCATCAATGGGAACTCCGGGCGGGGAGCTCCAGCATCCCGGGGTTCGGGGCGCCGGAAAAGGCCTCCAGCTCGGATGCCCCGGGGGCAGCTCCCCCTCCGGTTCTGGCTTTTTTCCGTGTCTGTGGTAGATTTGACAACTCTTAACCACCTTGCGGGGGGTTCCCATGGCGATCTTTGAAGGACATCTGCGAGTACAGAAGGGCGACCGGTTCGCCCTGGTATGCGCTCGTTGGAACGACTTCATCGTGGAACGCCTGGTGCTGGGAGCCCAGGATTGCATCCTCCGCCACGGCGGGACCGAATCCCAGATCGACGTGATCAAGGTACCCGGGAGCTTCGAGCTGCCCCTGGCCGCCAAGTGGGCCGCCCAGAGCGGCAAGTATGCGGGCGTCTGCGTGCTGGGCACCGTCATCCGGGGCGGAACCCCCCACTTCGACATGATCGCCGCGGAAGTCACCAAGGGCGTGGCGTCCGTCTCCCTGGAGAGCGGCGTGCCCATGGCCTTCGGCGTGCTCACCACGGACAGCGTGGAGCAGGCCATCGACCGGGCTGGCGTGAAGCACGGCAACAAGGGCTGGGAAGCGGCCCAGAGCCTCCTCGAGATGGTGGACCTCCGCGCCAACTTCAAGACGAAGGGCGGCAAGTAATGGGCGTTCGTCGCCGCGGGCGCGAGTACGCCCTGCAGATGCTCTATGCCATGGACCTCACGGGCTACCAGCCCGACCAGGTCTTCGCGGGCTTCTACGCCCTCCAGGACCTGAACCGCGACGCGTTCTACTACGCGCGGCGCCTCGTGGACGGCGTGCACTCCCACCTCGAGGAGATCGACACGGCCCTCACGCGCTTCGCGGAGAACTGGAAGATCCACCGCATGGCCGCCGTGGATCGGAACCTGCTCCGCCTGGGCCTTTACGAGCTCATCTACGTCACCGAGATCCCGTTCCCCATCGTCATCAACGAGGCGCTGGAGATCGTGAAGGAGTTCGGGGACCAGGAGGGCACGCAGTTCCTGAACGGCATCCTCGACGCGGCGCGCAAGGAGTACCGCAAGGACGAGATCGGATCGCGTCCCAAAGGCAAAGGCAAGCTGCCGCCCCCCGAGGATGATGACGAGATCCCGGAAAAAGCCGATGATCCGGACAACGCCTAACCCAAGGTAGACTTCACCCTTTCCCCTGTTTCACAACAGCGTCGGAGCATATTCATGAGCACCGCCCGCAAGAAGTCCGCAGCCAAGCCCAAGAAGGCCGTCGCCCCCAAGGCCGCTGCCCCCAAGAAGGCCACCCCGGCTCCTGCCCCCGCCATCTCCCGCACTGTGGGGCTCGAGGAGATCAAGGCCCTCATCGCCCTCGTCTCCAAGGAAGCCTTCCAGGAGTTCGAGTTCGAGGCCGGCGAGATGAAATTCCGCATCCGCAAGGATGGCGGCGCCCCCGTGATGGTGGCGGCCCCCGCGCCCATCGTGCCCACGGTGTTCGGCAGCCCCGTGGCCCACGTGCCCGCCGTGGCCGCGCCCGCGGCGGCTCCCGCGGCCCCGGCCGCCCCCGCCGAGGAAGTGGGCATCCACTACATCACCAGCCCCATCGTCGGTACCTTCTACCGCTCTGCGAACCCCACCGCGCCTGCCTTCGTGAACCCCGGCGACCGCGTGCGCCCCGGCCAGACCCTCTGCATCGTCGAGGCCATGAAGCTCATGAACGAAATCGAGTGCGACATCAGCGGTGAAGTGGTGCGCGTGCTGGTGGAGAACGGCCAACCCGTGGAGTACGGCGAGCGCCTCTTCGCCGTCCGGATCGGATAGCCGCATGGTCGCGATCCGCCGCAAGGGCCACCTCGTCCATCCCCCCGTCCCCGGGAAGGAAGAGCCCCTCTTCAAGAAGATCCTCATCGCCAACCGTGGCGAGATCGCGCTGCGCGTGATCCTCGCTTGCAAGGAACTGGGCATCCAGACCGTGGCCGTCTACTCCGAGGCCGACCGCAACGCCCTGCACGTGCGCTTCGC
Organism: Holophagaceae bacterium; assembly: GCA_035255465.1. Classification (GTDB taxonomy): domain Bacteria; phylum Acidobacteriota; class Holophagae; order Holophagales; family Holophagaceae; genus JAFDVN01. Next base: position 102,741 of record DATEZP010000062.1, read on the forward strand.
CGACGAGGAGGTCTGCATCGGACCCGCCCCCTCGGCCAAGAGCTACCTGAACATCCCCCAGGTGATCGCCGCGGCAGAGGTCACCGGCGCCGAGGCCATCCACCCCGGCTACGGCTTCCTCTCCGAGAATGCCCACTTCGTCGAGGTCTGCCAGGCCTGCGGGGTGAACTTCATCGGCCCCAACGCCCAGATCATCCGCACCATGGGCAACAAGGCCCAGGCCAAGGCCACCATGCAGGCCGCGGGCATCCCCCTCATGCCCGGCTCCGATGGCACCGTCGAGACCGTGGAAGAGGCCCTGGAGACCGCCGAGAAGATCGGTTACCCCGTGATCGTGAAGGCCTCCGCCGGCGGCGGTGGTCGCGGCATGCGCATCTGCAACAACGCCGAAGAGCTCCCCGAGCTTTACAACACGGCCCGCAGCGAAGCCCGGATCGCCTTCGGCGATGACGCGGTCTACATGGAGAAGTACCTCCTGGAGCCCCGCCACATCGAAGTGCAGATCATGGGCGATCTCTTCGGCAACGTGGTGCACTTGGGCGAGCGTGAGTGCTCCATCCAGCGCCGCCACCAGAAGCTCATCGAGGAGAGCCCCAGCGGCGCCCTCAGCCCCGAGCTGCGCGCCCGCATCTGCGAAACCGCCGTGCGCGCCGCCAAAGCCGTGGGCTACTACAACGCGGGCACCATCGAGTTCCTCCTCGACAAGCGCGGCGATTTCTTCTTCATGGAGATGAACACCCGCGTGCAGGTGGAGCACCCCGTCACGGAGCTCGTCACGGGCATCGACATCGTGAAGGAACAGATCCGCATCGCCGCCGGGAAGAAGCTCAGCTTCACCCAGGAGCAGGTGATCCAGCGCGGCCACGCCATCGAGTGCCGCATCAACGCCGAGGATCCCTGGAAGTTCACCCCCAGCCCCGGCCGCATCACCGCCCTGAACTTCCCCGGCGGCCCCGGCATCCGCGTGGACACCGCCATGCACCAGGACGCCGTGATCCCACCCACCTACGACAGCATGATCGCCAAGCTCATCGCCTACGGAAGCGACCGTGACGAAGCCCTGGCCCGCATGCGCCGAGCCCTCGACACCCTCGTCGTCGAAGGCGTGAAGACCACCGGCCCCCTGCATCGCAAGATCATGGACCACCCCGACTTCATCTCCGGCGGCTTCTCCACCAAGTGGATGGAGAAGTTCATGGACGAAGTGAAAGCCGAGCAGGACGCCGCCAAGGGCTGATCCCTCGGGAATCGAAACGCACAGGCCCCCGATTCGGGGGCCTGTTTCGTTACAATGAACCTGTGCCGCTTTAGCTCAGTTGGTAGAGCACCTGCCTTGTAAACAGGATGTCATCGGTTCGATTCCGGTAAGCGGCTCCAATCCACCGACCCATTCCAGCACCTCGCCCCGCTTACCGGGATCGAGCCGATGAGTGGACTTGCGGAGGGCCTCCGCGGGAGGCCCTGAAGCAAGGCCGGCAAACCGCGCAGCGTGCTGCAGCTCGGTTCGCGTGATGTCGCCCTCTATCCGCGGCTCCAATCTCCCTGCCCACATCCAATCCGCCTGCCCCGCTTATCTGGATCGAGCCTTAGAAGCGGCCCGCTCTCCTAAGCCTCAGGGGCATAGCACGATCAGTTGCTCGCCGAGACGTGCCCCCATCAAGTCTACTTCTCTTGTTCAGCCAGAAGGCCCCCGCAGGGGCCTTCTGGCTATACCCAAAATCTGCGGCGCGCTGCGCGCCTACCCTTGCTTCAATTTCCCGCTCAACTGCACTACCACTTCTTCCATGGCAGAAGCCACCACTTTGTCCCAAATCTCCACATCCCCATTGAACCGCACCACAGTCCCTGGGGCGGGCTTCACCACGCGGGCTCGGTAGTCCTTACCATCCACTGTGACGAGCAGGTCGATCACGGCCACGTTGAACCCGTCCGGATTCTCTGCTTCCGTAAATCCGCCAGGTTGGGTTGGAGCGGCCTTTTCTTCAAGGGCGTTGGAAATGGCGGCGGTCAGGAGCCCCGATTTCGAAGGGTTTGTTCCTCGCATCCGACCTTGATTGTTCCGGTGAATGGCAAAGGATTTCACCAACACGGTCTTACCTTCCAACTTCGCCCCCACCTCATTGCCGAGGAAGGCTTTTAGGTAGGCCATCCGGTCCGGTACCGTGCGGTCATCCCCCATGCGGGCAATCCCATAGGCAGGATTCGTAACCATGAGGGACAAAATCTCACTCTGCCGCTCAGCCAGAGGCCGATGATCTTCCAGTACGAAATGCGACTGCTCGCTCTCCTTGACTGGAGTGAGCTTGAACTGAGGATGCACGTCGCACCCAATGGTAAGCAAAGCTACGGTCCCTGCGAGCAACAAACTCTTGAACGGCATGGCCATGCGTCTTCCTCCTAAATAGATGCCCTGGGGCAACTCAATATGTGGGTTTGAGGGCTAATGCTAACGCACAGAAGGGGTTCTAGGAATGAGTCCTGACCAGGAACTCACCATCCTGAGGTGCAAATTCATCACGAGTCACTTCCCCTGAATGGTCGAAACATGCCAATGGCCTGGGTTCACGCCATCTGACCAGCCTTTTACGATTCATCCCTTCGGAAAATCTTCATCTGAAGGCCTCAGTTCATTCACTAGGACACCTCCTGCAATTTTGAGTCGAGTTCGCCCCCCCCTACCGCCCTGGGCCTGCCCATCAGCGGCTGATCCCGCATCAGGGCCGGTGCTCGGAGAGACCCCTGCGCCCCCAGCGCAGAGGGGCCATTTCCCTTGATAGGCTGACTGGATTCACTCCCGGCCCCCAACCCCCCGATGAACTGAATGCCCCCGAGGTTCCGCCATGGCCTCCCCCATCCGCCGCATCGCCCTCACCACCGGAGGCGGCGACGCTCCGGGCCTCAACGCGGTGATCCGCGCCGCCACGCTGGCCGCCATCAACCGCGGCTGGGAATGCTATGGCATCCGCGATGGCTTCAACGGGATCCTCTTCCCCGAGCGCTACGCCGATGGCGGGTTCATGCGCCTCACCAAGGATCTCGTGCGGGGCATCGCCCATCTGGGCGGCACCCTCATCGGCACCACGAATCACGGCAACCCCTTCCGCTTCCCGGCGACCCTGGCCGATGGCACGCCCGGTGAAGCCGACCGCAGCGGCGAGGTCCTGGATTTCTTCGCGAAACGGGAAGTGGATGCCCTCATCGCCATCGGCGGCGATGGCACCCTCACCATCGCCCACCAATTGGGACAGAAGGGCCTGCGCGTCATCGGCGTGCCCAAGACCATCGACAACGACCTCGACAAGACGTTCACCACCTTCGGCTTCGACACGGCGGTGGCCTTCGCCACCGAGTGCCTGGATCGCCTGCACAGCACCGCCGAAAGCCACCACCGCATCATGGCCGTGGAGGTCATGGGCCGTTATGCGGGTTGGATCGCCCTGCACTCCGGCATCGCCGGCAGCGCCCACGTGATCCTCCTGCCCGAGATCCCCTACGACCTGGACAAGGTGGCCGCCAAGATCCGGGAGCGGGAATCCGTGGGCCGCACCTACTCCCTCGTCATGGTGGCCGAGGGCGCCCGGCCCAAAGACGGCCATCGCTCCCTCCGGGCCGGGGAAGGCGCCGGGCACGTGGAGCGGCTCGGGGGCATCGGCGATCAGGTGGCCCGGGAGCTGGAAGCCCGCACGGGCAAGGAGGCCCGAGCCGTGGTGCTCGGTCATCTTCTGCGGGGCGGTAGCCCCACCTCCTTCGATCGCCTCGCGGCCCTGCGCTTCGGCGCCGCCGCCGTGCGGGCCCTGGAGGATGGGCAATCCGGCGTCATGGTGGCCCTGGCCTACCCCAACGTGAACCACGTGCCCCTGAGCGACGTGGCCGGACGCATGAAGGGCGTGCCCCTGGACGGGGATACCATCCAGACCGCCCGGGACCTGGGCATCTCCTTCGGCGACTGATCGGCTAGGCTGATTTGATGAACCGCGCCCGCCTTTGGTCCGCCCTCCAAGCCCATCCCCTCGCCGGGTGGATGTCGCCCGCGGCCCAGGCGTTGCCCGACATGGGGGCGCACACCCGGTTGCTCTGGTGCGGCATCGGCGGCTCCGTGCTGCCCTCCCAAACCATCGTGCGGGCCCTGGGCTCCGCCAGCACCCGCCAGGCCTTCATCCCCTTGCAGAGCCCCGAACCCATGGCCCTGCACCTGGATCCCACCGATCGCGTGGTGCTCGCCTCGAAGAGCGGCAACACCCTGGAGCTGTGGACGTGGATTGGCCGCCTCCGCGCCCTGGGCGACCTCTCGCACCTCCGGCACCGCCCCCTCGTCATCACCCAGCCCGATGGCAATCCCCTGCACCGCTTCGCCCAGGCCGAGGGCTATGAAATTATCTCCTTCCCAAGCGACGTGGGGGGCCGCTTCAGCGCCTTCACCGCCATCGGCACCCTGCCCCTGGCCTGGCTCGGCGGCGACGTGAACGCCTTCCTCGACGGCGCCCGCGAAGCCGTGACGCAGGCGGAAACCGGCCAGGGCCTCTGGGGCACCCGCATCTGGGAAGCCGTGGCGCAACTCCACACGGGCTACCTCCAAGGGGTGCAGACCTGGGCCCACCTCCCCTACGTGCAGCGCCTGGATCGCCTGGGCGCCTGGTGGGTACAGCTCGTGGCCGAGAGCCTCGGCAAGAAGGCCAAGGATGGCACCCGCCGGGCCTTCGATCCCATCCGCGGCCAGGGCCCCATGGATCAGCATGCCCAGCTCCAGCGCTGGCTCGGCGGCCCCCGCGAAGTGGGCGTCTTCATGCTCACCCTCGCCACCGGCGAAGGCCCCGAGCTGCTGGATCTCCCGGAGCAGTGCCCCTATCCCGGCCTCGCCCGCTGGCGCGGCACCGAGATCCTCCAAGCCCAAGCCGAAGGCACCCTCGAAGCCCTCCGCGCCGCGAGCGTGCCCACCCTTCACTGGCACCTGGATCACCTCGACGAAGCCACCCTGGGTGCCTACCTCATGAGCTGGCAGCTCATCGTCGGGCTGCTCGGCATGTCGCTGGAAATCGATCCCTTCGATCAGCCGGAAGTGGAAGCGGGCAAGCGGCGGACGTTGGCGAAGCTGGGGCTATAACCAGGTCGCCGGTCATCGGTCGTCGCAGCATCCCACCACCCGAGACCTTCCCCGACCCCTTGGGACTGAAGGCGACGGATGGGTCGAGCTCCGACGACCGACGACGGACGACCGGCCTCACCCCTCCGCCACCATCTCCAAAAACGCCATCGCCGCATGGCTCAAGGGGCGTTTCTCCACCCACAGCAGATGGATGGGTCGCTCGGCCTTCACTTCGGGGACCTGCACTTCCTTGAGGAGGCCCGTGCTGAGGTCTTGTTCGACGGTGACGCGGGGCAGGAAGGCCACGCCCATGCCACCGGCCACCATGCGGCGGATGCTTTCGACGGTGGGCATCTCCACGGCCATGTCGAGGGTTACCTTGTGGCGGTGGAACTCGCGGAGCACCACTTCGCGGTAGGGGCTCGCCACGTTGTGGGCCACGAAGGTCTCCTTGCCCAGCTCCTGGATGGCGACGGTCTTCTTCTTGGCGAGGCGGTGCTGGGGACCCACCACGAAGGCCAGGTGATCGCGGTAGAGCACGCGGGTGCCGAAGCGCTCATCGCCGGGCTGGAAGCTGGCCACACCGAAATCCACGTCGCCGGCCAGCAAGTGATCGGGGATCTGGCTGCTGCGGGTGCGCTGCACCACCACCTGCACCTGGGGGAACTTCTCCCGGAAGCGGATGAGGTGGGGCAGGAGGTAGAGGATCATGCTCTCGTTGGCGCCCAGGGCGAGCCGCCCCACGGCCTTGTGGCGCAGCTCCGCGAGGCGGTTGAAGAGCTCCCGCTGGAGGTTCTGCTGGCGGCGGGCGGCGTCCAGCACGATGGCGCCGGCATCCGTGAGGGCCAGCTCCCGGCCCGAGCGGTCGATGAGCTTCTCGCCGACCTCGGCCTCCAGCCGCTGTACGGCCACGGAGACGGCGGGCTGGGTGCGCTGCAGCTTTTCCGCCGCGCGGGTGAAGCTGCCCTCCTCCACCACGGTGAGGAAGACTTGCAGGGGGGTGACGTCAAGGCTCATGGCATCAATCCGATTTATGGGACCAAAATCAGCATCAAACAGACTAATGGGCACTTCAAGCCCGACCTCGGGTAGGCCTTGGGGGGTGCCGAGGCCTACCTGTGGTGGGAGACGCCAGACAACTGCTTGGTTTTCATACCCTTCCCGAGGTCGCCCCGCCTAGAATCTGGAACCAACCCTTCACACGAGACCTTCATGCCCAGCCCCTCCTGGAAGCGCCTCGGGCCCCTGTCGGCGGTGCCGCCCCTCGCGGCCGCGCTGTGGGCCTTCGGCAGCCCCCTGGGCCGAGCCTGGATCGTCGCCCTCGCCTTCCTCTGCGCGTTCAGCGGCCTGGTGATGGGCGCGGTGGCCCGGTGGCGGGCGGAGCCCGCGGCGCGGCTGACCTGGGCCGGTGTGCTGGTGTTCGGGATCCTGGGCTCCTTCAACTGGTTCACCCAGGCCCTCGAGCTCATCCAGTTCGGGGAAGCAGTGCCCTTCCCCGCGATCATCACGCTGGTGGCCTGGGTGCCCGCCCTCAGCGCCATCACCTTCGCCCTGCTCGCGGCGCCGCCCCGGCGCACCTTCAGCGCGAGCCGCTTCCTGGATGGCGCGGTCTTCACCCTCGCCGCCTACCTCGGCCTCTGGATGTGGGTGCTCCAACCGATGATGGCCGGGCACCACCTGCCCCTGCCCGAGACCCTGGGCATGCACGGCGTCTTCCTCATCGCCTGCGTCGCCCAGGGCGTCGGCATCCATGTGTGGGTGGAACGCGGCGACCGCTTGGAAACCCCGGTGGCCATGCTGGCCCTGGGCGTGACCTATTGCGCGATGGTCCTGCCCTGGTGGGTGGGCACGCTCGTGTTGGGCACCTTTACCTTCGCCCATCCCGTGCGCCTGGTCTTCGTGCCCGGGTTCATCCTCCTCGCCCTCTCCACCCGGATGCCCTGGCGCCCGGAAGCGGCCCGGCCCATCAAGGCCCTGCGCTTCCTGCTGCCCTACCTGCCCACCACCGTGGCCTTCGGGGGCTTCCTCGTCCATTACCTGCCCCAGGGCGCGGATCGCGACACCCCCGGCTTCGTCCTGTTGAGCGGCCTGGCCCTCCTGGTGCTCGCCCGACAGGCCCTCACCCTGCGCCAGATCTTCACCCTCAACCGCACCCTCGAGGAGAAGGTGGAAGCCCGCACCCGGGAATTGGCCCAGAGCCAGGCGCTCTTCCTGGAAACGCAGCAGAAGAACCTCGTGGCCACCCTGGGCGCCGGCATCACCCACGACCTCAACAACCTCCTGGGGGCGGCCATGGGCAACCTGGATCTGCTCCGCCTCAAGATGGGCCCCACCCAGGATTCCCGGGAGATGGACGGGCTGGAAAAGGCCCTGGAGCGGGCGGGCGACCTATCCAAGCGCCTCATGGGCCTCGCGCGGGAGGGCCCCGGCCCCAGCCGCACCTTCGATCTCCTGGCCCACCTGGAGGAGCTGAACCCCCTTCTGCGCGCCATGGTGCCCCGGAACATCCAACTCACGTGGGAGCACGACGCGCAGGCCCTCCCCATCTGCGCCAACCCCGGCCAGGTGGATCAGGTGCTCGTGAACCTGGTGAGCAATGCCAAGGACGCCACCCCTCCCGGCGGTCGCATCAGCCTGCGGGCCCGCTCTGAAGGCGAAGAGGCCGTCATCCAGGTCCAGGATACGGGCACGGGCATCCCCGACGCCGTCATGCAGCGCCTCTTCGAGCCCTTCCTCACCACGAAGCCTTCGGGCAAGGGCACGGGCCTGGGCCTCAGCTCCGTGCAGGCCGTGGTGGGGCTGCTGGGGGGCACCATCGGGGTCCACAGCAGCCCCGGGGTCGGCACCACTTTCACCATCCGCCTGCCCAAGGCGTCGTAGGACCGGACGGCCCCCTGAGGTAGGCTGGAAGCGGACCTGAACCATGCTGCCCCTCCTGCTCGGCCTCCTGCACGCCCTCGAACCGGATCACGTCGCCGTGGTGACGGGCGTGAGCCTGGATGGGAACCGCCGGGCCTGGCGCGTGGGCCTCGCCTTCGGCCTCTCCCACATGCTGGCCGTGGCCCTGCTGGCCCTGGCCACGATCCTCGCGGGGCACGCCCTGGCCGGCGATGCCGTCTTCCTCTGGCTGGATCGCGCCGCCTGGGGCTTCGTGATCCTCCTGGGCCTTTGGAACCTCGCGGGAGCCTTCAATCTGCGCCGCATCACCCCGCAGCCCTCAGTGCATGCCCACGGCGCCCTCGTGCATGCGCACCCCGGCGCCAAGGCCCGCTTCCACCACAGCGCCGCCTGGCTGGGCGCCTTCTTCGGCCTGGGCGGCGTGCGCGGCTTCACCACGCTGCTGCGTGAGCACGGCTGGCAGGGGTTCGGCCCCTTCGCCATCGCGCTGCTGTTCTTCGGCCTGGGCATCACCGCCATGTTCATCCTCCTCAGCTGGGCCTCGGGCCTGCTGAGCCAGGCCCTGGAAGGCCCCCGGGGCCGCCGCGCGGTGCTGGCCTGCTCGGGCCTGGGCAACCTCGCCGTGGGGCTCTGGCTCCTCGCCCGCTAGCCCGTCGAATCCGCCGGCTCGGCCAGAATTTCAGCGCCCCGGGCTATCGGAGGGGGCCCCGAGGGCTACCTTGAAATCCGAGCCCCGCGCCCATGAATGCAGTCACCTTCGCGTGGGGATTCCCTCGGAGGCGCCCATGTTCAATCGGTTCAAGACGTTCGCCTTGATGAGCAGCCTGGGGTTGGCCCTTTCCCTCGGGTGCGGCGGCCACAAGGCCAGCGATACCGGAGCGGTGACCGTCCATGTGACGGATGGCCCCATCAGCGGGTACCAGGAGATCAACGTCCACATCCGATCCGTGGAGATCCGGGGTGAGGGGGGATGGATCACCCTGGGCACGCCGGATCAGACCTACAACCTTTTGGCCCTCACCGGCGGTCTGAGCCAGACCCTGGCTTCCGGAGCCACCCTGCCCGCGGGCCACTATGGTCAGATGCGCCTGCTCCTCGGCGCCGGCAATACCGTGAAGCTCGCCGATGGCAGCACCCATGACCTCACGGTGCCTTCGGGGCTCCAGACGGGCATCAAACTCATCGTGAGCTTCGATGTGGTTGCGGGCACCACCAAGGATGTGTGGATCGACTTCGATGCCGCCCACTCCATCCAGCTGGTGGCCACCGGCGCCACCGCGAAGTACATGCTCCGCCCCACGGTGCGCGCCTTTGACAAGGTCGCCACGGGCGCCATCGCCGGTACCCTCACGGAGGCCGGTTCCAGCGCGCCCCTGGCGGGCGCCATGGTCTACGCCGAAACCCTCGATGGCGGCGGAGCCGCCCACCTCGTCCGGGCCACGGTGACCGATGCCGCCGGGCATTACCTCCTGGATCTGCTCCCCGTGGGCGGCACCTACCACGTGGTCAGCCAGCCCAAACTCGGCACCACCACCGTGGTGGCCTATGGCGCGAGGGCGAGCGACGCCATCGCCATTTCCACCTCGGCTCCCCTCGGCACCTACAACGGGGCCTTCACCGCCGCCGCCACGGTGGGCGGCATCGCGGGTGGCGTCACGCCCGTGGCCAGCACCGATCAGCACGACACCGTGAACCTGCTCCAGTCCCTGGCGGTGCCCGCCGGCCCCACCTTCACCTTCATCGTGGACACCACCCTCACCACCGTGGGCACGGGCAGCGAATCCTACGCCTTCGCGAACCTCCCCGTGGGCTCCTACGGCATCCAGGGCTCGCGCAGCACCTTGAACCTGGATGGCTCCATCACCGTGACGACCACGGTTCCCGCACCCGCCCTCGTCACCGCGGGCGCCACCCTCACGGTGCCCGTCGCCTTCTGACCCGCAAGGCCCGATCCCGGGGGCTCTCCCGCTATCCTGGGGTGATGCCCCCCCTGATCGGAATCCTGCATGGCTGATCGACCTTCGGTGCTCCGGTCAGCCGCCCTGGTCGGTGCCTTCACCTTCCTGAGCCGCATCACGGGCATGCTGCAGAGCCGCATGCTCGCGGCCTACCTGGGCACGGGTCCCGCGGCCGAGGCCTTCTTCATCGCGTACCGCCTGCCCAACCTCCTGCGGCGCTTCACCGCCGAAGGAACGATGACGGCCGCCTTCCTGCCCACCCTCAACGAGGTGGCTCAGCGGGAAGGTGAAGAAGCCGGCAAGACCATGGCCGCGCAATTCCTGGGTTCGCTGGCCACCTTCCTCGCCTTGCTGTGCCTCGCGGGCGTGGCGGCCATGGGCCTCATCACGGGGCTGCTCATGCTGGGGCGCCTGGCCCCGGGCCTGCCCATGGGCGAGCAGGTGGCCACCCTCTTCCGCATCCTCACGGGCGCCCAGCCCGCACCCGCGGACCTCGCCCTCACCACCCTGGCCGGCCGCCTGATGTTCCCCTACCTCCTGCTCGTGAGCCTCACGGCGGGGCTCTCGGCAGTGCTCAACCTCAAGGATCGCTTCGGACTCACGGCCAGCGTGAGCACCTTCTACAACCTGGCCTTCATGGGCTTCGGCTGGCTCTGCTTCCACCTGGGCCCCCGCGAATGGGGCCGCAGCGCCGACACGGCCACGGTGATCTTCGCCCTGGCGGTGCTCGCCGGCGGCCTCCTGCAACTGCTCATCCTCTTCCCCGCCTTCCTGCGCTTCGGCTACCGCATCCATCCCGGCCTGCACTGGAAGGATCCCGGGGTGCGATTGGCGCTGAAGCGCATGGTGCCCGGCATCCTGGGCTCGGGCGTGCATCCCATCAACGTGCTGCTCAGCACCTTCCTCGCCTCGCGCCTCGCCGTGGGCAGCCAGACGGTGCTCTTCAACAGCAACATGATGGGCGAGATGGTGCTTGGGCTCTTCGCCGTGAGCGTGGCCACCGTGAGCCTGCCCGCCATGAGCCGCCTCGCCGAGGCCGGTGATCTGCGCGGCCTCAACAAGGCCCTGGGCTCCGCCTGGCGCGCCACCGCCTTCCTCGCCATCCCCGGCGCCATTGGCATGGCGGTGCTGGCCCAGCCCACCCTCGCCCTCATCTTCCAGAAGGGCCGCTTCACCGCCGCCGACGTGAGCTGGACCGCCTGGACCCTGGCCTTCCAGGCCGTGGGCATCCCCTTCATCGGCGCCTCGCGCATCGGCACCCAGGCTCTCTACGCCCTCAAGGACTACAAGGGCCCGGCCCAGGCCGCGGTGCTGAGCATGGCCGCCAACCTGGTGCTCTCCTGGTACCTCCTACAGATCTGGGGCACCGGCGGCATCGCCCTCGCCAACGGCCTCGCCAGCATGGTGGGCCTCGGCTGGGTGCTGCTGCGCTTGCGAGGGCGCGTGGAGCTGCCCCTGCTCTTCACCCTGGTGGGCTGCACCCTCTTCACCCTCGCGGCCATCCCCATGGGTCTCATGGCCGTGTGGGGCGGGCGGGCCCTCGGGCTCTTCGGCACCTACCAGGGCGTGGCGGCCACGGCCCTGCGCCTCTTCCCCCTCATCCTCGTCAGCTCGGCGGTGTACTTCGGGATCCTCATCGCGGTCGGTAATCGGGAGGCCCAAGGGCTCTGGAGCCGCATCGCCTCTCGCTTTGGGGCCTGATCCATCGCGCGTCGTGTGACGCGTCAAACCGTGTTGTGCCACCAACTTGGATGAATCTTTTGCACTCAATGCGTGACCTGGATCATGGGCTCCACCGTCCGGTCAGCGCATCTTGGGGATGACCTTTCAGGAGCCCCCCCATGAGAAAGTTCGCACTCCTTCCCCTCCTCGCCCTGCTCGCGGCGCCCGCCCTGCAGGCCAAGCTTCCGTGGACGAAGAAAGCCCAGGCCCTGGGCTTCGACAACGTGAAGAACTGCCAGTCCTGCCACGCCACCGAGAAGCCCAAGAAGGGTGATGCCCTCACCGACATGGGCCAGTACCTCATGGACCGCAAGACCAAGGAAAAGGCCGCCGAAGTGGACCTCGCCTGGCTGAAGGACTACAAGGGTAAGTAAGCCTCACCTCCACCCCAAACCAAAGGGCCGATCGCGACGTGCGATCGGCCCTTTGACTGCAGGGACCTTAAATCGATTCAGCCTGCAGGGGCTCGGAATTCCGCGCCGCCGAGGCAGGGGCCGGAGCGCTGCCCTTCCACTTCCACAGCAAGACGATGCCGATGAGCACCGCCACCACCCCGAAGATGCTGGCTTCGAGCCCGAAGGCGCTGCCACTCACCCACTCGGGCTTGCCCTGGAAGACGGGCCGGATCCAGCCATGCATTTCCGAGGTGCCGCTCACGCCGAAGCCGAGCACGTTGCCCTGCACCCAGTTCCAGCCCAGGTGGATGCCCACGGGCAAGGCCAAGCTGCGGGTGCGGAGGTAGGCGAGGCCCAGGAAGAGGGCCGCCAGGGCGATGTCGAGGGTGGCCCAGAACTTCGTGGCGCCGTGCATGCCGGGATTGTTCCAATGCGCCATGCCGAAGAGCAGCGCGAGCAGCAGCTGCGTGGGCCATACGCCCATGCCCTCCACCAGCCGCTGGAAGACGAAGCCCCGGAAGGCGTTCTCCTCCCACAGGGCCACCAGCACGTACACCAGAAATCCAGTCCCCACCATGCGCAGGCTGCGCAGGGGGTGCAACTCCCACGTCACGCCGCCCGCGGCCCACAGCATTCCGGCGCCCAACAGCATGATGCCGCCGCCGATGAGCACGCCCAGGCCCGCTTCCCGAACCCACCGGCCATTGAGCTGAAAGCCCACCGAGGCCACGGATTCCTTACGGAGCTTCGTGCACACCCACGTCGCCACCAGCGAGAACAAGAAGAGGAGCCCGATCACCCAATCGCCGTTGTGGATGTTGTGGCGCTTCAGGAAGGGAATCAGGAATTGGAAGCCCCGCATGCAGGCGACCAGTACGGCGACGTAGAGCAGGGCCCACCAGCCATTGCGCAGGCGACCGCCCGCGTTCATCAAGATCGATCTCATCTACGACTCCAGATTGAACTGCGGATACGCCCCAGGCCGAGATCCGTTTACCTTCCCGGCCCGAGGCCCAGGGCTGGGGCGCCCTGCTAGCCTCGACATGGGCCTGGGGCCTCGGGGAGCATGCGCCATGCCGCAGGAGAGCCAACGGATCCGCGACCTCCTGAGGGCGGGTCTACCCGTCCCGGATGCGGAATTCGATGCGCTCCTGCCCGACTCGCCTCGCCTCGCCTCTGCCCGCCATTGGACCCCGGTCAAGGTGGCCCTCCGCGCGGCCCAGGCCCTGGCGGAGGCGGGGGCCGGGCAGGTGCTCGACGTGGGGTCTGGCGCCGGGAAGTTCTGCGTCATCGGCGCCCTCGCCACACCCCTCGCTTTCACCGGCATCGAGCATCGCGAGCACCTCGTCCGAGAGGCGGAAGCCCTGGCCATGCGCCTCGGCGTTTCCGAACGTGCCACCTTCGTCGCCAGCGATTTCGACACCATGGATTTCCGGGATTTCGACGCCCTCTACTTCTTCAATCCCTTCGGCGAAAACCAATTCACGTCCGTCCACCACATCGATGCCACCGTCGAACTCAACCGCCGCCGCTTCGATCGCGACGTGGCCAAGGCCGAGCGCCTCCTGGATCAGGTTTCCCGGGGCACGCACCTCGCCACCTACAACGGCTTCGGCGGGCGCATCCCCGACACCTTCGACCTCCTCCACGCCCAGTTCGCGGAGTCCAACCTCCTCCGCCTCTGGCGCAAAAGCCGCCGCGAAAGCGCCGGCGGCTACTGGCTCGAACTCGAAGGTTCCACCCTCCTCCGGGGGCCCGGCGATCAGGAGCAGACCTTCTTCCCCACCTTGCAATCGTTGGACGGGAATTAGCGCCGCGACCCCCTGGATCCGCGCACCCCTCCCCGCAGGGCGCCCAGGCCCTGGTGCGGCGCGCCCTACCTGGTCGGCCCTGAGAAACGCCGCTTAGCTATCTACGCTGCCGTTAGGAGGGTCCGACGGCCCCAAAACAGCCCGGCCAAACGCAACCAAAGAAGCCTGACCCTCGCCAGGCCCAAGGGCAACCGAAGCGTGAGAACTCCACGTTTGGAATAGGATCAGGGTGCCAAAGCCCCCAGGGGTGGCCCAGCCGGCTTCCTGAAAGCGGACCTGCTGCGCGGAGACCGCCAGCGCGATGCTTCACCTGCCCCATCCCGTGGGCGGAGGATACCCCATGAAAAAGCTCGAGCTCCATCGTGAAACGCTGGTCCACCTGCAGGATGCCCAGGCCCAACAGGCCCAGGGTGGCATGCTCCCCGGAGGCGGCCAATTCAGCAACAGCCCCTTCAACCCCTGCTACACGATCTACACGTGCGCCCGAGGTGGGTGCAAGGCCGATGCCTGAGGTGCCGCGATGAAGAAGCTTCAGCTCACCCGCGAAACCCTCCTTCGCCTCACGGACGAGGAACAGCGCCACGTGCAGGGCGGCATGGTCGGATCCAATCCCGTCTCCAACAACACGAAGTGCCATTCGGAAACGCCGCAGTGTAAACAAACCAGCAAGGGCTGCGACATCCCCACGTAGCCATCCGGATCCCCACCGCCCCGGCTCCAGCTCACGGAGGCGGGGCGGTGCCGCGTTCGGGGGGAACGGAAGGTCCTTCCCGCTCGGCAGAGGAAGCTGCGGGATCCCCCCTGCGGCGCGAGCTCATCGAGCCTGCCGCTCCGGTGGAAGCCGCGCCCATGCGGCTCGGCGAAGCTCCCGCCCGGGTGGGAGAAGGGGCCTGGATGGCCGTTTCCGCGGGCGCCATCCTTCGCTCATGGCATCGCCGCCGGGGCCGGCGCGATCCAAACCTTCCCCCCAACCCGCCCCATCGGGGCAACCCGGAGTTCCCAATGAAGAACACCAAGCTCTCCCTCAACAAGGAAACCCTCCGCGTCCTCGACGCCCGCCAGAGCGAAGAGGCCGCCGGCGGCATGAAGGCTCAGAGCAAGCGCATCACCACCAGCCCTGATGTCGATGATTGCTCCGACAACATCTGCGGCGTCACTGCCTACGCCTGCTAAGGCAAGCTCCATCAAGCACGGAGGGGCGGCCCACCGGGTCGCCCCTCTTGTTTGACCCTTCCATGCGCCGGTTACACCACCTTCCCACCGCCCCGCCCCCTCCCGGGACGCGGGGCGATGCTGCGCCCCGGGCGAATGGAACGCCGATTCCACTTGGCGGCGGAAACTGTGGGATCCCCCGGGCGTCCGAGGTTCATCGAGCCTGCCGCTCCGGTGGAAGCCGCGCCCATGCGGCTCGGCGAAGCTCCCGCCCGGGTGGGAGAAGGGGCCTGGATGGCCGTTTCCGCGGGCGCCATCCTTCGCTCATGGCATCGCCGCCGGGGCCCCGGCGCGACCCACACCTTCCCCCCAACCCGCCCATCCGGGCAACCAGGAGTTCCCCATGAAGAACGCCAAGCTCTCCCTCAACAAGGAAACCCTCCGCGTCCTCGACGCCCGCCAGAGCGAAGAGGCCGCCGGTGGCATGAAGGCCCCCAGCGCCCGCGTGTCCTACCGCGCCACCTGCCAGCCCGGCTGGGATGACTGCACCGACAACATCTGCGGCCCCACCGCCTACGGCTGCTAAGACGAGCTCCACTTAGAACGGAATGGGCGGCCCACCCGGGCCGCCCATTTTCGCTTCATCGCGAAATGCCGCATCCGTGCAAAGAAGCACGGGACCAAGGACCACCGAGCCAATGTGTCCCGCATACCCTCGGCGTTTTCACTTCACCGCGGCCAGGCTCCGCTTCCCCCGCGCCAGCTGGGATTCGTAGAGACGGGAAAGGAAATCGTAGAGCACCAGTTCCTGCGCCCGCTGGGAGCTGCGCAATAGGCGGTTCGCGTGCATGTGCAGGTAGCTTCCGGCGAGGCTGCGCAGATCCACCTTGCCCGCATCGCCCAGGGCCCTCAGCTCCGCGAAGGCGGGCCGTAGGGCCTCGGTGCGCGCCGCCAGGATGTCGAGACCTCGGGCCAGGCCCGCGTCCCCGGATCCGCCCATCAGCGCCTCCAGGGCCTTGCGATCTTTGCGGAAGCGATCCCCCAGCTGGTGCTCGAAATAACCTTCACCCCGGAATTCCCGCAGGAAGCCCAGACGCAGTCCCGCCATGAGTTCCCCCTTGGCCGGTAGCTCGAAGCCCAATTCATCCAGCAGCAGGTCCATGCCCTTCAGGCAGAGCCGCCAGCGGGCGTCTGCTCCGGGATCACCGGGATGGGCTTCGAGCAGGGCCAGCACCGCGTCACTGTCCGTCTCGAAGAAGGCCTCCGAAAGGGGCATCCCCAGGTCACCCCCATAGCGCTCCAGCTCCCGATCGTAGGTGTCGAGCACCAACTTGCGGGCGAGCCCCTCGGCCTGGAGCTCCGCCACCAGGGCGTGAAGCCGGGGCAGCACCTCGCCGCCCAACCGGGCGGGCTCCCCTTGGAAGCGCAGGCGCAGGTGCCACTCCGGATCGCCATACCGGATGAAGAACCAGCCCTTCGCGGCCCCCGAGGCCCGCAGCTCGCGAATGAGGGGCCCCAGGCGCTCCCGCAAGATCTGATCCACGGCGGCGTGCCCGGCGTAGACCTTCGCGTAGAGCCATTCCGAGCCCGGCGCGAAGCTGCGAGGGAGGCGAGCCGCTACGGGCGCCTCCATCTGGGCCGGTGCCACCACATCAGTGCGTGTGAAGGGCACCACGATCTCGTGCACGTAGCTCCCCTCGGGGCCCTCCGCGAATAGGTCCTCGGGGCCAGGAAAGAGCTCCTCCAGCACGAAGCGATCCCGACCCTTCACGAGCTCCAGCAGGGACTCCACGCTCAGCGCGTTCTCGAAATCGATGGGCAGTTTGTGGTCCCCATCCCCCAACAGGGCGAAGCGGGGCAGGCGCCGGGCGGCGCGCCAGGCGGCGAAGGCCTCCCAGCGGGCGGCCCCCTTGCCCTCCTGGACGCTGCGTAACTCCGCCTTCTCCACGCGCCAGCGGGCCTCGGCCAGCACCAGGCGGCCCACCTCCAGTCGGGGCAGGAAGGGCAGCGCCTCCAGCACCCCCCAGGACCAGCTGAGCCCGGAAGCCAGCCCCTGGAACTGCAGCATGCACAGGAAGCGGTAGATGCCCAGGCTGCGGTAGCTGAAGTTGTGCGCGTTGGTCATGCGCGGTAGCACCTCCCGGGCCAGGCGGCGGGAGCGCAGCACCACGCGGCCGCCCTGCACGGAGATCAGGAGATCGGAAATGGGGATTTGCCCCTCCTCCGGTGCGCCCGACCGGCCCAGGAACACGATCTCGTGCTCCCGCAGCTGGGGGCGCAGGATCACGTTGCCGATGCGCCCCTCGGGCAGGTGCACGATCTCCGCGTGCACGGCCTCGGGCCGCCGCGCCTCCTCCGCCCGGAGGTAGCCCAGCACCTCGCGGGTGAGCCGCTCGTCGCCGTGGCAGAAGCGCCCCAGCAGGTTGGCGCCGGAGGGCCCGGGAAAGCCGGTGAGGGAGACCTTGAACTCCCCCCGCGCGAGCGCCTCGGGCCCAGTGGCGGCCACCTTCGCCATGGCCGCGAAGGCGTGGGGCAGCGGCGCCGGGGTCTTCAGGAAGAATGGCTTCAGTTCCGCCTCCTCCAACCTCAGCACAAGCTCTCCACTGAGGGCGTGCTCCGTGACTTTGCGCAGGAGGAAGGCTTCCCGGGCAGACCAGGGCGTGGTGCCCTCGCCTTCCGCGCCCGGGAAGGCGAGCCCCTCCAGGAGCGGTGAGGCCTCGGCGCTGGGACTCAAAGAGGCGTCAAATCCGATGCCACCCTCCTCGTCGAGCACCTCCACCAGGGGCACTTCGCGGCCTTCGTAGCGGGACTGGAAGGCCTCGGCGAAGCGACCGATAGCATCCTTGCGGGATTGACCCAGCAGGCGCTGCATCAGTTCGAGGCCCCGCGCCAGCTCGGCGACCACCTCGGGCCCCAAGGTCGCCTCGGGCGCGGGCTTCACGAGGTCCGTCTGGAAGAGACGGTTCAACTCCACCTTGGCGGGCAATGCCTTCAGTCCCTCGGCGATGGCGAAGTAGCGATCCTGCGGTAGGCCCAAGGGGGTGTCATCGATGGCCTCCAGGGCCCGCCGCGCGTCCTCCAGGGCCTGGGCCGCCCCCTCGCCCTCGGGCAGAGCCCGCAACTGGCGGATGAGATCGTGGATGGGTTCCGGGCCGGTGACGGCGGGCTGCAGTTCCGGCACAAGGAGCTGGCTTTCCACCAGCTCCCCCACGTAGGCTTCGGCCGCATCGAGGTCCACCTCCGGCTCCACCAGTGCCTCGGCCAGGCTCCGCAAGGTGGCGCCGCCCTCGGCCCGGGCCAGGGTGGCCAGGAGGTAGGGCGTCTCCTCCACGGCCACCAGGTGGTAGGAGCGGGATTTGTTGCGCAGTCGCCCCTCGGTGTAGCGGAGACGCCCCGCCGCACGGTAGAGGCTGTCGTTGGGCCGGAAGCGCAGATCCTGCCGCAGCTTGGGATCCTGGGCCAAGGCTTCCGCCAGGGTGCAGAGGTAATCCATATCCAATCGGGTGTGGCGGATGTAATCGCCCTGCCCCACGGTGTCCAGGCGCGTGACCTCCGCGACATCCCCTACGGAGCACCCCGCGAAGAGGCCGAAGGGCGTGGCGCGACCGCACATGCGGGCCACGTACTTCACGAGGCTGCGCTCCACCCGCTGCCCCTTCTCGGAGGTCGGCGCCGCCAGCCAATGCGGCAGGGCCTCCACCATGTCCGGCGAGGCGAGGAAGAGGGCCTCGGCCACTTCGGGCTTTTCCACGAAGGCGCGCAAGCGCTCGCGCAGGCCCGCCAGGTCCGCCTCGCTCGGCCCGGATCCCGGGAGCCGGGCCTCCCCGGTCCAGGCCTCGAAGGCGCGCCAGGGGAAGGTCGCCGTGCGGAAGGCGAAGAAGGGGGCGGGTTGGACGCTGCGAACCGGCTCAGCCAAGGGGGAACCTATGAGGGAGAAGGGCTAAGGCTAGCGTGGGGTGCGGCGAGCTTCCACCCACCTTCGCTGAACGGAGCCAGGAATCCGCCGACTAGGGTCTGTCCTCACGAAATGAATGCCAGCGCGAGGGGCGCCGGCATTCATTTAGTGTTAACGGGCCCTAGCCGAGCCCCAGCCGCTCCCGCAGGCGGGGCGTCGCGCTGCGGCTCACTTCGAGTTCCACGCCTTCGGACACGCGCACTTTCCAGCGGCCCCCTGGGAGGGTGCGGTAGCCCAGCACGGCCTCCAGACGCAGCAGCTGGTGACGCTGGATCCGCAGCAGCTTGCCCTCCGCGAACGCGGCCTCCACGTCGGCGATGGCCGTCCACTGCGTGCGGAAGCGCTGGCTCCCGGCCCAGGCCCACACGATCTCATCGAGCACTTCGAAGTGGCTCACCTTCTTCAGATCCAGGAACACGTTCCCCACCCCCGCCTTCACGAGGAAGCGTTGGGGCGCTGCGGGCATGAGCGCCCGCAGCTCCGGCCCCGTGCGTGTTGGCACCTGCCGGGCTCGCAACCTTGCCAAGCAACGTTCCAGGCGATCCGCGAACACGGGCTTAAGGACGTAGTCCACGGCCTCCGCCTCGAAGGCGCGCACGGCGTGCTCCGCGAAGGCCGTGACGAAGACGACCGGCGGCGTGGCGGGCAACTCCGCCATCACCTCCAGGCCGCTGCCGCCGGGCATCTGGATGTCGAGGAAGAGCCCATCGACCTCCCCCGGCGAGCTCCGCAGCCAGGCAAGAAGCGAGGGGCCGTCACCCAGCTCCGCCACCACCTCGCAACCGGCCTCCCGGAGCAGGCGCGAGAGCCGTTCCCGGGCCAAGGGTTCATCGTCCACCACCACCACTTTGAGGGACGTCATCGCGGCTCCTTTCCAAGGGCCAAGGGCAAGCGGATCTCCGCGTGGGTCCACTCGCCCTCCGAGTGCAGGGAGAAGGAGCCTGCGCCCCCATAGATCAGGTCCAAGCGATCCCGCAGGTTCGCGAGGCCCAAGCCGTTGCGGGAGGGATCGCCCTCACCCAAGGGAACCCCCGTGTTGCGCACGGCGAGCCGGAGCTCCCCCTGATCCGCGCGGGCCTGGAGCACCACCTCCCCGCCAGTGAGGCTCGGCGCCACGCCATGCTTAAGGGCGTTCTCCAGCAGGCCCTGCAGCAATAACGGGGGCACCGGCTGCGTCTCCAGTCCTTCCTCCCACTCCCACCGCAGGCGCAGCCGGGTCCCCAGGCGGAGGCGCTCCATGTTCAGGTAGTCCTCCAGCAGCGAGCGCTCCTGGCCCAGGGCGTAGTCGGGCTGATCCACGGCCCGCATCACCTGCCGCAGCAGATCCGACAGGTGCCGGATGCTTGCCTCCGCCTGGGGCGGCGACTTGTGCACAAGCTCCGCCAGTCCGTTCAGCGCGTTGAAGAGCACGTGGGGGTGGAGTTGCCCCTGCAGCACCCGCGCCTGATCCCGCTTCGCCTGTTCCCGGATCTCAGCATTCTCGGATTGCACCCGCTCCCACAGGGCCTGCACGGCCCCCACCAGCGCCATGATCGGGCCGTGGAAGGTTAGGTAGTCCAGAAGGACGGGCATCACCGCCACCGCCATGCCCTGCCGGTGTCGCATGAAGCCATCCAGGAGCACCAGCCCCGCCATGTAGGCCTCACTGAACAACATCGCCGTGAGAAGTGCGAGCCCCTTCCGCTGGCGGACGACCCGCAGCTGCCAGGGCATCGGCGAGAGCCACATCATCCCCAGCAGGTAGAGGGCGGGCGTGAGCAGGGTCGGCAGCCAGGGGAATCCCGCCACCGGCGCGCCTGCCCTCAACTGGGGCACCACGTCCCGGCTGACGGAGGGTAGGTAGACGCCCAGGAAGGCCGCCCAATAAAGGGGCCTTCGCAATCGCGCGGCCAAGCTCGCGAAAGCCCGGCCGGGTCCGAGATCCAGGGTCAAGGGCCGGTCGTCCGGATCGAGGTGCCGTGGGTGGCCGTTCCCGTTTGGCAGGGCACGCTCGGACCCGTGCACTCGTCCGTATAGCAGGTGGCCGAGGGGCAGACATTCGTAGGGCAGACATCCGAGATCTCCCCCGCGGGCAGCCCCGCCATGAGGTGCCTCAGGGACTCTGTGCCCAGGCGGCGGAGCGTTTCTTTGTGGAGTGTGAGCTTGGACATGGCAGGCCTCGCAGGGGTGTGGGTGGTGGAGGGGGGGGTCAGTTCCCAGTGATGCGGATGGAAATGGCCTTCGTGATGCTGCAGTCAAGGATGCGTCGAAGGTGATATCCAGGGTGATCCCGCAGGCGTCGCTGGGGCAAGCGTCCGAAGGGGTCCCGGGGTTCGTTTACATGCCCTTGACGACGTTCGCCAAGGACTCCGTGCCGAGGCGGCGGAGGGATTCTTGATTCAACTGCAATTTAGTCATGGATCACTCTAAAGGGGGCTGGCATGAGATGCGGGGGGGGAAAGTAGGATGCGGTAGCCGGAAGGACGGGCGTGCTCAGGGCGAACCTCCCGGTTTGAGCGCCGCCATGAGGCAGCGATCCCAGGCGGGCTCCGGGCCCCCGAGCCCGGCCAGCAACGCGAGGCCCACGCCCGCGGCGCCCTCCAGCAGGCCCGGGTGATCCACCCATGGGTTCCGGGTGGCGTCATCGGCCATGGAGGGCACGAAGGCCTGGAAGCCCCCGATTCCCCGATCCGGCCGCCGCATCGCCAGGGCGCGTTCGAACCAGCGGAGGGCCGCCGCTTGGAACACGGGATCCCCCGTGGCCTGCCACACGCGGTTGTAGAGGTGGGCATTGCCCGCGGCGCCATGGCAGAGGCCCGCGTCGGCGATGCCCTGTTCCTCCGACGCCCGCGTCGCCGAGGCCCTCAGCACGTCGAGGGCGGCCCCTTCCCAATCCCCGCGTCCCGTGGCCTGCGCTGCTGAGAGCAGGGCCACGCCGAGGCCCAGATCGCCATAGCACCAGGAGAGGCGCGTAGGATGGAACTCCCGGGTGGATTCTCCCTCGGACACCACGGACCCGAAGCAGCAGCCCCGCCCCTCCGGCTGGCGCTGGGCCAGCAGCCAAGTCACGGATGGCTCCAGCAGGGGCCCAGCCTCCGCGAACCCCGCGGCCCAGGCCTGGCCCAGCATGGCGATGACGCCCGGCAGGCCATGGGCCAGGCCCAGGTTGTAGTAGCCCCCGGGATCCCGCTCCCGTTGCCAATTGGGCAGCAGCTCCGGATCCGTATGCCAGGCCACGCCTTCTTGCAGCACCGTCTTCGTCTCGTCCAGGCGGGCAAGCACGTGGTGCAGCAGGCGGGGGCCTGAAGGGCGGTGAAGGCGATCCAGGGCGTAGGCCCCCAGGCCCGCGAGGCCGGAGATGAGATCGTAATCCAGGTTCCAGGGCACACGGCCCACGTGGGCCTCCAGGGCCCCATCGATGTCCTCGTTGAGGTCCTCCTCGGAGGCGGCCACCAGGCGGCCCTGCAGATGCTCCACCACCCAGGCGATGCCCGCGAAGCCCGCGTAGAAGGTGGGCCACTGCACCTCCTCCCCCAGGGAAGTGATGGCGTCATCCAGGTGCGCATGGGCCCGATCCTCGCCGCCGCGCCCGCTGGCGGCCAGGTAACTGTAGAAGAGGGCTGCCCCGGCGGAGCCGCCCGCCAGGCCCCCGGTGGGGAAGCGCGCGGGCAGGGCCCGCGCGATGTCCTGCACCGCCACCTCGGCCTGCGCAGCGAGCGCTCCGGTGAGCAGCGGCGTCCAGCGGCCGGACATCGCGGGGACAGGCGAAGGCAGATGAGAGGGGGACATGGAGGCTCCGGGGTTCAGCTCAGGCCGGCGTCGTGGCTGGCGTAGATGACGGTCTTGTCGCGGAACCAGGGGCTGTCGTGGAGCCAGGCGCGGCTCACCCAATCCAAGTTCGCCATGGCCTCGTCCAGGAGGATGAGCTTGCGATCCGAGGCCATGACGGCGGTGAGGGCCACCAGCTGCCGCTGGCCACCGGAGAGGTTGCCGCCCCCTTGGGCCAATACCGTGTTGTACCCCATGGGCAGCGTGGCCACGAGGCGATCCAAGCCCGTGGTCCGGGCCGCCTCCATGAGGCGCTCGTGATCCGCGGCGCCCCCCGAGAGCAGTCGCAAATTCTCCAGGATGGAGCCGCCGTAGATCTGGGCGAACTGGGGCAGGTACACGAGGTGCTTCTTGGCGGCGGCGGGCTCCAGCCCCCCCACGCTCACAGCGCCGCGCTCCGGCGGGTGCAGGCCCGCGATGAGGCGCAGCAGCGTGCTTTTCCCGAAGCCCGAAGGGGCGTGGAGCCAGCGCTTCTCGCCGGGTTCCACCTGCAGGTCGTAGCCCTTGAAGATCCAGGGATATTCGGCACCGTAGCGGAACCACACGTCCTGGAGGCGCACGGGGCCCTCCAGCCCGCCCTTGGATTCCGGCGCCGGCGCCTCGGGCTCCATGGCCAGGATCTCATGGGTCTTCGCCAGCTGGGGCTTCAGCACCCGCAGGCCCAGGTAGGCCTGGGCCACACCCAGCACCGCGCCCAGGTAAGCACCACTCATCTGCACGAAGGCCATGAGGCTGCCCACCTTCGCCTCTCCCACCAGCACCAGCTTGCCGCCCCAGATGAGCAGGGCCACCGTGAGGCCCTGGCGCAGGCCCTCCAACCCCACCTCACTCCAAAGACCCACGCGCTGCCGCCGCAGGGAGAGCCGCAGTTCTTCACCCAGCACCTTCAACCATCGCGACAGGCTGGGCGCCTCGGCGCCGGCGGCCTTCACGGTGCCGATGCCCTTGATCAACTCTACGAGGTAGCCCCGCTCCCGGGCCTGCGCCTCCACCTCCCGCGCCTGCAAGTCCGCCTGGGCGCGGCCCACGCCCACCACCAGCGCCGCCGTGACGACGGAGACGAGGACGACCGCCCCCGTGGGCGCTGGGAAGGAGGCCGCCATCACGGCGAGGAAGAGGAGGCCCATGACCCCATCCAGCAGGCTCCCCAGCAGCCGCTCCGTCATGAGGTTGCGCGCCGCGTCCAATCCCGAGTGCGCCTGCAGCAGATCCCCCAAGCGCTTGCCGTGGAGGAAGGGGAAGGGCAGCGACAACAGGTGGGCGATGAAGTCGCGGCCCAGCCCCGCCTCCAGGCGCACCTCCAGATAGAGGATGGTGCGCTGACGCAGCCACCCCACCCAGGCCTGGAAAAGCGCCACGGAAGCCATGCCCAGCACCACCAGCGTCAGCAGGGAATCCCCGCCCTCGGGCAACGCCTGGTCCATGGCCAGCCGCGTGAACTGGGGCGCCAGGAGCGCGAGGAGCTGGAGCCCCAGGGTCGCCGCGCCCACCTGCGCGAGCATTCGCCGCTGGCCCGCCAGGAGATGCAGGGCCCCCCGCCACACGGTGCGGCTGCGGGGCGAGGCCTCGCGCAGCTCCAAGGCCCAGCCCAGAAAGCGCTCACCCAGATGGGCCGCGTCCAGGTCCACGGGACCGCCCTCCCCTTCCACGAGGAAGCCCTGGGGCGTGCGCGCCCGCAGGATCCACCACAGGTCCCCCGCCCCTTGCAGCAGCGTGGGCAGATCCAGCGCGCCCAGCTCCGCAAGCTGCGCCCGGACGGGTCGCGCCACGAAGCCCTGGGCCTCCAGGGCCGCCACCATCGCC
This sequence comes from Holophagaceae bacterium, assembly GCA_035255465.1. Lineage (GTDB taxonomy): Bacteria > Acidobacteriota > Holophagae > Holophagales > Holophagaceae > JAFDVN01. The sequence goes on from DATEZP010000062.1 coordinate 127,325, forward strand.
ATCCGCCCCTGCGGCTCCGCTCCCTGGAGGCCCCGCGCCTCCCGGCCGCGCAGGACGAGCAATCGCTTCAGGGCCGCCACCGGGGCAAGGCCGCGCTGCTCAGCCATGGGCCACCTCCATGGCATCCACGAGGGTGCGGAAGGGGCCCGCGCTGGCCCGCAGGGCCGCGTAGGTGCCCGACTGTACGAGTCGCCCACCCTCCAACATGAGGATGCGGTCTGCATCCTTCACCGTGGCGAGGCGGTGAGCGATGACGATGCGCGTGCAGCCCAAGGCCGCCAGGTTCGCGTGCAGCTTCGCCTCCGTCTCAAGGTCCAGGGCGCTGGTGGCCTCATCCAGCAGCAACACCGCCGGATCGTGGGCCAGGGCCCGAGCCAGGGCGAGGCGCTGGCGCTGGCCGCCGGAGAGCAGGCCCCCGTTCTCGCCCACCCGCGCCTCGAAGCCCAGGGGCAGGGCCTCGATGACATCCAGCACGCAGGCTTGCTCCGCCGCCCACCGCAGGCGCTCCAGGGGCAGCTCCGGATCGTTGAGGCTGAGGTTGGCGCGCACGGTGTCGTCGAAGAGGAAGGTGTCCTGCAGCACCACGCCCATCTGATTGCGCAGCTTAGGCAGGTCCAGCTCCCGCAGGTCCCGGCCATCGAAACGGATGCTTCCGGCGGTGGGGTGGTGCATGCCCAGGAGCAGGCGGGCGAGGGTGGATTTGCCCGCGCCGCTGGGGCCCACCAGGGCCACCTTCTCGCCCGGGGCCAGCGCGATGTGGATCTGAGCCACGACCGGCGGCGCCCCGGGAGTGTAGGCGAAGGCCACGTCCTCCAGCTCGATGGCGCCTTTCAGCCGACCCGGATCCACGCCGCCCGTGGCCTCCGGTGCCGCCTCCATCACGTCGTCCAGACGGCTCAGGTGATTGCCCAGGTACTGCAGCTGGGTAGCGGCGCCCAGCAGGGATTCCAGAGGCCCCATGAAGAGGCCCTGCAAGGCGATGAAGGAGGCGAAGACGCCCACGGTCATTCGCTCCGCCAACACCTCGCGGCCCCCGATCCACAGCACCGCCGCGGCGGCCAGCCCCTGGAAGAGGGCCATGCCCTGGGCCGAGGTGATCTCCAGCTCCCGCCGTTGCAGGCTGGCGTTCACGCGGTTCACCATCCGATCCGTCCACCGGCGCAACAGGGCCCCTTCGGCGCCCACGGCCTTCAGCGTCTCCAGCGCGGAGAGCGCCTCCACCAGGGAGCCGCCCTCCCGTCCCGAGGCCGCCAGCTCCGCCGCCATGATCTGCTGGTTGCGCTCTCGCAAGGCCAGCAGCAGCCCCACGCGCAGCAGGCCGAAGGCGAGCACCACGGTGCCGAGGCGCGGGCTGTAAGCAAGCATCAGCGCCGCGTAGCCCAGGATCAGGAAGGCGTCCAGCAGCGCCGCGATGGAGCGGCTGCTGAAGAAGTCGCGCAGGTGCGCGTTGCTCTGCACGCGCTGCACCAGGTCCCCCGGCGCGCGCTGCAGGAAGAAGCCCAAGGGCAGGTGCAGCAGGTGCGCCATGAAGGAGCCCATGAGGTGGAGGTCCAGATTTGTCTGCAGGCCCTGAATCACCCAAGCCCGCAGGAGGCTCAGGGCCACCTTGCCCAGCGTGGCGGCGGCGAGCCCGAAGGCCAGGCCCCATAGCCAGGGCTCCTGGCGCGGCGTGATCACGCGGTCCAACAGCAGCTGGTTCGCCACGGGGAAGGCGAGACCCACCACCTGCAGCATGATCGAGGCACCCAGCAATTGCCCCAGGCTCGGCCGCGAGGCCTTCAGCAGGGCCACGTAGCGCCCCAGGCTGGGCCGCCGCCGGGGGCGCGGCGTGAAATCCTCCCCTGGTGCGAAGACGAGGGCCACCCCCGTGAAGCGCTTCTGCAATTCCGCCAGGTCCACCTTCCGGCGCCCCAGGGCGGGATCCACCAACACGGCGCCTTTGGCCGTGAGCCGCTCCAGCACGAGGAAGTGGTTGAAGTCCCAATGCAGGATGGCGGGCACGGGCAGGTCGTCCAGGTGCTCCAGCTCCACCTTCACCGCCTCCGCCTCCAGACCGAAGCCGCGGGCCGCGCGCAGCAACGCCAGGGCACTGGCCCCATCCCGGGACACGCCGCAGGCATGGCGCACCTCCACCAAGGGCGCGTGATGCCCGTGGTAGCCCAGCACCATGGCCAGGGACGCCGCGCCGCACTCCACCGCCTCCATCTGCGGGATGAACGGCGCCTTCCGGCGCGGGCGCAGACGATCCATGAAGCCCATCAATCCAGCCAGCGCCGCAGGGGTTCGATGAAGATGGCGAGCGGCCGTTGCCGCCGCAGCGTGAAGCGGATGTTCATGAGCATGCCCGTGCGGATGGGGATGTCGGTGCGGCCCCGCTCGGGCAGCTCCAGTTCCACGCGGTAGGCTGCGCCCTCCAGCTTGCCGGCCTCGCCCAGAGCCTCCTGGATCTCCTGGCTGGAGGCCAGGTCTGAGGCGATGCGCAGCACCTTCGCCTTGAGGGTGCCGAACTCCGCGTAGGGATGCTGGTCCAGCTCCAGGCGCGCCGTGTCGCCCGCCTTCACGAAGGCGCGGTCCTTCTCCGGCAGGAAGGCCACGATGCTGAGGGCCCCCTCCCGGGCCACGAGGCGGCCCACGGGCTGCCCCACGGCCAGCACGTCGCCGGGCTTCACGAGCAGGGCCTCCAGCATGCCATCCCGCGGGGCCGTCACCACCGTCTGCGCCAAGGAGATCTGCAGGGCGTCGCAGCGGGACTGCGCCTGCCGCAGGTCCATCTCCCGACGCCAGAGGTCGTCCTCCCAACGCCCCTTCAACGAAGCCAGCTCCTGCCGCGCCTGCACCAGGGCCTGCTGCGCCATCATCCATTGCCGCTGGGCCTGGGCCTGGGCCTCCTTCGCCTCCTCCAGGGCGATGGCGCTCACCAGGTCGGCCTTCTTCAGCTCCTGGTTCGCGTTCACCTTCCGCACGTAGAGATTCACGGATTCCCGCTGGCTCGCCTCCTGCTCCGTGAGCATGGCCATGCGTGCCTTCAGCGTCGCTTCCTCATCCGCCCGGAAGCGGTCCTGCCGAAGCGTGTAGGCCCGGTGCTCCGACTGCAGCAGCGACAGCTGCCGCTGGGCTTCCAGCAGCTGCGATTGCAGGCTCGCCGAATCCAGCCGCAGCACCACCTGCCCCGCCTTCACCCCCTGCCCCGAGACCGCCGGCACCTGCACTACCGTGCCCGCCACTGCCGCGTTCAACACTTGGATCCCGCCTTGGGGCCGCAGGATCCCCCGCCCCCGCCCCGTCACCTCCACCGATCCGAAGATCCCGAGCAGCAGCGCCAGCACCAGCGCCCCCACCAACGTCCAGAACAACGCCCAGGTCCACGGCGGCGACACCCGCAGCGGCCCCGCCCCCTCCTCCCCCTGGAGGTAATGCTCAATGGCCGCCTTCCGGAACAGCCCCTCGTCGAATGAAGTCATGGAAGGAGTTTCCTCCAGATCCCCCACCAAACCCAGCCCAGCGCCCTCCGAACCTCGCCTTTCAGGTCTCCAAATCGCCGAGCCGTCACAAACCCAGGGCCGAATGGAACACCCGAAACCCGATTTCGGCATTGCCCAGCGGATTGGCACCCTCATCCAAACTGGCCCCATCGAGGTTTCACCAGCACCTGACAAAGTGCCGTAACCGCCTTGACCTACAACCACCCAGAACTTCACACCCCAATTTGAGGTGACGTTCTCCCCACCCCGAGTCCAATCCGTGTGTGAAATCCGGGGTCAATGCAGCCCAGCTGCGGGCGGACTCGGCCCGGGGGAAGTCCCCGGAGCGATCCGTGCGGGCGCTGGTCGTTGTAATCACGGAGCCGTTCGCGGGCCACCGGCCGGGCTAGCGCCAGCTAGGGGAGACCCGTGCAGGAGCAGGGGTCGAGCAGGTGCTCGATGTGAGTTCCGGCGCGGGCAAGTTCTGCGTCATCGGCGCCCTGGCCACACCCCTCACCTTGACCGGCATCGAGCATCGCGCCCACCTCCTGGCCGAGGCCGAAGCCTTGGCGGTCCGCCTGGAGGTCTCCGAGCGCACCACCTTCATCGCCGCCCATCACATCGACGGCACCGTGGAACTCAACCGCCGCCGCTTCGACCGCGAAGTCGCCAAGGCCGCGGGCCTCCTGGATCAGGTTTCCCGGGGCACGCACCTCGCCACCTACACCGGCTTCGGCGGGCGCATCCCCGACACCTTCGACCTCCTCCACGCCCAGATCGCGGAGTCCAACCGCCTTCGCCTCTGGCGCAAAAGCCGCCGCGAAAGCGCCGGCGGCTACTGGCTCGAACTCGAAGGTTCCACCCTCCTCCGGGGGCCCGGCGACCGGGAACAGACCTTCTTCCCGGCCCTCGAGTCCCTCACGAGAAATTAGTTCGCCTTCGGAGGCACCGCTTCCACGCGCTTCAACAGGCTGCCTTCGGCCTCGCCCACATCCGAGCGGTACAGGCCTATGGCCTTGCCGCCTTCCAGGACGAAGCGGAATCGCGCGTCCGTGCCCGGGAGGAAGCATTCCGTTTCCGAGAGGGGTTCCAGCACCCGCTTCCGTCCATCTCCCCCCTTGGTGACGAGGTGGCCGTCCTCGAAGAGGATGGTGCGCGCGCCCCCCTTGGGGCCCTGGTAGCGACCTGCGAGCCGCTTGAGCTGGTCCTCGCTGAGGGTCACAGGCCGGGGTTCGGCGACGGGTTTTCCGATGGCGAGGCCCAGGAGGCGCCGGCTGAGGTAGCGGTCATCGATTGTCCGGGCATCCGAATTGTTGAGGATCACCGCCACGGCCTTCGCCTCCGGATCCGCTTCGAGGATGCAGGTGAAACCGTTGATCCCACCGTTGTGCCACAGGAGGCGCCGCCTCTGGGACTCCCGCAGGCCGATGCCGAACCCGTAGTGCGTTTCCTTGCCTTCCGCGATGGGATAGCTCCGCACCATGCGGGCGTAGCTCTCGGGCTTCAATACCTTGCCGCCATGCAGGGCAAGCGTCCATTTCGCCAGGTCCTCTACCGTGGAGACGAGGGCGCCCGCGGCCCCAGGCTGCATCATGCTGAGGTAAGCGGCCGGCCGTGAACCGTCCGTGTACCCCCCCACCATGCCTTTGATCAGCGCATTCTCATCGCCAAAGCCCGTGTGGGTCAGCCCCAGCGGTTTCAGGAGGCGGGCCTCCAGGAAGTCGTAATAGCCCTGGCCGGAGGCCTTCTCGATGAGCAGTCCCAGCGCCAGATACCCCACGTTGCTGTAGGCCCACTTCGTGCCGGGCTCGAAATCCAAGGGCTTGCCCTTATCGTGGGCCACGAGCTGCGCGGGGCTCTGATCCTCCCGCATGTGCTTCATGAACTCCGGCGTCTCCACCCAATCGGGGATGCCGGCGGTGTGGTTCAGCACCTGCTCCACGGTGGCCTTGCCCCAGGCCTCGGGCAGCTCGGGTAGGTAGTGACGCAGGGGGCGCTGGAGGTCGACTTTGCCGTCCTCCACCAGCAGCAGCACCGCCGCGCCCGTGAACTGCTTCGTCACGGAACCGATGCGGAACACCATGTCCGGCTGGATGGGCACCCCGAGCTCCACGTTCGCCAACCCGAATCCCTTTTTGAAGAGCACCTTCTCGCCCTTCACCACGAGCACCGCCGCACCCGGCGCATCCGCCTTGTAGTGGGGCGCCAGGATCGCCTCGAAGGCTCCCGACGGTGCCTCCTGCGCCGAAAGGACGAGCGAGGGCACGCAAAGCAAAGGCATCCATCGAGCCATGGGAACTCCAGCGGAAAGGTTCAGGCAGCCTACGGCCTCGGCGCTTCCCCGTTTATCAGCCGCCCAATCTCCACGGGAATATCCCCAAGGTCCGCCTCGAGCAGGTAACACCCTTGATCTCCTGAATTTTGCCCTCGGCCCGTTTTTCCGCCTTGACCCCGCAGGCCCTCGATCGTCCAATGGAGGGTACGGATGCCGAATGATCGACGCAATTGACCAAAAAATCCTGATGATCCTTCAGGACAACGCCCGGACCCCCAATGCGGAGGTCGCGCGTCAGTTGGGGATGGCGGCGTCGGCGATCTTCGAGCGGATCAAGAAGCTGGAGGAGCGCGGCGTGCTGCGGGCCTACACGGCGCAGATCGATCCGGCGGCGCTGGATCTCTCGTTGCTGGCCTTCGTGTCGGTGCGCACGGAGGATGCCGTGGGCACGGATTTCACGGCCCGCTCGCTGTCGCAGCGCCCGGAGGTGCAGGAGGTGCATCACGTGGCCGGCGAGGATTGCTACCTGGCCAAAGTGCGCGTGAAGGACACGGCGGCCCTCTCGAAGCTCATGAAGGAGCTGGGCGCGCTGCCCGGCGTCCGCGCGACCCGCACCACCATCGTGCTGGAGACGACGAAGGAATCCTTCGAACTGCCCATCCTGCCCAAGCATTCCAAGTCCCCCCGCAAGAAGGAGAAGCCATGAGCCTCAACCGCGTCATTGTCATGGGCCTCGGCAAGGTCGGCAGTCTGGTCGCCACGCTGCTGCACGAGAGCAAGTTCCAGGTCACCGGCGTGGACGCCGTGAAGCGCGAGGGCTTCCCCTTCGCCACCACCGTGGCCAACCTCAGCGATCCCGCCTCTCTGCGGCCCCTGCTGGCCAACGCGGATGCCGTCGTCAGCTGCCTGCCCTTCCACCTGAACCTGCCCCTGGCGAAGGAAGCCCACGCCGCGGGCATCCACTACTTCGATCTGACGGAAGATGTGCCCACCACCAACGGCATCATCGAGCTGGCCAAGACGAGCAAGGGACTCATGGCCCCCCAGTGCGGCCTGGCCCCCGGCTTCATCGGCATCGTGGGCGCCAGCCTCGCCCGCAAGTTCGACCGCCTCCGCTCCATCGAGCTGAAGGTGGGCGCGCTGCCCAAGCACCCCCGGGGCAAGCTGGGCTACGCCTTCAACTGGAGCCCCGAGGGCGTCATCAACGAGTACATCAACGACTGCGAAGTGATCCGCATGGGCAAGCGCGCCACCGTGCCCGCCCTGGAGGGCTACGAGATCGTGACCATCAATGGCGTGCAGCTGGAAGCCGCCACCACCTCCGGCGGCCTCGGCACCATGTGCGAGACCTTCGATGGCAAGGTGCAGGAGCTGGCCTACAAGACCATGCGCTACCTGGGCCACTTCGAGCAGATCAAGTTCCTCTTCCAGGAACTGCACATGCAGGATGACCGCGAAACCCTGGGCAAGATCCTCAAGAACGCCCTGCCCCCCGTGGCCGAGGACTACGTGTTCGTCCACGCCGCCGTGGAAGGCTGGAAGGACGGCGTCCTCTCCCGCGAGGAGTTCGTGCGCGCCTACCCTCAGATGCAGGTGGCCGGCGAGGAATGGCGCGCCATCAGCTGGACGACGGCCGCCAGCCTCTGCGCCGTGATCGAGATGGTGCGGGCCGGCGTGCTGCCCCAGCAGGGCTTCCTCAAGCAGGAGGAGATCCCCCTCGACGCCTTCTTCCAGACCCAGAACGGAGCCTACTACCTGCAGGGCGAAGGCCGCTAGATTCAAGCCTTTCCAGAAATCGGCGCCGTTCATGCGGCGCCGATTTCATTTGGGGGCCTGAACTCAGCCCCAGGTGGGATGGCCCGATGAAGGGGGGTATGCCGAACCACCCCCGACTTCCCCAGGCCGCGCGGCTCCTGTCCGCCCTGGCCATGGGCATCGCCGGGTCGGTACTCCTGATCCGATGGGCCACCTCCCCCGACTTCCCCGCCGCCCATCCCTTCTGGTTTACGCTGAAGGCGAACACGGCCCTGTGCCTCATCCTGCTGGGCTGCGCCGCCCTGATCTGGGAACGGCCCGTGGGCCGGGCCTGCGCGGCCCTGGCAGCGCTGGTGGGGGGGCTCACGCTCTTCCAATACGCCTCCGGGCGCGACTTGGGTATGGATCTGCTCCTGGACCTGGAGGCCGCCGTGCCCGGCGGCGGCCACCCGGGGCGCATGGCGCCCTCGACGGCCTTCAACTTCCTGGCCCTGGGACTCACGGCCCTGGCGCCCCACGGGTGGCGCGGGATCCGCCGGTGCCTCCTCGCCCTGGCCTCGGGCCTCACCCTGCTCGCCTTCGTGGGCCACGCCTTCCAAGTGCCCGCCCTCTACGGCATGGGCACGCCAACGGTGATGGCCCTCAACACGGCGACGGCCATGGTGGCCCTGCAACTCGCCTTCCTGATCCGCCTGGAACCGGGCTTCTGCAACGAGGCGCTGTGGAGCCAGGGCATCCCCCGCTTCTTCCTGCGCCGCTTCCTGCCGCTGGCCCTGCTGCTGCCCCTGGTCCTGGATTGGCTTCGGCTCCAGGCGGTGCACCGGGGACTCCTCCTATCGGAGGACAGCCTCGCCATGGGCACCGTCCTGCACTCCCTGGTGTTCCTGGGCTTGGGCCTCTGGGCCCTGAACACCATCCTCGACCTGGAGGCCCATCGCCGCGCCGCCCAGGTGGAGCTGGAGCGCTTCCGGCAGATCGTGAACCACGTGACCATCTCCCTCACGATCCTCCACCTCGACCACCCCGAGGACGACGAGAGCCTGCGCGTAGTGGCCTTCAACCCCACGGCGCAGCACACCTTCGACCTGAACCCCGAACGGGACCTGGGCCGGCGCTTCGTGGACGTCTTCCCCGCCCTGAAGGGGGCGCCCCGGCTGCACCACTACGCGGAAGCGGCCCGCACCGGGCTGGCCCGCGACATGGGGGACGTGGTGTATGGGGACGAACGCCGGGCCCCCATCACCTACGCCGTGAAGGTGTTCCCCCTGCCCGACGGCTATGCCGGCATCCTCGCCGAGGATGCCACCGAGCGGGTGAAGGTCCAGCGGCTGAAGGATGAATTCGTCAGCATGGTGAGCCACGAGCTCCGCACACCCCTCACGTCAATTCAAGGTTCCCTGGATCTTCTGCGGGGCGGCGTGCTCGGCGCCCTTCCCCCGCAGGTGCAGCACCTCCTCGATGTGGCCTCCCAGAACGGACGGCGGCTCTCCAAGCTCATCGAAGACTTGCTGGATCTGGAGCGGCTGCAGACGGGGCGCATCGAATACCACTTCCAGACCGTGGACGCCCGCGAGCTGGTGGAGCATGCCCTCGCCGCCCTCACGCCCTTCGCGGGCCCCTTGGGCGTACGCCTGGCCCTGGAGGCGCCGGCGGGCGAAGCCTTCCCCCTGCGCACGGATCCCGATCGCCTCCAGCAGGTGCTCACCAACCTCATCTCCAACGCGGCGAAGCACTCCCCCCCAGGGGCCGCCGTGCGCGTGCGGTTGCAGGCGCTCCCCGGGCGGATCCGCATCGAGGTCATCGACCGCGGGCCCGGCATCCCCGAGGCCTTCCGCGCGCAGATCTTCGGGAAGTTCGCCCAAGCGGAGACGGGCACCACCCGGGCCCAGGGCGGCGCCGGCCTGGGGCTCTACATCGCCAAGCGCATGGTGGAGCACATGGGCGGGAGCATCGGCTTCGAGACGGAACTGGGCCAGGGCACCACGTTCTTTGTGGGACTGCCCACCTAGGAGCGCATTGTTTTTCACGCGCCAGGCAGAGTTGCCGATGAAGGGGGCATGGAACTCGTGTACGCGAACCTGGGCACCCTTTCGGGGGTCGCCCTCTTTTTGCTGGCGACGGGGCTCACCCTCGGTTTGCGCCCATTGCCGAATTTCCCCTGGGTGCGCCCTTGGCTCGCCAGCTTCTGGGTGGCTTCACTCACCCTGCTCGCCCTCTCGCTGCCGCTCGCCTGGCCCCAGCTGCATGTATCCCCCTTGCAGATCCGCACCTTCGCCGTGCTGAACTCCGGCTTCTTTCTGGCCGCGGGCCTGCAGGCCCTCGGGTGGCTGCGGATCCGCTGGAAGGGGGCACCCGTCTGGCTCGTGCTGATCCCCGTGGCCACCTACCTGATCCTCTTCTTCGCCGTGGGGGGCGAGCACGATGGCCTCGCCCGGTTGATCCTCTTCTCTCTGTTGGAGGCCGTGATCCACACCGCCACCGCCTATTGGGCCTATCAGGGCCTCCGGCGGATTTCCCCCCAGTTGAGGGGGGTGACCGCCTCGGTGATCGCCGGCCATGCCCTGTTCTACCTGGGCCGCACCGGCGTGGCCGTCTTCCTGCCCGCGGAAGGGGACTTCTCCATCTCCGTGGCCGTGGCTGTGATGGAAGGGCTTCTCTACAACATCGCCCTCGCCTACCTCCAGTGGCTGATCCTCACCGAAGGGGAGCATGCCTGAGGGTTCAGACCTCCGGTACCGGCATGCCCAGGCCCGCCCATTCCTCCTTCACGGGCCCGTAAGCCCCCGGCACCTTCAGGCCCGCTTGCCGCATGAGCACGCTCATCTGCCCCCGGTGGTGGGTCTGGTGGCTCACGAGGATGTGCAGGGCCAGGGCCCCCGTCCAAGTCTGTCCGTAAAAAGGGTAGGTGGCGGCCAACGCCATATCGTTGCGGGTCGCCACCTGGGCAAGGAGGCTCGCGTTCAGGGCCGCGTAGACGTCGCGGATGGCCTTCATGGTGGCTGGTGCGGGAGTCGACATGGGTTCGCCCGGGAAGCCCGCGACCTGGAAGCCCATGTGGGCGGGCATCTCCACGAGCGTTTCGCACAGGTGCCATGCCATGCGGCGCAGATCGCGGTGCCCCTCGGCCACCGCGGCGCCCGCCGCCGAATCCGGAATGGCGTCGAAGAACTCCAGAGTCTTGGCAGCTTCCTCACGCCAGATGGAAAGGAAATCATCGATGTGCCGATACATGGGATCTCCGGGGTGCGGCCCTCAGCATACATCCGGACCTCCGCGGCACCCCCCTTCCCGCGGGCAGCTGAATCCCCAACCGCCTTGAAGGAGCTTCCATGGAACCCTCCGCCGACGTGCAGATGGTCCTCGTCATCGATGACGCCGCGGACAACCTGAGCCTCGTGGCCGAAACCCTGACCCGGCGGGGGTACCAGGTCCAGGTCGCCACCAGCGGCCCCGAGGGTTTGGCCCTCGCGCGGGAGGCCCTGCCGGGGCTCGTCCTGCTGGATATCACCATGCCCGGGATGGATGGCTTCGAGGTGTGCCGGGCCCTGAAGGCCGACCCCCAGTTCGCGGCTGTACCCGTGATTTTCATGAGCGGCCGGGAGGAGGTGGTCGACAAGACCCGGGCCTTCGACCTGGGCGCCGTGGACTACTTGCAACGCCCCTTCCGGATCGACGAGCTGGCCCTGCGGGTCAAGTACCAGTTCGGCCTGGCCGCCCTCCAAGCCCAGTTGCGGGAGAAGAACAGCAACCTGCAGATGGCCCTGGAGGAGGCCAAGGTGCTGAACCGGGAATTGGTGAAGATCAATGACCGGCTCCGCGTCTCGGAGGAACTCCATGGGCACTTCCTGGCCACGATGCGGAGCGTCATCAACAACCCGCTCACGGCCATCATCGGCCTCGCCGAGAACATCCACCAAGGCGAGGTCTCCCTGGAGCAGGCACGCACCCTGGCCGGCCTCATCAGTGGGGAGGCCAGCTACCTGGATTTCCAGATCCGCAACATCTTCGCCGCCGCGGATCTGGAAGCCGGCACCTGCACCCCCAAGGTGACCCGCGTCGACGTGGGCTCCATCCTGGCCAACCTCGTCGGCACCTTCGCCCAGACCGCGGAAGCCCGATCCATCCGGCTCACCCTTACAGGGGAGGCCCGGGAAGGCACCCTCCTCTTCGGCACCGATGCCGAGCTGATGCGGACCGCCCTCGCGAACCTCGTCGCCAACGCCATCGCCTTCAGCCCCAGCGGCGGCGAGGTGCGCATCGGCGCCTCCCTCCGCCAAGGGGCCCTCTCCGTGGAGATCCAGGATGGAGGCATCGGCATCCGCGAGGAGGATCAGACCCTCATCTTCGATCGCTTCCGCACGGTGGCCACCGGAACCATTTCGGATCACCAGGGCCCCGGCCTGGGCCTCGCCATCACCCGGGCCCTCATGGATCTCCTGGGCGGGACGATCGAGGTCGATTCGAACCTCGGCCAAGGGGCGCGGTTCACCTGCACCTTCCCGGAATTCGCGGCGATGGATGAGACCAACACCACCTCCTTCGAAGGGAACATGTTCATCTTCGATGCGCCGAAGGAACTCTAGACGTGCCGCCTCCGACCGCCAAGGTGCCGACCCACGTGCTCAATCCGAGCATGGTGTTCGCGCATCGGGAGGAGCATCTGATCAGCACCCTCCTCGGCTCCTGCGTCGCCGTCTGCCTGTGGGATCCCCGCCTGAAGGTGGGGGGCATGAACCATTTCATGTTGCCCCTCTGGCAGGGCCGGGGCCTTCCCACCCCCATGTACGGGGACATCGCCATCGAACGGCTGATCCGGAATCTGAGCACCCTCGGCAGCCGGAAAGGGGATTTGGTGGCGAAGGTGTTCGGTGGGGCCAACGTGGTGAATTACTCGCCAGGCCTCTTCCCCGTGGGAACCCGCAACATCACGATTGCGGAGGAGACGCTGTCCGCCCACGGCATCCCGATCCTGGCCAAGGAAGTGGGAGGCAACCGGGCCATGAAAATCGACTTCAACTCCAGGGATGGCTCCGTGATCCTGCGGCTGGTGGCCCGGCCCGATTGGGCCCCCACCGCCCTTCCGGAGCTCCGGCGCCGATAGCTCCGCCCGCCTTCCAAGCTGGATTCGGGAATTTTGACCCCAGGCACAAAGGGTTCAGGTGGACTTAAGGCACCTCGTGGTCCCTACGATGCGAGGTGGAAGGAGGACCCCCCTCCGCCGTGAGGTCTGAATGGATTTCGAAGAAGCCGTGGCGGCCCACCGGAAGTGGAAATCCCACCTGCGGCTGCACATCGACGGATCCAGTACAGAGATGCTCGACCCCGACGTCATCGGCCGGGATGACCTCTGCGAGCTGGGCCGGTGGATTCACGGGGAAGGTGGGGCGACGATGTCCGCCAAACCGGAATTCCAGGCCATGAAGCGGAGCCACGCCCAGTTCCACCGCGTGGCCGAGGAAGTCCTCCGGAAGTCCAAGGAAGGGGACCCCCACGGGGCTTGCCTGGCCTTGGATGGCCCCTTCTACCGCGCCTCCATCGACGTGATGGACGCCCTGCGCCGGTGCCAGGAAGCCTGTGTCGAAGCTCCTCCGTCCGGGAATCCGGCCCATGCCTTGGCCGCACCCGAAGCAATCCATTAACCGTTCCCAGGAGTTCCCATGAATTTCGAAGACGCCATCTCCGCCCATCAGAAATGGAAGACCCGGCTCCGGAGCCAGATCGACGGCAGCAGCAAGGAGAGCCTCGATCCCGCCGTGGTCAGCAAGGACAACCAGTGCGAACTGGGCCAGTGGATCCACCGCGAAGGCCAGGCCCAGATGGGCCAGAAGCCCGAGTTCCAGGAACTGAAGGCCACGCACGCCCATTTCCACAAAACCGCAGGAGAAGTGGCCACCAAGGCCAAGGCCGGGGATAAGGCCGGTGCCTCGGCGGTGCTGGACGGCCCGTTCTTCGAGGCTTCCAGCAAGTGCGTCCAGGCCATCATGAAGTGCAAGAAGGCCTGCATGTAAACGCCGTGTCCTCCGACAGGGCCTCCAGGATCTCGGCCACGACGAGCGCAACGGCTTCGAGGGCACCCTCGAAGACGGGATGCATCGGACGTTGATTCCCCACGCGAAGGAGGCCCTTTGCCTGGGGCAGGAGGTGGCGGTGGGCGAAGGTCCTCACGGCCGCTTCTCGCTCGCGGCTCCAGCCCCGACCCCCCAGGTTCCGGAGCCCCCTGGCGAGGGATTCCAAGCCCGAGGCGAGGTGATCCGGGCAACGCCCGGGAGGAAGCGAGACGCCCATCCGCCGGTGCAGGTCCTTCAGGTCCGCCAGAATGTCCTGATCGCAGAGGTGGCCATGGCGGTACACCGAGGCTTCCAGGTGGAGCACCGGCTGCCAGGAGCTGTAGAGAAAATGGTCGGCATAGGCCACGTCCAGGCCCTCCAGAGGGGCCTCCGCCAGCCGACGGAGGGCCGTGGCGAGCCGGCGGCTGGCCCACTTCGCGGAGGCGGTGGCCGCGAAGGTCTCGCGGGGGAAGCCGCCAGGCGTTCCGAAGATATACGCCAACGATTCAAGCAGCTCAGGCAGTGGCGCGCGCATCAGAACCCCGTAGCCTGTCCGGCGAAGACGAAGACGTAGCGCAGGGTGTAGCCACCCACCAGCACGAGCCCGCCTGCCGCCAGCGCCCAGCGCCGATCGACATGGAACTCACCTCGCCCAAAGAGCACGGGCCGGTACTCCCAGAGTTCAATGACCAGCGGGACGAGGAGCCCCATGCCCAGGAAGAGGCCCCAGAACACCCAGGTGTAACCGCCGCCCATGATTTGTTGCAGGGCCTGCTTCACCGCCAGCGTGCTGAGGTTCCCGTGGATGAGGTAGGGCAGCACGATGAACAGCTCCAACCCCATGAGCACGATGTCCAGGGAGTAGAGGAAGCGCAGCTCCTTCAGTTCCGGTTTGTCCTTGCCCAGCAGCCGGAGGATCACCAGGGTGGCGGCGCCGGAGCTGAGGGCGCTGAAGAGGAACATCTGGGCCACCAGGTTCGTGTTCCAGAAGGGCCGGCTCTGCACGGCGCCCAGGAGCACGCCGGTGTAGATGCCCACCCCCACGGCCATGGGCATGCCCACCAGGGCCATGAGGCGGCGTCGGGACGTGCCATCGGCTTCCAGCCAAGCCCGCAGGAATCCGGGGAGCTTCGGATAGAACCTTCGAGGCACCTTGGATAGGAGCCGCGCCCGCGTGTCCGGCTCCAGCCAGGACCAGAGGTAGGCCATGCTCAAGATCGTGAAGGCTACCAGCAGCCAGCTGCCGATGGACATGGGGCTCCGCCACCGTACATGGAGGAAGAGCTTCCAGAATCGGAGGGGCTTGCCCAGGTCGAGGATGAGGAGGGCCGAGCCGAGGCTCACGGGCCAGGGCGCCAGCATCGCGCCAAGGCGGGCCAGCGCCGGGTGGGCGGGATGCCCATCCTTGTCCTGAAGCCACGTGGCGAGGCCGGAGACGAAGAACAATCCCGCGGAGAGGCCCCCGAGGAAGAGGTAATTCACGATGAGAAATTCCCAGACCGGTTCGCGCATGGCCAATCCCTAAAGGAGGTAGTACAGCTGAGGACCGTTGCCGGTCTGGGGATGTTTCACTTCATGGCGCCGGGTGGCCAGCAGCTGATGCAAGGGGCTCTTGGGATCGTTGAGATCGCCGAAGACGCGCACCTTGCTGGGGCAGGTCTCCACGCAGGCGGGGAGATCCCCCTTGTCCACGCGGTGGGCGCAGAAGGTGCACTTGTCCACCGTGTGGGTCTCGGGGTTGTGGTACCGGGCCTCGTAGGGGCAGGCGATGATGCAGTACTTGCAGCCGATGCAGTCGTCGTAGTTCACGAGGACGATGCCATCCTCGCGCTGGAAAGAGGCGCCCGTGGGGCACACGCGGACGCAGCTCGGCTCGGTGCAGTGGTGGCACTGCTCGGGCTCGAAGGTCATGCGGAGCTTGGGATATTCCCCAGAGCGCTCCACGCCGATCCAATTGCGGAACACCCCTTCGGGCACCTTGTTTTCGGCCTTGCAGGCGACGACGCAGGCCTTGCAGTCGATGCACTTCTTGGAGTCGATCACCATCGCGTAGCGTTTCGTCTTCGTGGCCATGGCCTACACCTTTCCGATCTTCACGAAGGTTTCGTGCAGGGCCGCGTTGCCGCTCACCTTATCCCAGGCGGTTTCCAGCAAGATCGAATCCGCGGCGCCAACGTTGTGGACCCGGCGTAGCCAGGCCGACTTCTTGCCGAACCCATGGAGCATGAACACGCAATCCGGCCGGATCTCCTGCGTCACCCGCGCCTTGATCCTCACGGCCCCCGCGGTGCTGGAAACCTCCAGCAAGTCGCCGGTCTGGATGTTGAGGCGGGCGGCGGGCTCCGGGTGGATCCAGAGGTCGTTTTCGCGGTTGTGCTCGTTGAGCCAAGGCAGGTTGGTGAGGGCCGCGTGGGTGATGGTGGCCTTGCGGCCCAGGATCAGCCGAAACTTGTTGGGCGGAGGCTGGGCGGGGGCCGCATAGACCGGGAGGGGATCATGGCCCGCCTCCTGGAGCCGCTCGGAGAAAAGCTCGATCTTGCCGCTCTTGGTGACGAAGCGGTGCACGGGATTGCGCGTGGTTCCGTACTTGGGTTTCTCGAAGCCCACCACCCCATGCTTCTTCATGTGCTCCATGCCGTTGGGCACGGGCAGTTCCTTGGCCTCCGCCTCCACCCACTGCTCAATGGTGTAATCGAAGTAATCCGAGAGTCCCAAGCGCTTGGCAAGCCCCTGGGCGATCTCCAACATGGGCTTGGTATCGTGCAGGGGCTTCACCGCCTGCTGCCGGTAGACCGCCGCAGGCCAGATGCCGGGCATGACCTCGATGGGATCCGTGCGCTCCAGGTAGTGGCTCTCGGGGAAGACCACGTCGGCGTACCAGGCCGTATCGCTCATGGCGATGTCGACGACGCCCACGAAGTCCATCTGCCTGATCATCTCCAGGGTCTTCCCCTGATCCGGCAGGGCGTGCATGGGATCCTGCTTGTAGATCATCCAGGCCTTCACCGGATAGGGCGTGCCCTTGAGGACGTTTTCCCTGAGCGGCAAGTACACGCCGTCCTTCGCGTTCGCCAGAGGGAAGGCCTTCTCCACCTCGTCCACCCGGGAGGCCTTGGGATCGTCCCAGGGCATGAACATGAACTCGCCCTTCGCCACCTTGCGATTGGGAACCATCCCGCCCTCGCGGTCCCAGTTGCCGACCACCGCGTTGAGGATCGCCTGGGCACGGCGCATCTGGAAGTCGTTGGTGTACCAACTGGAGCGGCGACCGGCGTAGAAGACCGCCCGGGGCGCGGCATCTGCGAAGGCGCGGGCGATGCGGGTGATGTCCGCCGCCGGGATCTCCGTCTCCTGCTCCGCCCAGGCGGGCGTGTAGGACTTCACATGCTCCAGGAGCTGCTCGAACCCCACGGTGTAGCCCTCCACGAAGGCTTTGTCGTGGCGCTCCTCCGTGAGGATCACGTTCAGCATGGCGAGGATGAAGGCGAGGTCGGTGCCGGGCTTGATGGGGTGCCACTCGTCAGCCTTGGAGGCGGTCACCGTGAAGCGCGGATCCAGGTAGATGAGCTTCGCCTTGCGCTCCATGGTGCCGCCGATGAGGTCCATGGTGTCGGGCGTGATGATGCTCTCGAAGCGGTTGGCGCCCGCCATGATCACGTAGTCGGCGTTGAGCAAGTCGAAACTGGGCACCGTGCCGAAGGTGGTGCTGTAGGCCAGCGTCATCGAGGCCAGGCACAGCGTGGGATGGCGCATGACGTTGGGGCTGCCGAAGGCCTGCCCCAGGTTCTTGAAGAACACCTCCTGGAAGCCCTCCGTGCTGGACCAGAGGCTGCCTTCGGGCCCGTGCTTGTCCTTCACCGCCTTGAGCTTGCTCGCGGAGAAATCGAAGGCCTCCTCCCAGGAGACGGCCCGCCACTTGCCCTCGCCCCGCTCGCCGGCCCGGATGAGCGGCTGCTTGAGCCGGTCGGGATCATAGACCTGCTGGATGGCCGCGTTGCCGCGGGCGCAGAGCATGGCCCTCGATTTCGGATTTTCGGGATTGGGATTCAGCTTGGCGAGGCGGCCCTCCTTCACCACCGCCAGCAACGAACACTTGTTGGGGCAGAGCTCACAGGTGGTGGGGATGCCGTTGAGATTCGTGGGCCCCACGGCGATGGGCCCCCGAAGTTTGCAGGCCAGGGGCGGCACCAGCAGCGAGCCGGCCCCCAGCAGTTCAATGAAGGTGCGTCGTTCCATGGTGCGCTCCTGGCCTGCAGCTTGTTTCCGACTAGAACTTCACTTCCAACGCCAGGTACGTGGTCTTGATGGCGGCGGGGAAGGCGTACTGCATCATCGGGTTCTGATCGAGCTTGAAGTTCTCCAGGGGCATGGGCGCGATGTGCCAGCCGCTGAAGGCGGTGGAGTACTTGGTGTCGAGGTAGCCGAGTTTCAGCGAGGTGTTCTTGGCGAACTGCCAGTGGAGGTAGCCCTCCCAGACATCGCCTCGGGTGCCCAGCTTTTCCGTGGATTCACCGGTGGCGGGGCTGTAGGTGAACCAGTTCGGGGAACCGTGGTTGAACTCCACGCCGAATCCGAAGGTCGGCGTGGGATCCCAACGCCAGCCAAGGTAGTAGGCGCTGCCCGTCTTGCTATGGATGGGATCGCCCAACAGGCCCCCGAAGCCGGTGAGCTGGGTGCCCGCGCCACCATAGGCGGGCGGCATGTCCCAATAGGCGCCGTACTGGCTGACCTTGCCGTTGGGGTTGCTCTTGATGTGGCCGAAGCTGGCGAACCAGGTGAAGGTGTCGCCCACCTTGTGCTTGTAGGTGGCCGTCCACTGATCCATGTCGCCCACGTTGGCCGTGGCGGTGACGTACTGGCTGCTGGCCATGCCGCCCATGCCCGCCATGGCGGGGACGGGGAAGTTGTTGAGGCTGCCGTAGGGGATGTCCGTCATGTTCCCGAAGCGGTTGAAACCCAGGTAGACATTGGCCGCGTGCACGGTGCCGAAGCCCTCGAACATGAAGGGGATGTCCAACATGGCGCCCAGCACCGTGCTGTCCTTGAGGGGACCGATGGTGTTGACCTGGAGGTTGCCGGTGGAGAAGTTCATGCCCACCACGGCCGCATTGCGCTTCACCTGGCCGCCCCCGCCGAAGCCACTCTCGTAGCCCACGCCGTAGCAGAGGCCCAACAGGGAACCCTCGGGCAGGCCCAGTTGGTCCAAATGGAACTTGAAGCCGAGGCCATCCACCGTGGCGTTCACGGCGAGGGCCTGGGGGGTGGCCTGGCGTTCCGTGCCTTCCCGCACTTCGAAGGGAGGTCCGTCGGAGGTGTTCTGGCGACCGATGGAGAGCACGCCAACCTGGGTCCAGTCGTAGACGAAGCTGGCCCGCTCCACGTGCAGCACGTCATTGGTGGGCACCTTGCCGCTGTTGAAGCTGCTGGACACGGTGTTGGGCGAACCGTTGAACACCGGCACGTCGGCGCCACCATGCACCTTGTACATGGTGAGGCGCCCCATGATCTTCCCGTGCTCGGACACGGGGATGTTCATGCGCAGGCGCAGGCGGGTGGACCACTGGGCGTCGTTCTTCCAATCCTGGCCATCCACTTGCTGGGCCACGGGCATGGGCATGCCCGTCATGGGACCAGGGCCTGGGTTGGGCACGAAGCCCATGAACTGCTGGTAGGGCTTGAAGGTCCAAGTGCTGCTTTCCACCTTGGTGCGGAGATCCCCGCCCCAATTGATGCCGTTCTGAGCCACCTTCGTCTCCACCTTGGTGACGATGGCTTCCTGTTCCTTGGCTTTGGTTTCCAGCGCGGACACCAGGGCCTTCAATTCCTGAAGTTGCCGGGCGAGTTCCTCGGCCTTGGGCGGTTCCTGGGCCATGAGGGCCAGGGGTGTCAGGCCGGCGAGGGTGAGTCGGGCGATGCGGGTGAGGGACATGGGTTCTCCTGAAGACGGGCAGGCCTCGGGCCACCCCGCCGGGGGTGAGTGACTTCGCGGGAATTCGGGGCGGGGCGGCTCAGCCGCCGCAGGTCTCGGGCTGGGGGGAATCGGAGGCGTGGTTGATGAGGAAGGTCTTGATGTCGAGCATTTGCTCGGGGGTGCCGAGTTTGGGGGTCAACGCCTCCCCCTTGTGCTTGCCGGCCTCGAAGAACTTCTTCCACTGGCCCTGGGTCTTCGAGAGGGGCGTCAAGGCCTTGGCGGAGCCACCATCCACGTGGCAAGCCTTGCAGGACTTCTTGAAGTAGAACTTGCCTTTGGTGTCGCTGCCCTTGCCTTCTCCGGCCTGCACGGATGCCCCGAGCAGGAGGAGTAGGGCCGAGAGGCCGAGCGAAAGGATACGGAAGCTTCGCATGGGGTTCCTTTCCAGAGGATTCCTGGGCGCGGCGTAGCTTATCCAGCCTCGATCGGGCCAAATTCAGCGTGTGCGCGGGATGGGTGGGAATGACTGCAGCCGGTGGGCCTGCGAGGTTCAAGATGCGCGTCTCGCGCGGAATCGTCCGTGATTCAGATCATATGTTTGTATAACTAATTTGGAATTTAAATCCATCCGAACCACTGATCTCATGCCATCCCAGATCCGACGCGCATCCAATTTCGGACCTTCCGAACCCGCCCCCACGAGCCATGGAAAGGCCGCCTCGAGGCGGCCTTTCCACTGGACCCCAGCTGAGGGTTCAGGATTTCCGCCCCCGCCGACTCCAGGCCGGAACGCCCGCCTTGTCGCGGAGGGTGAGGGTCTTGCCCTTCAGGGTCACTTCCCGGGCGATGATGAATTCCCCGTCCCCCGCCCCGCTTTTCGCGCCGGTGAAGGCGATCTCGTCCCCCTTCGCGAAGGTCCAGTTCCCGTCGGCCAGGAACCAGGATGGGCCAAGGTGCACCGCCCACGCCGTGCCTTCGACCTTCACCTTGAGATGAACGCCGGTGGCCCGGCCCATGGGAACGGATTCCACTTCCGTCACCGTCCCTTTGAGCGAGACTTCCCGATCGGCCTGGTACACCCGCGCCTGACCGGAGCCCCTGGGGGCCGAGGTGGGAGGTCCTCCTTGAGCAAGCAAGGGAAGGGCGAGGGAGAAAGCGATGAAACCAGAAGAGAGCTGACGCATGGGCGCCTCCATGGTGGGAAGTTGAGACCGGGTCGAAGGCGCCGGAGCCGCACCAGGGTCCGGCGCCTCCACGGCGCATGGCCATGCCATGGCGCCGGGTCGCTCTCAGGAATAGGCTTCCAGGGAGTGGGCACAAGAGGCGGCCCGCTTGATGTGACGGGAAATCCACCCCGGCGCCTTGACTTAACCCACCTGGAATATTACTGTTTGTGCAAGTGGGTGATCCTCATGAAGCACGGCCTCAACGACACGATGATCGGCGAAGTCTCCGGGCTCTTCGGGGCCCTTGGGGATCAATCCCGCCTGCGGATCCTCCGCACCCTCCTCGACGCCAAGAAGCCCCTGAGCCAGGGCGCCGTGGCGGAGAAGGCCGAGCTCAGCCAGGCCAACGCGAGCAAGCACCTGGCCTGCCTCGTCCGGGTCGGCCTGGTCACCCGTGAGCAGGAGGGCAACACGGTCTTTTTCAGCCCGATCCTGCCCTTGGTGTCCCAGCTTTGCGATCTGGTGTGCGGACATGTCACCGACCGGGTCAAGGCGAGTTACAAGGCCCTGAAATAGGGCCGCATTTTTTTGCTTGTCTATATTCGAATTTGGTTATTCAATTATTCACAGAGGTGTTCGACCGATGTCCTCCGAACGCAAGCCACTCTGCAAGACCGCCGGCCTGGAAGGCGCGGGGGATCCCCTGCTGCACCAGGCGGGGAGCCTCTTCAAGGCCCTGGGGGACCCCTCCCGCCTGCGATTGCTGCAAGTGCTCCTGGCGGCGGGGGCCTCCCTGCCCCAGGGCGAGCTCGCCCGCCAAGCCGGCCTCTCCATCCCCAACGCCTCGAAGCACTTGGCCCTCCTCCAACGGGAAGGTCTGGTGAAGCGCATGGCCCAGGGCAACCAGGCCCAGTTCGAGGCCATCCAGCCCATGGTCGGAAGTGTCTGCGGCCTGGTGTGCACCTTCATCCTCGACCGCGCCGAAACCCAGTGGCGCGAGATCCGCTGATTCCACGGAGACCCTGATGATCCATCGACTCCTCCTTCCCCTTTCTGCCCTGCCCTTGCTGGTGGCTCCCCTGGGTGCCTACCCGGGTACGGATGCGCAGGACCTCTCCCTGCCCGAGGCCCTGCGATCCGCCTGGTCCAAACAGTCCGGCCTCCAGGCCGGCCAGGCCATGGTGGATCGCGCCCGCCTGGATTCTGAAGCCGCTTCCGCGATGCTCCTGCCCACGCTGCAAGCCCAGGCGGGTTGGATGCGCACCGATGAGCCCATGATGGCCTTCGGCATGAAGCTGAACCAGGCGCGCATCCAGGCCTCGGATTTCAACCCCGCCTCCCTCAACCACCCCGACGCCGTGAGCGGGCTCGGCGGCAGCCTCACGCTGCAGCAGCCCCTCTACGCGGGCGGCCGCATCACGGCCGCCCGCAAGGCGACCAACGCCCTGGCTTCGGCCGAGGCCGCCCAACAGGCCCACCGCAAGCAGCAGGTGGCCCTTGCCGTCGTGCAAGCCTACTTCGGCGCCCAGGCCGCCGCCGCAGGGGTCACCTACGCCGAGGACACCCTCAAGACGGCCCAGGGCACCGAGGCCTTCGTCGCCGCCCGGGTGGATCAGGGCCTCATGCTCAAGGCCGACTTGGCCCGCGTGAAGGCCTGGCGCGCCCAGGCCGAGGCCGGTCTCGCTGAGGCCCGCCGACAGGAGGCCAGCGCCCGCTCCGGCCTGGCCCTCCTCATGGGCGCCGCCGCCCCCGCCCACCTCACCACCGCCCTGGAGACCCCCGTCCCCGCGGCCGGCCCTTCCGGCCAGCGCGCGGATCTGCGCGCCGCGAGCCTCCAGACCGACGCCGCCCGTGCCTACGCCCAGGCCGTGGGCGGCAGCCTCAAGCCCGAAGTGGGCCTGAACCTCACCGTGGGCACCGCCCGGGAGACCTTCGGCGCCGCCGGGGGCAGCTGGACCACCGCATCCATCGGCGCCAAGTGGACCTTCGCCTTCGGCGATACCAAGAAGACCCAGGCGGCCCGCGCCGGGGCTCGGGCCGCCGAGCTGGCCCAGCGGTGGCAGCAGGCCCAGGCCGCCCGCGAGACCACCGAGGCCGAAGGCGCCGTCACTACCGCGGAAGCGAAGGTGCGCGCCGCCGCAGAGGGCCTCGCCGCGGCTGAAGAAGCCCGCGAACTGCGCCAGGCCCGGCACCGCGAAGGCCTCCTGCCCCTCACCGAACTGCTGGATGCCGAGAGCGCCCTCGCCGGCGCCCGCGCCTTCCGCCTCGCCACCCTGCTGGAGCTGCGCACGGCCCACGCCCAGCGCGCCCTCGCCCTTGGAACGCCCATCGAAGGAGTGACCGAATGAACGCCAAGACCCTGATCCCCGCCACGGCCCTCCTCCTCGGCGCCCTCGCCTGCGGCAAGGCCGAGCCCAAGCAGGCCCCCGTACTCCCCACCGTCGCCGTGCGCCTCGTGGCCGCCACTGGCTCCAGCCAGGACGGCTGGGTCCCCGCCAGCCTCAACAAGGCGGACCAGGCCACCCTCAGCACCCGCCTCGCGGGCACCGTGAAGGCCGTCCACGTCTCCGAGGGCGCCCGCGTGGCCGCCGGGCAGTTGCTGCTGGAACTGGAAGCCGGCGACCTGCTGGGCCAGCTCCGGGCCGCCGAGAGCGCCCGTGACGCCGCCACCGCCCACCACACCCGAATCCAGAACCTTCAGGCCAAGGGCGCCGCCACCCCCAGCGAACTGGAAATGGCGGCCTCCAACAAGGCCGCCGCCGAAGGCGCCGTGGCGGGCGTGAAGGGCCAGCTGGCCTTCGCCCAGATCCGCGCCCCCTTCGCCGGCACCGTGCAGCGCCGCGATGTCCAGCTCGGCGCCTTCGTGGGCCCCGGCCAGCCCCTCCTCACCCTGGAAGGCAGCGGAGCCGCGGAACTCACCGCCAGCCTCTCCGAAGGCGAAGCCAGCCATCTCAAAGTGGGCCGCAAGGTGCCCTTCGAGGTGGATGGACGCAAGGGTGAAGCCCAGATCACGGCCCTGGCCGTGGGCGGCGACGCCCTCACCCACCGCCGCGCCCTGCGCGCCAAGGTGCTGAGCCCCTCCGGCCTGTCCGGTGGCGCCTTCGCCCGCATCCAAGTACCCGGTGCCACCGCCCCGAGCGGTGAGGCCGTGCGGGTACCCCTCAGCGCCCTCCTCCAGCGCGGCGAACTCTCCGGCGTGTTCGTGGCCGAGGGCGGCGTAGCCCATTTGCGCTGGCTCTCCCTGGGCGAGCGCGGCGGCTCGACCGTGGAAGTGCGCGCGGGCCTGAACCCCGGCGAGCGGGTCATCGCGGATCCCGCCAACCTCAAGGATGGCCAGCCCATCTCCATCTCCAGCGAGGTGAACCGTGGCAAGTGACCTCAAGCTCGGCCTCGCGGGCCGGCTCGCCAAGGGCTTCCTGCGGAGCAAGCTCACCCCGCTCCTCGTCTTCGCCAGCATCCTACTGGGTGGGCTCGCCGTGGTGCTCACGCCCCGCGAGGAGGAACCCCAGATCGTCGTCCCCATGGTGGATCTCTACATCCCCTACCCCGGCGCCTCGCCCAAGGAAGTGGAGAGCCAGGTCACCACCCCCATGGAGAAGCGCCTCTGGGGCATCCCCGGCGTGGAATACCTCTACAGCGTCTCCCGCCCCGGCCTCGCCCTCATCACCGTCCGCTTCAAGGTGAACGAGCCCCAGGAGGAGAGCCTGGTGAAGGTGCACCAGGAGCTCAAGGCCAACGCCGACCTGCTGCCCTCCGGCGCCATGAAACCCGTGGCGAAGCTGCTCACCATCGACGACGTGCCCTTCCTCACCCTCACCCTGCACGGAGAGAAGGAGACCCCCGGCCAGCTCCGCGCCCTCGGTGAGGCCCTGAGCCGTGAACTCGCCACCGTGCCCGATACGGCCCAGGTGAAGGTGGTGGGCGGGGCCAAGCGCCAGGTGCGCATCGAGCCCGACCCCGCCAAGCTCCGATCCCTGGGGATGTCCCTGGGCGAGCTGATGCCCGCCCTCCAAAGCGCCGAAGCCCAGCTGCCCGCCGGATCCGTCGTCTCTGGCAACCGCAGCACCGCCCTGGAAGCCAGCGGCTTCCTCATGGAAGCCTCCGAGCTGAAGCGCCTCGTGGTGGGTGTGCGCAATGGCCGCCCCCTCTACCTGGCCGACGTGGCCAAGGTGACCGATGCTCCCGAAGCCGAGCCCAGCTACGTGCTGCATGGCGAGCAGGGCACCTTCACCCCCGCCGTCACTGTCACGCTCTCCAAGCGCAAGGGCACCAATGCCACCCACCTCTCCGAAGTCGTGCTGGCCAAGGTGGAGGCCCTCAAGGGCGGCCTCATCCCCGGTGATGTGAACCTCACGGTCACCCGCAACTACGGGGAGACCGCCGGCGAGAAGAGTAACGAGCTCATCGAGCACCTGCTCATCGCCACCCTGAGCGTCATCGCCCTGATCGGCCTGGCCATGGGCTGGCGCTCCGCCGCCGTGGTGGGCATCGCCGTGCCCGTGACCCTGGCCCTCACCCTGCTCCTCACCTACCTCTTCGGCTACACGCTGAACCGGGTGACGCTCTTCGCCCTCATCTTCTCCATCGGCATCCTGGTGGACGACGCCATCGTGGTGGTGGAGAACATCCATCGCCACCTCCACCTGCCCGGGCCACGCAAGCCCTTCGCCCAGCTGGTGGTGGAGGCCGTGGACGAGGTGGGCAATCCCACCATCCTCGCGACGTTCGCCGTCATCGCCGCCATCCTCCCCATGGCCTTCGTGCGCGGCCTCATGGGCCCCTACATGCGGCCCATCCCCGTGGGCGCCAGCCTGGCCATGATCTTCAGCCTGGTCATCGCCTTCGTGATCAGCCCTTGGGCCTCGCTCATCATCTTCAAGAAGGAGGCCCAGCTTCCGGAGGTCGATGACTCGGGCCTGCATCCCGCCACCACCCGCACCGCCGTGCCCCAGGCCCCAGACCACACCGAAGCCGATGAGCCTGAGGGCTGGTCCACGAAGGTGTACCGCAAGGTCATGCACGCCCTCCTCACGCAGGCCAAGGTGCGCTGGGGCTTCTTCGTCGGCGTGGTCGTCCTGCTGGGCCTCTCCATGAGCCTCGTGGGCAGCGGCGCCGTGAAGGTGAAGATGCTCCCCTTCGACAACAAGAGCGAGTTCATGGTGCAGCTGGATTTGCCCGCGGGCACGCCCCGGGAGCAGAGCCTCGCCCTGGGCCAGGCCGTGGCCCGCCGCCTCATGCAGGAGGGCACCGTCAAGGATGTGCAGGTCTACGCCGGGGACGCCGCGCCCTTCACCTTCGTGGGCATGGTGCGGCATTCCTTCCTCCGCGCGGAAGCCGAGATGGTGGACGTGCAGGTGAACCTGGTGCCCAAGGGCGACCGCAAGGAGCAGAGCCACGCCATCGCCACCCGCCTGCGCCCCGAGCTGCTCAAGCTCACGGCCGGCACCGGCGCCCGTTTCAAGATTGTCGAGATCCCGCCCGGACCGCCCGTCATGGACACGCTGGTGGCCGAGGTCTACGGCCCCACCGAGGAAGCACGCCGCGCCACCGCGGACCAGGTGCGCCGAGCCTTCACCGAGGTGGACGGCGTGGTGGACGTGGACAGCACCCTCAACGCCACGAGCCCCAAGCTCAGCCTCAAGCTGGATCGCGAGAAGGCGGCCCTCCACGGCGTGGCTCCGGCCCACGTGATGCAGACCCTCTTCGCCGCGGGCCAGGGCATGCCCCTGGGCACCTTTCACGTGGATCGCGGCGCCACCCAGGTGCCCGTGATCCTGCAGCTCCCCAAGGAGCAGCGCAGCCGCCTGAATCAGCTCCTGCAACTCACGGTCCCCGGTCAGCGGGGCGCCGTGCCCCTCTCGGAGCTGGTGACGGTGCAGGAGGGTGCCGAGGCCCCCGCCCTGCACCACAAGAACCTCATGCCCGTGAGCTACGTCTTCGGCGACCTGGCGGGCGCCATCGAGAGCCCCGTCTACGCCCTGTCGGCGCTCAACCAGAAGCTGGATGCCCTCCACAACCCCGATGGCACCGTGGTGCCCCGGCTGGGCCTCGCCCACCCCGACAACACGGAAGCCCTGGCCCTGAAGTGGGATGGCGAGTGGCACATCACCCTCGAAGTCTTCCGGGATCTGGGTCTCGCCTTCGCCGCCGTGCTCGTGCTCATCTACGTGCTCGTGGTGGGTTGGTTCGAGAGCTTCACGGTGCCCCTTGTCATCCTCGTGCCCATCCCCCTCTCGCTCATCGGCATCCTGCCGGCCCACGGGCTGCTGGGCTCCTTCTTCACGGCCACGAGCATGATCGGCTTCATCGCCGGCGCCGGCATCATCGTGCGCAACAGCATCATCCTCGTGGACTTCATCGAGCTGAAGCTGGGCGAGGGCATGAGCTTGGAGGCCGCCGTGGAGGAGGCCGGCGTGGTGCGCTTCCGCCCCATGCTCCTCACCGCCGCCGCCGTGCTCGTGGGTTCCTCCGTCATGCTGGCGGACCCCATCTTCCAGGGCCTCGCCATCAGCCTCATGGCCGGTGAAGTGGCCGCCACCCTGCTCAGCCGCCTCGCCGTGCCCGTCCTCTATTACCTGCTCGCCCGCCGCGGCCGTGCCGCGGACCTCCAGCGGCGCGCCCTCACGATCCCCGCTTCCACTCAGGAGTAACCATGTCCATCGACCGCATCGTCCATTCCGCCGCCGGCACCATGATCCTCGCCAGCCTCGCCCTCACCCGCTGGGTGCACCCCAACTTCGTGTGGCTCACGATCTTTGTGGGCGCCAACCTCCTGCAGAGCGGCATCACCAACTGGTGCCTCCTGAGCCGCATCCTCCGCAAGCTCGGCGTGGAGGACACCGGCGCCACCTGCGGCCTCTGATGTCCACCCCCTGGCTGCGTCTGGCCGGAGGCATTCTCGTCGGCGCTGCCCTGGGCTATGCCTGGGGCCGCCTCGTGGGGTGCCGCACCGGCGCCTGTCCCCTCACCGCCACACCCCTACGCGCGGCGCTCTACGGCGCCTTCATGGGCCTGCTGGCCACCTTCCCCTCTCGTTCCTGAGGTCCTCCATGCAGATCATCGACGTGCGCACCCCTAGCGAGTTCGCGGGCGGCCACGCCCCCGGCAGCCGCAATATTCCCTTGGATCAGTTGGAGGCCCGGATGCCTGAGGTGGACAAGGCCCGCCCCGTGATCCTCTGCTGCGCCACCGGCAGCCGCAGCGGCATGGCCGCCCGCTTCCTGCAATCCATGGGCTACGCCGCCACCAATGCCGGCCCCTGGCAAGCCGTGAGGAGCTGACCATGCCCTACACCCTCGACCGCACCTTCCCCGGTGGCGACCACGCCGACGTGCTCACCCGCACCCGTGCCGCCCTGCAGGCGGAGGGCTTCGGCATTCCCGTGGAGATGGACACCCGCGCCATCTTCCAGGCCAAGCTCGGCAAGGAATCCGACCCCCGCGTCATCCTCGGCGCCTGCCTCCCCGCCGTGGCCTTCGAGGCCCTGGCCGTGGAGCCCCAGCTCGCAGCCTTCCTACCCTGCAACGTCACCGTGCACGCCACGGCGGGCGGGGTCACCGTGAGCGCCGTGGATCCCGAAGTGCTCTTCGCCCTCACCTCGAAGGTGGACCCCGCTCACGCCACCCAAGTGAAAGCCCGCCTCCAGTCGGCCCTGGACCGGATCTGAGGCCCCATGACCGAACTCATCTGGATCCTCCCCCTCGCCCTGCTCGCTGTCCTGTGGTTCAAGGGCCGCGGCGCCTCCAGGGCCCAACTCCAGGCCCTGATGGCCCGCAAGGCCCAGCTCGTGGACGTGCGCACCCCCGCCGAATTCGCCGGTGGCCACGCGCCGGGCACCGTGAACATCCCCCTGGATCAGCTGGCCACCCGTGCCAGGGAGCTCGACAAGGCCCGCCCCGTCCTCTGCTGCTGCGCCAGCGGATCGCGCAGCGCCATGGCGACCTCCCTCCTCAAGGCCAAGGGCTTCGAGGCGGTGAACGCGGGACCCTGGGGTAAGTTGCTGCAGCTCTGAGAAAAAGCGGACGCGGAGGATCGCTCCGCGTTCCCTCCATTTCGACCGCATCCCTAGGACGGCCCCGGACGAATTCGCAGTCCTTGATGATCAGCGACTCGCCCGACTCCGCCCCAACAACAGCCACAGCCCCGCCACCAGCGCGGTACCCAAGGCCCAGCCCAACGCAGGCAGGTCCAGGGGCCCCAGCTGGAGCAGCGTGCGCACGCCCGGCAGCAGCAGCAGGGCCAGGGCGGCGCCCACGGCGAGGGCCAGGGCGCGCACCATGGGATTCGGTTCCCGGGAGGGCCCCCGCGAGGCGAGCACGAGGAGGAAGGAACCCAGCAACAGGGCCACCACGGCGCCGCCGCGGAGCGTGGGTTCCGGCCAGGCGAGGCCGCGTCCCACGGCGGCCAGGGCCAGCAGGGGCAGGGCCACGCGCAGGCCCTGGCGGAGGCCGCGGATCAGGGCCTCCCGGCCGAAGGGGGTCGCGTCCCGGGCGCGCGGGGGGCGGGCCATGAGGCCCGGGCCTTCGCCTTCGGCCTCGAGCACGAGGGAGCAGGCGGGCGCGATGAGGAGCTCGATGAGGACGATGTGGGGCGGCAGGAGGATGGGCTGCCAGCGCAGCAGGAGGGGCACGAGGGTGAGGGTCACCAGAGGCAGGTGCACGGAGTAGAGGAAGTGCACCGAGCGGGCCAAGTTGTCGTAGACCCGCCGCCCCATGCGCACGCCCTCCACGAGGCTGCCGAAGCTGTCGTCCACGAGCACGAGGTCCGCTGTCTCCCGCGCCACGTCCGTGCCCCGGGCGCCCATGGCCACGCCCACCTGCGCGGCCTTGAGCGAGGGCGCGTCGTTCACGCCGTCGCCCGTCATGCCCACCACCTCGCCCAGGGACTGGAGGATCGTCACCAGGCGCAGCTTCTGCTCGGGGCGCAGCCGCGCGCAGACGGTGGCCGTGGTCAGGCGGTGGGCCAGAGCCGCATCATCCAGGGCGGCCACCTCCTCCCCCGTGAGCGGCGGCTCCGCCACGGCCAGGCCCGCCTTCGCCGCGATGGCCAGGGCCGTCTCCGGGTGGTCCCCCGTCATCATCAGCACGCGGATGCCGGCGCTTCGGCAGGCGTCCATGGCCCCGGGCACCTCGGGGCGCAGCGGATCCTCCAGGGCCACGAAGCCCAGGAGTTGGAAGTCGAAGTCGTGCTGGCTGGGGGGCAGCTCGGGGCCGGGGTGCGTGCCCCGGGCCACGCCCAGCACGCGCAGGCCGCGGCCCGCCAGCTCCGCCACCGCCGCGAGGAGCCGAGCGCCCTCGGCCTCCGGCAGGTGGCAGAGGTCGATCACCGCTTCCGGCGCGCCCTTGGCGGCCAGGAGGTGCCCGCCGCCCTCCGCGTAGACCAGGGTCATGGCGAGGATGTCCGCCGTGAGGCCGTAGGCCTTCTTTGGCACCCAATCCTCGTGCAGGTGTTCGGTGCCGTTCAACGTCCGCGCGGCGAAGGCCCGCAGGGCCACTTCCATGGGGTCGTAGGGATCCGCGGGCGTGGCGAGCACGCTGAATTCCACGAGACGATGCACCTCCTCCGGAAGCTCCCCGGCGGCGCGGACGTCCAGGCCCCCGCCGGGCGTCCAGAGCTCCGCCACCTCCATGCGGTTTTGCGTGAGGGTGCCCGTCTTGTCCACGGCGAGCAGGGTGATGGAGCCCAGCACCTCCAGGGCGGGGATGCGCCGGGTGAGCACGCCCCGCGCGCTCATGCGCCAGGCCCCCATGGCCGTGAACACCGTGAGCACCACGGGGATCTCCTCCGGCAGGAGGGACATGGCCAGCGCCAGCCCCGCCAGGAGGCTGGGCAGCAGGGCCTGGCCGGCCCAGCCCCAGGAGAGGAAGATCGACGCCACGGCCAGCAGGAGCCCCACGGTCGCCCAGGCGCGCACCATGCGCCGTGACGAAGTGGCGAGCGGCGAGGGGGGCGCCTGGGCTTCCGCCAGCGTGCGTCCGATGCCGCCCATGCGCGTGCGCGATCCGATGGCCGTCACCTCGGCCTGGGCCGTGCCCTTGGCCACCAGGGTGCCCGCATGCACCTCGCCGGCCTCGCCCGCGTCCCCCGCGCGCCGGAGCACGAGGCCCGATTCGCCCGTGAGCAAGCTCGCGTCCAGCTGCAGGAGGCCCTCGCGGAGCCGCGCATCCGCCGCCACGCGATCCCCTTCGGCCAACAGAAGGAGATCCCCCCGCACCACCTCGCCCCCGGGGATGCGCACGGCCTCACCATCGCGGAGCACCCGGGCCCGGGGGGCGGAGAGGTCCCGCAGCTTCTCCAGGGCGCGCTGGGTGCGGCGGGACTGCAGGAAGGAGATCGCGATGATCAGGATGACGAAGGCGAGCATCGTCATCGCCTCGCCGGGATCCCCCAACAGGAAGTAGATGAGGCTCGCCCCCAGCAGCAGCAACAGCATGGGCTCCGAGAGCACCTCCGCCAACAGGTGGAGGGCCGTGCGAGGTCGGGCCGTGGGCAGCAGGTTGGGCCCCTCCGAAGCGAGGCGCGCGGCGGCCTCGGTTTGGGAGAGTCCGGCTCTGGATTCCTGGGGCAACGTCACGGGCACCCCCGTCTTCAGTGTCGGCTCACCCAGGGTGATCGGGCCCACAGAATTGGGAGAGAATGAGTCCTTGGAGGCTCCATGCATCCCACCCTGCTGCCGTTCCTCGTACCCGCCATGCTCGCGCCCCAGGCTTCGGCCCTGCCCGGCGCGGTGGAAGCGCGTCCCGGCCTCTTCGTGGTGCTGGGCACCCCGGGCGCGGAGACCTTCGCGGGCTTGAAGGCCGCGGGCATCACCCACGTGATCAACCTCCGCACGGACGCCGAGGGGGATTTCAGCACCGATGCCGCCACCACCAAGGCCTCCGGTGCCGCCTATGATCGCTGCCCCTTGGATCGCGAACCCACCACCGCCGCCCTGGATGCCTTCCGCGCCAAGGTGCGCGCCCTTCCCAAGGGTGCGCGGGTGCTGATCCACTGCGCCTCCGGCAACCGCGTGGCCGGCGCCCTCTACACGACCTGGGTGCTGGACGAGGGCATGAGCGAAGACGCCGCCCTGGCCCTGGCCAAGAAGGCCGGCCTGAAGAGCCCCGTCACCGAAGCCGCCGCCAAGGCCTACGTGGCCGCGAAAAAGACCGCGAAGGGCTGACCGAGAGTCAGCCCGCACCCCTTGGCCCCGGTTGAATCTCCCGCGATTTTGCGCGGCCCAAAAAGGGAGCCCGCGGTCCGTGACGAGGTTGTGATGAATGCATCTCGCCTGGGGCCTATCCATCGAAGCGACCCACAAGGAGGTCGCCATGCTCCTTCCTCTGTTGATCCCCGCCCTGCTCATGCAGGCGCCCACCTCCCCGATCCCCAACTCCCTGGAGATCGCACCTGGCGTGTTCGTTCTCAAGGGCGCGCCCACCGCGGAGACCTTCGCCTCCCTCAAGCAGGCCGGTATCCAGCTCGTCATTGACGTGCGCCGCGACGGCGAGCCCGGCATCCACCACGGCGCCGAGGGCAACCAGCTTCAGATGCTCGGCATCGCGTATTACCGCTACGCCGTGACCCCCGCGCCCCCCAAGGCCGATTTCGACGGGGTGCGCGCCATCCTCCAGGAGCATCGGGGCACCAAGATCCTGATCCACTGCGGCGATGGCAACCGGGCGTCGGCGCTGGTGTGCAGCTGGCTCATCCTCGATCGCAACGTCCCCCCGGCGAAGGCCATGGCGCTGGCCCATCAGGGCGGGCTCCGGCGAGCCGATACCGAGGAGGCGCTGAAGCACACCCTGGCCGCCCACGGCCGCGCCCTCTCCTGACCTAAGCCCTGGGCTCGGCGTTCAGCTGGCAGCGCCTGATCGCTGGACCACCGGCGAATAGAGGCGACGTAGGTTCTCCGGGGCCTTGGCCCAGGCCTTCAGCGCCTCATCCCGAGTGGCGTACCAGCCCCAACAGGCTTGCCAGGCCCGGAGGCCATCCCGCCGGTGCCAGGGGAGGATCGTGATCCGATCCGCGCGGCGGCCCGCCTGGGTGGCGAGGCGGGGCAGGCCCGCTTCCGTGAAGGCCACGAGCATGCGCAGGGTCCAGGGCTTGGCGGGATTCCCGGCGCGCTCGGCGCCGAGGCGGAGGCACTCCTCCAACTGCCCCTGGCGCAGGGCGGCCACGGGATCCAGGGGGGCCACCGGCACCGGGCGCACGCGCACCTCGAGGCTACGGCTGAGGCCACCGGCCAGGTTGCTCACGCTGAGGGTGTAGACGGTGGTGCGGTCGGGCACCACCGTGACCTTCTCGCGACCCGTGAGTTCCAGGCCCCCCGGCTCCAGGCGCACCTTGGCCTCGCCCTGGCACTCCCAGGCCAGTTCCACGGGCTGGCCCGGCTGCACCTCCAGGCGGCTCGCGGTGAAGCTGCAGATGCGGGCCGGGGCCTGATCTCGGGGCGTGGGCATCACGGCCACATCCAGGCTGCGGGTCTGCCCCCCGGCCTCGTTGGTGACCATGAGCGTGTAGCGCGTGTTCTCCTGGGGCGTCACCACCACGAAGCTGCGGCCATCCAACTCCAGGCCTCCGGGCTCCAGGCGCACCTTGGCGGCGCCCGTGCATTCCCAGCTGAGCACCACGGGATCGCCCGGCAGCACCTTGGCCGAACTCGCATCGAAGCTGCACACCCGCGCGGGCTCCCCCAGGGGAAGCCCGGGATCCACCTTCACCACCGCGCGGGAGAGTTCGCGCCCATCATCCGCGCGTCGCAACACGTAGGTCGTCGTGGCCGAGGGGCGCAAGGTGAGCTGGCCTGCCTCCCCCAGCTGCACATCGCCGGGCTCCAAGCGCACCACGCCCACCCCCGGCGCGGACCACCGCAGCAGCAACGTCTGACCCGGGCGGATGGAGGGCTGGGACACTTCGAGGCGAGCAGTCCCCTGGCCGAGCCCCACGGAGGGCAGGGCCAGCAGGAGGGGGAGGAGGAGGCGCACCCCCAAAGGGTCCCACATTCCGGGGCGAAACTTACCGGTCAGGCCCCGAGGCCGAAAAGGCAGGCCGAGGCCCCTTTGTTGCCCCCATCCCGAACCCTGCTCTGGCTCTGTGCCGGGTGCCTGTCTGCCCAGGACCCGCAGGCGGGCTTCGGAGATTTGAAGGCCCTCCTGGAACTGCGGAACACGCCCGTGATCGCCGCCTCGAAACGGGAGCAGAACCTCCTGGATAGCCCCCAGGCCATCGAGGTGATCACCGCGGATCAGATCCGGGCCTCCGGGGTCTTCCGGCTCATCGACATCCTCAAGCTGGCCACGGGCGTGCAGGTCTGGGATGAACTCCCCACCCGGGCCAACGTCACCTTCCGGGGCGTGAATCCCATCGGCAATCCCCGCACGCTCCAGGTATTGGTCGATGGGGTGCCCCTCTTCAACTACATGGCTTCACCGATGGATTTCAACGGCCTTCCCGTGCCTCTGGAGGCCATTGAGCGCGTGGAGATCGTGCGGGGCCCCTCTTCCAGCCTCTATGGCGCCAACGCCCAAACCGGGGTCATCTCCATCGTCACCAAGCGGGCCCGGCCCGGGCTGGAGGGCAGCGCCCGCCTCGGCCTCGGAGATCATGGGACCTTCCACGGCGAGCTGTTCGCAGCCCAGGGAGGCCCCCGCTTTTCGCTGACGCTCTCAGGATCGGCCCATTCCAGCTGGGATGTCGGCCACCCCATGAAGGTGGTGGGCCCCACGAACGCCACGATCCCCCAGGACACCGCCAACCGGGAGCAGACCTTCCTGGTTCGGCCCGAATGGTCGGAAGGGGCCGATCGCCTCTGGGCCATGATGGGCTACGGCGATGCCGGACACTTCGACGAGGTCAGCCGCAGCGCCACCACCCTGGCACCCCTCACCATCCTGCCGGATCAATCCGTGCGGCGGGAGATCCTGCAAGCGGGATGGGCGCGCAGCTGGAATCCGGATCTGAAGACGGAAGCGCGCCTCGAGCAGAAGGTCTTCCGGTTCCGCAAAAAGCCCCTTCGGGCCCTGCCCGGCGACCCCGCCTCCTTCGCAGTCTGGTCCCTGATCGTGGCCAACGATCCCACCTTCGCCACGGATCAGGATTTCTTCTCGGACCGGGTGCGCCAAGCCACCCTCCAGACCAACTGGACGCCGGATCCCGCCGTTCACGTGGTCCTTGGCATGGATGGCGCGACCATCACCTCGATCCCCAACCGCACCCTCGGCATCCCGGAGGGCCGCACGGAGCGCGCCCTGGGGGGCTTCGGCTCCCTTGATTGGGATGTGGGCGCCTTCACCCTCTCCGGGGGTGCCCGTGCGGAACGCGATTCCCTGGGTGGATCCCGCGTCAGCCCGCGGATCTCCGCCGCCTGGCATCCGGATGCCACGTCCAGCCTCCGGGTGGGCTACTTCACCTCCTCGCGCAGCCCCAACATCCAGGAAAAGTATTCGGAGATCGGGGACATCCCCCTCCTGGCTTACGTCCAACAGCCAAACACCGCGATCAAAGCCGAGGAAGCGGACAGCTTCGAACTCGGTTACCGGTGGCTGGGGGAGCGGTGGTCCCTTGATGTCACCCTGTTCCACACCCAACTCAAGCGGCTCATCTCCCTTCGCCCCACGGGCGTCACCGCCGGCGGCAAGCAGATCCGGGCCTACCAGAACAATCCCCACTCGATCCGTGATCAGGGCCTGGAAGTCGCCCTTCAGGGCCAGCTGGCCCAGGGCTGGCGCATGGGCTTCAACTTCGCCACCGCGGATTTCAAGGACCCCATCAACGACCTCGACCAACAGGCCGACTATGCGCCCCGCCTCATGGCCAACCTCTGGACGCGCTGGCAGCGCGGCGCCGGATTCGGATTCCTGGGGCTCCAGCACAAGGGGGCCTACACCGCCATCTCCCCTTTTGGAGCCAGCTACGCGAGCTCCGAGGTGCCCGCCACCACCCAGGTGCAGTTCAACCTCGGCTGGCGCCCCCTCAAGCGCCTGTCCCTCTCGCTCTACGGGATCAACGCCACCCATGCGACGGCGGATACGGCCCCCGTGGCCATCACCAATGCCTTCGCCCTGCGCTACACCCGGCGTGAAGTGGGCCTGCAGCTGGCCTGGCGGTACTGAGGCGGAACCGCACTCGCCTTCCGAGGATCAATCCGCGCACGTCCAGGTTCAACCTTGGCCACGGCCCCCGGTCTATTGGGTTCCTGGAAGTCCCCGCCAGGCCCTGGAGCCTGCGCGCAGGTTGGAGACCCTAGATGCCCCGGATATCCCCTCATGCATTCTCCGAAAGCCGGCGCCGCATGCTGGCCACCCTGGCGGGCACGCTGGCGCTCTCGGCCTGTGGCGGCGGCGCTTCGGCCCCGGCACCCGCCGGGCCACCCGCGGCAGGAGACCCGCCCCGGCTCCGCCTCAGCGGGCCCGACATCCTCGCGCCGGACGGTTCCCGCCTGAAGCTCCGGGGCTGGAACTGGGGCCGCTGGGGCCTCGCTCAGCCCACGGACGCCGCGGACAACGCGGCCCAGGGTGCCACCTGCGTGCGCATCCCCCTCCGCTGGTGGGGCTATTACGAGGGCCCCGGCATCGACAGCCGGGATGACGCCCAGACGGGCACCGCGGGCATCGACGCGGGCCACCTCGCGATCCTCGACGCCATGGTGGCCCAGGCCTCCGCCGCCAAGCTCTGGATCATCCTCTTCATCGATTCCGACTGCGGCCAGAACGGCACCCAGGATGCCCACGAAGTGGCCTACTGCGACCCCTCGGGCCTCTACCCGAATGGCCACAATTTCTGGACGGATCTCGGCGCCCGCGCCAAATTCATCCGTGTCTGGAAGTTCATCGCGGATCGCTACAAACACACGCCCTACCTGGGCCTCTTCGAGCCCCTGCCCGAACCCAATCCCACCTCCGGCACCGACGCCGACATCACGGCCTTCTACGACGAGGTGATGATGGCCATCCGCGCCGTGGCCCCGGGCGTGCCCTTCCTGCTCGGCCCCCGCGTCTACGGCATGAAGGCCGTGGATGCCGCCTACCACGCCCCCTGGAAGGACGTGGTGTACACCGGCAACCTCTTCCTCCGCACCGGCGGCACCCACGACGAGAACATCGCCGAGCTGGGCCTCCGCCTCCAGAACCTGCTCGACCTGCGCACCACCCATCAAGCACCCATCTTCGTGCAGCAGTGCGGCGTGAATTCCGGCGACGACCCGGACCTCAGCTACCTCAACGCCATGCTGTCCCTGCTGACCACCCAGCAGGTCGGATACACCTACTGGGAGTACCGCGACACCCTGAACCCCGACGCCTACGGCGTCATTTACCAGGATGGCCACGGCGGGTGGATCCCCAAGCAGGCCCTCCTGGATGCGATCTCGGGGTACCTCAAGGCTTGAGCGGCCCCTTCTCAGAGGGCACGGGACGATTCTCCACGCAGACTTTGGAATCCGGGGGATAGGTGCGGGCGATCCAGCGTTCCAGGAACCGGCCCAGGGCCTTGAAGCCCTCGGCCCGGATGTGCGCGGGGGTCCGGGCTTCCACGGGCAGGGGCTCCATCAAATCGATCACATCCTGGGCCGAGAAATCCTTCACCGCCGCGACCCGCCAGCGGGTGAAGGTCTCCTTGGTCAGCAGCTTCCCGAAGACGGCCTTGCCGAACCCGTCTTCCTCGGAATCCTGCAGGGAACAGCGGCCCCAAAACAGCTCCGGAAGGTAGCCCAGCCGGGCTTGGGCCTGGCGCAGGGCCTGCGCATCCCGTTTCCGGTCGATGATGCGGGAAATCCGGTCCTCCGACCGGCGGGGATCTTTCCCATCCTCCAGGACGTGGTCCAGACCGAGGTAGGCATTGTCCCCTTCCAGGGCCTCCTGGATCCAGGCCTCGGCGGCTCCAGGCTTGGGGGCGTAAGTGCGGGTGGCGAGGATCCGGACCATCACCCGATGGTTGCGGGGGTCCACCGCGACCCCGCTGGGAACCACCGGAAAGTGCGCCGGGATCGCTGCGCGAAGCGCCTCCACCAGGCGCTGTGGATCACCTTCAGTCCATCCCTCCACCCCCGAGCAAGCCAGGGAGAAGGGGCCGGGTACCTGTTTCCAGGGCTTCGCCGGGGCCGGGCTTTGAATCGCGGGGGGCATCATCGGAAGCATCCCTCCAGCCTACAAAATCCCCGTGGAGTGAACCAGGCCAGTGAACGCTCCGGAGGCTGGCAGCTCCCGGCGAAATGCGAACCGCAGGGGCGTGGAGATGCGGCGGATGAAGGTGAAGAGCTGTGCGCCTTCCTTCGCTCTGCTCGACGTCTCCGCGCCCCTTCGTTCTGGGATTAGACCGGAGTGACGCTCCGGCGCTTCGCGGGCCACTGTTCCCGGCGCTTGGCGCGGCTCAGGCGCGTCGCCAGCTCTTTCCGGAGGTCGCCGGGCTGGATGACGGCGTCCACGTGGAGGTCGGCGGCGAGCTTCATGAGGTCGATGTCCTGGTTGTACTCGTCGCGGAGCTGCTGCACGTAGGCGGCGCGCTCGGCTTCGGGCTTCTCGGCGATCTTGTTGGCGAACACGGCGTTCACGGCGGCCTCGGCGCCCATGACGGCGATGCTGGCCGTGGGCAGGGCGATCGTCGCATCCGGGTCGAAGCCCGGCCCGCTCATGGCGTAGAGGCCGGCGCCGTAGGCCTTGCGCACGACGACGCAGAAGCGGGGCGTGGAGCAGCTGGCCATGGCGCTGATCATCTTGGCGCCGTGGCGGATGATGCCCTGCTTTTCCACGGCGGAGCCGATCATGAAGCCGGGCACGTCGCTGAGGAAGATGAGCGGAATGCCGAAGGCGTCGCAAAGCGTCATGAAGCGGGTGGCCTTGTCGGCGCTGTCCACGAACAGCACGCCGCCCTTCACGCGGGGCTGATTGGCCACGATGCCCACGGGGCGGCCCTCGATGCGGGCCAGCCCGGTGATGAGCTCGCCGGCGAAGAGCTTCTTGATCTCCAGGAAGGTGCCTTCATCGACGAGGGCCTCGATGAAGTCCTTCATCTGGAAGGGGCTGTTGATGTCCTTGGGCACCAGCGTGGTGATGTCCTTGGCCTTGGTGGCCACGGCCCGGGCCTCGGCCATGGGCAGAGCGTCCTCGCCATGCTGGGGGAAGTAGGCCAGGTACTGGCGGCAGAGGGCGATGGCCTCCTGCTCGGTCTTGCAGAGGAAGTCGCCGCAGCCGCTTACGGAGCAGTGCATCTTGGCGCCGCCGAGGTCCTCCAGGCTGATCTGCTCGCCGATGACCATCTCCGCCATGCGGGGGCTGCCGAGGTACATGGAGGCGTTGCCCTCCACCATCATCACCACGTCGCAGAAGGCGGGGATGTAGGCGCCGCCGGCGGCGCTGGGCCCGAAGAGGAGGCAGACCTGGGGCACGAGGCCGCTGAGCGCCACCTCGTTGTGGAAGATGGTGCCGGCGTGGCGGCGGCCCGGGAACATGTCGATCTGATCGGTGATGCGGGCGCCGGCGCTGTCGACCAGGTAGAGCATGGGGATGCGCATGCGCATGGCCACTTCCTGGATGCGGATGATCTTCTCCACGGTGCGGGCGCCCCAGGAGCCGGCCTTCACGGTGCTGTCGTTGGCCATGAGGGCCACGGGGCGGCCGTTCACGAGGGCGGTGCCGGTGACCACGCCGTCGGCGGGCAGGCTGTGGTGCAGGGCGTTGGCGAAGAGCCCGTCCTCCACGAAGGAGCCCTCGTCCACGAGGAGCTGGATACGCTCCCGGGCGAAGAGCTTGCCCTGCTTGGCGTTCTTCTCATGATCCTTGGCGGCGCCGCCCTTGTGGACGCGGTCGGTCTCGGCGGTCAGGTGGTCGGGCTGCATGCCTACCTCAAGGTGAAAGGATCATTCTACCTGTTTATGGATCCATAACCGACCCTGGACTTTGGGCTCTGGCTGGGTACGGCAACTCAACACGGTGGGATCAGGCGTATCGCCCAATGTGCCGGCCGCTGCAAAAGCCTAAAGCCCAGAGCCCCTCCCCCGGTTGGCCGGCCAGGAGCCGCCTAGAACTTCACCACCAACCCGAATCCCGCCCCCTTGCGATCCAATTTCATCATCAGATCATCCTGCAGGCTGCCCTTGGGCACATCAAAGGTCTCCGTTTCGAAGAAAGCCCGGAGGCCCACGTGTGGAACGGGGAAGAAGCGGGCATCCACGCCGCCCCGGGTGTACTTGGCGCCCTTGGCCCCGAGGTAGTGGTAGAAGCCCTTGATCTCGAAAATCCCTCCGGGGATGCGGCTGCCCGCGCTGAGGCCGATTTGGGGAATGGGGGCGTTCACGGAAGCCGTGGCCGTGGTGGTGCCGGGCACCGGGGTGATGGCCAGGCCCGTGGCGTCCACATCCAGCTTCCAGCTCTCCATCCCGAGATCCAGGCCCACCCAGAACACCGACAGAGGCACGAAGCGGATGGTCCAGATGCCTTCGAGGGTCTTCAGCTTCAAATGGCTCGTCACCCGCGTGCCCGCCGCGTAGGTGGTGCCGTCGATGGTGACGGTGCGCGTGGTCGTCCGGTCGCCGACATAATCCGTGCCCCCGGTCTGAGCCAGGAACCCGAAGCGGGGCCCCTGGTAGTCGAAGAGGAATCCCACCTTCGCCTTGTCCTTGGCGAGGCCCAAATCACCTTCCAGGTCCATCTGGATCGGTTGGCCATCCTGCACGCCCTCGATCTGGCCCGTGAAGGTGGGGCCGAAGGAGGAGAGCCCCAAGGTGACGCTGCGGTCGGGGCCCATCTGCGCGAAGGCGGCGGTGGCCGCGAGGAGGGGGATGAGCGCCTGACGCATGGGGCCTCCGGGGATGCCCCTTCATCGGCCCCCGAAGCGTGTGTCTGAAAAGTCGCGCGAGCCGCGCAGGGGGCTCCGTCGCGGCCCGCGGGACTTTTCAGACACACGCTCAAGGATCGTTCACCTTCCACTGGGAAAGGCGCACCTCCGCCCAGGCCCGCCACCCTCCGGCCACCCGGCTGGCCGCCTCGCAGTGGCCTGCGCCGGGCACCACCGTGAGGTCCGGCAGGAATCGGGCGATGGCCCGCACACCCCCCAGGGGCGTGACGGGATCCGCATCCCCCGTGAGCAGGGCCACCGGGGTGTGAACGCTGCGAGCGGCTTCCAGAGGGGAGACCCCATCGGGGTCGAAGCCCGCCAACCGGCCCGCCCGGGCGAGGGCGATGCGCTGGGCCAGCAGGGTCAGGGGCTCCGCCCGGCCCAGGGCCCCGCGGAGGTGGTTCCGGGCAGCGTCGCGGAGATCTCGGAAGGGTGCTTCCAGCAAGGCGCCGCCCAAGCGCCCGCCGGCCTCCAGATCCGCCAACGCGAGCAGGGCCGTGCCCGCCCCTTGGCTTGAGGCCACCAGGATCATCCGGTTCCGGGGCAGCCCCGCCGCCTCGGCGAAGCGCACCACCGCCGCCACGTCGCCCCGTTCGTGGGCTCCGAGGGTGCTGAAGATCTCCGGATGGCGGTCCCGCCCCCGGAAGGTGAAGACGGCCACGTCCCACTCCGGGAGGCTGCGGGCCATGGGCGCCATGCCCCAGGCGTCATCCCCGAAGCCATGGAGCAGCAGCGCCAGGCCCCGGGACTTCCGCCGGTGGAGCCACCACAGTTCCAGCTCCGCGCCCTGAGCGCCGCTCAAGGCATGCCGCGTCCACCCCTCCCCTGGGGCTTGGAGCTGATCCCTGAGGGCCGCCCGCTCCGGGTCCGTGCGGCGGGGCAGCGGAGCGCGCACCAGTTGGGAGGTGAGCAGCCAGCCCGCCACGGCCGAGGCCAGGAGCCAGAAGAGGAAGGTGGCCAGGAGCAGGGAGGCCAGGCGGCGGGGTCGCATGGGGGGGCTACGGGGCCCCGGGCCCCCGGTTGATGGGACTCACCCCACCCGGCCCGGCAAGGAATCACCCCTCGCCCCGGGGATGCCGATGGGGGGGCAGGAGATGCCTTTGGCTCACGTGGTCGTGATGGATGACAGCCGCCTCATGCGGACCGTACTCACCAAATTCCTGGAGGTGGGCGGCCACACCTCCGAGGCGTGGGAACCCATGAGCGCCCTGGAGATCAGCGAGAAGGTCGCCAACACCCCGATGGATCTGCTCGTCTGCGACTTCCAGATGCCGGGCGCCAATGGCGCCACCGTGTCCAAGATGGCGCTCAAGGCCAAGCCGGACCTCCCCGTCCTCGTCCTCACCTCCCTGCGGGATCCCGAGACCATGGAGCTGCTCCGGAAGTGCCACGTGCACGGCATCATCCACAAACCCATCAACGACGTGGACTTCCTCAAGGCCGTGGACGAGGCGCTGGGGAAGTCCTGAGTCCTTGGTTCTTGGTCCTGGGTCCTTGGTCCTTGGCTGGCGCCGACCCACACCCTCATTGGCCGCAGATCGCATCGCGCTCGGCCCTGTGCAGGACGGACGCCCTGCACAGGGCCAAGGACCAAGGACCAAGGACTAAGGACTAAGGACTCTTCCTACACCTTCATGAGCTTCCGGTACGCCTCAAGGAAGTGCGCGGGCTGGGGCAGGATCTCGTCTTCGAGGGCGGGCTGGTAGGCGACCCAGGTGTCCTTGGCGGCGACGCGGCGGACGGGGGCATCCAGGTGGAAGAAGAGTTCGTCGGCGATGCGCGCGGCGATCTCGGCGCCGTAGCCCCAGGACTGCGTGTCCTCGTGGGCCACGATGACGCGGTGGGTCTTCTTCACGGTGGCCTCGATGGCGGCCCAGTCGTAGGGGTTCAGGGTGCGGAGGTCGATGATCTCGACGCTGATCCCTTCCTTCTCGGCCTCGCGGGCGGCCTGCACGGCGCGCTGCACGGTGCAGCCGTAGGTGATCACGGAGAGGTCCGTGCCCTCGCGGACGGTGCGGGCCTTGCCGAAGGGGATGAGGAAGTCCTCAGGCACTTCGGGACCCTTATTGTGGGTCTGCCGGTAGAGGTGCTTGGGCTCCAGGAAGAGCACGGGATCGTCGCAGCGGATGGCCGTGCGCAGGAGGCCCGCGGCATCCAGGGCGTTGCTGGGGTAGACCACGCGCAGGCCCGGGCAGTGGGTGAAGATGCTCTCGCCGCACTGGGAGTGGTAGGTGGCGCCGCCCATGAGGTAGCCGGCGATGGGCACGCGCACCACCATGGGGCTCTTGAAGGCGCCGTTG
>DATEZP010000063.1:0-108323 GCA_035255465.1 Holophagaceae bacterium
CGCCGTTCCGCCCAGGTGAGCGGCGGCGCGATGCCCATGATCAGCCCGAAGGCCATGAGGACCTTCACCGCCATCCAGGCGGTGGCGGGCGAGGTGTGCAGCAGGCTGGCAAGGGTTTCCATGGGCCGTCCCGGGAAGACAGTCAAGATCGTCGGCAGACGAAAGGCAGGGCTTGCGCCGGAGTCCAACCCATTGAATCTAACAGCCCGTAGCACCTCCGGCTAGGCGACGTAGGTCTCAAGAACCCCGCTCCAGGCCCGGGATCCCCCCGGCATTCCGCCCAGGAGGAAACGCCATTCCCGGGGCCGGAAGGACGGCCCGCCCCAGGCGCTCCCGGGAAAGCCCCATTTGCCGATAGGGTGGAGGCGGGAGGCGCCATGGCCAAGGGATTTCAAGCCGTTCTGGTGGGTTGTGCCCTGGGTCTCCTTTCCCCGGTCCTGCGGGCCGGCGGCGAGACCAGCACCGCTTACAAGCGGATGGCCCTGAAGCTCCGCTCAGCCGAGGCCCTGGTCCTGGACCAGCGCACCGGGGAGGTGCTCTACGACAAGCAGGGCGAGACCGTGGCCCCCATGGCCTCCCTCACGAAGCTCATGACCGCCATGGTGGTGCTGGACGCCAACCTCGACCTCCGCGAGGAGATCTGCATCGAGAAGGCCGACGTCGACACCCTGCGCCACAGCAAATCCCGCCTACCCGTGGGCACCCGCCTGACCCGGGGGGACGCCCTGCTCCTGGCCCTGCTGGCCTCGGAAAACCGGGCCGCCCACGCCCTGGGCCGCACCTACCCGGGCGGCCTCCAGGCCTGCGTGGCGGCCATGAACGACAAGGCCCAGGCCCTCGGCCTCAAGCGCACCCGCTATGCCGACCCCACGGGCCTGGATGGCGGCAATGTCGCCACCGCCCGGGAACTGGCCACCCTCGTGGACACCGCCCACCGCTATCCCGTGATCCGGGACTTCAGCACCCGGGGCGAGGCCGAGATCGGCTCCGGCCGCCGG
This sequence comes from Holophagaceae bacterium, assembly GCA_035255465.1. Classification (GTDB taxonomy): domain Bacteria; phylum Acidobacteriota; class Holophagae; order Holophagales; family Holophagaceae; genus JAFDVN01. The sequence goes on from DATEZP010000063.1 coordinate 999, forward strand.
CGCATCGCCTTCCTGAACACCAACGGCCTCACCCGCAACCGCCGGTGGACCATCGGCCTCTCCAAGACGGGCTACCTGGAGGAGGCGGGCAAGTGCCTCGTGATGCAGACGAACCTGGCCGGGCGCGCCCTGGTCATCGTCCTGCTGGATTCCTGGGGCAAATACACCCGCCTGGGCGACGCCGCGCGCATCCGCCAATGGCTCGAGGGGCCCACGCCCGTGAAAGCTGCCCGACGCAAGCGGCGGGGCTAGGGCCTGTGATGCCGGTCGGTTGACCGGGCCTCCGGGCCCCTTAGCCTTTCATCGTCTCCCTGGGACGGTGGAGCCGTATCGCGACTGAATCCGTCTCAGTCGGCCTGAAAGCGGGCCCCATGAACCTTCGACCCATCGGCTGGGCAGTGGTCGCCGCCTTCATCGCGGTGGGGGTGCTGGGCTGTTATCACTCGCCCCTGGGGGGACCCGGCGAGAGCACCTGCAGCCCGGCCCCCCACATCGAGGGCACACCGCCACCCCTCGCGACCGTGGGCCACCCCTATGCGGCCACCTTCACGGGTTGGTATTTCTGCGGGTTGGGCACGTGCTTCTCCCTCGAAGCGGAATCCCTCCCCCCAGGCGCGACCCTCGATGGCCACAGCGTCGTGTGGACCCCAGCTCCTGCGGATGCCGGCACCACGCAGGTCTTCCGGGTGCGCACCGCCCCGGATGCCTGCGGGGATTCCGCCCACTTTGAATGGACGGTGCAGGTGGTGGCGGCCCCGGAGATCCAAGCCTTCACCGCCACCCCCGCCGCCCTGCACCCCGGAGAACACAGCCGCCTCACGGCCGTCTTCTCCCACGGCGCCGGATGGATCGAGGGGATCGGTGAGGTGGTGAGCGGCGTGCCCGTGGACACCCCGGCCCTCAGTTCCGCCACCACCTTCACGCTGCGCGTGACGACCCCCACCGGCATCGAAGCCAGTCAAACCCTCACCATCCAGGTCCATCCAGTCCCCGTGATCCTGGCCTTCGGAGCCGCTCCGACCCTCCTCACCGCGGGCGACCCCACGGAGCTGCGCTGGGATGCCCAAGGGGCCACCCACCTGCAGATCGATCCCGGTGCGGTGGAGGTGACCACCTGGAGCCGCCTCGTGGTGAACCCCGCGGTGGACACCCGCTACACCCTCACCGCCACCAACCCCTTGGGGGATCGGGCCCAGGCCAGTTGCGACGTCCACGTGGTGCCCCCGCCCAGCATCCAATCCTTCACGGCCACCCCCACCCAGGTGCCCCTCGGCGGCACGGTGGCGTTGTTGGCAGTCTTCACAGGCGGAACCGGTCTCCTTCCCACCGGCCCCGTGACCTCCGGCGTGGCCGTGACTTCGCCGCCCCTCACGGGGGCCACCTCCATGGCCTTGCAGGTGACCAATGCCGCGGGCACCTTCGTGATGCAGTGGGTCAGCGTCGCGGTCACCGGCCCTCACACCTTCCAGGACACGGCCACACCCCTCGCCCGGGTGCGCCAGGGCGCCACCGCCACCCGCCTTCCCGATGGCCGGGTGCTCATCGCCGGTGGGTGGGATCCCGGCCCTCCGGATCTGCGCTGGTCCGACACGGAGCTCTTCGACCCCGCCTCGGGCTCCTTCAGCCCCGGGCCGACCCTCGTCCGAGACCGCTACCTGGCTGCGGCGGCGCCCCTGCCCGGCGGTCGCGTCCTCCTGGTGGCCGGTGAACTGGCACCGCCCCTCGGCACGGCCGAGATCTGCGATCCCATCGCCGGCACAAGCATGGCCGTGGCCTCGCCCCTGCCCTCGCCCTGGTACGACATGACGGCCAAGGCGGTTTCGCTGCCGGGCGGTGATGTGCTGGTGGCCTACGGCCACGTGGCCGCGCGCTTCAATCCGGCCACGGGGGCCTTCACCCTCCTATCGGGCCAGCAAGGGTACACGAGCCAAGTCGTTCCCCTGGCCGATGGTCGAGCCCTCCTGCTCGACTCGACCTCGGGCCTTTTGAGCACCTACGATCCCGCGAGCGACACCTTTGCCCCTGCGGGCGACCTGGGGCGCACCAACCTTGCGTCGCCCACGGTGCAGCCCCTCGCGGATGGCCGGGTGCTCGTGGCCAGCGGTCTCGGGGCCCAGCTTTGGGATCCCGCCACGGGCCTCGTCTCGGCCACCGGCGTTCCAGCCGCTTGGCTCCAAGCCACCGCCTCGGCCCAGCTGCCGGATGGGAGTGTCGTGCTCGCGGGTGGGCAGACCTCCGCGGGCCTGCGATCCGCGCAGCGCTTTGACCCCATCTCCGGCGCCTTCAGCCTGCTGGGGGAGCTGCTCCTGCCCCGGAGCACCCCGTGGATGACCTTCACGCCCTTGCAGGATGGCCGCGCCTTGGTGGTGGGCGGCGTCCTCGTCTCCGGTCCCGGGGACCGAAGGCGGGGCGAGCTTTACCAACCCTGACGCGGCTCAGGCCTTGGCTTCCACCTTGGCCCAGCTGTCCTTCAGGCCCACGGTGCGGTTGAAGACCAGGGCCCCGGGCTTCGAATCGGCATCCACGGCGAAGTAGCCGCTGCGCTCGAACTGGAAGCGATCGCCCACCCGGGCCTCGCCGAGGCTGGGCTCCAGGGCGGCCTGCACCACCTCCAGGGAGGCGGGGTTCAGGGTCTGGCGCCAGTCGCCGCCCTCGGGCACATCCATGGGATCGTCCACGGTGAAGAGGCGGTCGTAGAGCCGCACCTCGGCGCGCACGGCGTGGGTGGCGCTCACCCAGTGGAGGGTGCCCTTCACCTTGCGGCCATCCGGGGCTTCGCCGCCCAAGGTGGCGGGATCCCAGGTGCAGCGCAGCTCGATGACCTCGCCCGAGGCGTCCTTCACCACCTCTTCGCAGCGGAGGTAGCAGGCGCCGCGGAGACGCACCTCGGCGCCGGGTGCCAGACGGAACCACTTCTTGGCCGGGACCTCCATGAAGTCCTCGCGCTCCACGAAGAGGTCGCGGGAGAACGGCACCTTGCGGGTGCCGCGGCCGGCGTCGGGATGGTTGGGCAGCTCGATCCAGTGCAGCTCGCCCTCCGGCATATTCGTGATCGTCACCTTGAGCGGGCGCACCACCGCCATGCGGCGGTCGCAACGGGCCTCCAGATCCTCGCGGATGCTGAGGTCCAACAGGCCCATGTCCACGGTGGCGTCGCGCCGGGCCACGCCCACGCGCTCGGCGAAGGCGCGCACGGCCTCGGGCGTCACGCCCCGGCGACGCAGGCCGCTGATGGTGGGCATGCGGGGATCGTCCCAGCCGGCCACATGCTTCTCTTCCACGAGCAGGAGGAGGCGGCGCTTGCTCATCATCGTGGTGGTGACGGCGAGGCGCGCGAATTCGTACTGCTGCGGCAGGGGCCGCTTGAAGAAGCGCTCCTCCGGATCCTGGGCCAGGAACCAGTCGTAGAGGGGCCGGTGGTCCTCGAACTCCAGGGTGCAGATGGAGTGCGTGATGCCCTCGATCGCATCCTCCAGGGGATGGGCGTAGTCGTACATCGGGTAGATGCACCAGGCGTCACCCGTGCGGTGGTGCTCCGCATGGCGGATGCGGTACATCAAGGGATCCCGCAGGTTCATGTTCCCGGCGTTCACTTCGATCTTGGCGCGCAGCACCTTGGCGCCGTCCGGGAATTCGCCCGCCTTCATGCGGCGGAAGAGGTCCAGGTTCTCGTCCACGCTGCGGTCGCGATGGGGGCTCGGCCGGCCGGCCACGTGGAAATTGCCGCGGTACTCCCGGATCTCCGCCTCCGTGAGGTCGCAGACAAAGGCCTTGCCCTGCTGGATCAGGTACTCCGCGTAGTCGTACATGGTCTGAAAGTAGTCGGAGGCGAAGAGCAGCTCCTTCCACTGGAAGCCCAGCCAGCGCACGTCCGCCTGGATGGAATCCACGTACTCCTGCTCCTCCTTAGTGGGGTTCGTATCGTCGAAGCGCAGGTTCGTACCGCCGCCGTACTTCAGGCCGAGGCCGAAGTTGAGGCAGATGCTCTTGGCGTGCCCGATGTGCAGGTAGCCGTTGGGCTCCGGCGGGAACCGCGTGAGCACCCGCCCGCCGTGCTTGCCGGACTGGCGGTCCCCCTCGACGATCTCCTCGAGGAAGTTCAGGGACTTGGATTCGGCGTCAGACATGGGAAAGCCCAAAAGATTTATTTAACAGGGATGAAGGGGATGAAGGGGATAAAAGCAGAGTACGGCCAGGGCCTGGGACCGCGCCTCGCGCGGCGCCGTCGCGATGCGACGGCGGTTCAGCGGGCGGCTTAGGGCGCCCTTGATGGCGCCCGGGGCGGCCCGCTGAACCTCACCCCAGGCCTTCGGGTGGGTCGGCGCTGATACCCGGAAACCCATCCCCTCCATCCCCTTCATCCCTGTTAATTCACTCAAACCGGTTGTCGAACCGACGGATTTCAAGCCGCGGTGTCCCGAAATTCAGCAGCATCGCCACAGGTCGTCTCGAAGCCTTCAGGTAGTTGAGCGCTTGGGCGGCATGTTCAGGCACCAAGGCCTTCACGGCCTTGAGTTCGAGAATCAGAAGGTCATCAACGATCAGATCCGCGACGAAATGGCCGACCGGCTCTCCATGGTATTGAACGTCAATGCCGACCTGTCGATCGACCTTGAATCCCCGTTCGGCCAACGAAATCGCCAAGGCGCCCTCGTACACCGACTCCAGGAACCCGATGCCCAGCTCATTGCTGACCTCGTAGGCCGCTTCCAAAACCCGGCTGGTCAGTTCCTCGAACGGGAGGCTCATGGGGGCTTACTGCTCCCCACCCACATGCAAATCCCACCACGGGCACTCCTCGACTTCCGAGATCGAGTACCCCTTCCCCAGCTCCGTGATGCGCTGGATCTGGATGCCCAGGGGAGTGTGGTGGCCGGTGGTGACTTCGTGGGGGCCGGTGCGGAGGCCGAAGAGGAATTCGTAGTCCATGAGGCCGAGGCGCCGGACGACGTCCTGTATCGCGGTGCGGTGATCCAGGCCCTCGGGGATGCCGTTGATGATGCGCACCTCATCACCGACGATGAGGGTCGGGGCGTAGGATTCGTCCTGCTGCTCCTCCACCACCGCGAGGGTGATGTGGGTGAACTCCTCGAGGTTCATCACAGCCACTTCTCCACGCGGGTGCGCACTTCGTCGCGGCCGATGAGGTACAGGGTCTCGAAGATCATGGGGCTCACGGGCTTGCCACAGAGGGCCACGCGCAGGGCTTGGGCCACGTCCTTGAGCTTGAGGCCGTGCTTGTCCATGATCCCGTCGAAGGCGGCCTTGAGGGCGTCGTGGGAATAGTCCTCCAGGGCGAGGACCTCCCGCAGCGCGGGCTTCACGGCGTCGGTGATGAACTTGGCGGCGGCGGCCTCATCGAAGGTCTCCGGGCGCTCGAAGGCGAAGCGCAAGGCCTCGGCCATCTCCACGAGGCTCTTGCCCTTCTGGGTGGCGGTGATGGCCGTGGCCTTCCATTCATCGGACTTGGCGACCCAGGCTTCGGGCAGGAAGGGGCGGAGGTGGGGCTCCAGCTCCTGCCACGTGGCGCGCTGGATGAGCTTCTGGTTCATCCAGGTGAGCTTGTCCATGTCGAAGCGGGCGGCGCTCTTCTGCACGTCGTGCAGGTCGAAGAGGCGGATCATGTCGGCGTCCGTGAGGATCTCCTCCTCGGCGGTCTCCGCGGCCTTGCCATCCTGCTTGGGGGTCCAGGAAAGGCGCGCGAGGGCGAGGCGCACGGCGGAGGGCAGGAAGCCCATGGCCTGGTACTCGGTGATGCTGGTGGCGCCGTGGCGCTTGCTGAGCTTGGCGCCGTCCTTGCCGAGGATCATGGGCACGTGGGCGAAGGCGGGCAGTTCGAAACCGAAGGCGGCGAAGAGGGGAATCTGCTTGGGCGTATTGTTCACATGGTCGTCGCCACGGATGACGTGGCTGACTTCCATGTGGGTGTCGTCCACCACCACGCAGAAGTTGTAGGTGGGCACGCCGATCTCGCCGGGCGTTTCCGAAGAGCGGGCGATGATCCAGTCATCGAGGCTGTCGGCGGGGAAGCGGATCTCGCCCTTGATGAGGTCATGGAGGACGATGTCGCCGTCCACGGGCATGCGAAAGCGGATGGCGGCGGGCTGGGAGGCGTCATGGCCCTTGGCGGCGCACCCCTTTCCGGCATCCAGTCCGCGGTTGTACTGGAACACCTTGCCGGCGGCCTCCACGGCGGAACGGCGGGCTTCCAGCTCCTCCTTGGAGCAGCGGCAGCGGTAGGCCAGATCCTTGTCCAGCAGTTCTTGGACCTTGGCACGGTACATGTCCATGCGTTGCATCTGGCGGTAGGGGCCGTGGGGACCCACCCACTGGGAGGGATCGCCCACCACGGGGCCCTCGTCCCATTCCAGGCCGCACCAGGCCATGCCCTCCTCGATGATCCGGATGTTGTCGTCGGTGCTGCGGCTGAGGTCCGTATCCTCGATGCGCAGGATGAAGCGGCCGCCGTGCTTCTTCGCGAAGAGCCAGCAGAAAAGCGCCGTGCGCACGCCCCCGATGTGGAGCATGCCGGTGGGCGAGGGGGCGAAGCGGGTGACGACGGGGCGGGACATGGGGAGCCTCAACGCAATCCTCTAGTGTGACTGAAGGGCGACCGGCGATCAGCACCTGGTCTCGGGGCCCGGGCCTACCCCCAACGCAAGGGCGCCGACCCAGGGGTCGGCGCCGGCGGGGAGGTCGGGCTGACCCCTACTTGAGATAGAGCTTCAGCTTGATTTCGACGGGGCCTTCGCCGCTGAAGAGGCTCCGATCCAGCACCACGGGCACCTCCACCACGGAATTGTGGGGCAGGTGCTGGGTCTGGTAGGGCTTTCGGGCACCCTCGGCGGGCAGCTCCTCGATCTCCTCGAGCATGTCGGGCACGCCCAGTTCCTCGACCTCCAGGGGCTTGGTGGCCGGGTGGGCGATCGGGGGCGGAGCCACCGGCGGGGGGGCCTTGGGGGTGAGGGCCGCAGGCATGGGGGTTTCCACCACGCCGCCGCCGTACTTGTCCGCCAGGCTCTTCAGCACCAGCTTGGCCACGCCGCTCAGGGTCTCCTTCACGCCTTCGCCCTTCATGGCGCAGGCCTCGAAGGTGGGGACGCCGAAGCGGTTGATCTCCTGGTTCAGGGTGGCCACGGGCAGCGCGTTGGGCGTGTCCCGCTTGTTCCACTGGATCACGTGGGGCGTCTTCGCCAGCTCGGCGCCCTGGTCCTTCAGGTTGTCGATGAGGTTCTGAAAGCTCTCCTTGTTGGATTCCAAGGCGGGCGCCTGGGAATCCGCCACGAACACCACGGCGTCGGCCCCGCGCAGCACCAGCTTGCGGGTGGCGTCGTAGAAGACCTGGCCCGGTACCGTGTAGAGCTGGATGCGCGTCTTCATGCCCCGGATCGTGCCCAGCTCGATGGGCAGGAAGTCGAAGAACAGCGTGCGATCCGTCTGGGTCGCGAGGCTCAGCATCTTGCCCCGGCCATCCTGGGGCATCGTGTCATAGATGTGCTGAAGATTCGTCGTCTTCCCGCACAGACCCGGCCCGTAGTAGACGATTTTCGCCGTCAACTCCTTCGTGGCCGCGTTGAAAAGCACCATGCCGCCTCCGGTTCCTCGTGTCAGCCTGCACCCCTACGGAAGCGAGGTCAAGCAGCGTCATCCACTTGCCGCCCCGGCCGGAGGCTCCAAATCGGCCCAGCCACCCCCAATTCCTTGGATTCTTCCGTCACAGGCCTTAGACTGCCTGCGTCACCCCAACCGAGGTAAAGCGATGGCCAAACTGCTGGTTCACGAGAGTTCCGGCGTCCGCGAGTTCGAGCTGCTGGACGCTGAAGTGCACATCGGCCGCGAGCTGGACAACACGCTCCGCCTGCCGGATCCAAGCATCTCCAGGCACCACTGCGTGCTCCGCAAGGTGGGCAACGGCTACGAGATCCAGGATCTCCAGAGCAGCAACGGCGTGTTGTTGAATGGCTCCCGCGTGCAGAGCAGCCCCCTGCGGGACGGCGATCGCGTCACCCTGGGCCAGATCCAGATGACCTACTCCAGCCCCGCCGATGAGCAGGGCGCGACCGTGGCCATGCAGATCCCCGTGGCGTCGCCCTCCAATCCCTTGGGCACCGTGCGCATGAGCCCCGAGCAGATGGCCGCCATCCACGCCGGCGGTACCCCCACCTCGCCCGAGAAGCAGACCACCGGGCCCAACCCCGTGGTGCCCACCGAGGCCGCCCCCATCCCCGTGGCCCCCATCGCGCTGGCGCCCGTGGCTCCGCCGCCCGCGGCGGTGCCCCCGGCCCCCCTGCCCCCGCCGCCCGGCCCCATCTCCGCCATGCCGGCGCCCATCGCCCCGGGCCCCAGCGATCCGGGCACGGCCCCGGGATTCGGGCACTTCACCAATCATGGGGTCGGCGCCGGGCACAACCCCCTGCCGGAATTTCTCCAGCCCTACCTCCCCCCCATGCCCGACGACGCTCGGCCCACCGGAGAGCGAGGGGACTTCCTCACTCGATTCCTGGCAGTGCTCATCGATGCAGTCACGGGTTTCCTCTGCTACATCCCGATCATGATCCTGATGTTCATCCCCGTTGTGAACTGCATGGTGGCCCTGCTGCTGCCCTTGTTCGGGCTCGGGTTCCTGGCCTTCCAGCTTTGGTGCCTGGTCACCTTCAAGGCCACCATCGGCAAGAAGATTATGAAGCTCCGTGTGGTCCGCGAGGACGATCCCACGGCCAACATCGACTGGACCATGGCCATCCTCCGATTCGTCGGCCACTTCGTGAATGGCATGCTCCTGGACCTGCCTTACCTCATGATCCTGGGCTCCGAACGGAAGGGTCTCCAGGACATCTTCTCCAAGTCCATCGTCATCAAGGTCGACCGCTAGTCACCCTCCCCACCCGAAACGGCGCCCGTCTCCCTGGGCGCCGTTTCCATTCACCCCCACCACTCTGGAGTTTCCATGACCGCCCTCCTCCCCCTCATGACCTTCTTCCAGGGCCGCAATGACGAAGCCGCGGCCGCGGCGGCCGCCGGACTCATGGGCGTGGGTTGCCTGGGGTTCGTCCTCTTCGTCCTGCTCCTGATGGTCTTTCCGGTCTTCTGCTTCTGGCGGATCTTCACCAAGGCCGGCCACAACGGCGCCATGGCCCTGCTCTGCCTCGTGCCCGGCGTGGGCATGATCATCGTGCTCTGCATCCTCGCCTTCGGCGACTGGCCGGCCCTGCGCAACCGGAACTAGGCTTCAACGCACACCTGAAACGGGGGCCTCGCGGCCCCCGTTTCCATTAGGCATCGGCGATCTGATGCACCGCCGTGGGGGCGTCGTGCTCCCCCCAGGTCACCTCGAAGGGGCGGATCTCCTGCTCGATGCCCTTGAGCGACACGGGCTCGCGCTGGGTCATGGCATATTCATCGCCCAGCAGATCGTGGGTACGGGGGCCCACGACGATCTGGCCGGCCTTGGCCACCCCGCTCTCCAGCCGGGAGGCCAGGTTCACGGTGGAGCCCATGACGGTGTAATCCATGCGCTTCTCGCAGCCGATGTCGCCGGCGAAAGCTTCGCCGCTGTTGATGCCGATGCGCATCTGCAATTCGGGGTAGCCCTCGGGGCGGTGCGCGTTCAGGAAGGAGATGGTCTCCTGCATGGCGATGGCGGCGTCCACGGCGTTTTGCGCGTGGTCGGGATCGGGATTGGGGGCGCCGAAGAAGGCCATGATGGCGTCGCCGATGTACTTATCCAGCGTGCCGCCCCGGGCGAAGATCTGATCGGTCAGCGCCTCGAAGGTGCGGTTCAGGATGGCGGCCAGCTTCAAGGGCTCCATGCCCTCGCTCATGCGGGTGAAGCCGCTGATGTCGGCGAAGAGCACGGTGATCTCGCAGCGCTTGGCCGAGAGCGCGGGCGCTTCCTTGCTCTGGCTGCTCTTGAGGATCTGCTCCACCACCTGGGGGCTGTGGTAGCGTTCGAGGCGGTTGCGGAAGCGGGCGTCGCGTTCGCGCTGGATGCCCACGGCGGCGAAGTTGGCCATGGCGGAGAGCAGGTGCTCGTCTTCCCGCTTGAAGCCTCCCTTGTTCAGGCTGGTCTCCAGGTAGATCACCCCCAGGGCCTGGTCCTCCACCACCAGGGGGGCGCAGAGGGCCGAGGTGATGCCGTGGATCTTGATGCTCTCCCCGGCGCTGAAGCGGGGATCCAGGCGGGCGTCCGTGGTGAGGATGGCCACGCGATCCTTCATGGCCGTGTGGGCGATGGTGCGGCTGATGGGGGGATGCGCCGCCTCGGGGTTCTCCTCCCACGCGTACTCGGGGATGAGTTCCCCATCGGGGCCCGTGAGCAGGATGAAGCCCCGCTGGCAGGGGATCTCGCTGGTGACGAGCTCCATGACGCTGGCCAGCAGTTCCTGCAGGGTGGAGGCCCGGAGGAGGGTGCCCGCCATGGTGGCCAGTCGCTGGAAGAGGAGGCCGGCATCTTTGGCCGGTTGTTCTTTGGCCTGCTCCAGCAGCTTCTCGATGCTGGCGTGGGGCACCACGATGGAGCCCGACGCGTCGAAGGCCCGATCTTCCAGCGAGATGCGGCTGGAGACCGCCTTGGGGGACACGGTCATGTTCAGGGCCTTGGCGGGTACCGTGGGTTCCTTGTCGGACACCCACTTCACCATCACCTCACCCAGCAGGATCGTGTCGCCCTCCTTGAAGGACATGGGCTCCGTCACCGGCACGCCATTCAAGGTGGTGCCATTCAAGGACTTCAGATCCAGGACGTAGGGGATCCCATCCCGCAGGAAGAAACGGGAGTGCACCCGGGACACGGCGTTGGCTTGGATGCGGATGGTGGCCTGGTCACCCCGGCCGATGGTCACGCCCTCCTCGGTGAGATCCACCTTGTGGTTGGCGCCATCGACCTGAAGGATCATTCGCATGTGGAGTTTCCGGGGGTGGAGTCTAGCATATCGCCTGCTCCGTTTATCGGCCTCGGAGCGTGTCTACGTAACCGTTGCGTCCGCGCTGACGCGAGGGCCAAGTTCCCCAAGGCGGCCGACCGAAGGTGGTGTGGTTCACCATTGAGGGAGGCCAACGCAGGGGAACGATGGCCCTCGCCCCAGCCCGAAGGGTTGAAGGTAAAGGGGCTTGATCCGGCCTCGGACCGCTTGAACGATGAACCACATCGCCCTGCGCGGTCCTCAATCGGCTGAAGCCCCTTGACCTTCAACGCGGATCGCAACAGTTACGTAGACACGCTCCAAGCGCTAATCTATGAGGTTCCCCCTATCGGGGGTTGGAGTCGTCGTGACCAAGGTTGGATTCATGTCATTGGGCTGCCCCAAGAACCTCGTGGATAGCGAGGTCATGCTGGGGCACCTGCGCCTGAAGGGCTTTCAGCTCACCCCGAACCGGGAAGAGGCCGAGGTCATCGTCGTGAACACCTGCGGGTTCATCGACGCCGCCAAGCAGGAGTCCATCGAAGCCATTCTTGAGGCAGCCTCCATGAAGGAGAAGGGCGCCTGCAAGAAGCTCATCGTGGCCGGCTGCCTGGTGGAGCGCTACCGGGACGAGCTGATCCAAGGCATGCCCGAGATCGACGCCTGCCTGGGCACCCGGGACGTGGAGCAGATCGCCGAGGTCATCGGCGGTGCCGGTTGGGAGGACCTGGAGCGCGACCCCAGCTACCTCTACGACGAGGCCAGCCCCCGCTTGCTGACGACGCCCAAGGCCAGCGCCTACCTCAAGATCTCCGAAGGCTGCGACCACAGTTGCGCCTTCTGCATCATCCCCAAGCTGCGCGGCGCCCAGCGCAGCCGCAGCATCGAGAGCGTGGTGGCCGAGGCCCGGCAGCTCGTGAGCCAGGGGGTGCTGGAGATCAGCCTCGTGGGCCAGGACACCACGGACTACGGCCGCGACTTCGGCGATCCCGAGGCCCTGGGCAAGCTCATCCGCGCCCTGGGCGAGGTGGAGGGCCTGAAGTGGACCCGCGTCCACTACGCCTACCCCAACCGCCTCAGCGAGGGGATGATGCGCGCCATCGCCGAGACCCCGAACTGCGCCAAGTACCTGGACATGCCCCTGCAGCACGCGGACCAGGGCCTGCTCAAGGCCATGGCCCGGGGCGGCAGCCGCGCCAGCTTCATGAAGCTGCTGGACAAGGTGCGCACGATCATCCCGGGCATCCACATCCGCTCCAACTTCATCGTGGGCTTCCCCGGCGAAGATGAAGCGGCGTTCGGCGAACTGAAGGCGTTCATTCAAGAGGCCCGCTTCGACCACGTGGGCGTCTTCACCTACAGCCCCGAAGAGGGCACCCCCGCCTTCGACCAGGGCGATCCCATCCCGAAACGCACCAAGGAAGCCCGCAAGAAGAAGCTCCTGGAGATCCAGCAGAAGATCGCCCGGGAGAAGAACCAGGAGAAGGTGGGCCAGATCCTCGAGGTGCTCGTGGAGGGCGCCCACGAGGAGACGGATCTCATCGCCAAGGGCCGCCACCAGGGCCAATCCCCGGAGATCGATGGCAACGTGCTCATCGTGGATGGCCAGCCCCTGCCCAACACCATCCAGCGCGTGCGCATCACCCAGGCCCACGCCTACGACCTCGTGGGCGAGATCACCGAGGGCGGCACCGAGGCCAGCACCGCGGCCTACGAGGCCGAGTTCAAGGCCAAGCACTAAGCCAGGCTCCGGCCTCGCCGAAGCCTGCCCATGCTCCACCGCCTCCGCACCTCCATCCACGTCGCCAATGGCCTTGTGCAAGTCTGCGCCACCGCCGTGGGCCTGTTGCTGGCCCTCGGCTTGGATCACTGGAAGACCCAGCGCGCCCACCGGGAAGCGGCCCTCCAATCGCGAATGGCCATCCTGGCGGAACTCAAGCTCAACCAGGTGGAACTCCAGCGGGAGATCGACCGCACCCGGGACGGCCTGAGGGCCCTCAAACCCCTGCAAGCCCGGATGCTGAAGCGGGAGCCCGTGCCGACGGGCGCCCTCGACCACCTCGGCTTCAGCCTGGCCACGCTGCGCTCCGCCGCCTGGGAGACGAGCCTCGCCACCCAATCGCTGAGCCACATGGAACCCTGGCGGGTGGCCCGCATCAGCGAAGCCTACGCCATGCAGAAGGATCTGGAGCAGCTCCACCACAGCCTGCTCAACCAGGTCCCCGCCATGTCCCGCCTGCTCGCCAGCCGCGACCCCAGCCGGGAACCCACCTTCCTCGCAGACCTGAGCACCCTCGTCACTTACTTCGAGGTGGACCTGGGCAGTGCCAAGGACACCCTCCAAAGCTATGAGGCCGCCCTGAAGGCCTGCCTTGACGCCGGAGCGGCGCCACCGTCCTAGGACCGTTCACCCCCGGCGGGGCGTGAGCAGATCCTCCAGGAAGAAAGCCGCCAGGTCATGACGGCCCGTGAGGCCGGCCTTCTTGTAGAGGTTCCGGGCCTGCTGGCGCACGGTGGCCTCGCTCACGCCGCGCAGCTCGGCGATCTCCTTGTGGCTGAGGCCCTTCAGCAGGAAGAGGGCCACCTCCTGCTCGGCGCTGCTCAAGCCCCAACGCAGGAGCTGCTGATCGATGGCCCCGGCGAGCCCCTCCACCAGGGCCCCCGCCTCCCGCTTCCAGGCCTCGGCGGCCACCTGCACCTGGGCCAGGTCCCGGGTCAGGCCCTCGGCCTCCCGTTGGAGCCTCCGGGCCCGCCGACCCAAGCGGCGATTCTGCCGGATCATCCAGGCCGCACCGACCATGGCCAGGAGGAAGATGCCCCCCTCCATCAGGAGGTGCCGAGGCGTACTACCCACCCGGGCGTCGGCCCCCAGATCCAACCCCACCAACAGGGCGATGCCCAGGAAGAGCCCGCCGAAAAGGGCGAACCGCCTCCGTTCCCATGCCACATCCAGCGGATCCAACGTGCGCAACGGCATGGGGCGGAGGCTATCACATCCGGAGGATGGCCGTGGACACGCCGGGAGGCCATGGTTTCGTCGAACCCACGAGGAGTCTCCATGCTTCCCCTCCACCCCAAACTCGTCCACCTGCCCATCGCCCTCGCGGTGCTGATGCCGCTGCTCCTCCTGGGACTGGGTCTCGCCATCCGCAAGCTGTGGCTTCCCCAGCGGGCCTGGTTCCTCGCCTTGGCCCTGCAGGGGCTTCTCCTCGGAGGTGGCTTCGCCGCCCGCTGGAGCGGCGAGCGGGATGAACACCGGGTCGAAGGGCGCGTGCCCGAGGGCGCCCTCAAGGCCCATGAGCAGGCGGCCAACCTCTTCCTGGTGGGCGCGGGCGGCGTTCTGGTGCTGGTGGCCGCGGGAGCCTTCGCCCGGCGGCCCGGAACCTCCCTGGGCCTCATGGGCGCGAGCTTCGCCGGCAGCCTCCTCGTTCTGGGCCTGGGGTACCGGGTGGGTGAGGCTGGCGGGCAGCTCGTCTACGGCCCGGGGGGCGTGGCCGGGTCCGCGGGCCCCCAGGGCTCCCCGGCCCCGGAGTCGAATGGGCACGACGAGGCCCGGGAGCATGAAGGGCGGGAGCATCCCTGATCCCCCTCCGCTAATCTGGGGGGATGCTCCAGCTCTTGAACATCACCCGGACCTTCGAGGCCGGCGGGGAAAAGGCCGGCGTCTTCGACGTGAGCCTGGACGTGCCCTCGGGCCAGATGACGGTGCTCGCGGGCCCCTCCGGCTCGGGCAAGACGACGCTGCTGCAGATCGCCGGGCTGCTCGATGAAGCGGATTCCGGCGACGTGCGCCTGGAGGGCGTGGCGGTGTCCGCGCTGCCCGAGCGGGCGCGCACGGACCTCCGCTTGAACCGCCTCGGCTTCGTGTTCCAGGCGCACAACCTCCTGCCCGTGCTCACAGCCCTGGAGAATGTGATGTTGCCGCTGCAGCTGCGGGGCCTCGCCACGGAGGAAGCCCGCGCCGAAGCGGAAGCGGCCCTGGCCTCCGTGGACCTCACCCCCCGCCTCCATCACCGCCCGACGGAACTGAGCGGTGGCCAGCAGCAGCGCGTGGCCATCGCCCGGGCCCTGGCCGGACGCCCCGCCGTGGTGCTCGCGGATGAGCCCACCGCCAGCCTCGATCAGGCCCACGGCGCCCCCCTCATGGACCTCGTGCACGGCCTCGCGAAGGAACGCGGCGTCGCCTTCCTCGTGGCCAGCCACGACCCCATGGTCATCGCGCGGGCCGACCGCGTGGCTCGCCTCGTGGATGGGCGGCTCGTGGGACTGGAGGTGCGCCCGTGATCCTCGCCCGCCTCGCCCTCCGCAACCTCCTGCGCCAGCGCCGTCGCAGCCTGCTCACGCTCCTCGTGCTCGTGGCCGGATTCACGGCCCTGAGCCTCGCCGGCGGCTTCATGGCCCAGACCTTCCAGGGCCTTTCCGATGGGGCGATCCGCGGCGGACTGGGCCACATTCAAATCCTGCCCGCGGGCGGCCTCGAAGGGGGCGAGGAGGGGAGCCTTGAAAAGGCCCTGGAGGGCGGCGAGGCCCTGGCCACGAAGCTGCGCCAGGATCCCGACGTGGCCGAGGTGCTGCCCCGCATCCAGTTCATGGGCCTCCTCAGCAGCGGCCCCAAGAGTGTCGCCTTCCTGGGCAGCGCCGTGGATCCCACCCGCGAGGCCGCCCACATGGCCGTGGCCGACCGCGTGAAGGAGGGCGCCAAGGCCCCCGGAGGCGCCGGCTCCCGGTGGCTCTCGGCCCAGCCCGAAGCCCGCGAAGTCATCCTCGGCATCGGCCTCGCGAAGAGCCTCGGCGCCACCGTGGGCAGTTCCCTCACGCTCATGTCCACCACCAAGGGCGGCTCCCTCAACGCCGTGGATGTGGAGGTGGTGGGCCTCCAGGATCTGGGCCTGCGGGAGCTCAACGACCGCGCCCTCACCGTGAGCCTCGACACCGCCGAGAGCCTGCTCCAGGCGGAGGGTGCCCGCAGCCGCCTCAGCCTCGTGCTCAAGCGCCCCGCCCAGACCGATTCCGTGGCCGCCCGAATGGGGAAGGATCTCCTGGGCCTGGAAGCCCACCCCTGGCATGAGCTGGCCGCCTTCTATCAGCAAGTCCGCATGCTCTACTTCGCCATCTTCGGATTCATGGGCCTCGTGCTCTTCCTCGTGGTCTTCCTCGCCACGGCCAACACCCTGCTCATGAGTGTCATGGAGCGCATCCGCGAGTTCGGCGTGCTGCGGGCCACGGGCCTCCAGGCCCGGCAGCTGGTGGCGCTCCTGCAGTGGGAGGGCGCCTTCCTGGGCCTCGTGGGCAGCTGCGTGGGTTTCGCCTTCACCCTGATCTTCCGGGCCGGCATGAACGCGCTGCACTACCAGATGCCCGCCCCTCCAGGTACGAGCCACGGTTACGAGCTCTTCATCCACTTCGTGCCCGGCGTCTACGTCGCGGCCTTCTGCTTCCTCCAGATCACGCTGCAGCTCAGCGCCCTCCTGCCGGGCCTCAAGGCCGCGCGGCTGCGGGTGGTGGAAGCCCTGCGGCATGTGTGATCCGGAGTAGGATCATCTCCAGTCCCGGAGTCCCCATGCGGCCCTTCATCCTCTTCGCCACCCTGCCCCTTCTCGCGGCGGTCCCTTCCAAGGGCAAGGCCGTGACCGTGAAGATCACCCAGGCCTCCGTCACCTGGGGCGCGGGCGTGGAACCCAAGGGCGCCCTGCCCCCGGGCCGTTTTCAAGCGGAAGTCACCGTGGAAGGTGCCAAGGCCACGGCCAAGCTCGAATTCCGGGCCTGGCGCCTGCAGGTCATGGATCTCCCCGCCTTGGAGCGGGGCGCCAACCTGCGCTTCGTCCGCAAGGGCCAGGGCCATCTCAATGCCAAAGCCACCGAGGGTGCCAAGGGCGTCTGGAGCCTCAGCGGAGAATGGCCCGGGGCCCCCAAGGCCGAGGATCGCCTCGTGGTGGAAGTCTGGTCGGGCGCCCGCCGCTTGGGCTACGCCGTCGCCCCCCTGCGCGAGCAGCTGATCCCCACCGCCCGCCCGCAGGAAGGCCAGGCCTCGAATTGAGTTCAGCGACCCCAGGCCCCACGGCCCCCCGGTGGGCGTGGTGGGTGGCCACCGGCTTCGGCAGCGGCTATCTGAGGCCCGCGCCGGGGACGTGGGGGAGCCTGGCGGCGGTCGCCGTGTGGTTCAGCGTCACGCGCCTCGCTGAGATCGGTGCTTCCACTGCTTGGGCCGAGGCCGTCTACTTCTCGCAATGGGCCGTGCTTCCAGTCGGGATCACCTGGGGCGCGATCCGGGCTTCAACCCTCGTGGGCCGAGAGACGGGGCTGAAAGACCCTTCCTTCATCGTGGCCGACGAATGGGCCGGCGTGTGGATCGCCCTGATCCCCCTGGCCCTCCACATCCCAGCGACGCCCATCCCGCTGTCGTGGCAATTCGCCCGGCTCCTCACCCCCTTTCTCCTATTCCGCCTCTTCGACATCTGGAAGCCCTGGCCGGTGGACCAACTGCAAGCCTTCCCCGGAGGCTGGGGGATCGTCCTGGACGACGTCATGGCAGGCGTCTATGCCGCGGTTCCCACGTTCTTCGCCGATGCCGCGATCCTGCGCTGGCTCATGCACCGTTGACGCGACTTGAGTCGCTGCGCACGCCGGCGATCTTCACATCTCTTCATTTGGCCAGCCAGGTTTCTGTAGGGATCATGATCCTCTCGGGCGATTCCCTGGGAGACCTGCATGTCCTCATTGCTTAGGCTGACGCTTCGCGCGGGGCTCGCCCTCGCCATCCTCACTCCCTCCATGGCCGCGCTGAGTCAGGAGCGGGAGCCTCGGGATCGTCCCGACTTGCGCGAGGCGTGGATGGCCCGGTACTACGGAGTCCCGGCCACCGCCGCCTATCTGGATTTCAAGGCCAAGTTGGCCGCCCGGGAAGTGAATCGCTACGCCCCCGCCTTCCGCCGCGCCCTCGTGGCGGTGCCGCAATGGCGGGAAATCGGCCCCAAAGGAGGCCGGACCGGCTTCCCATTGGTATCCACCGAAATCAACGACAGCGGTCGCTCCACCGCCATCGTCACCCACCCCACCGACGCCAAGATCATCTACGTCGCCTATGCCGGCGGCGGCGTTTGGAAGACCACGGACGGCCAACTGGACGCCGCCGGCGATTGGACCTGGCGTTCCATCACGGATAGCCTCCCCGCCAGCAGTGGCGGCGGCAACATCGCCGTGGGCGCCTTCGCCATGCACCCCACCCAGCCCGAGACCCTCTACCTCGCCTTGGGCGACGCCTTCGATTCCCCGGGCCGGGGCTTCTACGTGTCCACCAACGGTGGGGACACCTGGTCCCAGGGCGGAAGCCTCGGCGCTGCCACGCGAAGCTACGCCCTCCTGCCCCTCGCCAGCGGCACCCTTCTGGTGGGCACGGACCAGGGCCTCTTCCGCTCCACGAACGGTGGCACCACCTTCTCGGCCGTCGCCCTCACGGGACTCACCAATCCCAAAGTCTGGTCCATCGTCGCCCTCTCCCCCACGGACCTCGTGTGCTCCGCGGCCAGCGGCGGAGGCAGCCTTTGGTATTCGGCGGATGCAGGCCAGAGTTGGACCCGCGGCACTTTGGATGCCGCCGCCACCGCCAAAACACCCAACCGCATCTCCCTGGCCACCAGCGCCAGCTCCAGCGCCCTCGTTTTCGGCACGTTCCAATCCGGCAACAAAGTGGCCAAGGGGCTCCTCAAGACCGCTGACAAAGGTCACACCTGGACCTTCGTGGATGGCACCGCGGCCGGCGTGCTCTCCGATGCCAACAATCAGGGCTTCTACAACCTGGGCATCGCCGTGGATCCCGATGATCCGAACAAGATCTTCATCGGCGCCGACAACTCCGTATGGCGGACCCTCGACGGCGGCACCACCTGGTCCCGGATGACCGACGCCTACCATGACCGTTACCAATACGCCCATGCGGACGTGCACTGCACGGCCTGGTCCAAGACGGGGCCCAAGACCCTCTTCTATGGCACGGATGGCGGCTTCACCATCTTCCGGGATCCCTACCTCGCCCCCATTCCCGTGGCCACCTCCGGCGTACCAACACCGATCCGCACCTTCGCCGACAGCCGCCGCAATTCGGGGATCTCCACCCAGCTCATCTACAACCTCGGGTGCACCATCGCATCCTCGCCGGCGGACTCCCGCTACCGGATCGTCACGGGCCACCAGGACAATGGCAGCCGCGTGCGCGTGGGCTCCGGCAATGCCCTCGATGCCAGCACCGCGTTCGATGAAACCGCGCCCACCGGCGATGGCTTCGCAGCACTCATCCACCCGAATAACGGCGACCTCATGCTTACCGCCAGCTACAACAACGGAGTCATGAAGAGCACCACCGGCGGCGGCGAAGGCAGCTGGGCCTATTCCTACACGGGCCTCCCCGGAGGCAGCACCTTCAAGAGCGTTCTGGTCCTCGGCCTCGCCGATCCCAGCGGCAACACCGTCTACGCCTTCTCCAACCAGGTCTACAAGAGCACGAATTTCGGCAGTTCCTGGAGCGCCCTGAGCATGACCGGATACGCCGGTTCCATCACCCACGTGAATGCCGCGGCCGGGGACGCCAATGCCCTGGCGGTGGTCGGCGGAAGCACCGGCGCTGCGACCTACAATGGCGGAACCAACTGGACGACCTTCGGCGCCTTTCCCGCTTCCGCTTCCGCCAACTACGTCGCGTTCGATCCCGGCAATGCCCAGGTCATCTACGTGGCTTCAACCCTGAACAGCGCCAGCGCCGCCCACCTGTTCCGTTCTCAAAATGGGGGCCAAAGCTGGCAGGCCCTGGACACCGACTCCAACGGCTTCCCCTTCGGTATCCCCGTCCACGTCGTCCAAGTGGCTCCGTGGTCCAGCAGCGAGATCTATGCGGGAACGGACTTCGGCCTGTATCGGAGCGTGGATTCGGGCACGACCTGGGAACGCTATGGCCAGGGCCTGCCCCTCGTCTCCACGCGGGACATCTACCTCGCCCCGGACCGGAGCTTCATCCGGGTCGCCACCTTCGGACGCGGGGTATGGGAGATCGTTCCTGAACCCGTCGGCGTGAGCGTCACCGTAACCCCCGGTTCCGTCAACCTCCTCCCCTCTGCCACTCGCACGTTCACGGCGACCGTGCTCGGAAGCGCGGACACCTCCGTCACCTGGTCCATCCAGCAAGGGACCGCGGGGGGAACCATCGATGGCGCGGGCCTCTACACGGCTCCTTCCCACCCGGGAAGCTACACCATCGTCGCGACCAGCCAGGCGGATCCTGCGAAATCCGGCTCCGCCACCGTCACCGTGGCCCGCAGCCTCGACCTCAATGGCGACGGCGTGGTGGACCTCCGGGACCTCCTGGTGCTTGGACAGCGCTTCGGCACTCCGGATGTGGAGGCCGATCTCGATGGCAACGGCACCGTGGACGCCGCCGACCTCACCCTCCTGCTCGCTGGCCTCTGAGGAACCCATGATCCGTCCCTCCTCCCTCGCAACCTTAACCCTCGTCGCACTCCTAGCCTGCGGCGGCGGGGGTGGTGGCTCCGCGCCCGCCCCCCAGCCTGCCGCACCCAAACTCGTCTATACCGATCCGACTTCGGGCGCCTACCGGTTCCTGAGGAACGTCGCGCTATCCACGGACGCTCACCTGGTGCTCGACCTCGTGGGTCCCACGGGTGCTCAGGGCCGAGGGGTGGCATTCACGCTCACCACGGATGCCAGCATGGTCACCTGGTCGAAGCCCCAAGCCACGGATGCGGAACTCGTGGCCCCCGCCCTTCTGGATCTGGGCTCCGCGCCCCAGATCCTCAAGGTGAAGGCCGCGGGCGCCACGCTGCAAGCCGCCTACGCCCAGAAGGGGACCGCCGTGGGAGCCAAAGCCCTGGATGCTCCCTTTGGCCGCGTGGCCCTGACGTTGAAGCCCGGCGCCCATGGCACCGTCACGCTGTCGGCCTCCGCGGCCCAGGTGCTGCCCGCCTCGGGTGCTCCCCAAGACATCACCCTGGCGTGCGGAACCCTCCAGGTCCAATGATGCTCCCCGTGCTCCTCGCCGCCGCCCTCATGGCCCCGGCCCAAGGGCCGGCGAAGGCCGTCCTGGAGGGCGTGGTCCTGCTCCAGGGGGCGCCTCGGGGGGAAGGAGGGGGCGACCCCTCCTTGAGCGCCCATCTCCGGGTCTACGGCCTGCCCGCCAGGGCTCACCTCCGCCTGCGTCTTTGGAAGACGACCCCAGCGGGAGTGACTTCGATGGGCGCCGGCAGTCTCGCCCAGTCGAGACGAATTGGAGCGATCCCCCTGGCCCTGCATGCGGAGGGGGGGCCGGACGCCTTTGAACTCACCGCCCCCTGGCCGGGAACAATCTCCCCCGAAGATCGGGTGGTCGTGGAGGTCTTCGTCGGGCGTCGACGGGTGGCCTGGACGGCCTCCGAGATCACCGTGCAGCGCCGCCGTGGTGCCGGACCGACGGCGAATTAAGTCGGAAAGCCCGTTTCCGCCAGCAGCTGCTTCCAGACCTTGGGCTCGCTGAGGGCACCGTGACTCTCGAAGTGGCGGCTCTCGATGAGATACCGATAGCCCTGTTCCGTGAGGAACAGCTGGCGGTTCCGGGCGAACTCCTGCTCGGTGCTGTCCTTGCTGATGAGGCTGTAGAAGTAGGAGACGTTGCGATCGCCCTTGGGACGCAGCACGCGGCCCAGGCGCTGGGCTTCCTCCTGGCGGGATCCGAAGGTGCCGCTCACCTGGATGGCGACGCTGGCATCGGGCAGGTCGATGGCGAAGTTGGCCACCTTGCTCACGATGAGGATGCGGATCTCCCCCACGCGGAACTTGCGGAAGAGCTCCTCGCGCTCTTTCTCGGGCGTCTGGCCCGTGAGCACGGGGGCATTGAGTCGCTCGCCGAGGATGCGGAGCTGCTCCAGGTACTGGCCGATGATGAGGATGCCATCCGTGGGGTGGCCCGCGATGAGCTCATCCACCACGGCCAGCTTCATGGAATTCTCGGAGGCGAGCCGGAAGCGCTGCCGCTGATCGGCCACGGCGTAGGCCATGCGCTCGTCCGTGGGCAGGGGCACGCGGATCTCGAGGCAGTGGGCCGTCGCGATGAAGCCCTCCTTCTCGAGCATCTTCCAGGGCACGTCCACGCGCTTGGGGCCGATGAGGGAGAACACATCCTCTTCCTTGCCGTCCTCGCGCACGAGGGTGGCCGTGAGGCCCAGGCGCCGCTTGGCCTGCAGCTCCGCCACGGCCCGGAAAATGGGCGCGGGGAGCATGTGCACCTCGTCGTAGATCACGAGGCCCCAGTTGGCGGCTTCGAAGATCTTGAAGTGCTCGAAGGGGGCGCCCTTGTCCTTGCGGTAGGTGAGGATCTGATAGGTGGCGATGGTGACGGGTTTGATCTCCTTCACGTCGCCCATGTAGAGGCCCACCTGGTCCTCCGTGAGGGAGGTCTTGTCCAGCACCTCCTGCTTCCACTGCTTCACAGCGGTGCCGTTGGTGGTGAGCACGAGGGTGTGGGTCTGGAGGCGCTCCATGCAGCCGATGCCGATGACGGTCTTGCCGGCGCCGCAGGGGAGCACGAGCACGCCGGCGCCACCATCGGGGCCACCGCCCGCATGGAAGACGTCCACGGCGGCCTTCTGGTAGGGACGCAACCCGAAGGGTTTGCCGCTCTCCCGCACACCTCGCAGCTGGAAGGCCAGGGGATCCCCGGGCTTGTAGCCGGCCATGTCCTGCACGGGATGACCCAAGCGGATGAGTTGCAGTTTCACCTCACCCCGCATGCCCGTATGGAGGTAGATGCCCTTTTCATCCCGGTAAGGCTCGCCCAGCATGCCCGCGAGGCTCTTCTGGTTGCTGATCTCCCAGAAAAGCGCCTTATCCTCCATCTCCAGGGCCAGTCGCCCGTCCTCGTGGGCCACGAGCTTGAGCTTGCCGTAGCGGGTGCCGTGATCCTCGATCTCCTGGAGGAGGTTCTGGGGCACCGGATATTTGGACCAACGCTCCAGTGTTTCCAGCATTTCGGTGCAGGTCACGCCGGAGGCCGAGGCGTTCCAGAGGGAGAGCGGCGTGATTCGGTAGGTGTGGATGTGCTCGGGGCTTTTCACCAATTCCGCGAATCGGGCCAGCTCATCCCGCACGATCTCGAAGTTCGGGTGCGCAACCTCAAGCAGCAGGGTGCGGTCCGACTGGACGATGAGGGGGTTCTCGGGACGGATCGCGCTCAAGTGGGTGCCTAAACCTTCGAGGTTACGGGGCTTCCGGAGGAGGGTCAACGAAGCGGGCCCGGGGCCTACCCATGGGAAACCCGCCCCGCCCCCCCGAAATGGACGTTATCCCTTCCAGTTCCTGGAGGATGTGAAGGGATTGTCAGTGATCAGCCTGATGACACTCCCAATACAATTGGCCTTCCGCTCAGGCCCCATTCGGCCGATGAGACGGTTCCGAGGTGCCTCATGAATTTCAATCGCCGCCCCATGGGGCTGTCCCTGCTCGCGCTGGCCTTGGCCACCGGCTCCAGCCTCCTGGCCCAGGAAGCGACGCATCAGACCCAACCCGACCCTTCCGCCGCCTACAAGCTCAACTACAAGCGCTTCACCCGGGAGGGCGACGAGAAGGTCGAGGATGAAGCTTGGCTGCGTCACCAATGGTTCCTGGAGCGCATGGGCGGTGAGCTTGGGCCGGATTTCTATCAGCGTCTCGTCTCGGAATCCGCCAAGGAGCGCGCCAAATACCCCCACCTCTTCCCCCGCAAGGGCGTGGAATCCTTCGCCGCGGTGACGCAAGGGGCCTGGGTGAACCTGGGACCCACCAGCTCCGCCTTCACCCAGAACGGAGTCCAGCTCACCAAGGTGGACAGCGGCCGTGCCCGCACCATCCTTCCCGATCCCACGGATCCCAACACCGTCTACTTCCTGAATGCGGGCGGCGGGCTTTGGAAGACGACGAATTTCGGGAGCCCCAGCCCCACTTGGACTCCCACCACAGACTTCGTGGGTAGCACTGCCGGTGGCAGCGCCGACTTTGGCCGTACCAGCTCCGTCCTCTACTTCGGCGCTGGCGACTCCTTTGATGGCGGCGTGGGCGGCTTCGTCTGCAAATCCACCGATTCCGCGGCCACTTGGGGCGGTGCAGTTTTTCTGACGGGCGCCACCAAGATCCACAACCTGAAGGTGGATACCAGCGTTGGCGCGACGACTGCCAATGACGTTGTCCTCGTGGGCACTAACGCGGGCCTGTTCCGGAGCACGAATGGCGGTGCCTCCTTCACCTCCGACGCGACGCTCTCAGGCAAAGCCGTGTGGACCCTCGTGAAGACCTCCGCAGGTTGGCTTGCCAGCACCGTGACCGGAAGCAACGGCGCACTTTACATCTCCACCGATCTGGGTGCCACCTGGAACCCCATTACCACCCCCATCGCCGGCATGGGCCGAGCCACTTTGGGCATCGGCGCCGCCGGGGATTCCATTGTTTATTGCTTTGCAGCTAATACCGGCAATGCCGCGCAGCTGGACCTGTTCCGAAGCACGAATGGGGGGCAATCCTGGACGGCCCTCGGCCTCGGTGCGAAGGTCCCCACCAATACCAACGGCGATCAAAGCAGCATGGACGTAATGCACGGCCAGGCCTTTTACAACCACATGCTGCTGGTTGATCCCTCTGATGTCACCCGCAACACCGTATTCCTCGGTGGAAACCTCAGCAGTGTCAAATCCGTGGATGGCGGCGTAACCTGGACCGTCACTTCGAACTGGTTGGCTCAGTTTGGCCTGCCATACATTCATGCAGATTTCCATGCGGCCGCCTTCAGCAACGCCGGCGGTCTGAATCGGATCTTCTTCGGCACCGATGGCGGCCTCTTCACAAGCACCGATGGCGGATCGACATGGGATGACACCAAGAACAACGGCCTCGCCACGCATCTAATTTACGCCCTGGCCGTGAACCCCAACGTCACGGGAAGCGCGCTCATTGGCCTCCAGGACAATGGCACCCGCACCCGCGTTACAAGCCCTTCGCCCACCAGCACCTTCAACCAGATCCGCGGCGGTGATGGCTTCGGCGTGGGTTGGGCCCCTGCCTCGGGCTACAGCATGTCCTCGTACGTTTACAACGCTATCCGCCGGTCCACCACGAACCCTCCCATCGATCAATCCAACTGGGCTTCCTTCGTGACCGGCCTTCCCGCCCAGACGAGCGCGAACTTCAATTTCGTCACCCCCATTATCAGCTCCACTGCCGCGGCTGATCCCAGCGGTACGGCCTTCTTCACCTACAGCACCACTGGCGTCGGCAAGATCTTCCAGAGCAACGCCACGGGTTGGACCACCATCGGCACCGCCGGTACCGGCGGCATCGGCGCGGGCCACGGCGTACGGGCTGTCTCCCATGGCATCGGCGTCCATCCTTCGGATCTCACCCGCATTGCGGCTGCGGCCGCCAGCGGCTACATTTTGATCACCACCAACGGTGGTGGAGCATGGACTGAAACCTTCCTCGGCAGCACCGGCACCGATGGCCAGAACATCGGGTGGCGGGGGTTCAACGCCAATGTCGCCTGGGCCTCGAATCTGATCCTTTATGCATGCTCGGAGGCGACCATCGCAGGGGCCGCCCATGTCGCGCGGACCGCCGACGGTGGCACCACCTGGACCCGGGCCGACGCCGGCCTCCCCGATGTGCCCGTCACGAAAGTGGTTGTCGATCCCGGTGATGCCACCGGCAACACCGTCTACGCTGCCACGTGGTTGGGCGTGTACCGCACCACGGATGGCGGTACGAGCTGGACCCTCTTTGGCACTGGCCTGCCCCAAGGCCGCGTGAGCGATATATTCGTCGCCCCGGACAGCTCCTTCATCCGAGTCTCCACCTGGGGACGTGGCGTGTGGGAAATGGTGATCAATCCCGTCCTGATTGCGCCCACCAGCGCCGTCATGCTGGCGGGTGATACCGCCACATTCCAAGGCACCGTGAACGGTGGCGGAACCGTGAATTTCACAGCCACCGGTGGAACCGTCACCCCTGGAGGAGTCTTCACTGCAGGCAACACCCCCGGCACTTTCACCGTGACGGCCACCAATGGGGCCAACGGGGCCCAATCGGCCTCTGCCACGGTCACGGTGCAAGCCATTTCCCCCGTAGCCATCACCACCCAACCGGTCAACCGCTCCGTCGCGGTTGGTCAACCCGCTAGCTTCTCCGTAGCCGCTACGGGCACTGGACCGCTCGCCTTCCAATGGAAGAAGAACGGTGTGGCAATCGCGGGCGCCATCTCCAGCACGTACACCACGCCGAGCCTCGCCCTCATCGATACCGGATCAACGTACTCCTGCGATGTGACGGGCCGCTCGGGCACCCTCGCTTCCGGTAGCGCCACCGTGACCGTGATGGGCCTGGGTACCGCCATTGTCACTAATGTCGCCCCAGTAGGGGGGACTCCCCTCACCGACTTCCCCGCCGCAGCCGTCAACATTCCGTTCACCGTCTCCGGGGTGACAGGCAACGTGGGCGAAGTCACCTTCTCCCTGTACCTCACCCATACCTGGGTGGGCGATTTGAAGGTGAGCCTCATCTCCCCGGATGGCACGGAAGTCATTCTGGCCAATGGTGTGGCGACGGACCTTGCCGCTTCCAACACTGGCGCGGCCTTCGGCACCAGCTGCGGTACCTACACCGTCTTCGCCGATGCGGGTAGCACCCCCATCCAGGCCCAAACCTCCGCCAGCCTCCCGCTGGTCGGCACTTTCAAGCCCACCGCGCCCCTGTATGGCTTCTCTGGAAAGTCCCCCAATGGGGTATGGAATCTGCGGATCCTGGACCAAGGGACCGCAGACACTGGCACTTTCCAGTGCGGCTCTTTGAGCATTAAGCCGCTGGTTGCCGTCGGCCCCAGTTTCGACATCAACGGAGACGCCGCCACGGACGCCTACGATCTGCTCGAGTTCCTCAAGCTCTTCGGCAGCACCGCTCCGGCCGATCTCTCCAAGGCCGATTTCAACAATGACGGTCAGATCAACGACGCCGACCTCACCCTTCTGCTGAACGCTCTCTGAGGAAGGATCTCCCATGACCTTGCGCACCTCCCTTTCCGCCCTCTTCGCCGGTACCACCCTCATCCTCTCCCTCGCCTGCGGCGGGGGTGGGGGCGGCGGTGGCACCACCACCACGCCTCCGGCCCCTCCCGCGACCACCCTGGCCTACACCGACCCCACTTCGGGCATGTACCAGGTGAAGAAGAACGCCGGTCTCAGCACCTCCACCCACCTCGTCCTCGACGTGGTCGGTGCCGGGGCTCCCAATGGCGCGGGCCTGGCCTTCACCCTCACGGCGGATGCCACCCGCCTCACCTGGACCAAGGTCGCCCTCGCCGACGCGGAGTACATCCAGAACGGCGCGGTGCTCACCCTGGGCAGCGCTCCCCTCCCCCTCAAGGGCAAGGTCTCCGGGAGCACCCTCGTGGGCGGTCTCGGACAGAAGGGCCTCGGCGGTTCCGTGGCCCTGAATGGCGTCCTGGCCCGCTTCGCGGTGGACCTCAAGGCCTCCGCCCCCAAGGGCACCGCGGCGCTGGCCCAGACCAAGGCTCAGGTGCTCCAGTCCGACGGCACCATCTCGGCCATCACCCTCACCTTTGGCACCCTCTCCGCCAACTGAGGCCGATGCATTCCCTGAACGCCCGGCCTCGGCCGGGCGTTTTTATTAACATCGGGGATCAGGGTACTTGGATCCTATTTAGGGGCTCACGGGGCCCGATCCAAAGGTGCATTAACAATATTTAATTAGAAGTATGAAGATGGCTCCCAGAGGATTGAGGCTTTGTGCCCTTGAGGAGCCTGGATGTCCCGAATGCGAATAACCCAAGCGGCTGCGGCTTTGACCCTGGCCGGCCTGCTGACTTCCCTGGCCTGTGGCGGAGGCCAGAGCAACCCCACGCCCACCCCAACGCCCACGCCTACGCCCACCCCGGGGGCCGGGACCCAGGTGCTCCTCAACGGAGGTTTTGATTCGGGCAGTCCCGTGGCGTGGAAGGGCGATACGGGCGTGATCCAGCCTGCCCCGGGCTCCGGCAGCCCCAGCATCACCCCCCATACCGGGACCAATTTCGCATGGCTGGGGGGCTACGGTTCGGTGGCTTCCGATGAGATCACCCAGGACGTCTACATCCCCGCCACGGCCACCACGGCCACCCTCAGTTTCTATCTGAAGGTCGTCACCGCCGAAGCGGGCGCCACCGTCCACGACACCATGACCGTCACGATCCGGAACACCTCCGGCGCCACCCTGGGCACCCTGGGCGCCCTCTCCAACGCCAACGCCGGTGGCTATGCCCAGACCACCTACAACCTGATGCCCTACGCGGGCCAGGTGGTGCGCTTGGACTTCAAGAGCCTGGAGGATGGCGCCAACGCCACCAGCTTCTGCCTCGACGATGTCGCGGTGAACATCGAAGTCCCCACCGCCACAGATCTTAAACCCATCGTGGATTCCTTCACGCCCACCAGTGGCGTGCTCGGAGAAGCCCTCGTCACCGTGAGCGGGCGGAATTTCTTCGGGGTCACGGGGGTCACCATCGGCGGCCAGCCCGCCGTCTTCACCCTCACGGATGGCACCGCTCTCAGCGCCACCGTGGCGGCCAACGCCGCCACGGGCAACGCCCCGCTCTCCGTCACCAACGCCAAGGGCACCGGCACCTCGGCGCTCAACTTCCAGACCATCTACGGAGCCCCCCTCAAGACGGGCGTGAACCCCAGCCAGGGCCCCGTCGGCACTCCGGTGGTGATCACCGGTGACTACCTGGGCTACCCCGGCACCACGGTGAGCTTCAACGGCACCGCCGCCGCCCTCGTGAGCCAGGCCAAGGGGCAGTTGACGGTGAACGTGCCCGGGGGGGCCACCACGGGCAACCTCACGGTCACGACGCCAGGTGGTTCCTTCTCCCAGGCCTTCACGGTGAACACGGCCGGGACGACCCTGGACTTCCACGTCGACCAGATCCAGCTCACCCAGAGCACCCAGACCCTCACCAACGCCGTGCCCATCATCGCAGGCAAAGCCGCCTTCGCGCGGGTCTTCGTGCTAGCCAACCAGTCCAACAGCGCCGCCCCCAGTGTCCAGGTCACGTTGCTGAACAATGGCGTTCCCGTGGCCGGTTACCCACAGATCATCCCCGCTCCCGCCGCCAACGTGCCCACGGCCATCGATGAAAGCTCCCTCACGAAGAGCTGGAACTTGGCCATCCCCGCCGCGGATCTCACCACCCCCACGGGCACGGGCTACAGCATCACGGCCACCGTGGATCCCACCAGCGCCCTCTCCGAGGCCGACGAGACCAACAACACCACCACCGTCACCTACACGAGCACAACGGCCCCCACCTTCCACTCCACCATCTTCCCCGTGGTCCTCTCCAGTGGCACGGGGGATGTCTCCGATACGACCCAGTGGGTCTCCCAGTTGCGGAAGATGTACCCCATCTCCGATGTGGACGTGGTGGCCGGCGCGCCCTTCACCGGCTCCGTCTCCGCCCTCGCCTCCAACGGCAACGGGTGGGACACGCTGCTCAACGACCTCACCACCAAGCACCAGGCGGATGGCGCCTCCAACCGCTATTACTACGGCTCCTTGAAAGTCGGCTACGGTGGCGGCGTGGCGGGCCTCGGCTGGGTACCCAATGCTCCCAGCTCCGGCTTCGCCCAGCGCACGGCCATCGGCTGGGACAAGACCGGGTACGGCGACGGCGGGGATTACTGGTACGTGTTCGCCCATGAGACGGGACACACCATGGGCCGCAACCACAGTCCCTGTGGCGGTGCCGCGGGCCCCGATCCCAACTATCCCTACGCCAACGCCTCCATCGGCAAATGGGGCTACGACACCACG
Organism: Holophagaceae bacterium; assembly: GCA_035255465.1. GTDB lineage: Bacteria > Acidobacteriota > Holophagae > Holophagales > Holophagaceae > JAFDVN01. The sequence continues at coordinate 30,761 of DATEZP010000063.1, forward strand.
AACGGCGACCTCTGGAATCCCGCCACGACGAAGGACATCATGGGCTACTGCTCGCCGAACTGGGTGAGCGACTACGTCTACACGAAGGTCCTCCAGTTCCGGGCCGGATCGGGCGGCTTCCTCCACGCCCCTGAAGATGCGGCCCTGCCCGAGGCCCTCGCCACCTCCCGCGAATGCCTCCTCATCCGGGGCATCCTCCGGGAGGATGGCCGCCTGGAGTTGCTCCCCAGCTTCCGCACCCAGGCCCTTCCCAGCGCCCTCCCCACCACCAGCGTGCTGAAGGTGGAAGGTCAGGACGAGACTGGCCGAAGCCTCTTCTCCGCGCCTTTGGAGTTGATGGAGCTGGGCTGCGGGCCCAATGCCCATGACCGTCACTTCGTCATGGCCCTGCCCCTGTCCGCCAGTGCCCTGGATGCCCTCGCGGGCCTCCAATTCACCCGGGAGGGCCAGGTGCTCGCGACCCACCGCTCCACCCTCCGGTCCAACGCCCGGGTGGTGGCGGCGGAGCCTGAGGCCCGCATCCTGAAGCCCGGCTTCGTGGCCCTCACCTGGGATGCCTCCGTGCAGGCCGCGGCGATGGTACGGAACGCGGACACCGGTGAGGTGATCGCCATCCTCAAGGGCGGCAGCCAGACCCTGGCCACCCAGGCCAAGCGCCTGGACGTGGTGTTGAGCGACGGGGTGGTCAGCCACACCAAACGCCTGGACCTCCTGAACTGAGTCCAGACAAAAGGGGAGAGGGGGCCGCAGGACGGCCCCCTTTTTCATGGCCCTGGCCCAGGCGGAATTCGGGGCTGAACAAAGCCTTGCTTCGTGGGACACTGGGCCATTACCCCTACGCGGACCCTAATGACGGCCCAGCCCCATTTCCAGCTCCTCTCCCACTGCAGCGACGACCAGTTGCGCACCATCTGTGAGCGGCGCAAGCTGCCGATCCCCCTGCGCTGGGATGATGAGGCCGAAGGTCGCAAGCGCCTGCTCAAGACCATGGTCTTCCACCTGGAGGACAACCGGCACCTCACGGATGCGCTGGCCGACCTCCGCAGCGAGGCCCTGGTGGCCCTCAAGCACCTGGCCCAGCAGGACGAGCAGCCCGAGCCCGCCCTGGCCCGGGAGCTGCTGGAGCTGGGCTTGATCCTCCCCACATCGCCGGAGTTCAAGGCCTACGCCGTGGCGGAGCGCGTCTCCGATGCGCTGGAGGATTTCGACGACACCGCCCTGAACTTCAGCGCCCCGGAGGGCGTGAAGCTCCGCGCCGTGGAGCCCTACCGGTTCAGCCTCGCCCTCTCCTCGGTGCTGCTGCGCTGCGTGGGCGGCATCCGCGTCCTCAAGGGGGGCCTGCCCGCCAAGAAGGAGCTGCAGCAGCTCATGGCGCGCAATGCGCTCCTGGTGGACGAATCCGACGCCACGCTGCTCTTCACCCTGCTGCACCGCCTGGGCCTGCTTTGGAAGACCGAGGGCCGCGTGGAAACGTTGCTCCCCGCCGTCACCGCGCACCCGCCCCGCTGGGTGGCCGAACGCGCCTTCGCGAGCCTGTTGGAACACGATCTGAAGGTGTGGGGCATGCCCCCGGCCGAGGATCGCCACTTCCTCATGCAGCACCTGCTGGAACGGCGTGGCCAGACCCTCGCCGTGGGACCCTTCCTCGCCTTCCTCAAGACCCTGCATCCCCTGGAGGAGGACCGCACCCGCGAGGTGTTCATCCCCTTCCTGGGCCGCATGGGCCTCGTGGCCTTGGACGCCGCGGCGGATCACATCACCCTCACGCCCCACGGCGAATCCCTGGCCCATGAATACCTGCTGCGGGATCTCAAGGGCACCGAGGCCCACTGGACGAACCTGGAGCCCGGCCACCCCCTCATCATCCAGCCCACGCTGGAGCTGCTGACGCCGCTCCTCCAGAATCCCCACCGCCTCTTGCAACTGGCGCAGGTGGCGGAGGTGGAGGCGCTGGACACCATGGCAACCTTCCGCGTGAGCCACGAGAGCCTCGTGCGGGCCCTGGATCTGGGCGTGTCCATGGAGGACATCCGCGCCCGCCTCGGCGCCCACCCCGGCGCCTTCTCGAACATGCCCCAGCCCCTCGTGCACCTCCTGGAGGAGATCGAGCGGCGCGTGGGCGAGGTGGAGCTGACCCAGGGCGTGCACCTCGTGCGGGCCCGGGACAAGCACCTCGCCGAGGAGCTGCGCCTCCGCCCGGAACTGGCCCCCTTGGGCCTCAAGCCCATCAGCGACACGGTGCTCGAGATCCAGGGCGAAGGGAACGCCCAGGCCCTGCTGAAGGCCGCGGGCTACCTGCCCCGCCCCGGCAAGTTCCTGGCCTTGAGCCTGGATCAGGACGAGGATCTCTACCTCTGGGCCCTGGCCGCCCTCGCCTTCGTGGAAGAGAAGGGCATGGCCGCCCACCTGGATCCCATCCGCCAGATGGTGCGCAACAGCCTGCAGCGACTCCACGACGAGGATCCCGTGCGTTTCCAGCGCGTGTCCCGCCGCATCCCCATGCTGCACCTGGGCCACGACGACCAGCCCGCCGAGGAGACCATGCGGATCCTCGAGTACGCCGCCGGCCACAACCTCATGTGCGAGCTCACCTACCTGCCGCCGGCCGCGCACCGCACGCAGCTGCGCCGCACGACGCCCCGCGAGATCGAGGGCGACCACCTGCTGGCCTTCTGCCACCTCCATCAGGAGGAGATGAGCTTCCGCCTCACGCGCATCCAGGGCGTGAAGCTGCTCAATGAACGCGGGTGGACGCCGGGGCATTCGCAGGTCGGCTGACCTGGCTGTCTTCGGGTACCGGTCATCGGCCGTCGCGCGCCGCCTCATCGGGCCTGCACGCCATCCCCCGATTCCCAGGAACGATGGGCTTGGTGCCGAACTGGCGACGACCGAGGACCGACGACCGACGACCGACGACCGACGACCAGGGGCCGCGCCCCTATCCCACCAGTTCCTTCAGCTTCTTATCCAGCGTCTCGCCCATCTTCTCCATGACCTCGCGCTGCTCGGTGCGCGCGTCGCGGCTCTCCTTCTCCATCTTCTTCTCCATGGCCATGACGGACTTCTGGAGCTGGCTCACGAGGCCCTTCAGTTCCTCCATCTCGTTGATCACGAGATTCATGCGGGGGTCCGGCGGCTTCTGATTGGCGAAGACCGCCATCCCCGCGAGGATCGCGCAGAGGGCGCAGAGCAAGAGGATGACGACGAGGACGGGAGAGGAGGCCATGGGTTCACCTGGACCCCCTATCGGCAAAGCTCGGGCCAGGGTGAAACCTGGCGCTTATTGCCTAGGCTTAGCGCTCACCCGCACCTGATCCTGGCCCGGAGCCCGGACGGGATCCGCCTCGATCACGAGGTTCGGGAGCTTCTGCCCCTTGGGCCCCACCTTGGCCAGGGCCATGGTGAGCTGCTCGCGGGTGGCCCGTTCCTTGGCCAGCTCCGTCTTGTGGGTCTGCACCTGCTGCTCCAGTTCCTGGGTACGGCGGGTGGCATCCGCGGCCAGGGCTTCAGCCTTGGCACGGTTGTTCTGCCCCCAGACGCCCAGGCCCGCCACGGCGATGGCCAGGGGCAGGACGGCGGCGGCCAGCAGCCCCCAGGAGGGACGGCGGCGTTCCAGGCGCTTGCGCCGCAGGGCCTCCTTGCGGAGTTCCTCGGCCAGGGCGATGAGTTCAGGGGTGGGTTCGGTGCCGGCGCGAGGCGTCGGTTCGAAGCCCAGGAGGTCGCTCATCTCCGCCCGGAGTTCCACATCTTCGGCGGGTTCAAAGCGGCGGGAAGGGTCAGACCATGACATGCACGCCCCCAGGGGTGTCGGGATTGAGTTGTTCTTTCAACTGGGCCTTGGCCCGGTGGATGCGCGTCTTCACGGTGGCTTCGGGGATTCCGAGGATGTCGGCGATCTCCCGGATCGAGAGGCCCTCCACCACGAAGAGCCACAGGGCCTCCCGGAAGGTGGGGTTCAGGGTCTTCATGCGGGCCCGGACTTCGGCGTTGAGCAGCGAATCGTAGGCCCCGCCGTTGGAACCGGGTTCGATGACCGCTTCGAGGCTGAGGTTCTGGTTCTTCATGGGGCGCCGTTCCGTGAGCGCCAAGGTGCGCACGGTGCCGTAGAGGAAGGCCGTGGGATGGTCCACGGGCTCCACGCGCTGCATGAGGATGACGAAGGCCTCTTGGGCGATGTCCTCGGCGAAGGTGGCCCCATAGCGCCGGGCATAGCTCACCAGGCGGGGATAGAGCTCCGAGAAGGCCTGGATGTAGGCCGGCTGGGCACCGAAGGGGGTTTCTTGTTCGAGGGGGGCCGTTGGGGCCATGACGTCTCCAGACCTTAGGATGCACCAAGGTGACTCCAGGTTCCCTGGGTGGGTTTAGCCCGGTGGGATGGGGCGGCGGATCGAGGGGCCAGTACACTGGGGGCGTGGACCGCGACGAACTCATGGCCTGGAAGGACACCCTCGCGGACCTGGGGGTGATGGGGCTCATCCGCCCCGAAGCCCCGGCCATCGAAACTCCGGCCCCGCTCCCTGCCGCGGCCGCCCCAGCCCCCCGCCCGGCCCTGCCCACGCCGGTGAAGCCGGCCGCCCGGGTGGCGACGCCGGAGCGCCCCGGCCCGGCTTATTACGCGCCCCCCTCGGACCCCGTGGGCTGCCCCACGGAGGCCGCCGTCGCGGGTGCCGACACGCTGAAAGCGCTGGAGCAGGCCATCCAGGGCTGCCTCAAGTGCCCCTTGGGCCCCAGCCGCCTGCGCTTCGTCTTCGGCGAGGGCGATCCCCGGGCCCAGCTGATGTTCGTGGGGGAAGGCCCCGGCCGGGATGAGGATCTCCAGGGCCGTCCCTTCGTGGGCAAGGCCGGCGAACTGCTCGACAAGATGATCGGCGCCATCGGGCTCCAACGGGAGCAGGTGTACATCGCCAACGTGGTGAAGTGCCGGCCCCCGGACAATCGCACCCCCATGGGGGATGAAGCCGCGGCCTGCCTCGGCTACCTGCGCCGCCAGATCGAACTCATCCAGCCCAAGGTCATCGTGACCCTCGGCGCCACGCCGCTGCGGGAGTTGGTGGGGGTCGCCGAAGGCATCACCAAGGTGCGCGGCCAGTGGAAGCGCGTGGAGGTCGCGGGCCGCAGCATCCCCGTGATGCCCACCTTCCATCCCGCCTACGTGCTGCGGCAGTACACCGCCGAGGTGCGCAAGGCCGTGTGGGAGGATCTGAAGGCTGCGAAAGCGTGGACGGAGAAGCCCGAAGGCTCCGCGCCTTGAGCTGAGCGCCACGCAGATCACCCCTAAACCATGAAATGATGGAAGCCACACCAGGGGCGTCCATGAAGTTCATCCATGTGTTCTTCGTCCTGTTGGCGCTGTTCGTCATGGCGGCGCTGGCCAATCTCTATTACTCGAACCACGAGCTCCTCAACGCGCAGCTGATCCTCACGGACACCTACCGCGCCAAGGTGTGGTGGGTGGTGCTCGGCGTGTTTGCCCTGGGCTTCCTCCTGAACCTCGTGTGGACGGCGGTCATCGAAATCTACCGGGCCATCCAGGGCCTCAATTCCTCCGCCGCCAACCGCCTGGGCATGCGCCTCTCCGAGCGCGTGCGGGAGGCCCGCGACCTCATGTCCCACGGCCTGCATCGCGAAGCCCGCCCCCTGCTGGAGGGCATCCTCGAGCAGCGCGCCGATCACGGCGAGGCCCAACTCCTCCTCGCGGAATGCCTCATGAAGGCCGGCGAGAACCTGGCCGCCGTGCGGGGCTTGGAAAAGCTCACCAAGCAGCTTCCCGATTGGGATGAGGCCCGCTACGCCCTGGCCGAAGCCCTACAGGCCTCCCGGGATACCGATGGCGCCGCCGCGGTGCTCAAGAAGCTCGCCGCCGATGAACCCAAGCGTGCCCTCCGGGCCCTGCGCCGCCTGCGGGCCTTCCACATGGAGAGTCACCGCTGGGCCGAGGCCCTCGAGACCCACCGGAAACTGGTGGGGCAATTCCCCGCCGAAGTCGGCCTGCCCGAAAAGGCCCAAGGCGTGGCCCTGCTCTATCAGCTGGGAGTGCAGCGGGCCGAGGAAGATCAGTTCAAGGAGGCCGCCCAGTCCTTCCAGCAGGTCATCAAGGACGATCCTGCGTTCGTGCCCGCCTACCTGGCCCTGGGGCGTGCCATGATCCTCCAGGATCAGGAGCAGCAGGGTGTCGAAATCTGGTTAGAGGGCTTCCGGGCCACGGCGGAAGGCACTTTCCTCCAGGAGATCGAGGACTACTTCATCCAACTGGGCAAACCCGAGGAGGGCCTGGCCGTGCTCGAACGGGTGGCCGCCACCACGCAGCACGCCACCACCGCCAAGTTCTTCCTGGGCAAGATGCTGTACCGCCTGGAGATCCTGGACCGGGCCCTGGAACAGTTCCAGGAAGTGCGCTCCCAGGTGGTTTACAGCCCCATCCTGTATTTCTTCATGGCCAAGATCCACGCCCGCCGGGGCCGCAATGAGGCCGCCCTCAACGAGTACCGCCAGCTCCTGCGCAACCTCGGCATCCTCAAGCAGCGCTTCGAATGCGGCGTCTGTGGCCACCGGTCCATGGATTTCCAGGATCGCTGCGAGGGCTGTGGCTCCTGGAACGCCAGCCATTTCATGTTTAAAGAGAACGACCTGCCCGAGACCCCCAGCCGGCCCGAAAGCGGCGGCTGGGGGGCGTTCGCGTAGCAGGCTGGAGACCGGAGGCAAATCGGGCGCCCAAGGGGCGCCCGCACCGTTTCCAGCCTCCAGCCTCCACGCAAAGGGCGCCCCCCTGGGCGCCCCCCGCTTCAACCCTGCGCACCCTTCAGGCGATGGCCTGTCGAATGTCGGACAGGAGACGGGCCAGTTCCTGCTCGGAAAGGTTCAACGGCACCTGCTGCTTGACCTCTTCTTTGCGGAAAAAGGCGATGCGCTTCACGACGATGCGGTTCTTGCCAATGCTGATCTCATTGAACTGGATCTGATGGTCGTCCTTGTAGGGCGGCAGGCTGCGGAGCTGGATGTACATGCCCCGGCGATCGTGATCCACGATCTCCAGGCGCTCCTTAAGGTAGCTGATCTGCTCCGTGAGGGCCTCGGCCTTGCTCTTCAGCTTCGCGAAGCTGAGCTTCCGGGGGGCTTGCCGTTCGAGCACCACCTGAGCCACTTCCACCCCTTTGCCCGAGCGCTTGAGGTCCGCATGGAGGACGTCATCGCCACCAGCCAGATCAAAGGCTTCGTAGCCCGGGAATTCACCCGGAAGGATGGCATCGTCATAGCGCTTGGCTTTGCGGGAAAGCTTCATGGAACACCTCGGGTGGGAAACCCCTTAGGGCCAAACCCGTGCCAGGCATTTCCCGCCGGAAAACTTTCGCCTAAATCCTTGCCTGGAGCACCTTTACCCGTGGGCCTCCTCTGCCGGGCCCCTTCAAGCACCCCCGAACCCCTGACCGATTCCGACCGAGATCACAATTCTGTGACCGAATCCGATCAGTCCACCCGGGGCCATCGCACCTTGTAAAAGGGGCGCTCCAGGGCGCGGTTGAAGGGAGTCCAGTTCCCATCCCCTGCATCGTCGCGGAGCGTCCGGAACATCACTTCCAGCTTTCCGTCCAGATCATCCAGGTAATGGACGAGCAGGGCCTCCGGGGTCCGGGGCAGCACAGGGCTGCCGTACTCCAGCCGGCCATGGTGGCTCAGCACGATGTGGAGGAGGTGCAGGCGCAGCTCCTCGGGGAACCCCTCGAGGCCCTCGATGGCCCGCTGGATCCACTGGGCCTCCATGCTGATGTGGCCCAGCAGGTTGCCCTCGTCCGTGTAGCCGAAGCCCCGGTGGTAGCTCAGCTCCGCGGTCTTGCCCAGGTCGTGGAGGAAGACGCCCGCCAGCACGAGATCGCGGTTCATGTCCCGGTAGTGCGCGCAGGCCTTCTCCGCCATGCCCATCACGGACAGGCTATGCTCCAGCAGGCCCCCCAGGTAGACGTGGTGCATGGTTTTGGCGGCCGGAGCCTTGGCGAAAGCGGCGCAGCGAGCCTCGTCCTCCACGAGCAGGCGCTCCAGCAGTCGGCGGATCCAGGGATCCCGCACGGAGCCGATCCAGGCATCCAGCTCCGCCAACATCTCCGGAACGGGCCGGACGCTGACGGGGAAGAAGCGGGCGGCGTCTCCCACTTCGCTGTCATCGGCGGGACGCACCTTGTCCAGCTTCAGCTGGAGGCGCCCGTTATAGGCGCTCGCCGTGCCCTTGAGGAAGAGGAAGGCGTCGGCCTTCACGCGCTCCGGATCCCCCTCCACGGCGCGCACGTCCCACAGGAAGGCCTTGAGGTCGCCGCTGGCATCCCCCACCTTCAGTTCCAAGTACTCGGTGCCCTTGATGCTCACCTTCCAGGCCGCTTCCAGGGCCAACAGGTGGCCATGGAAGGGCTCGCCCTCCTTGAGGGCGCGGATCATCGGCTGGTCGTTCATCAATGGCTCCGGGGCGTCTTCTGGGGCGTGGCGTTCACGTCCTCACCGTAGGCCAACTCCACGGGCACCCGTTTCTCCTCGAGCACCTCGAAAAGGGACCACTGCTCCGCCCGGGAGACGTTGCCTTCCGGCACCGCCAGGATCTTCACGCGCAGCACTTTGGCGAAGAGGGGGAACTCCAGCTCGTCCCCTTCGCGCACTTCGTGGCTGGCTTTCCGGGGAATGCCATTCACCCGCACCATGCCCTCGTCGCACAACTGGTTGGCCAGCTCGCGCCGTTTGATGAGAAGGCTCTTCTTCAGGTAAGCATCGAGACGCATGCCTCATTCTAAGCCCCCCTCGGGGAATCGCCTAAGGATCCCGAAGGGCCCTGAGTCCGACCACCCCCAACGTCAACGGCCCCCGGAAATCCGGGGGGCCGTTCCGTGTTCCAGCGAAGGCTCAGCCCTTCAGGATCTCGTCCTTGGGCACCATGTAGCGGATGTTGGCGCGGATGCGCAAACCGCTCAGGAACTGCTCGATGGCGTTCTGCGCCTTGGGCTCCTGCAGCTTTTCCAGCAGCTTCGGCTTCACTTCCTCGAAGGGCTGGCTGCGCAATTCCTCATTGGCCACCATCTGGACGAGGATGAGGTCCTTATCCGTTTCCACCGGCTGGCTCACTTCGCCGTCCTTCAATTTGAGCGCGGCCGCTTCCAGGCTGGGGCGCAGGAGGCCCTTGCTCATCCACCCCAGATCCCCCCCGGTGTCCTTGCTGGGGGAGGCACTGTGCGCCTTCGCCAGATCTTCGAAGGAGGCCCCGCCCTTCAGCTCGGCCTGAAGCCGGGCAACCTTGGCCTTGGCTTCCGTCACTTCCGCCTCGGTGGCGCCCTTGGGGATCACCAGCTCGCGGATGCGGAAACGGCTGGGCAGCTTGTACTCGTCCTTGTGGTCTTCGTAATAGGCGCGGATTTCCTGATCCTCGATGGCGATCTTGCGGAAGATCTCCGCCCGCAGCACCTCATCCCGGAGCACCTGCTCCTTCTGGCGCTTCATCCACTCCGGCAGGGTGATGCCCAGCGAGGCTTTGAGCGCGCGCTCCAGATCGGCGTCGGAGGCGAAGTTGTTCTCCTTCTTGATCTGCTCGATATTGCCCCTGAAGTAGGACTCGGGGATGACGATGCCCAGCTCCACGGCCTTGTCCTGAATCAGGGAGGAATCGATGAGCCCCTGCAGGGTCTTCTCGCGGGCGGCCTTCAGCTTCTCGTCCAGCTCACTGCCCGTGAACTGGCGGTAGAGGGCGGCGTGCTCTTGCTCCACGGCCTGCTGGAATCCGCGCCGGGTGATGATGTGGCCATTGACCACCACCAGCACCTCCTCCACCCGGCGGTTGCCGGGCTTGGACGGGGCGGCCGCAGCCTGGGCCTCCGTCGCAGTGGCGACGGCCTTGGGCTTCTTCTTGCACCCGATCGTCAGGAGAGCGCAGGCGCCGAGCAGGATGGGAAGGGCGCGCCTCACTTGGAAGCCTCAACGGCCTTCTTGGGCTCGGCCTTGGCCTTGGCGGCGGGCTTCACGGCGGGCTTCCCGGCCACCTTCGCAGGCAGCTGACCCTTCACTTCGTAGGGAACATCCTTCTTCAACCCGGCCAGGAATTCATCCCAGACCTGGGTCTGGCGATCGGCCTGGGCCGCTTGCTGCACCTGGGCCTTCACTTCCTCGAAGGTGGCATCGGCGGCGGGGGTGCGCTTTTCCACGCGGATGATGTGGAAGCCGTAGGCGGTCTTCACGGGCTCACCCACCTTGCCCAGTTCCTGGCTGAAGGCGGCCGCCTCGAACTCGGGCACGAATTTGCCGCGCCCGATGCCGGTGTAGAGGCCCTTCTGCGCCTTGCTGCCGGAGTCGTCGGTGTACTTCTCCACCAGCTCCTCGAAGGGCTTGCCGGCGGCGAGTTCGGCCTGCACTTCCTTCACGCGGGCGGCAAGTTCCTCCTCCGTGCGCTCCTTCTCGGCGCCCTCGGCGCGCTTGCCCACGAGGATGTGCCGCGCATCGTAGGTCTCGCCCTTCTTGAACTGATCCTTGTGCGACTCGAAGTAGGCCTTCACCTGCTCGTCGCTGACCTTCACCTTCTCCTGAAGGTCGGCCTGGTACTGCTTCATCAGCTCCTGGGAGAGGAGGGCATCCGACGTACGGCGGAGGTTCGCCTTGAACACGGGGGACTTGTCCAAGCCCAATTGCCGGGCCTTGCCCGCCAGCAGCATCATCTCGGTGAGCTGCTGCACGAGCCGGGGCCGGCCCTCGGGACTGAGCTGGAACTGCATCTTCTGCTGGGCGGGCATGCTCTCCAGCAGCGCGTCCACATCCCCATCCGTGAGCACCTGCCCGCCGATGCGGGCGAGCACGGCCGGGGCGGCCGTCTTCACGTCAGTCGGTTTCACCACCGTCTTGGTGGTTCTGGGAGCGGGAGTTTGCGCGGAAAGGCCGAGGGCCAGGAGGGGAAGGAGGGCGGTGATGCGCATGCGGGACCTATCTTTCACGACTACCGGCGACGGCCGAGGATGTTCAGGAGGGAGATGAAGATGTTGTAGAGGCTCACGAAGAGGGACAGGGCGAACCCCACGGGGTTGCTGTAGTCCGCGGTGCGGAGCATGGCGCTCGTATCCCAGAGGATCTTGGCCGAGCAGGCGATCACCACGATGCAGGAGATCAGCACGCTGAAGGCGGGCAGGTTGAAGATCATGGCGATCAGGCTGCCGACGATGGCGATGACGAGCCCCACCATGACGAAGCTGCCCAAGAAGCTGAAGTCCTTCTTGGTGACGAAGGCGATGGTCGTCAGGGTCAGGAAGGCGAGGGCGGTCAAGCCCAGGGCCTGATAGACGATGGCGGGCCCGGATTGGGCGGCGTAGATGAACGAGATCATGCCGGCGATGTAGCCGGAGACCCCCGTCGCCAACCCATAGGCGAACACGTTGATGCCCTTTTCATGGGCCTTGGCCCGGGCGAACCAGAGGGCTCCGAACTGAGCCACACAGATCATGATCGCGGCGAATTGCCCCCCGGCCCTCAGGAGGGGGATCCAAACGGAAACCGTGGCCAGGGAGGCCACGGCCCCCAGGCAAGCCACGAGGAACCCGGCCATGAGCCAGGCATAAACCGACCGCACGAACCGAATCCGGGCCTCGGTACCCGATTCCGCCTGCTGCCAGGAAGGCTGAAGCTGATCCATCATGGACTCCAGGGGCAGACCGGCCCCAAGGCTCGATCCTATCATTTGAACTGCACCCTCACCCCGGAAGGTTCCTTGCTGCCACACCCCTGGGAAGCCCGACTCCAAGCCCTCGCCGACGCCCGGGAGGAGGCGGGTCTTGCCCGCCGCATCCGGGAGCCCCGGGGCATCGACCTCTGTTCCAACGACTACCTGGGGCTCCGCTTGGAAAGCTCCGTGGCCGAAGCCGCCGCCGAGGCCGCCCGCCGCTTTGGCGCTGGTGCCGGAGCGGCCCGGCTCCTCCGGGGCACCACCCCCCTCCATGAAGAACTGGAATCGGACCTCGCGGCCTGGAAGGGCACCGAGGCCTGCCTGCTCTTCAACACGGGCTACCAACTCAATTCCACCGTGATCCCCGCCCTGGCCCAGGCCGGCGACATCATCTTCAGCGATGCCCTGAACCACGCCTCCCTGGTGGATGGCTGCCGCATGGCCAAGGTGGCCGGCGCCGAGGTGCAGATCTACCGCCACCTCGATCTCGAGGATCTCGCCTCCCGCCTTCAGGCCTGGCGATCCACGGCCCGGGCCTCGGCCCTGGCGCTCGTGGTGACGGATTCCATCTTCAGCATGGATGGCGACGCCGCGGACCTCCCCGCCCTCGTGGCGCTATGTGAACGCCACGGCGCCCTGCTCATGGCCGACGAGGCCCATGCCACGGGCCTGCTCGGCCCCACGGGCGGCGGTCTGGCGGAACTGCAAGGCGTCAAGGGACGGGTGCCCCTGCTCATGGGCACCCTCGGCAAATCCCTCGGCAGCTTCGGGGCCTTCATGTGCACCACCGAGCGCCTGCGGAACCACCTCATCAACACGGCCCGGGGCTTCATCTTCAGCACGGCCCTGCCCCCGGCGGCGGTGGGCGCGGGCCTGGAGGCCACCCGCCTCGCCCGCACCAAGCGCCACCGCGCCGAGCGCGCCCTCGGCTTCGCGTCCAAGCTCCGGAAGGTGCTGGGCCAGCCCGATCAGCCCAGCGCCATCGTGCCCTGGGTGCTCGGCGAGCCCGCGCGCGCCCTCCAGGCCGCGCGGGAGCTGCAGGCCCGGGGCTTCGATGCCCGCGCCGTGCGCCCGCCCACGGTGCCCGCCGGCAGCGCCCGCATTCGCTTCACCACCGGCGCCCACCTCCATGAACTGGAGCTGGACGCCCTCATCCAGGCCCTCCAGGATCCGATCCGCGAACTCACCCTGGAACGGCGTGCGGCCCTGGCCGGCGAGACCCCATGATCCTGGCGGAGCTGGCGGGACACCTGCCCTCCCCCCTCTGGGTGCTGGGCACGGATACCCATGTCGGGAAGACCCATGTCGCCGCAGGCCTTGCCCGGGCCTGGGCCGACACGGGCCCCGTCACCTACCGCAAACCCTTCCAGAGCGGCGTGGCGTCCATTGATGACGCTGACGCCGATGCCCGCGCAGTGGCCGGCCCCGGCATCCACGTGGAGAGTCACACCATTCTCCACGCGCCCCTCTCCCCCCTGGCCGCCGCGCGCGCCGAGGACCGCACGCTGGACCTCGCCGCCGCCCTCGCCTGGACGCGCCGCCCTTGGGAAGGCCGCCTCGTGGCCGAGGGTGTGGGTGGCCTCATGGTGCCCCTCTGGGAGCGCCACCACTTCCTCAGCTGGGCCACGGAGCTGCAGTGGCCCTGCGTCCTCGTGGCCCGGGGCGGACTGGGCACCCTGAACCACAGCCTGCTCAGCGCCGAGGCCCTGATGCTGCGGGGTTGGCGTGTGGAGGCGCTGGTCGTGAACCCCGGGGCCGATGGGGCCTGGGCAGCCGCTCCCGAAAACGCGGCCATCCTCCGGGAGCGCCTGCCCTTCCCCGTGCACCTCCTGGACCCGACCCCATGACCGCTTCGCCCCTGCCCTCCGACTGGTCCGCCCGCAGCACCTTCGACCTCCGCCACGTCTGGCACCCCTTCACGCAGATGCAGGAGGCGCTGGCCGACCCGCCCGCGCCCGTCATCGGCGGCGAGGGCCCCGACCTGCTGCTGGCGGATGGCACCCGGGTGCTGGACGGCATCAGCAGCTGGTGGACCTGCCTCCATGGTCACGGCCACCCCAAGCTGGTGGCGGCCGCCGAGCGGCAGATGGCGAAGCTCGACCACGTGATGTTCGCCGGCTTCACCCACGAACCCGCATTGGACCTGGTGGCGCGCCTCAAGCCCCGGCTCCCCGCGAACCTCACCCGCTGCTTCTTCAGCGACAACGGCAGCACCGCGGTGGAAGTGGCCCTCAAGATGGCCTTCCAGGCCCAGCTGCAGCGAGGGGAGACGCAGCGCACGCGCTTCGGCGCCCTGCGGGAGGGGTACCACGGCGACACCCTCGGCGCCGTGGGCGTGGGGGAGCTCGACAACTACTTCTCAGGCCTGTTCCGCCCCCTGCTGCTGGCCTGCGACCGGCTGGCCGTTCCCGAAGATCCCCGGCGCGAGTTGGGGGCCGACCTCAGCGACTGGCCCGCCCGGCTGGAGGCCGCCCGCGCGGAGATGAAGGCCTGGTTCGCCACCCATGGCGGACAGCTGGCCGCCTTCATCGCCGAGCCCCTGATCCAGTGCGCGGGGGGCATGCGCATGTGGCCTCCCGAGCTGGTGCAGGAGCTGCGGACGCAGTGCGATGCCCACGGCGTGCTCCTCATCTTCGACGAAGTGGCCACGGGTTTCGGCCGCACGGGGACCTTCCTCGCCCTGGAACAGGCGGGCGTCGCGCCCGACGTGCTCTGCCTCTCCAAGGGTCTCACCGGCGGCACCCTGCCCCTGTCCCTCACCTGGGCCACGGAAGCACTCTTCGAAGCCTTCCTCGGCGACTGGGCCTCCGGCCGCGCCTTCCTCCACGGCCACAGCTACACCGCCAACCCCACGGCCTGCGCGGTGGCCTCCGCCAGCCTCGCCCTGTTCGACGAGGCCCCCGTGCTCGCCCGGGCCCAGGATCTGGGGCAGGCCCTCACCTCCGTCTTCGGTCGCCTGGCTGGCCATCCCGCCGTCCGTCGCCCCCGGGTCCTGGGGGCCATCGGCGCCTGCCAGCTCGTGGACCCCGCCACGGGAACCCCCCATGCCGCCGCCGAGCGCCGCGGGTGGCGCCTCCACCGTCGGGCCCTGGAGCGGGGCCTGCTGGTGCGGCCCATCGGAGACTGCCTCTACCTGCTGCCGCCCCTCGCCACGCCCCCGGAGCGCATCGAAGCTGCGGGCGAGGTCCTCCTGGAGCTGCTGGACGCGATCTGAACCGCCTTGGTTGGAGGGTTGGAGCGCTCCCGCGGCATCAGGGTCCATCTTCGATCGACCGAGCCGCGCACGGCTGCGCTCAACGTCCTCTGAATTCGTCCATGCTCATGCTGACGCCGAGCCAGCGCATCAACGCATCGAACCAGCTCACAGGGAGGATGCGCAGCGGGGTCACCAGGTGCACGGCCCAGGGCATGAGCAGTCGGGCGCGGTCCCGCTCCACGGCGCAGATCACGCGGGCGGCGACATCTTCGGGACGCAGGATGGGCAGCAGCCAGGGCAGGCGTGTCTTCACGCCTTCGAACATCCCGGTGCCGATGTAGAAAGGGCACACCACCGTGGTGCGGATGGGGAGGTCCAGGCGCCGCAACTCCGCGCGCAAGGCGTCGTCGAACCCCACGGCGGCGAATTTCGAAGCGCAGTAGTCCACGAGCCGCGTGGTGCCCACGAGCCCACCGGCGGAGGCGATGGTCACGATGTGGCCCCGCCCCCGGGCTATCATGCCGGGCAACGCGGCGCGGGTGGCCCAGATCGGGGCGAGGGCGTTCACCTGGAAGGTGAGTTCGATGGATTCATCGGCGGAGTCCAGCAGCGGCTGGCCCCCCACCACCCCCGCGTTGTTGATGAGCACGTCCAGGGCTCCGAAGGTGGCCTCCACCCTCGCGATAGAAGCCTTGATCGCAGCCCGGTCCCGCAGGTCGCAGGGAAAGGTAGCCGCCATCTGGCCCCGCCCCTCCAGTTCCGATTTCAGGCGGAGAAGCCCGGCCTCATCCCGGTCCAGGAGCGCCATTCTTGCCCCCCGGGCCCCGGCCTCCAGGGCCATGAGACGCCCGATGCCGCTGGCCGCCCCCGTGATGAGCACCACGGCATCCTTGAGCGCGGTCATGGAACCTCCCGACCCCCAGCTTAGAACTCGCTCCAAGCGACTGGTATTCCTGACCTTGGGTAGACACCCGGCCCACTGGGAATCCTTGCGGTGCCTCGCGATTCCCACTAACCTCGATCCACTTTCACTCCTGCTGCGTCAACTTCAAACCACGGAGCCCCACTATGGCTTTCCGCGCCTCATCGCGATCCCTCGGGCTGCTCGCCCTTTCGTCCATCAGCCTGAGCCTCGCGGCCCAGAGCACGGGCGTCACCACCTCCGACCTGAAGGGCACCGTACGGCTGGCCAATGGCACCGTGGTGCCCGGCGCCAGCGTCCGCCTCACCCAGGACAGCACCAACCAGAGCCGCACCATCAGCACCGATGGCAACGGCGCCTTCGCCTTCCGCCTGCTGCCGCCCGGCTCCTACACCCTCCTGGTGGAAGCCAAGGGCATGAGCTCCAAGAAGATCAGCAGCCTCCAGCTCCGCCTGGGCCAGACCACGGATCTGCCCGTGGACCTGAGCCCCGTGGAGGCCCAGGCCACGGTGGAGATCACCGGTGAAGCCACCGTCGTGGATCCCACCCGCACCACGGTGAGCGCCACCATCGACAACAACTTCATCACCAACCTGCCCATCAACCGCCGCGACTTCACGGCCTTCTCCCTCACCACCCCCCAGGTGGCCAAGGACAACGGCCCCACGAGCCAGGGCGGCGCCGCCTCCAGCTCGGGCCTCTCCTTCTCCGGCCAGAACGCCCGCGCCAACAACATCATGGTGGACGGTTTGGACAACAACGACGTGAGCGTGGGTTCCACCCGCACCACGTTCAGCCAGGACGCCATCCAGGAGTTCGTGGTGGTGGCCAACGGGTTCTCCGCCGAATACGGCCGGGCCGCGGGTGGCACCCTGAACATCATCACCAAGAGCGGTGGCAATGATTTCAGCGGCAGCGCCTTCTACTTCTTCCGCAACAGCTCCATGGAAGCCAAGCGCCCCCTCGCCGGCTCCACCAATTCCGACTTCAAGCAGACCCAGTTCGGCGCGACGGTGGGGGGCCCCCTCGTCAAGGACAAGCTCTTCTACTTCGTGTCCGTGGAACGCTTCAACCGCGACGACTCGAACCGCATCACCATCGGCCAGAACTACACCATCGGCGCCAACGCCCAGCCCGTGGACCTCTACGCCGCCATCAACACCGCCACCGGCATCACCGTCACCAGCGGCGCCCAGGGCTACAACGAGAACTACACCACCGGCATCGTGAAGCTGGATTGGGTGCAGTCCGACAACAGCCGTTGGAACCTGCGCTACAGCCAGGCCAAGGAAGTGAACGAGAACCAGCTGCCCTGGAGCGGTCAGATGGACCGCAGCGCTGGAGGCGCCCGCGAAATCAAGGACAGCAGCCTGAGCCTCGGCAACACCTGGACGGCCTCCTCCACCTTCGTGAACGACTTCCGCGTGCTGTACAGCAACCGCGACCACAGCCTCCTCAGCCTGGATGACACCCACAGCCCCTACATCTCCATGCAGGGCTACGGCACCGTGGGCACCCAGCGCTTCCTCCCCCAGCTCCGCAAGGAGAACAACATCGAGCTGGTGGACACCACCACCTTCTTCGTGGGCTCCCACACCCTGAAGGCGGGCATCGACCTCATGCAGACGCACCTGGAAGGCACCCTGCCCCTCCAGTTCGCGGGCGTGTACCGCTTCCAGGCCCTCGGTAACATCAGCCCCACCGTGGCCATCGCCAACGGCCTCCAAGCCTTCACCGGTGTGGGCGTGGACCCCACCACCGGGAACTCCACCCCGGCCCTGAACCCCTTCAACGGCCAGCCCGGCCTGCCCTTCGCCTTCGTCCAGGGCTTCGGCGACTACTACCTGAACTACAAGGCCAAGTACTACAGCGCCTTCATCCAGGATGACTGGCAGCTCACCCCCTCCTTCTCCCTGAAGGTCGGCCTGCGCTACGACAAGGAAGAGCTGCCCAAGTTCAACGACGCGCCCGATTACGACGCCCTGGAAGCTGGCGGCGCCAGCCAGCTGGCCTCCTTCACCCTGAACGCCATCCCCACCTCCACCGGCGCCACGGGCGCCAACGGCAAGACCTATGAATCCGCGCCCCTCTTCAAGACCCAACGCGACTGGAGCAGCTCCCGCGTGAGCCCGCGCGTGGCCTTCAACTGGCAGGTCAGCCCCTCCAACCGCATCTACGGCGGTTATGGCCACTTCAGCGGCCGCACCCAGCTGGGCCCCTACTCCGCCGTCTACCTCAACAACGGCCGGGACCTCGTCACCGTCATCCAGACCCCCCTCGAAACCATCAGCGGCGCCCCCTCCCCCTGGTACAGCTGGGCCCAGCCCAACCACCGCTACCTCGACTACGCCTCGGTGCCCACCAGCGCCAACAAGAAGGGCATCCTCCTGCCCGGCAAGTACGAGATGCCCCTCACCAAGCAGGCCAACCTCGGCTGGGAGATCACCCCGCGTCCGAACCTGCGCTTCACCCTGGATGCCGTTCACGTGAAGGGCTCCAACTTCCTGAACGTCCGTGACGTGAACGCCGCGGTCCCCAACCCCGCCTTCGGGGCCCCGGGCCAGCTCCCCACCCGCCGCGTGGACACCCGCTACGCCGCCGTGCACCGCTACGATGGCAGCGGCGAGAGCAAGCACACCTCCGTATCCCTGGGCACCGCCTGGCAGATGCAGGAGCGCCTCTCGCTCTCCTTCAGCTACACCTGGAGCAAGACCGAGGACAACTACACCGACTGGGTGACGGATGTGACCCCCCGCAACACCTTCGACACCCAGGACGAGATGGGCACCTCCAACCAGGACCAACGCCACCGGATCCTGGCCAGCCTCGTCTACAACACCAAGGGCTTCAACAACGCCTTCACGAAGGATTGGGTGATCTCCCTCATCGGCCGCTTCGCCTCGGGCCGCCCTTACTCCCAGTTCACGGGCGTGGATAACGATTACGGCATCGTGGGTGGCCGCCCCTGGGGTAACTTCGACGGTGGCGCCCCTGCCGCCGACCGGCCCAACGGCGTGGACCGCAACTCCGAGACGCTGCCTTTCTCCAAGAACGTGGACCTGCGCGTGAGCCGCACCTTCCGCTTCGAAAAGAAGGCCGCCCTGGAGGTGATGCTGGATGTGTTCAACGTCTTCAATCACTACAACGTGAGCGCCATTCAGAACGTGCAGAACGCCCCCAACTATGGCCAGCCCATCGTGCAGAGCAATGTGGATTTCAACCGCCAGATGCAGATCGGCGCCCGCTTCACCTTCTAAGCGGTTCCGCCCCACCCGAAGCGCCCGGTTCCCCCGGGCGCTTTTTTTGGGCCCCGGGCGGGCCCGAAAGCAGGGTTTTTGGCCCTCCGCCCCCTTTGGATAGACTGGAGGGTCCAAGAGGGGTTTGACATGAAGCTGGTGACCTTCCTGCGCGATGGATCCGAACGCATCGGATGCGTGCTCCCCTCCGGGGCGATCCTCGATTTCCACGCGGCGGAATCCCGGCTCGCGGTGGACATGCTCACCCTCATCCGGAACCAGGATGAACTCATGCCCCTGGCCCGCGCCCTGGAGGCCTCCGCCCCCGCCGCCGCGCAGGTGCCCCTGGCCAAAGTGACCCTGCTGGCCCCGGTGCCCCGCCCCGTCTCCATGCGCGATGGCTACGCCTTCCGCCAGCACGTGATGACCGCGCGCCGCAACCGCGGGCTGGAGATGATCCCCGAATTCGACCTCTTCCCCGTGGCCTACTTCACCAACCACCAGGCCGTCACGGGCCCCGGGGTGCTCGAGGTGCAGGAGCACCACCTCACGCGCCTCGACTACGAGCTGGAAGTCGCCATCGTCACGGGCCGCGCCCTGCGCAACCCCAGCCTGGAAGAGGCCGACGAGGCCATCTTCGGCTACATGATCATGAACGACTGGAGCGCCCGCATGCTCCAGATGGAGGAGATGAAGCTCTCCCTGGGCCCCTGCAAAGGCAAGGATTTCGCCACCTCCCTGGGCCCCTGGCTCGTCACGAAGGACGAACTGGACCTCGTGCGGGAACCCCAGGGCGAAGTGCTCAACGCCCGCATGACGGCCACCGTCAACGGCAAGCTGCTCAGCGAGGGCAACACCAACACCATGAACTGGACCTTCGCCCAGATCCTGCAGCGCACCGCCTACGGCATCGCCGTGAACCCCGGCGAAGTTATCGGCAGCGGCACCGTGGGGACGGGCTGCCTCCTGGAACTCAATGGCTCCAAAGTCGTCGAGAACCTCTGGCTCCACGAAGGTGATGACGTCGTGATGACCATCGACGGCCTGGGCACCCTGGCCCACCGCATCGTGAAGGTGGCCGGCCCCGCCGTGCCGGCGGAGTTGGTTAGCATGGGCCCCCGGCTCATGGATCACAGCGGCAAGCTGGCCTGATGCGCCGCCTCCTCCTGCTTCCCATCCTCTTCACCACCCTCGCCTGCCACCGCGAAAGGACCCCCGCCATGACCCAGCTCCAGATCGAAGACCTCCAGATCGGCCAAGGCCCCGAAGCCAAGGCGGGCCAGATGGTCAACGTCCACTACACCGGCTGGCTCATGGACGGTCGCAAGTTCGATTCCTCCGTGGATCGCCAGGAGCCCTTCACCTTCCACCTCGGCGCGGGCCAGGTGATCGCCGGTTGGGATCAGGGCGTCGCCGGCATGAAGGTGGGCGGCAAGCGCAAGCTCACCATCCCCTCCCACCTCGGCTACGGCGAGCGGGGCGCTGGCGGCGTGATCCCTCCCGGGGCCACCCTCCTGTTCGAAGTGGAGTTGCTGGGCGTCAGGTAGGTTTCGCCATGGGCGGCGGCGGGCTCGCCGGCCGCCGCTCCAGGCGCTTGCGCAGGTCCGCGAGGGTATAGGGTTTGGCGAGGAAGCTCACGGCGGGATCGCCCATGAGCCGGGCCTCGGTCGCCGCGTCCACGTACCCGGATGAAATGATCACGGGCAGATCCGCATCCAACAGGCGGATCCGGGCCAAGGTCTCCAGGCCCGTGAGCCCGGGCATGTTCATATCCAGGATCACCACGTCGATGGCCCGCCCGCGCTCCAGGCGCCGAAGGGCTTCGAGGCCCGAGGCCACGCCTTCCACCGCATGGCCCAGGCGCTGGAGCATCGTCGGCACGGTGTTCCGGATGAGGTCGTCATCGTCCACCACCAACACCCTCAAAGGCCGGAAGGGGGCCTGGGGCTCGGTGGATGGGGCGGCGGTGGCCGGCATCGCCCCCACGCCCGGCAGCCGGAGGGTGACGGTCGTGCCCAGGCCCTGCCGGCTCTGGATGTCGAGGGTTCCTCCGTGGGCCTTCGCCACGCCATAGACCATGGCGAGGCCCAGCCCCGTGCCCTTGCCCTGGGCCTTCGTGGTGAAGAAGGGCTCCGTGGCCCGTTGCAGCACCTCGGGGGCCATTCCGAGGCCCGAATCCTCCACCTGCACTTCCACCCGCCCATCTTCCAGGGCGCGGGTCGCGAGGCGCAACCGGCCGCCCTCGGGCATGGCATCCAGGGAGTTCACGCACAGGTTCATCAGGGCGTTGGCCAGGGAGCTGGCATCCCCCAGCACGTTCGGCAAGTCCGGCGCCATCTCCGCCACCAGCTCGACCTTCTGGAGCGTGGTCCGCTTCAGCAGCTCCACCTCCCGTGTCACGAGCTGGTTCAGATCCACGTGGGTGGGTTCCTCCACGCCCTTGCGCGCGAACTCCGTGAGGCTCCGCACGAGGTCCCGTCCCCGGCCCGCGGCGCTCATGAGGAGCTCCATGGATTTCATCAGGGAAGCATCCTCCGGCCGCTGCTCCTGAAGCCCGCTCGCCACCATGAAGATGGCCCCCAGCACGTTGTTCATGTCGTGGGCCACGCCCCCCGCCAAACTGCCCAGGCTCTCCAGCTTCTGGCTGTGCTGCACTTCCAATTCCAACCGATGCTTTTCCGCTTCCGCCTCGCGCTGCTCGGTGATGTCGAACAGGGTCCGGATGAGGCGCAGGCCCTGCCCTCCCCGGCCCAGGAAGATCTCCGCCTGGGTTTGGATGCAGCGCATGGAGCCATCGGGGCGGAGGATGCGCATCTCCCCGCAAAAGGGGGAAGTTCCCGTGGTGGGTTTCTGGAAGAGACCCTCCAGGCGATCCGAGTCGTCGGGATGGAGGAGGGCGTACAGCTCATCGGCCCGGATCACGCCATCAGCCCTCGGCTCCAGGCCCAGGATCCGGAAGGTCTCCCGGGAACAGATCAACCGATCCGACTCCAGCTCCTGTTCCCAGAATCCGATGTGCGCGATGCGCTGGGCGTTGAGCAGCCGCTGCTCGCTATCCTCCAGGGCCTGCCGGGCCTGGTTTTCGCCGGTCATATCGCGCAGCATCGCCACCCAGGTCCGCCCACCCTCGATGGGGGTGAGGCTCACCTCCACGATCCAGACGCGACCATCCTTGGCCCGGTGTCGGGTGATGCGCCGCGCGCCCTTCTCCGCCAGGTTCCGCCGGTTGAATTCCGCCGTGTCAGCCTCCCGGGGCTCCGCTTCCAGTTGCTGGATCCGCAGGCGCAGGATCTCCTCGCGGGTGAATCCCGAGAGCTGGAGGTAGCCCTCGTTGACGTCCAGGATGCGCCCGGAGGCATCCAGGTGGAGGAAACCATCCACGGTGGTCTGGAGGATCGAACGGTACTGCTCCGCGCCGATGCGATCCGCTTCGGTGGTCGCCTCGAGCCGCGCCAGGGAGGCCCAATGGTGGCCCCATCCGAGGAGACCCGCCATGCCCACCGCCCAGAGCCCCAGCAGGCCCACCAGCATCCCCGCCACGCCCGGGAACCGTCCCACCTGGAAGAGGGGCTCCAGGGGCATGCTGAGGCTCAAGCCCCCGCGTACTTCGCCCACCTGGTACCCCTGCGCGCCATGGCAATTGAGGCACCCCTCCTGCACGCGCAACGCGCCCAGGAACCGCAGGGTGGCGCGGCCCCCGATCGTCTCCACTTCCGAGATCTCCTCCCCGCCCGTGGCCCCGATCCGCCGGATCGCCGCGGCTTCCCACGCATCTGGGGCGTTGCCTGCGCGCAAGGGGTTCAAGCCCGTGATCTTGGCGGTGAGCCCCAGCACGTCCTTGCCACCGTCATGCACCATCCGCGTCAGATACGCGGGGTTCACGAGGGTGAGATGCTTCCCGCCCGTGGTCACCACGTCCCGGTCCGGCAGATGGGCAAGGAAGGGATTGGGTTCCGTCCGCCCATCCATCGGCACGTAGACGCCCCCCCGATCCGCCACCCAGGCCCGGTAGGCGAGATCCTTCAAGTAGGAAGCCCGGATCTGCTTCAGGGCCATCCGTCGCTGCTCCAGGCCCATCCCCAGCGCCGCCAGAACCCCCAGGGCCACCAGCAGCCCGGTCCACAGCAGGGCCCGGGGCCAGACGAAGGCCATCAAGCCTTTGCCCGCCGCAGGGAACCGTTTTCGGGACATCACCATCTGAACACGACCTGACTTTTGCTCTTCGGGTCGGAGCCGGAATCCCTCAATCCCAGGGGCCCCCCTTTCATTCCAATCCGGGGCACTATTGCGCAACGTCACAAGGAGCCCCGGTGCGATTGCTCGTGAGCCTGTGGATGTGCGGTCTCCTTTCGGCCCAATCCCCGCAATTGGTGCGGGTCGGGCATCTGCTCGACACCCGGCGGGGCACCTGGCTCGCGGATCAGGCCCTGCGCCTGCGCACCGATGGCCGCGTCGAATCGCTGCGCCCCTGGAGCGCCACGGAGGGCGCCCCGGATTTGGACCTGTCCACCCGCTGGGTGATCCCCGGGCTCATCGACGCCCACACCCACCTCTTCCTCCAGGGCAACGCCAATGCCGCCGCCTACGAGGGACAGATCCTCAAGGAGAGCGTGCCCACCCGCACCCTCCGCGCCGCCGCCGCCGCCCGGACGGCCCTCCATCAGGGATTCACCACCCTGCGCGATCTGGGCACTGAAGGCGCCGGTCACGCGGATTCGGATCTGAAACGCGCCATCGCCGCAGGCGTGGTGCCCGGCCCGCGCCTGCAGGTGGCCGACCTGGCCTTCAGCGCCACGGGCACCTATCCGGTGCTCAGCCCCGCCTGGGAGCTGCAGTTGCCCAGCGGCGTGCAGGTGGTGGATGGCGTGGCGGAGATCCGCAAGGGCGTGCGGGAACAGGTGCGCTACGGCGCCGACTGGATCAAGGTCTACATGGATCACGGGCAGCGCCTGGGGCCGGACGGCCGCCTGCGCTCCTCCCTCAACTATTCCGCCGAGGAGCTGGCCGCATTCATCAGCGAAGCCAAGCGCCTCGGCAAGCGCACCTCCGCCCACGCCCATGGCTGGGATGGCATCGACGCCGCGCTCACGGCGGGTTTCGATTCCATCGAGCACGGCAGCGGCTTCGATGAGGCGCTGCTGAAGCGCGCCGTGGCCCAGGGCACCGCCTGGTGCCCCACGCTGGCGGCCATGGAATTCGTGGCCCCCACCCGCGGCGGCGTCTACACGCGGGAATTGCCCGAGCGGCTGAACCGGGCCTTCGCCCTCGGGGTGAAGCTCGGCGTGCGCATCGTCAACGGCAGTGATGCGGGCGCCTTCCCCTGGGATCGCCCCTTGGCGCGGGAGCTGGAGCTCATGGCCGCCCATGGCATGACGCCGATGCAGGCCCTTCAAGCCGCCACGATCCGTGCCGCGGAACTGCTGAGTCTGGAAGCTGAGGTGGGCAGCCTGGAACCGGGCCGATGGGCGGACATTGTGGCCCTTTCAGCAGACCCCACGAAGGATCTCTCCGCCCTGCGCGAGGTTCCCCTCGTGCTGAAGGGTGGTCAAACCATTCGCTGAGGAAGGAGGCCCGGTGCTCGACGGATCAGAGCGCCTTTGCCAACCCCTTGGCCAGGGCTTCGGCTCGCAGGGCGCGCAGTTTCTGGATCGCCGCTTCCGAGGCCGCTTCTTGCTGGCGCCCCAGGTCCCGCTGCTGGCGGCCGAGCGCTTCCTGTTCGCGGCCCAGCGCCTCCTGTTGCCGGGCCAGAGCCTTCATCTGATTCACCAGATCCTCCCGTTCGGAAGGTGCAACGCCGCCCATGCGCGCCCCCAGCCGGCCCTGGTCCGCGCCAAGCCTGCCCTGCTGGGCGCCGAGCTTGCCCTGTTCCCCACCCAGCTTCCCCTGGGCCGCGCCGAGCTTGCTCACGGGCTCCGCCGCAGCCTTCGCGGCGGCCACCAGCGCTGCGTCCGTCACGAGGTAGCCCTTCCCATCTTTCCGAAACCAAAATCCAGAGCCGACATAGCGGCCCGGCTGCCCCGCTTCTCCATCGCCGAAGGAAATGGTGGTGCTCCCTTCGATGATCGCGAAGGCCTCGCCCTTGTGAAGGCGGGCCCCCTGGGCCTGGGCCGGATGCACGAGGGTCGGTAGCAAGAGCGCGAGGGCCTGGATTCGCATGGGGTCTCCCCTGAGGTCTGCCGGATAGTACGATCCCCTTCGTACGTGGTTTAGGGGCCCCCGTCCCAGGGGCGTACACTTTCCCAATGACCTTCAAGACCGTGCTCGCCACCGATCTCAACCCCATCCAGACCAACGCCTGGCTCTGCGCCGGCGTGGCCCCCCGCCCCATCGCCTTCGCCTCCACGGTGGACGCCCAAGGCGTGCGGAACCTCGCGCCCTTCAGCTTCTTCAACGCCTTCGGCTCCAACCCGCCCATGGTGGCCTTCGCGCCCAACCGGCGGGGCCGCGATGGCACCGTGAAGCACACCTACCTCAACGCCACCTCCACCGGGGAATTCGTCATCGCCACCGTGAGCCACGCCATGGTGCAGCAGATGAACGTGGCCAGCGCCGAGTACGGCGACGGCGTGGATGAATTCCTCAAGTCCGGCTTCACACCCCTGGAGGCCCGCTTCGTGAAGGCCGCCCTGGTCGCCGAAAGCCCCTTCCAGATGGAGTGCAAGCTGCACCGGGAGATCGAGCTGGGCACGGGCCCCGGCTCCGGCCTCATGCTCATCGGCGAAGTGCTCTGCTTCCACGTGGACGAAGAGCTCATGAAGGGCGACCTGCCCGATCCCGCGCGCCTCGATCAGGTGGGCCGCAACGGCGGCGCCTTCTACACCCGCGCCTTCGGCGACGCCCTCTTCGAAATCGCCAAGCCCGCCGGCCGCCCCATCGGCTGGGACGCCCTTCCCGCCGTGCTCAAGCAGAGCCACATCCTCACCGCCAACGACCTCGGCCGCCTCGCCAACAGCGCCGAACTGCCGGATCTTGCCACCGTCACCGCGAAGCCCGGTGACCCCGCGGATACCGCGGGGTTGGAGCATGCCCTTCAGGCCGCGCTGCGGCGGGAAGACCTTGCGGAAGCTTGGCGGTTGGTGGGGCTACGAATTAATCGATAAATCAGAGTTACGCCCCGATCCAACATTCCAATGATCTAAGTAGATGGAGGTTCACCTTGGAATATTTGATTTCCAAGTCTCGTCTGACTCGAGCTCTGATATCCATTCCTGCACTTGAAGTGGTCATTTACGCAATACACCAGACGCGCCGCTACCCCAACTGGTGATTCCGGAAACTAGGGCTTTTCGGCGAGGTGTTGATTCATCCACTCGTGAACGGTCTCGGAAATGGGTGAGAGGCATAAGGCCAGGGTGATGTGGTCTTGCCCTGGAACGATGACGAACCGACTGCCCGATTTAAAATTCATCCTAAGAATTTGGCTGTGGTTCGAGGGGACCATTACATCGTCTGCTCCGTGAATGAGCAAGATCGGACCTTGGATACCTTTCACAGACTTTGGCACGTCCACGTCGACCCACTGGAACCCCGCGAGCTTGGGTGCCTCATCGATGGCCCGGCTGATGGTTCCTTCAGAAGCCCACCACAACTGACGTCGGAAAGGTGGAAAGTTATGAAGCATTGTCGATATGGCCAAGCGTGGATCTGCAAAAGGTTCCAGTGCCACGACGGTTGCGATGCGCGCATCAGCCCCAGCCCACTGAAGGGCCACGCTTGCGCCCAGAGAAACCCCCATGACGCCGATCCTTCCTGCAATCAGCTGGCGGGCTGATAAGGCATCCAAGAGCGACTTGAGATCCGCCACCTCGAACGCGCCGTACCCAATCCATTCGCCTGAAGATGCTCCGTGGCCTCTCAGATCCACCAGAATGCAGCGAAATCCCTGCTGGGCCAAAGAAAGGGCCCAGTGAAGCATCTGTTCCTTTTGTTGTCCAAACCCATGGAGGAGAAACACCGTCCCCTTAGGTTCAGTCATGAACGTATTCGGCTTCTCAAACGACAGGTGAATGTCCGCAGTGAATTTCTTCTGGGTTTTCTTGGGCACGAAGGAGTACTCGAAATTCCAATTACCAGGTTCTACCACCGAGGCCTTGAGTCCCCCCTCCAAAGGGCCTATCGGCACGGAAACCGTCATGAAGTCTCTGGCAAACTTCGCGTATTCCTGATTCGGTGCCTGTTGAAGGTTGGGTGCTCTGACCAGCCGGCGAGCGAGAGCCCCGTAGGTGCATCCCACCGAAAGCAGGGCGAACAGAACGAGCATCCATTGATGATTCATGTCTCCATCCTAACGGCCACCGAAACGGGAAGGCTGTAGGCCCCGGGAGATCGATCATCCTGAATGCTTGGAATGGGCCTCTCATGGAAGTTTTTGAGTGCGTCAGCAACCTCCTGGACCAGGGCAATGCCCTTCTTTTCATCAAGGATCTGAAGGTAAAGGGCACTTCAGTCCAGTTGAAGCAGGGCACCAAATCAAACACCTCCACCTCACGGAAAGTCGAAATGAGCTCGCGTGAGGTACGGGGCAATGGGAGGTGCCTGAGGTTAAAGATTTCCTTCCTCAAGAAGGCCTGAAGCGTCTTCCAGGAATCAGGAAGCCACCACCGCGGGCAAAAAGAGGGCGACGAGGAATTCCGTCACCGCGCCCAACTCCAGGCGTCCCCTGCGATCGGCTTGCAGCACCACTTCCACGGCGGTGCCCACCATGGACCAGGCCATCCACTCGGCGTCGAAGGCGCGGAACATCCCTTCGCGCTGGCGGGTTTCCACATTGGCGCGGATGTCGTCCACCAGGCCTTGGAAGGAGGGCGAGCCTTCGATGTGGGCGCGGAAGCGGCCGAGGTTCCGCTCGATGAGTGGGAGGGCGCCTGGATGCGCGGCGATCACGCCCAGGTAGGCGCGGAAGCCCTCGCGGAGAAAGGCTTCGGCCGTGGCGGCTTCGCGCTGCGCCGCGGCGACGGCGGCGCGGACTTCCACCACCAGGGGCTCCACCAAGGCATCGAAGACGTCCTCCTTCGTGCGGAAGTGGTTGTAGAAGGAACCCTGGGCGAGGCCGCTGGCCTTCACGATGTCCCGGGCGCTGGCGGCTTCGAGGCCCAGGGTGGTGAACACTTCGATACCGGCCTGCAGGAGGCGTTCGCGGGTGTCCTGCTTGCGGGCGGCGTGGGTGGCCATGGGCTCTCGGCAGCTGGGGTTGACGGTGCTGAGTTTGAGTCTAAACTATTTTGACACTACTGTCATCACATTGGGGACCCCATGCACCACGCGCGCTTCGGCCTCATGACGCTGCTGCTCCTGGTGGCCACCCTGCGCTTCGGGCACGGCGGCGCCTGGATGTGGCTGCCCCTCGCCCTGAGCGGGGGACTCGTGGTCTTGCTGGACCTCGTGGGCCCCCAGGAAACCTCCACCTTCGAGGCGCCCAGGCCCTGGGTGCTGAACACCTGGTTGTACCTCACCCTCCCCTCGCTGCTCCTCATGAACGGCACCCTTTGGTGGATGGTCGGAAGCGGGGATGCGCTGCACCTCGCAGCCTTTGTGCAGCGCCTCACGGGCTTCGATCTGCTCGCGGCCCGCTCGGCCACCACGCCCCTGCAGTGGGTCGCGGCATGGCTCGGGTGCGGGCTCATCACGGCCTCGGCGGGCACCAACGTCGGCCATGAACTCACCCACCGCACCCGCAGCCCCTTCGACCTGGTGTGGGGGCGGTGGATGCTGGCCTTCACCTTCGACACCACCTTCTCCATCGAGCACGTGCATGGCCATCACGCCCGGGTGGCGACCTTCGAGGATCCCGCCACCGCCCGCCGGGGCGAAAGCGTCTACGCCTTCATCCTCCGCAGCACCTTCCAGCAACTGGCCTCGGCCTGGACCTTGGAAGCCCGGCGCCTCGCGCGCAAGGGGCACCCCCTCTGGAGCCGCCACAACCGATGGCTGCGCGGGCAGCTGATGACGCTCGCGCTCATGGGCGCCGCCGGGGGCCTGGGCGGCGGCCGGGCGGTGGCCTTCTTCGTGGCCTCGGGCCTCCTGGGCAAGGCGGTGCTCGAGACCGTCAACTTCGTGGAGCACTACGGCCTGGTGCGCGTGCCCGGCGCCAAGGTGGAACCCCGCCACAGCTGGAACAGCAACGCGTGGATGAGCAGCACCGTGCTCTACAACCTCACCCGCCACAGCGACCATCACGCCGAGGGCAGCAAGCCCTTCTGGCGCCTGCGCCCCCTGCCCGAGGCCCCCACGCTGCCCACCGGCTACATGGGCATGATCCTGCTCACCCTCCTGCCGCCCCTGTTCCGGCACGTCATGGGGCCGAAGCTCCAGGCTTGGGATGCCACCCACGCCAGCGAGGCCGAACGCGCCCTGGCGCGCCAGGCGGAGGAACGGGCGGGCGGGCACCCCGCGACCGCCTAAAAAACGGGTTCTTCGCGCAATGGCGTGGACCCGATTGCACCACCGAGACGCGGAACCCACGGAGGCATCACGGAGCGGCCCAGGCCGGGCCTCCACTGCCGCGGTGTGCCTCCGTGGTGATCGATCTCCCGGGATTCCGCGATGAACAAAAAACGGAGGGCCTTGCGACCCTCCGCCCGCCGTCGGGCTTTCCGCTCTTCCCTTCCGGCCTTGCCGACCCTTGCGGGCGGCTTCACTAGGATGACGAAAGATCGTCAGATGTTCGTCACGACCGCCGTGTTTTTCCTGCGGTTCGCCCCAAAAGACATGGCTAGGCTGAACATTCCCTTCCCAGAGGCCCCCATGCGCGTGACCGCCCTCCTCCTGGCCTGTGCATTGGCAGTTTTTGCACCGCTCGATGCCCAGGCGCCCGGTGCCCACCCGGCCTCGGCGCCCTACGACCTCCTCCTTCGGGGAGGCCGCGTGGTGGATGGCACCGGCGCCCCCTGGTTCCGGGCGGATGTGGGGGTTCGCGGCGGACGCATCGTGGCCATCGGCGCGCTGCAGGGGCACCCCGCGGTGCGGGTGATCGATGCCACGGGGCTCGTGGTCGCCCCGGGGTTCATCGACCTGCTGGGGCAGTCGGAGTTCAACGTGCTCGTGGATCCCCGCGCCGCGTCGAAGGTCACCCAGGGCATCACCACGGAAGTGACGGGCGAAGGCAACAGCATCGCCCCCTTGGACGATCGCCTTGTGGCCGAGGGTCGGGATTTCTACCAGAAGTACGGAGTCACCCCCGATTGGCGCACGCTCGCCGGTTACTTCGCGTCCCTGGAGCGCCGGGGCACCGCCCTCAACCTCGCCACCTTCGTGGGCTCCGGCACCCTTCGCAACCTCGTGGTGGGCGAGGCGAACCGCCCCGCCACCGCCGAGGAGCTCGCGCGCATGGAGGCCCTGGCCGATCAGGCCATGCGCGACGGCGCCTTGGGTGTCTCCTCGTCCCTCCAGTACATCCCCAATCTCTACGCCTCCACGGAGGAACTCATCGCCCTCGCCAAGGTGGCGGCCCGCTACGGCGGCGCCTACTTCACCCATCAGCGGTCCGAATCCGCGCGCATCGACGCGAGCCTCGATGAAGTCTTCCGCATCGCCCGGGAAGCCCACGTCCGCACCCAGGTGTGGCACCTCAAGACGGCCTACCGGCCCCAGTTCGGGCGCATGGGCGAGATCCTGCGGAAGTTCGAGGCGGCCCGGGCCCTGGGGCTCGATGTGTCCGCCAACCAGTACCCCTGGGATCGCGCGGCCAATCCCCTGGATGCCTGCCTGCCCCCGTGGGTGCGGGAGGGCGGTCGCGACGCCCTGCTGAAGCGCCTGGCGGACCCGGCGCTGCGGGCGCGCGTGAAGGCGGACATGGCCCGGGAGAGCCAGGATTGGGAGAACCAGTGGCTGGGCTCCGGCGGCGCCACCGGCGTGATGGTGGCCGAAGTCCTCAACCCGAAGCTGAAGGCCTACGAATCCCGCACCCTCGCCGCGATCGCCGAAGCCGAACGGAAGGATCCCCGCGACGTGGTGATGGACCTCGTCCTGGGCGATCGCGCCAACACCGGCTGCATCATCGCCATCATGCAGGAAGCCGATGTGCGCGCCGCCCTGGCCCATCCCCTCGTCGCCTTCTGCACGGATTCCCCCGCCAAGGGCGTGGATGGTCCCTTCGCCGGGGAGACGTCGCATCCCCGCGGCTGGGGTTCGGCCACCCGCATCCTCGGCACCTACGTGCGCGAACAAAAGGTGCTCAGCCTGGAGGAGGCCATCCGCAAGCTGACCTCCTTCCCGGCCCAGGCCGCCGGGTTGAAGGATCGCGGGCTCCTCAAGGAGGGTTTCGCCGCGGACCTCGTGCTCTTCGACCCCGACACCGTGGGTTCCCGGGCCACGTTCGAACAGCCCGCCCGCTACAGCGCCGGCGTGCCCTACGTGGCGGTGAACGGAGTGCTGGTGGTGGATGGCGGCAAGCTCACGCCGGCCCGGCCGGGCCAGGCCCTGCGCGGGCCCGGCTTCGTCCGCCCCTGAGCTACTCCCCGATCTCCAGGGAGGCTCCGGCCTCCCCCTGGCGGTGATGCACCACCCGCTGCGGGTAGGGGATTTCGATGCCCGATACGCGGAAGCCCAGGAGGATGCGCTTCCGGAGCTCCCGGGCCACTTCCCATTGCTTGCCCGGCGCCACCTTCGTGAGGGTGCGCACGGTGAACCCGCTGGCGCCGAGGGTTTCCACGCCCTTCACTTCGGTGGGATCGAGCACCGCCTCGGGCATGTCGGCCTTGAGGGCGAGGCCGATGGCTTTCAGCACGTCGAAGACCTGATCCGGGTCGGTGTCATAGCCCACTTCCACATCCACCAGGGCCCGGGCGAATTCCTTGCTGAGCACCACCACGCGGGTGATGGAGCCGTTGGGCAGGTAGTGGGCCTTGCCTTCGGAGTCACGCAGCTGCGTCACCCGCAGGGTGAGGCGTTCCACCGTGCCCACATGCTTGTCATCCACGCTGATGATGTCGCCCACGCCGTAGGCGTTCTCCATGAGCATGAAGAAGCCGCTGATGACGTCCTTCACCAGGGCCTGGGCCCCGAAGCCCACGGCCACGCCGGCCACGGAAGCCCCCGCGATGAGGGGCCCGATGTTCACGCCGAATTCGGAGAGCGTCATCAGGATGAAGAAGATGGCCACCACCACCCGGGCGGCGTTCATGAGCACGGCGCCCAGGGTCTCGGCGCGGCGCTCGGCCTCGGTGGTCACGTCGTCGTTGCCGTCGTCCACGGCCTTGCGCACGGCCTTCGCCACGAGCTTCATGCCCCACAGCACCGCCAGGCAGGTGAGGAGCACCAGCACCAGGTGCTGCACCTTCTCCCAGGGCAATCGGCCCAGCACATCCTTGAATTCCAGCGCGCGGCCCCACAGGCCCATGGGCACCTCCTCCCCCAGCCTACCAAGCCCTCCGCCCCAGGGGCCTCAACGGGCGGCCCGGATGCCCGTATAGTGAGTTCCCCCTCCAGAGGTGACCATGCTCCAGCGCCATCCCTTCGCCCTGCTGATGCTGACCTCCGTGGTCGCCCTTGCGGGTGATGCCACCCTCTACCGCAAGCCCACCCTGAGCAAGGATGCCGTGGCCTTCGCCTACGGCGGCGACCTCTGGTCCGTGCCCCGGAACGGGGGCGAGGCCCGGCGCCTCACCACCCACGCCGGGGTGGAGACGGATCCCTGGTTCAGCCCCGACGGCCAGTGGATCGCCTTCACGGGCAGTTACGACGGCAATCCGGATGTCTTCGTCATCCCCGCCGGCGGGGGCGAGCCCCGCCGCCTCACTCACCACCCCGGAGGCGATGAGGCCGTGGGGTGGACCCCGGATGGCACGCACATCCTCTTCCGCAGCAACCGGAACAACTTCGCCCGGGGCACCCGCCTCTTCACGGTGCCCAAGGAGGGCGGCCCCGCCACCCCCGTGGACCTGCCCATGGCCACCGCCGGCAGCTACTCGCCGGATGGCCAGCGCATGGTCTACGAGCCCCTGCCCCGCCCCTTCACCATCTGGAAGCACTACCGGGGCGGCCAGGCTTCCTGCCTCTGGATCGCCGACCTCAAGAGCGGCGCCACGGAGAAGATCCCCCACACCGGGGCCAACGATTTCCAGGCCCAGTGGGCGGGCGATCGCATCTACTTCCTCTCGGATCGCCAGGGCCCCGTGGGGCTCTACACCTATGACCTGAAGACCAAAGCCGTGGCTTCGGTGGCGCTGGGCAAGGGATTGGATCTCAAGCATGCCTCCCTGGGCCCCGGCGGCCTCGTCTTCGAGCGCTTCGGCAGCCTCCACCTGTTCGAGTTCGCCACCGGGCAGGCCAAGCCCCTGGCCATCGCCCTCACCAGCGATCTGCCCGGCACCCGCCCCAAGGCCGTGCCCCTCGCGGGACCGGCGATCCAATCCGCCGCCATCAGCCCCAGCGGCGCCCGCGCCGTGGTGGAGGCCCGCGGCGAGATCCTCACGGTGCCCGCCGAAAAGGGCGATGTGCGCAACCTCTCCCGCAGCCAGGGCGTGGCGGATCGCGATCCCGCCTGGTCCCCGGATGGCAAGCAGATCGCCTGGTTCAGCGACGCGGGCGGCGAATACCAGTTGCAGGTGCAGGCCGCCGATGGCGAAGGCGCCGTGAAGCGCTACGCCCTGGGCGCGGCCCCTTCCTTCTACTACGGCCCCACCTGGTCGCCGGACACCAAGCGCATCGCCTATACGGACAAGCGCCTCAACCTCTGGGTGCTCGACCTGGCCTCGGGGAACTCCACCAAGGTGGACACCGCCCCCTACGAAAAACCCTGGCGCAGCTGGGATCTGGCCTGGTCCTCCGACGGCCAGTGGCTGGCCTATGCCAAGGAACTGAAGAGCCATCTCCACGCCCTCTTCGCCTGGAACAGCGGCACCGGCAAGGTGCTGCAACTCACCGACGGCCTCAGCGACGCCCGTTTCCCCGCCTTCGATGCCGACGGCAAACTCCTCTCCTTCACCGCCAGCACGGATTCCGGCGCCCGGGCGGGCTGGCTCGACATGGCCAGCTTCCCCTTCGCCACCAGCCGCCACGTCTACGTGATGGTGCTGGCCAAGGACCAGCCCTCCCCCCTCGCGCCCGAGAGCGACGAGGAGAAGGCCAAAGAGGAGTCGAAGGACGACGCCAAGAAGGGCGGCACCCCCGCCACCACCATCGATCCCGATGGCCTCGCCCAGCGCGTGCTCGCGCTGCCCATGCCCGCCCGCAATTACACTTCCCTCCAAAGCGCCAAGGCCGGGAGCCTCTACTTGCTGTCCGCCCCCGCCCAAGCCGGGGAGGACGATGAGAACGCCGGGATGACCCTGCACAAGTTCGACTTCAAGACCCGCAAGGCGGACCAGCTGGGCGAGGGCCTCCAGGCCTACATCCTCGCCGCCAAGGGCGACAAGGCCCTGGTGCGCAAGGGCGGCAGCTGGGGCATCGCCCCGGCGGACAAGCCCGGCGACGCCAAACTGAAACTCGCCGGTGCCGACGTGGGGGTGGATCCCCGGGCCGAGTGGGCCCAGATGTTCCACGAGGCCTTCCGCCTGCAGCGGGACTTCTTCTACGACCCCGGCCATCACGGCGTCGATCTGAAGGCCACGGAGGCCCGTTACCTCCCCTACCTCAAGGCCGTGGCCAACCGCGACGACCTCACCTATCTCCTGCAGGAGGCCATGGGCGTCATGAGCGTGGGGCACCTCTACATCGGCGGCGGCGACGCCAACAATGGGCCCCGCGTGGGCACGGGCCTCCTGGGTGCCGACCTCACCCCCGAGCAGGGGCGCTTCCGCTTCAGCCGTGTCTTTGATGGCGAGGCCTGGAATCCCGAGCTGAAGGCCCCCCTCACCCAACCCGGCACCACCGTGAAGGCCGGAGAGTTCCTCCTGGAGATCGATGGCCAGGACGTGAAGGCCTCCGCCGATCCTTACGCCTTCCTCGTGGGCAAGGTGGGGCGCACCGTGAAGCTGAAGGTGGGACCCACCGCCGATGGCCAAGGCGCCCGCACCGTCTCCGTGGTGACCCTCGCCAGTGAGATGGCCCTGCGCCACCGGGCCTGGGTGGAGGACAACCGCCGCGCCGTGGACAAGCTCAGCGGCGGCCGCCTCGCCTACGTCTACCTGCCCAACACCGCCGGCGATGGCTACGTGAGCTTCAACCGCTACTTCTACGCCCAGGTGGGCCGGGAGGGCGTGCTGCTCGACGAGCGTTACAACGGCGGCGGCACCGCGGCCAACTACTTCATCGACGTGCTGAACCGGAAGCTCTACAACGCCTGGCATACCCGCGAGGGGGAGCCCTTCACCACCCCGGTCTCCGCCATCTTCGGCCCCAAGGCCATGCTCATCAACGAGTACGCCGGTTCCGGCGGCGACGCCCTGCCCTGGTACTTCCGCCAGGCGGGCCTCGGCCCCCTCGTGGGCAAGCGCACCTGGGGTGGCCTCGTGGGCATCTATGACTATCCGGCCCTGATGGACGGCGGCACCGTCACCGCCCCCCGCGTCGCCTTCTACAACTTGGAAGGCAAGTGGGAGGTGGAGAACGCCGGCGTGGCCCCGGATGTGGACGTGGAACTGGACCCCGCCGCTTGGCGCCAGGGCCGCGACACGCAGCTGGAGAAGGCCGTGGCCATCCTCATGGAGGAACTCAAGCGGAAGCCCGCCGTGAAGCCTACGTTGCCACCCTTCCCGCGCTACACCGAAGCCGGCCGCCAGCGCTAACGGCGCCCAGAATGCAAAAGGCCCGGCATCGCCGGGCCTTTTCCGTGGAGGGTGCGTCTACTTCCAGCTGGCCCAGTAGTTCAGGTTCTCCACGAGCCCGGCGGCCGGCGTGGGCTTGAGGTAGTTGTAGGTGTCCACCATGACGGCCACCTCGTTGGTTCGGTCCTTCAGGCGGCTCTTGGGAATGGCGCTGGGGTGCGGTCCATGGTGGATGCCGATGGGATGCCAGGTGAGCATCCCCGCGCCGATGCCATCGCGGCTGAAGAACTCGCCCTTGGAGTAGAAGAGCACCTCATCGTAGTCGATGTTCCGGTGGTAGAAGGGCACGCGCATGGCGCCCTCCTCTTCCTCGAAGGGCCGGGGCACGAAGGAGCAGATGACGAAGTTCCGCGCCAGGAAGGTGCTGTGGGCCGAGGGCGGCAGGTGGTAGCGGTGGCTGATCACGGGGCGGATGTCCATGATGTTGATGCGCCACACGGTGAGATCGCCCTTCCAGCCCACCACGTCCAGCGGATTGAAGGGGTAGTACACCTTGGTGATCTGGTTCTCGCGCTTGATGTGCACGGCCCACTCGCGACCCTCGCCCTTCTCGTAGGGCACGGGCTCGGGCGTGTCGATCATGGCGGGATCGAAGATGGCGTTGGGGCCCAGCTGGTTGCGATCGGGGATGGTGACTTCGCTGAAGCTCTCGATGAGCAGATAGCGCTGGGTCTCGGCATTGGGCAGGAAGCGGTAGGTGGTACCCCGGGGGATCACGAGGTAGTCACCCTCGCGGTAGTCGAGCACGCCGAAATCCGTCTCCAGGCGGCCGCCGCCCAGGTGGATGTAGTAGACATCGTCGCCATCGCCGTTGCGGTAGAAGAAGTCCATGGAAGTGGGCGCCACGAAGTGCAGGGCCACATCGTTGTTGTGGAGGAAGCACACGGGGCCGAAGGCGGCTTCATGGGAGCCGAACATGGATGCCCGGAGGGCCGCCTCGCGCTGCTCTTGGGTGGCCTCGTCGCCTTCCTTCGCCATGCCCGGGAAGAGCAGGTTCAGGTTGTAACTGTGGGGGATGCAGGGCCCCTCGATGCGCGTCCAGTTCGTGGGCGGGTTCACGTGGTAGAGGTGGCTCACCCGCCCGAAGAAGCCCTGGCGGCCATGCTCATCCTCGAAGGTGCCCGCGGGCAGATCCACGTGGGCCTGGCGCGTGTGGACGCCCTTGCGCAGCGGGAAGAGCGGCGTCTGGTTGGAAGAACTCATGGGGGCCTCGGATGGGGAACGATCCAGTATCTCAAATGGAGGATCGGACGAGGTGGTCCGAAAAGCATCACCACGACGGCACGAAAAAGCGAAGGCCACGAAGGAAAGCGCTTCTTCGTGGCCTTCGCTTTTTCGTGCCTCCACCCATCGCACCCTGCACCGCAGGGTGCTCCCATTCGCGTTGCGAATGGAGGCGGAGCCTCCGTGGTGGGCTTTTACTCGCCTTGCATGAACCCGTAGCGGTAGTCCGTGGGGGGCACGAAGGTCTCCTTGATGGTGCGGGGGCTGATCCAGCGGAGGAGGTTGAGGATGGAGCCGGCCTTGTCGTTGGTGCCGCTGGCGCGGGCGCCGCCGAAGGGCTGCTGGCCGACGACGGCGCCCGTGGGCTTGTCGTTGATGTAGAAGTTGCCGGCGCTGTAGCGCAGGGCCTCGGTCATGACTTGGATGGCGTAGCGGTCCTGGGCGAACACGGCGCCCGTGAGGGCGTAGGGGCTCGTGTGGTCCAGCGTGGTCAGCATGTCCTTCCAGTGGTGCTCGTCGTAGACGTGCACGGTCATCACGGGGCCGAAGAGTTCCTCGCACATGGTCTGGTACTTGGGCGTCGTCGCTTCGATGAGGGTCGGGCGCACGAAGTAGCCCACGCTGTCGTCGTAGGTGCCGCCCGCCAGGATCTTGGCGTCGGCGCTGAGCTTGGCGGCGTCGATGGCGGCCTTCTGGGTCTTGAAGGAACCGGCGTCGATGACGGCGCCCATGAAGTTGGAGAAGTCCGCCACGTCGCCCATCTTCAGGCCGTCAATGAGGGCGATCAGCTCGTCCTTGATCTTGGGCCAGAGGTTGGAGGGGATGTACGCGCGGCTGGCGGCGGAGCACTTCTGCCCCTGGTATTCGTAGGCGCCGCGCACGATGGCGGTGACCAAGGCCTTCGGGTCGGCGCTGGGGTGGGCGAAGATGAAATCCTTCCCGCCGGTCTCGCCCACGATGCGGGGGTAGCCCTTGTAGTGGCCCATGTTCGCGCCGACCGTCTTCCACATGTCGTTGAAGACGCCCGTGGAGCCCGTGAAGTGGATGCCCGCCAGGTGGCTGTCCGCCAGCACGGGGTTGCCGATGGCGCTGCCGCTGCCCACGACGAGGTTGATGACGCCGTCGGGCAGGCCCGCGGCCTGGAAGAGCTTCATGAGCCAGTAGGCGCTGTAGACGGACGACGAGGCGGGCTTCCAGATCACCGTGTTGCCGCAGAGGGCGGGCGCCGTGGGCAGGTTGCCGGCGATGGATGTGAAGTTGAAGGGGGTCACCGCGAAGACGAAGCCCTCCAGGGGGCGGTGCTCCAGGCGGTTCCACATGCCCGGCGCCGACTGGGGCTGCTCCTTCATGAGCTGCTCGTAATAGGCGACGTTGAAGCGGAAGAAATCCACCAGCTCGCAGGCACTGTCGATCTCCGCCTGGTGGCAGGTCTTGGACTGGCCCAGCATGGTGGCGGCGTTGAGGGTGTCGCGCCAGGGGCCCTGCAGCAGGTCCGCGGCCTTGAGGAACACGGACGCACGCGCTTCCCAGGGGAGGTTCGCCCACTCCTTGTGCGCGTGCATGGCGCCGTGGATGGCCTGCTTCACCTCCACCTCGCCGCCCATGTGGAAGTCGCCCAGCACGTGGCGGTGGTTGTGGGGCATGACGGACTGGCCCAGCTTGCCCGTGTGCACCTCGTGGCCATTGATGATCATCGGCATGTCGATCTTCGTGGCCG
Source organism: Holophagaceae bacterium (assembly GCA_035255465.1). Taxonomy (GTDB): domain Bacteria; phylum Acidobacteriota; class Holophagae; order Holophagales; family Holophagaceae; genus JAFDVN01. The sequence goes on from DATEZP010000063.1 coordinate 69,430, forward strand.
ACATCTCCGCGAGCTTGGCCTTGAGGCTCGCCCGCTCCGGGCTGCCCGGCAGGTAGCCCTTCACGGGCTCGTTCACGGGGGTGGGGACCTTCGAGATGGCGAGGGACATGGCGGCTCCGCGTAAGGCTCCATTCTAGGCCGGGGTCCGCCCCCGGTCTGCACCTGTGGCGTAAATCACTGAGAGTTTGGCCGCGGGGTTATCAGAACGGCAGCCACGAAGGGACATGAAAAAGGCCTTCGTGGATCTTCGAGTCCCTTCGTGGCTTCAAAAAAAGCCGCCCCGGAGGGCGGCTTTTCATCCCAGCAAAGAGCTGGAATTACATCTGATCCTTGAGGCCCTTGGCGACCTTGAAGACGACCTTGCGGCCGGCGGGGATCTCGATCTTCTCGCCGGTCTTGGGGTTGCGGCCCATCTTGGCCTTGGTGGCGCGGACTTCGAAGGTGCCCAGGCCGAAGAGGCTCACACGGTTGCCCGTGAGGAGGGTCTCGACGACGTGGTCGCGCAGGGTGTCGATGATGGCCTTGGCACGGGCCTTGGAAAGGTCCTGGCCCTCGGCGAGGCTGGCGGCCAGCTCGGCGATGGAGAGGGTGTCCGGCTTGGAGGCGGTCTTGGTCATGGAGGACTCCTGGGGATGGGCACGGGACGCCCCACGCGGGGGCTGCGACCCGCGTCCCGATGAAAAGGCCCAGCCGCGCCCCGGATTGGGGCGCGGTCGGGAATCTGGATTACTCGGCGATGGCCTGGACCTCGAGGGTCAGCTTGGCCTGGACACCCGCGTAGACGCGCACTTCCACGGCGTAGGAACCGGCTTCCTTCACGTGGGGCAGGCTGATGCTGTGGCGGTCGATGGTGAAGCCCTTCGCCTTCAGCATCTCGGCGACATCGGCGTTGGTCACGGAACCGAAGAGGGTGCCGCTCTCGCCAGCCTTCTTGCCGATCTCGAGCTTCACGGCTTCGAGCTTGGCCTTCAGTTCGTTGGCCTCGGCCAGCTCCTTGGCGCGGAGCTTCTGGGCGCGCTCCTTCTCCAGCTCGATCTGGCGCTTGTTGCCCGCAGTGACGGGCAGGGCCAGCTTGCGGGGCAGCAGGAAGTTACGGGCGTAACCGTCCTTCACGTTGACCACGTCGCCGCGGATGCCGAGCTTGTTCACGTTCTCGATGAGGAGGACTTCCATGGGGATCTCCAAAGGGGGTGCTACGGTCAGCGGGTCGTCCGCGTTCCCCGCCCGGGTTAGGTGACGATCCTCGCCACCAGGGCCATCATCGAAATGGCGCCCTGTCCCCCATTGGGTTAGACCGCAAAATGCGGAAAACCAGTCTATCCTGTCTCCTACCGATCCCATAGCCCTGAATTTGGAGCACCCATGAGCACCGACCAACGGAAAGACGCCCGGCGCCTGGCCCTTGGCCCCGGGTACGCCATCCGTTTCATGGTCCAGGGCCGTACCCTGGAAGCCCCCCTCCTCAATCTGAGCTACGGCGGCTGCTTCACCCTGGTGCCCTTCCGGGACGCCCGCCACTTTGAGCGGGGGGTGCCCCTGATCGATCTGCAGCTCCTGCACCCGGAATTGCCCAAAGCCCTCATCCAATGCCAGGTGGCCTACACCCTGGGCGGTACCGCCGGCATCGAGCGCATGGAACAGGTGGGCATGGGCATCCAGTTCATGGAGATGGACGCCGTGGCCCGGATGGCCCTGCAGGGTTGGCTCGACGAGGAATGGGCGAAGCGAGGGCAGTAGGTTTGGGTCCTTCGGCCTTGGTCCTTAGTCCTTAGGCTGCCGCCGACCCATGCACTGGCTTTGCCCAGGGGCAAGGCATGAGGCCAAGGACTAAGGACTAAGGACCAAGGACAAAAAGGCCCCTACGCCTCCGGCGCTTCGCCCGTCTCCGCCGCCTTCACGGGTCGCATGAGGGGGAACAACACCACGTCGCGGATGCTGGCGCTGTTCGTCATGAGCATGGCCATGCGATCCATGCCGACGCCCAGGCCGCCGCTGGGAGGGAACCCGTGCTCCAAGGAGGTGATGAAGTCCTCGTCCAGATGCATGGCTTCGTCGTTGCCGCCCTCCCGTTCCTTGGCCTGATCTTGGAAGCGCTCCAGCTGCACGATGGGATCGTTGAGTTCGGAGTAGGCGTTGGCCAGTTCCATGCCGCCCACGAAGAGCTCGAAGCGATCCACGTAGCCCGGCACGTCGGGCAGGCTCTTGGTCAGCGGGGACAGCTCCACGGGGTGCTCGGTGATGAAGGTGGGGTGCCAGAGCTGCTTTTCGGCGTAGTGTTCGAAGAGCTCGCCGATGAGGGCGCCGGGGCTCTTGCGGCTGGTGTCTTCCAGATGAGCGCCCTGGGCCACCTTGCGGATCTCGGCGGGATCCTCCAGCTTGGCGCGGTCGATGTGGCCGAACTCGGCGATGGCATCGCGCATGGTGAGGCGGCGGAAGGGCTTGGCATAGCTGATGAGCTTGGGTTCGCCGGCCTCGTCCACGCCCCAGGGCAGGGACTCCGCGCCGAAGACTTCCGTGGCCACCATGTGGAAGAGGTCCTCCACCATGGTCATCACGTCGCGGAGATCCTCGCCGGCGGCGTAGCTCTCCATCATCGTGAATTCGGGATTGTGGCGGACGCTGAGGCCCTCGTTGCGGAAGTTGCGGTTGATCTCGAACACTTTCTCGAAGCCGCCCACGATGAGGCGCTTGAGGTACAGCTCCGGGGCGATGCGGAGGTAGAGGGGCATGTCGAGGGCATTGTGGTGGGTGACGAAGGGACGCGCCGTGGCGCCGCCCGGGATGGGCTGCATCATGGGCGTTTCCACTTCCAGGAAGTTCCGGCCCTCCATGAAGCGGCGCACGGCGGAGAGCATCCGGCTGCGCTGGCGCATGGTGGTGAGCACGTCGGGATTGGAGATGAGATCCAGGTACCGCTGGCGGTAGCGCTGTTCCTTGTCCTGGAGGCCGTGCCACTTCTCGGGCAGGGGCAGCAGGGCCTTGGTGAGGAACTGCACGGATTCAGCCTTGAGCGTGAGCTCGCCGGTGCGGGTGCGCATCATGGTGCCAGAGACGGCGATGAAATCGCCCAGATCCAGAAGGCCCACCACGGCCCAATCGGTCTCCGAAAGGCCGTCCTTACGCAGGTACACCTGCAGCTTGCTGCCGTTCTCGGAGAGGTTCAAGAAGCAGGTCTTCCCACTGTCGCGGTAGGCCGTGAGGCGGCCCATGACGGCGGCCTTCACGGGTTGGGCCTCCAAGGCCTCCCCGGTCGTTTCGGCGTGGGTGGCCACCAGGTCCTCGATGCGGGCGGTGACGTGGGCTTTGGCAGGATAGGGATCAACGCCCAGGGCCTTCAGCTTCTCGAGCTTCTCAAGGCGGATCGCACGGTACTGGTTGTCCTGCATGGCTCACTCCAGGGGCCGCTCGACCCCGAAACCACCAGTCTAACGGGCGCCGAACCGGTATCCCACGAAGACCGTCAGATCCGGGGCCACGTAGCTGCCGCCCTCCTCGCTGAACCCGAAGCGCCACCGGGGCAGCGCCGTGTGGCTGAAGGTCCAGTGCTGCTGCAGGGCGCTGCGGTCCATGCGGGCCAGGCCCGTGCGGTAGGGGCTCTCCATCCAGGCCCAGGTGAGATCCAGCCCCAGGCCTGTCAACAGGCCCGAGCCCCGCCCCTGATAGCCCAGGCCCGCCCAGGCGCGGTTCAGGCTTCGCTGGCCCATGACGGCCCGCCATTCGGAGTGCCGGGGGAGGCCCACCCAGAGGTGCTCGGCCTGGCCGTGGAGGCGGAAGTCCCCGGACGTAGTCCACGCTGCGCCCCCCACCAGGAGGTCCGTGCCGCCGCTGCCACTGAAGTCCGTCGCCTTCCCGTTGGGCAACTGCGCGGACAGGCCCAGCCGGCCCCCACGGGCGTCCGAACCGAAGGGCCGGATCCAGGCGAGATCCAGGTCCAGCAGCTGGGTGCGCGGGCGATCGAGCTGCGCCACGACCTGGCCATCCCGTTCCAGCCGGTAGAGGATCTGGTACTTGGGCACCTGTTCCCGGCCCCCGGTGGGCGTGGACAGGAGCGCATGCCAGGAGGAGAAGACCTGATCGGCCACGCCCCCTGACCGGCGCACCACGCGGCTGCGGAGGTTCAGGAAGCCCCCAGCCAGGGGCCAGGCCATATCCGAGGTCAGCTGCCATTCCTCGCCATCCAGGTGGGCCCGGGTGCGGCCATCCTCGGTGACGCTGCGATCCCGGCGCAGGAACTGACTCGTGGCTTCGAGGGCCAGGCGGTTCCGGCCATCGGGCAGCGGTTCCGGCAGGATCGCGAGCCAGGCCACCCGGTTGGGCCGGGGCGTCTCCTGTGCGCCCAGGCCCAGTGAGGCCAGGGCGAGGGCCACCACCCGGGTACGGCTCATTTCGGCTGGACGAGGATCATGCCCAGGCTGGCCCCGGTGAGGGACCGGGCCTCGAAGGCGCGTCCCTGCAGCCGGAGGGCGATGGGCTCCGCCACGGTGCCATCCGCGGCGGGGGCCGGCAGGGCCGCCCAGGCCTGCTGCAGGGCTTCATCTCCAACGCCGATGCGGCGACCCACCTCGGGCAGCCCCTGGGCCTTCCAAGCCGGGCTCGCCTCGGCCACGAGCCCCGAGGTGCGCTCCACGAAGGCCACCGGATGCTCCAGGGATTTGAAGGCCTCCCGGTAGCGCTCCAGGGTGAAGGCCAAATCCTTCTTCAGGGCCTCCAGCTGATCCTCCAGGCGGATGGTCTGACGCCAGAAGCGGTGGGCCTGGATGGCGGCGAAGACGAGACCCACCACCACGGCCACGAAGCCCCAGTCGGGGCCGGTGCGATGGTCCTGGGGAGTGGTCTGCGCCCATGCGGCCAGGCTGACGAAGTTCATGGATCCCCCGGGAGTGGTCGAAGTTCAGTGGTGAGGCCGGAATTCCGGACTCCGGGTCCGGCAGACCCAAGGATAAGCTAGGTAGGTTTTGGAAATCTTTGCAGCCGAGGGCCACATGGCAGACAAGTTGGTGTTCAAGGAAGGGCTCGAGGACATCGTCGCGGGCACCACGTCCATCTGCTTCATCGACGGCCGCCTGGGCCGCCTGGTGTATCGCGGCTACGACGTGGCCGACCTCGTGAAGGGCAGCTTCGAGGAGACCGTCTACCTCCTGTGGCACGAGAAGCTCCCCACCCAAGCTGAGCTGGATCCCTTCGACGCGGAACTGCGCTTCCACCGCCAGGTGCCCGTGGGCGTCATCAACACGCTGAAGACCCTCCCCCGCCAGGGCCACCCCATGAACCACCTGCGCACGGCCGTGAGCATGATGGGCATCTTCGAGGTGGATGGCGACGACTGCAGCCGCGCCAGCGAAGTGGCCAAGGCCCTGCGCCTCACGGCCCAGTTCCCCACGCTGGTGGCCGCCATCTACCGCATCAGCATCGGCGCCGAGCCCATCGCGCCCCGCCCCGACCTCAGCCACGCCGCCAATTTCCTCTACATGATGTTCGGCAAGGAGCAGCCGGAGCTGTTCGTGAAGGCCATGGACATGGGCCTCATCCTCCACGCCGACCACGAGTTCAACGCCTCCACCTTCACGGCCCGCGAGATCGCCTCCACGCTTTCCGACATGCACTCCGCCGTGGTGGGCGCCATCGGCGCGCTGAAGGGCCCCCTCCACGGCGGCGCCAACGAGGGCGTGATGCGCACCCTGCTGGAGATCGGCAGCCTCGACAAGGTGGAGCCCTGGCTCACCGCCGCCCGCGCCGCCAAGCGCAAGGTCATGGGCTTCGGCCACCGCGTGTACAAGACCAAGGACCCCCGCGCCAAGATCCTGGAAAAGACCAGCGAAGAGGTGGGCGTCGCCACGGGCAACCGCACTTGGTTCGACATGAGCGTGAAGCTGGAGCAGCTCGTCCTCGCCGGCGAGAAACCCCTCTACCCCAACGTGGATTTCTACTCCGCGTCCATGTACTACCAGATGAACATCCCCTTCGAGCTGTACACGCCCATCTTCGCCGTGTCCCGCATCGCCGGCTGGACGGCCCACATCCTCGAACAGCACGGCCACAACCGCATCATCCGCCCCGCCGCCGAGTACACGGGACCGGAGCAGCTGGACTACGTGGCGGTCGAAAAGCGGTAAATCTCACCACAGAGGCTCCACCTCCATTCGCCTTGGCCGATGGGAGCAGCCTGCTGCGCAGGGTGCGATAGGTGGAGGCACGAAAAGAGCGAAGGCCACGAAGAATATCCTTCGTGGCCTTCTTCTTTCTTGGTGCCTTCGTGGTGAGATTTTCTCTTAGAGAATGGCCTTGGCCTTCGCCACGACGTTGGCGACGCTGAAGCCGAACTTCTCGAAGAGGATCTCCGCCGGGGCGGAGGCGCCGAAGTGGTCGAGGCCCACGATGGCGCCTTCATCGCCCGTCCAGCGCTCCCAGCCCATGCTGCGGCCGGCCTCGATGGCCACGCGGGCTTTCACGGCGGGGGGCAGGACGGCATCGCGCACCGATTTCGGCTGGGCGGCGAAGGTCTCCAAGCAGGGCATGGAGACGAGGCGCGTGGGGATGCCCTCGGCTTCCAGGGCCTTGCGGGCTTCGGCGGCCAGGGCCACTTCGGAGCCCGTGGCCATGAGGATGAGCTTCGGCGCAGCGGAAGCCTCCTGCAGGATGTAGGCGCCCTGCTGGAGCCCCTCGGCCTTGCCCACGCTGAGGCTGGGAAGCTTCTGGCGGGTGAGGATGAGGGCCGTGGGGCCGTCGGTCTTCCGCAGGGCGGCCTTCCAGGCCTCCACCGTCTCCTGGGCGTCGGCGGGACGCAGCACCTGGAGATTGGGGATGAGGCGGAGGCTCATGACGTGTTCCACGGGCTGGTGCGTGGGGCCATCTTCGCCGAGGCCGATGCTGTCGTGGGTGAACACGTAGATCACGGGCTGATTCATGAGGGCCGCCAGCCGGATGCTGGAGCGCATGTAGTCCGCGAACTGGAGGAAGGTGGCGCCGTAGACGCGCAGGCCTCCGTGGAGGCTCATGCCGTTGAGGCAGGCGCCCATGCCGTGCTCCCGCACGCCCCAGTGGAAGTTACGGCCGGCTTCGCGGGCGCTGAAGGAGGCCTCGCCCTTGAGGTGGGTGTTGTTGGAGGGGGCGAGGTCGGCGCTGCCACCCAGGAGGAAGGGCAGGTGCGAGGCGATGGCGTTCATCACCTTGCCGCTGGCTTCGCGGGTGGCCATCTTGTCGTCGGCGGTGAAGGTGGGCAGCGCCGTGAGCCAGTCCAGGCCCAGGTCGCCCTTCATCCAGCGCTCCAACTCGGCCGCCTCGGCGGGATGGGAGGTGGCGTAGGACTGAAACTGGGTGCGCCACTTGGTCTCGGCCTCGGCGCCCTTGGCGACGCAGGCGCCCCAGTTCGCGGCGGCTTCGGCGGGGATGTGGAACTGGGACTCGGGATCCCAGCCCAGGATCTGCTTCGTGGCGGCGACCTCGTCCTTGCCGAGGGGCTCTCCGTGGGCCTTGGCCGTACCTTGGCGGGTGGGGGCGGGGAAGCCGATGATGGTGCGGCAGGCGATGAGGGTGGGCTTGCCGCAGGGCTTCAGGGCCTCGGTGTAGGCGCGCTCCAGGGCGACCAGATCCTCGCCGTCCGTCACGGTGAGCACGCGCCAGCCCAGCGCCTCGAAGCGGGCGGGCACGTCTTCCGTGAAGGCCAGGTGCGTATCGCCTTCGATGGTGATGTGGTTGTCGTCCCAGAGGCAGACGAGCTTCTCCAGGCCCAGGTGGCCGGCGATGGCCGCGCCCTCCATGCCCACGCCCTCCATCACGTCCCCATCGCTGATAAAGGCGAAGGTGCGGTGGTTCACGATGTCGTGGCCGGGCTTATTGAACTTGGAGGCCAGGTAGCGCTCGGCGATGGCCATGCCCGCCGCGTTGCCGATGCCCTGGCCCAGGGGGCCCGTGGTGGTCTCCACGCCGGGCGTGTGGCCCACCTCGGGGTGGCCGGGGGTCTTGGAACCCCACTGGCGGAAGGCCACGAGTTCCTGCAGAGGCAGGTCGTAGCCCGTGAGGTGCAGGAGGCCGTAGATGAGCATGGAGGCGTGGCCGCAGCTCAGCACGAAGCGATCGCGGTCCCACCACTGGGGATTCTTGGGGTTGTGCTTGAGGAACTTCGTCCAGAGCACGTAAGCCGCGGGGCTGAGGGCCATGGGCGTGCCGGGATGGCCGCTGTTGGCCTTCTGCACGCCATCCATGGCGAGGACGCGGAGGGTGTCGATGCTGAGCTTGTCAGTTGAGGTCGTCATGGGAGCACCAGGGAAAGGATCACCACCAAGGCACCAAGACACCAAGGAAAGCACCAATTTGCCTTGGTGTCTTGGTGGCTTGGGGGTTCGTCAGTTCTTCGTATTGTCCGCGCTGGCCTTCACGAAGGCCGTGAAGAGGGGGTGCGGGGCGAGGGGCCGGCTCTTGAACTCGGGGTGGAACTGGCAGGCCAGGTAGTAGGGATGATCCTTGATCTCCACGATCTCCACGAAGACCCCATCGGGGCTCATGCCCGTGAAGGAGAGGCCCTTGTCCTCCAGCGCCTTGCGGTACTCGTGGTTGAACTCGTAACGGTGGCGGTGGCGCTCGCTGATGTCGGTGCTGCCATAGGCCTTCTGAGCCTGGCTCCCGGCGGTCAGCGTGCAGGGGTAGGCGCCCAAGCGCATGGTGCCGCCCAGTTCTTCCACATCCACCAGTTCCCGCAGCTTGAAGATCACGCGGTGCTTCGGGTTGTCGTCGAACTCCGTGCTGTCGGCGCCCTCCAGGCCCACCACGTTGCGGGCGTATTCCACGGAAGCCATCTGCATGCCGAGGCAGATACCGAAGAACGGGATCTTGTTCTCGCGGGCGTAGCGGATGGATTCGATCATGCCGCGGGTGCCGCGCACGCCGAAGCCCCCTGGCACGAGGATGCCGTGGCAATCCTTGAGGAAGGGGGCGGGATCGTGGCCTTCCAGATCCTCGGCCTCCACCCACTTGAGGTCCACGTGGGTCTCCAGGCCGTAGCCCGCGTGGTGCAGGCTCTCGATGAGGCTCTTGTAGCTCTCCTTGAACTCCACGTACTTGCCGACGACGGCGATGCGCACGCTGCCCTTGGGGTTGTGGATGCGGTGGAGGAGGTCCGTCCAGGGCTTGAGGTCGGGGGTCTTCGCTTCAAGGCCCAGGAGCTTGGCAACCTTGGCATCCAGGCCCTCCTCGTGGAGCAGCAGGGGCACTTCATAGATGGAGCTCGCATCTTTGGCGCTGAACACGGCGTCGGGGGTGACGGAGCAGAAGAGGGCGATCTTGTCCTTCAGGTCCCGGGGGATCTCCTGCTCGGCGCGGCAGAGGAGCACGTCGGGCTGGATGCCCAGGGCCCGCAGCTCCTTGACGCTGTGCTGGGTGGGCTTCGACTTCAGTTCGCCCGCCGTCTTGATGAAGGGCACGTACGTGAGGTGCATGTTGATGGCGTTGCCCAGCCCAAGCTCCAACTTCGCCTGACGGATGGCCTCGAGGAAGGGCTGGCTCTCGATGTCGCCCACGGTGCCGCCGATCTCGATGATCACGACGTCCATGTCCTTGGCGACCTTCTTCATCACGCCCTTGATCTCGTCCGTGATGTGGGGGATCACCTGCACGGTCTTGCCCAGGTAGTCGCCGCGGCGCTCCTTCTGGATCACGGTGTTGTAGATGCGGCCCGTGGTGATGGTGTGGTTCTGCGTGGTGGGCACGCTGGTGAAGCGCTCGTAGTGGCCCAGGTCGAGGTCCGTCTCGGCGCCGTCGTCCGTCACGAACACCTCGCCGTGCTGGAAGGGGCTCATGGTGCCGGGATCCACGTTGAGGTAGGGATCCATCTTCATGAGCGTCACCTTCAGCCCGCGGGCTTCCAGCAGGGCGCCGAGGCTCGCCGCGGCGATGCCCTTGCCCAGGCTCGACAGCACCCCACCGGTCACGAACACATACTTCGTCATCACGCACCCCCGCAAAAACGTCATGGACTCAAATTGGGACTAACTGAAAGCTACATCTCGTCTGGAGCTTGGATGCCCATCAGGAACAGGCCCTGGCGCAGCGCGCGGGCCGTGGCCACGCAGAGGGCCAAGCGGGCGTCGCGATCTTCGGGCGACGTCTCTTCCTTGAGGATCGGGCAGTTCGTGTAGAAGCCGCTGAAGGCCCGGGCCACGGCCAGGAGTTGCCGGGCGATGGGCGTGGCCTGGAGCTGCTCCTGGGCGAGGCGGTAGGCGCTGGGCAGGCCCGCCAGCTCGAAGAGCAGGGCCTGGGCCTCGGGCGCGTCGAGCCCGGCCACGGAAGCCGGCAGTTCAGTGGCGGCGTAGGGCACGACGGAGGTCTGCCGGCCGTCGAAGGCGCCGGGCGTGGCCTGCGCGGCCCAGGTGCCGCCGGCCTTTCGCAGCACGGACATGATGCGGGCGTGGGCGAATTGGACGTAGGTACCTGTATCACCGTCAAACGCGATGATCCGATCCCACTCAAAAGTAATGGCCTTGGTGCGGTCGTTGATGGCGTTGAAGAAGACCACGGCGCCCATGCCCAGGGCCTCGGCCACGACCGCCTTGTCCTTCAGCTCGGGGTTCTTCTCCTCGATGACGGCCAGCACCCGCTCCCGGGCCTCGTCCAGCACGTCCTCCAGGAAGATCACGTTGCCCTTGCGGGTGCTCATCTTGCCTTCGGGCAGTTTGATGAGGCCGAAGGGGGTGTGCACGAGCTTGCCCTCCGTGAACCAGGCGGGATCCAGCTTCTTCAGCACGGCGAAGACCTGCTGCATGTGGAGGATCTGCTCGCCGCCGATGACGTAGATGCACTTGTCGTAGTGGTAGTGGTCGCGGCGGTAGACGCCCGTGGCCAAGTCGCGGGTGGCGTAGACGGAGCCGCCATCGGCCTTCACGACCATGCAGGGGGTCTTGATGCCCACATCCTCCAGGTCCACGATGCGGGCGCCCTTGTCGCCCTCGATGAGGAGCCCCGCGGCTTCGAGGGCCTGGATGGTGGCGGCCATCTTGTCTTCGTAGAAGGCCTCGCCCTCGTTAAAGGTGTCGAAGCCCACGCCCAGGCGGTCGTAGAGGCGCTTGAACTCGGCGAGCGAAATCTCCCGGAACCAGGACCAGAGGCGGCGGGCCTCCGCATCCCCGGTCTCCAGCTTGCGGAACCAGGCCCGGGCGTCGTCGCGCAAGGCCGCGTCCTTCTCCTCCTCGGCGTGGAAGCGCACGTAGAGCTGGAAGAGGCGGAAGAGGGGGCTGCGGCGCTTCTCGGGGGCGTCGTCGGCCCAGTCGAAGTCCTTCGTGAGGTCGGGGTTCTGCTGCTCGGCCCAGAGCTTGTAGGCGGCCAGCAGGGTTCCGAACTGGGTGCCCCAGTCCCCCAGGTGGTTGAGACGGGTGACCTCGTCGCCGAGGAAGCGGTGCACCTGCACCATGCCATGGCCGATCATCGTGGACCGCAGGTGCCCGATGGTGAAGAGCTTGGCGATGTTGGGGGAGCTGTACTCGACGATGACCTTGCGGCCCGAGGCGGGCGCGGCGCCGAAGGGGCGGTCCGACAGGAGGTTGCCCACGAGGATGCGGGAGCGGGTCTCGGCCGTGAGGCGCAGGTTCAGGTAGGGCCCGGCGGCCAGGAGCTCGGCGCCCTCCACCTTCAGGGAAGCCGCCAGATCCTGGGCCAGCTGGGCGGGGTTCTTGCCCGCGGCCTTGGCGGCCCGGAAGCAGGGATAGGCCAGGTCGCCCATCTCCACGGATTTGGGGCGCTCGAGGGTCAGGTCCGCTCCGGGCGGCAATGCCCCGGTCAACGCCCTCTGAAAAGCCTCGCGAATGCGCTCCATTTTCAATCCCGATCCGGAAGCCATTCGCCTCCGACCAGTCTGCCTGGGTGGGGGCGAGGATGGAAGGCCCGGAACAGTGCTGGAGCCTGCTTTTTCCCCTTGACCCGAGCGGTGGGTTTGGTAGGATAACCCTTCACGCTTCCGTACGAACGGGAGCAGGAGTCAAGCAATGGCCAATCACAAGTCTGCCGCCAAGAAGGCCCGTCGCGATGCTGAGGCCCGCCTCCGCAACCGTGCGAGCCGTTCCAGCATGAAGAGCGCCGTCAAGACCTTCCTGGCCGCCGTGGCCAGCGGGGACAAGACGAAGGCCGTCGCCGCCCTGCCCGTCGTCATGGGCGTGGTGGACGTCGCCGAGCGCAAGGGCGTGCTGCACAAGAACGCCGCCAACCGCCACAAGTCGCGCTTCACCTTGAAGGTGAACGCGATGGCGTAACGGCCACCTGGCCGTGTGGTGAGGACCCGGGGTGCCGGGTCCTTTCCTTTTGCTGTCTCGCGTATCCCGCAGGGATACCGAGAAGGTCAACGCGATGGCGTAACGGCCCCATGGCCGTGTGGTGAGGACCCGGGCGACCGGGTCCTTTCCTATTTAGGGATTCACATCCATTCGGCGGGCACCCGGCAATCCCCGGGGGGAACCCGGTCCCAGCGGAAGCGGGGGATCAGGTCCGTGGCCGAACAGGGCTCCGGCCGCTCCAGGCAGCCCAGGGAATGGCCCAGCCATCCGAGGAGCGCCGCCCGGTCCGCGCCCCGGGCCTCCAGCTCCGCGAGGCCCAAGGCCCCAGCCCGCTTGCCCAGCCGGGCGCCATCCGGGGCCAGGACCATGCCCAGGTGGGCGTAAGCGGGCCGGGCCAGGCCCAGCGCCTGCTGCAGGCGAATCTGGGTGGCGGTGACGGACCTGAGGTCCGCCCCCCGCACCACCTCGGTGACGCCTTGGGCGCCATCGTCCACCACCACCGCCAGGTGGTAGGCGAAGCAGCCATCCCGCCGGAACACCAGGGGATCCCCCGTCAGGGCCTCGGGGTCATCCACCTGGGGGCCGCGCAGGCGATCCGTCCAGCTCACGCTCCCTTCCGGGAGCCTGAACCGGAGGGCCGCCTCGAAGCCCTCCCAGGCCCGGGAGCGGCACCGGCCGGGGTAGGCGCGGAGCCCATCCTCGGGATGCGGCGCGCTGGCCAGGGCCTGCAGATCCTTGCGCGTGCAGTGGCAGGGGTAGAGGCGGTAGGTCGCATGAAGCTGGGCCAAGGCTTCGCGGTAGATCTCGGAGCGTTCCGATTGGCGGAGGACGGCCCCATCCCAGGTGAGCCCCAGGTGCTCGAGGTCCTGGAGCTGCCGCCGTTCATGGTCCACCTGGCAGCGGGGCCCATCCACGTCCTCCACCCGCAGCATCCAGGATCCACCCGCGGCGCGGATCGAGAGCCAGGAGGCCAGGGCCGTCCGGAGGTTGCCCAGGTGCAGGATCCCGGTGGGTGAAGGCGCGAAGCGTCCTGTGGGCGGGGCTTCACCCCCTGCTTCCGATTCCCGCGACCTGCGTGGCGCCTCCATCCCGGTAGGATAGCCCATCCCCCCGGAGTCCCCTTTGGCGCCCCCGCACCCCACCGAGCCCCAGGAGCGGATCGAGGCCATGGACGTGCTGCGGGGCTTCGCCCTGCTGGGCGTCTTCTCCGTGAACATGCTCTTTTTCGCGCAGCCCATGGACCTCCACTTCCTGCGTCCCCTGGCCGAGCATCCCTCTCCCTGGTTGTTTGGGGGGCTGCTCTGGCTCGCCCAGGGGAAGTTTTACGGTCTCTTCTCCTTCCTCTTCGGCCTGGGCTTTGCGGTGCAGATGGACCGATTTGAAGCCCGGAGCGAGGATGGCCCCCGCCGCTTCCGCCGGCGGCTGTGGGTGTTGCTGGGCCTGGGCTTGGCCCACGGCATCCTCATCTGGCCCGGGGACATCCTCGCCATGTACGCCCTGATCGGGTTCGCCCTGCCGCGCTTCGCCCGCGCCCGCGATCGGGAGATCCGGATCTGGATCCTCGCGCTGCTGGGCCTGCTCGCCCTCGGCATCCTGGGGGCCGGGATCCGCCTGGTCCTCAAGGCTCACGCGGCGCCCCAAGGGGCCGCCCAAGCCGCCGCGGCGCAGATCCAGCAGATCCAGGAGGGCGCCCGGACCATGACCGAGGCCTACCGCGAGGGCCCCTTCCCCGTCCTCTTCCGGCAGCGCCTCCGGGATCTCGCCGGGAATTACGCCCTCACGCTGGTCGTCTCACCTCACATCCTCGCCCTGTTCCTCCTGGGGCTCCTCTCGGCGCGACTCGGGCTCCAGCGGGACACACCGGAGGGCCAGTGCACCCTGAAGCGGGTGGCCGCCTGGGGTTTGGGCCTGGGCCTGCCGCTGAACCTCCTCACCACCCTGGCCACGGTCCGGGGTCCCCTGGGCCCCGCCAACCCGGGAGGGGTGATGGCCCTCGGGGCCTTCATCCCGGGTTCCACGCTCCTCTGCCTCGGGTACGCATCCGCCCTCACCCTCGCCCTCCGCGGAGGCCTGGCGCCTTGGCTGCGGGTTCTGGCCTGGCCCGGACGCATGGCGCTCACCTGCTATCTGGGGCACGCGGTGGTGTTCACGCTCACCTTCAACGCCTACGGCCTCCGACTCTACGGCCGGATGGGCCTGGGCCCGGCCCTGCTCATGGCCCTGGGCCTCTGGCTGATCCTGATCCCCCTCTGCCGCGCCTGGCTCTCCCGCTTCCGCATGGGCCCCGCCGAGTGGGTGTGGCGAAGCCTCACCTACGGGTACGCCCAGCCCTTCCTCCGCTGATTCACACCGGGGCGACGCCGACCGATAACGCGCCATGGACGCGCCCCTCGACACCGGTACCCTCCAGGCCCTGAGCCTCATCCCGGGGCCCGATGGACGCCCCTTGCTCGATCATGTGGCCAAGCTGGCCCTGGAATCCCTCCCCGCCACCGAGGCCCAGCTCCGTCACAGCGCGGCCGTGCTGGATTGGGAGGCGGCGCGTCGTGCGGCCCATGCCCTGAAGGGCACGAGCGGGAGTTTCGGCGCCAAGGCCCTCAGCGAACTGGCCAAAGCGCTTGAGAAGGCGGTGCAAGAGGAGGGCGCACCCCAGGTGGAGACCACGCTGAATGCCGTGATCGTGGAGATGGCGCGGGTGAAGGCCGCCTTGCGCGCCCTTCAGCATTCCTGAATGAGGCGGCCCACGTCCCCCAGCAGATTCGACACGCGACGCTCCACCTCGGGATCCTCGCCCTCCGGCAACTCCGCCAGGGCCACCTGCAGGGAACCCAGGATCTCCTTGGGGTTGCAGCCCTCGGTGAGCGCCGTCAACACCGCGTGGGCTTCGGGCTCCCGCCCCGCCGCCCGCAGGAGGGGCAGCAACTCGAGCACCTGGCCGAGGATCTCATCCATCCCGCTAGCATAGAGCACCCATGCCCCCCACCCCCTGGCCTCCCGCCCTGCGGGCCCTCTTCGCCCAAGGCCTCGCCTTCGCCGCGACGCTGGGGCTGGTGCGCCTCAGCCCCATCCCGCTGGCGCCGCTCGTCTGGCTCGGGGTGGATTCGGTGGTGGCCGCCGCGCTGGGGCGGAGGTTCGGCCTGGCCCCCTGGTGGACGGCGATCAACCTGCTCCTGCCCTGGATGCTGCAGGGGGCCTCGATGCTGAACCTTTCCGGGGGCCTGTACCTCGGGGGTTTGCTCGGCCTCCTGGTGGTGTTCGGCGGAGGGCTGCTCATCCAAGTTCCCCTCTACCACTCCAATCGTGAAGCCTGGCGAGCCTTGGAGGCGCGTATCCCCGCGGGCGCCCGGCGCTTCGTGGATCTAGGATGTGGACTGGGCGGCCCCCTCACCCACCTAGCCCGCACCCGCCCGGAGTTGGAGCTGCTGGGCGTGGAGGCCTCACCGCTCACCTGCCTGGCCGCCTGGTTGCGCTGCCTGCCCTATCCCCGCGTGAAGGTGCGACTCCGCAGCCTGTGGTCCGTAGACCTGGCGGATCAGGACGTCGTCCATGCCTTCCTCAGCCCCGCCCCCATGCCCCGACTCTGGGAGAAGGTGCAGGCGGAGATGGCGCCCGGCTCCCTCTTCCTCAGCCACACCTTCGCGGTGCCCGGCCACCCCGAGGACTGGACCCATCCCCTCCCCGGACGCGAGGGCGCCTGCCTCCGGGGATGGGTGATCGGAACGAGAGGCTGATTATTTCTTGGGCGTCCCGCAGGGCCAGGCGTCGCCCTTTTCCCGCTCGGGCATGCCCACGGTGATGCCGCGCTTGGCGACGTCGCGGCTCGTGGTGGGGGCGCCGCTGAGGCGGCCGCGGGAGGCGTACTCGGATTTGAGACGATCCATGAGGGCCACGCGGCGATCCGCCAGGCGCTTGAGGGGGCGCTTGTCGGCCCGGGTGAGGATGTAGGCCGTGAGGATGGGCAGGGCGATGGTCGTGTCCGTGTAGCAGACGACGGCATCGGGCAGGTTGTCGGGATCGATCTTGCCCCAGCTCACCGCTTCGCCAGGCGTGGCGCCGGAGAGGCCGCCGGTGTCGGGGCGGGCGTCCGTGATCTGCAGGAAGTAATCGTGGCCGCGCTCGTCGATGCCGAGCACCTCCTGGATCTGGGGCTCCGTCTGCAGGATGAAGTTCTTGGGCGAACCGCCACCCAGGATCCACACCGCGCTCTTGCCGCCCGTGAGCTTGGCATCGAGGACGATGGAGGCCGTTTCGTTCACGTCGGCGTTCACGTCATACATGAGCTGGTTGCCTTCCAGGGCGAGGGCGGCCACGTTCATGCCGATGCTGCTGTCGCCGGGGCTGGAGGTGTAGATGGGCACGCCGGCCTGGTAGGCGGCGGAGAGGATGGAGACGGTGCCCAGGCCCAGGGCCTGCTCCCGCTCATGCAGCGCCTTGCCCACGAGGGTGTGGAATTCGGCGGTGCTCATGGCCTTCTGGAAGGCGGGAGCCTTGATCAGCTCCCGGTAGAAGGCATCCGTATCCAGCAACACCGTGTAGTCGAAGAGGATGTCGTAGATGCGCACCACGCCCGCATCCCGCAGGGTCGTGTCGCTGGTGAAGGGGTTGCCCCGGTGGAGGGCCAGATCCAGGGCGAAGTGGGTGTCGTGGTAGAGGTTGGCCCCGGTGCTGATCATCCAGTCGATGTAGCCGTGCAGGAGGAGGGGGATGAGGCAGCTGCGGCCCAGGCCCGCGGGGGTCAGGGCGCCCGTGAGGGTCACGCCCAGGGTCACGTCGGGCTTCAGGATCTTGTGCACGAGGAGGCGGGCCGCTTCGCCCATGCGACCGCCGTTGTAGGCCAAAAAGGCCTCATCCACCAGATCCGCGGCCGAAATACCCGCTCGGATGCCACCTGGGGCGATGCGCTGGCCGCTCAGGAATTCCGAGGGATCTTCCAGGGGTTCGTGCTGGGACATGGCAACCTCCAACCGTCCATTCTGCCATCGGGCCCCCCAAACGGCATGTTCGAAAGGTCACGGGATCGCCGGAGGCGGGGGCCGGGGCCCCGGCTTGGCATGGTGGCTGCCTTGAGCCCCTGCCCCGCCAGGGCTCCTCCCGGGCGCCGGCAATCCCCTGGTCCGCCGTTCTTCCAGGTCTGAACACAGGTTCCGGGGGATGACCAGATTCAAGAACCCACCCCGGGGCCCGATCAAACAGGCAGGAGCTGCACCATGTTCGTCATCATCGGCCTCATCGTAGTCCTCGGCGCCGTGCTCGCGGGCTACACCATGGAAGGCGGCCAGATCGGGGTGCTGCTCCATCCGCTGCCCGCGGAAGGCACCATCATCTTCGGCGCCGCGGTGGGTTCCTTCCTCGTCAGCAACCCCATGTCCGTCATCAAGGCGGTGGCCGCCAACATCGCGCTTCCCCTGAAGGGCAGCCCCTACACCAAGGCCGTCTACATGGAGGCCCTGATGATGCAGTACGAGGTGTACGTGAACATCAAGAAGGGCGGCCTGCTGGCCCTGGAGCAGGATGTGAACGACCCCCACAACAGCGCCATCTTCAAGAAGTACCCCACCTTCACCCACAACCACCACGCCATGGACTTCTACTGCGACTCCATGCGCCTGCTCATCAACGGCAGCGCCAAGATGGATGAGATCGACCAGGCCATGGAAGCGGATCTGGACGTGCACCACGCCAGCGCGGCGGTGCCCGGCGCGGCCCTGGCGGAGATGGGCGACGGCTTCCCTGCCTTCGGCATCGTGGCCGCCGTGATGGGCGTGGTGGTGACCATGGGCTTCCTGGATCAGCCCCCCAACGTCATCGGCGGCAAAGTGGGCGCCGCCCTCGTGGGCACCTTCCTGGGCATCCTGCTGGCCTACGGCATCGTGAAGCCCCTGGCCAAGAACATCGAGCAGGTGCTCCACAACGAGGCCTGGTACTACAACATGCTCCGCTCCGGCCTCACGGCCTTCGGCAACGGCGCCGCCCCGGTGACCGCCGTGGAGTTCGCCCGCCGCAACATCCCCCACGTGGACCGGCCCGGCGCTGGCGAGCTGGAGGAAGTGGTCCGCCAGATCAAGCCACGGTAGTTCGCACCTTCCCCCTCAAGGCAGGCTCATGCAGTTCTCCCCCTCCGACGTGATGCTCAGCCAGGCGGGTTCCCCGCTCGGCCGGCTGCCCCGCAGCCTGCGCTCACGGCCCGCCTAAGGCATCGCGATGGCCGATCAACAGCAGCCTGAAGTCAAAATCATCATCAAGAAGAAGAAGGGTGGCCACGCGGCGGCCCATGGTGGCGCCTGGAAGGTGGCCTATGCCGACTTCGTGACGGCCATGATGGCCTTCTTCCTCCTGATGTGGCTGCTGGCCAGCGCCAATGCCAACACCAAGGCGGGCATCGCCGGCGCTTTCAAGGACACCAACTTCTTCGCCACGGAACGGGGCAAGGAGATCCTCGCCGAGCACGGCAAGGGCATCCTCCCCGGCGGACGGGGCATGGCCCCGGGCCCCGATGGCGAGGGCGGTTCGGACGCCAACGCCCTCGAAGCCGCCGCCGATGCGGAGCAGAAGGCCATGCAGCAGACCGCCGACTCCATCCAGAAGGCCTTTCACGACGACCAGCTCCTCTCCGCCTTCGAAGATCAGCTCGCCATGGACTTCACGGATGAAGGCCTGCGCATCCAGCTCAGCGACAAAGCCGCCCAGGTGCTCTTCGATTCCGGTTCCAGCACCCTGAAGCCCTACACCCTCTCGGTGCTGAAGGAAATCGCCATGGAGCTGGGCAAGCTGCCGAACCGCGTCGTCCTGGGCGGGCACACCGACAGCCAGCAGTACCCCGGGAAGACCTACACGAATTGGGAGCTCAGCGCCGAGCGCGCCAACGCCGCCCGCCGCGTCATGGAATCCGTCAAAGGCGGCCTGCGCCTCGGCCAAGTGCGCCGCGTCACCGGGTACGCCGACACCATCCCCATGGAAGGTAAGGACCCCAAAGACCCCGCCAACCGCCGCATCAGCATCGTCGTCCTCAGCGCCACCACCGAAGCCGCCGAAGCCAAACGCAACCTCCGCAAAGGCGGCAAGGAAGTGAAGCTCAGGGACGCCAAAGAACTCAGCGGGGAGCCCAAGAAGGAAGCCCCGAAGGCGGAGACGAAGGGACACTGAGGCATTCAACGTTCAGCGAACGCAGGTCCCAAACTCGCTTCCCCTATTTTCCTTTCTTCCCCGCACTCGCAAGTGAAACGCCCCGAGGGAGGCTCCGTCTCCCGTCGCACGGCCCCTCAAGGGCCGGGCGACGGGGAGCGACGCACAAGCGTCGCGATCGACGGAGGGGCGTAGCCCCCGCCGAGCCGCGTTTCACTATTCACGGCGGCGCCGTGAAAAGTGAAACGCCCCGAGGCGGGGGCGTTTCGTGAGGGAGATTTTGGAGGGATAAAGATGGTGGGAAGAACAAGCGGGCGTGCCTTCAGGCACGGGTTTCAGGTGGTGGGACGTTTGGTGGCGGGAAGCCCCGAAGGGCACCTCGCCTTCGAGTGTAGGCCTCACATCCGTCGTGCGCCAGTCCCAGAATTCGGCGCCGCTATTCGGGCAGCTTGAACATCGCGGGATCCACACCCTCGGGAGCCCACTTCTCGAAGCGCAGTTCCACCTTCCCCCCGGAGCCTTCCACTTCCATGCTCCTCAGCACGGGGCGTCCCTGCACGACGCCGCCCTCCTTGAATCGAACCGTGCGCGCCAGCTTGCCCGAGGCCATGCGGAACTCCGCCTTCACCGGCCGACGGCCGACCTTCGCCACCCAGAGCGTCGCCTTTTGGAAGGCCACGGCGGGCCGCCGCGCCTTGAGCTCCAGGCGGTGGCAGGATTCGCCCTCCACGGTTTCCTCGCCGGTCACTTCCGCGGAGTAATCCTCCTGGAAGCGGGTGCGCGCGATGTCGCCACCGCTGGCGGGGCCAAGCAGGCGCTGCTGGGGGCTCACGCGCACGGGGCGTTTCGTGTTGGGCAGCAGGAGCCACATGTCGTCGCCCAGCACGAGCACGCTGCGACCCTTTTCCTTCTCGGACAGGCCATCCACGCGGGCATCCCCATTCTCCCGGGAGTGGACGCGCCAGCGCTGCTCCTCGCGGGTGACCTTGAGCCCGATCTCCACCTGGAACGAGGCCCAGGGGTGCCGATGGCGATCCGCGGCGGTGAGGAGTTCCTCCGCGCCGGGGAAAGGCTTCGCCGCCTCTGGGGCCTGCGCCCCGAGGGACACGACCCCGGCCGCGACCAGGACCACGGATCGGAGGTTACGCACGCCCGTAATCGTCCTGCAGCCGTTCGATGTCCGCCTCGTCGAAGGTCCCCAAGGAGACTTCCAGCACCCGCACGGGGTGGGGCGTGGCCGCGTCGCAGCTCAAACGGTGCGTGCTCCCCGTGGGCAGCCACACCTGCTCGCCCACGGCGGGGCGGATCACCTCGCCATCCCGCTCGACGATGACGCCGGGATCCAGGGCCACCCACAGCTCACCCCGGTCCCGGTGGCGCTGGAGGCTCAACTTCCGCCCCGGCGCGCAGGTGAGGATCTTCACCGTGCAGCGCTCGTTCAGGACGAATTGATCGAACGAGCCCCAGGGCTTGTCGACGTGAAGGGTGGCCGGGCGTTCCATAGTGAATCAAGCCTACAACAGGTCTTCCCGACCTTCGGCCTTCAACCGTTCCACGATCATTTTCCCGGTATCCCCCGCGGGGATACGCGAGACATCCCCCCAGGTCCGATCGGGGTTCAAAGGAGGTCCTCCCGCCCCTCGGCCTTGAGGCGTTCCACGATCTTTTTGACGGACTGGGCTTTGTCCCGGTGGCAGATCAGCAGGGCGTCTTCGTCGTCCACCACGATCAGGTCCTGAACCCCGCTGGCGGCGATGAGGCGGCGGCCCCCGAAGAAAGCGCTGTTGCGGGTATCCAACAGGATGGCCTCGCCCTGGGTGACGTTCCCCTCGGCATCGGGCTCCTGGAATTCGATGGCCGCGGGCCAGCTGCCCACGTCGGACCAGGTGAAGCGGGCGGGCACCACGGCCACGTCCGAGGCCTTCTCCATGAGGGCCACGTCGATGGCCACTTCGGGCACCTGACCGTAAGCAGCTTTGAGCTGGGCGGGGTCGCCTCCGCTGGCGATCCAGGCATCCAGGGGCGCGAGCACCGCCGGGGCATGCTGTTGCAATTGGGCCCTGAAATCCGCGAGGGTCCACACGAACATGCCGGCGTTCCAGAAATGCCGGCCGCTGGCGAGGTAGGTGAGGGCCACATCCATGGGGGGCTTTTCCCGGAAGGCGGCCACCTTGCGCACGGGGCCCTGCCCATCGGCCTCGATGTAGCCAAAGCCCGTTTCGGGATAGGTGGGTCGGATCCCGAAGACCACCAGCTCCCCGGTCCACGCGGCATGCTTCACGGCGGTATCGATGTCCTCCAGGAAAACGGAGGGCTCACCGATCCAATGGTCGGCGCTCAGCACGGCCATGACGCCGCCGGGCACCTTGCGCTCGATCTGCACCAGGGCGAGGGCGAGGCAGGGCGCCGTGTTACGGCCTTCGGGCTCGATCAGGATGTTGCCCGCCGGAAGCTCCGGCAGCATGCGGGCCGTCTCCTCCGCGAGATCCTCGGTGGTGACGACAAACACGTGCTCGGGCGCGAAGGCCCCCTCCAAGCGAGTGAAGGTCTGCCGCAGCAGGGTCTCCTGGCCCACGATGTTGAGGAACTGCTTGGGGCGGTTCGTGCGGGACCGCGGCCAGAACCGCGTGCCCCGGCCTCCGGCCATGATGACCGCCACCTTGGTGTGCTCGGGCCGCGAAGTCGTCATCGGGCCACCTCTCCCATTCCCAACTCGTGCGGGGCCTTGCGTATCGCCCATGGCGATACCAAGAAGATGACCGCCACCTTGGTGTGCTCGGGCCGCGAAGTCGTCATCGGGCCACCTCTCCCATTCCCAACTCGCGCGGGGCCTTGCGTATCGCCCCGGGCGATACCAAAACGATGACCGCGACTTTGGTGTGCTCGGGCTTCGACGTGTTCATGGTGCCCCCAGCCTAGCAGCGAGACGCCGCGACCCGCGCCTCAGCGCGACAGGATCGGCACCAATTCACCCAGGAAGGGCGGCGGGACGGGCGGAGGCCCCTTCAGGGCCTCCATGGGCTGCGCCACGAGGTCCCCGTTCAACCGGCCCAGGTAGAAGGCCCCGCCCCCGGCGGCCAACCGCCGCACGGCCTCGGCGCCCCAGCGGCTGCCCCAGATGCGATCCATGGCCGAAGGGGACCCTCCACGCTGGATGTGCCCCAGCACCACCACCCGGAGGTCGAGGTCGTGCTCCTTCCGCAGGCGCTCGCCCACGGCGTAGGCGGAGCCGGATTGATCGCCTTCCGCCACCACCACGATGGAGGCCTTCTTGCCCCGGGCCCAGCTGGCCTGGAGGCTCGTGATGAGGGCCTGGTAGGTGTCCGCCGGGGACTCGGGGTAGAGCACCGCCTCGGCCCCGCAGGCCAGGGCCGTATGCACGGCGATCATGCCGCTGTGGCGGCCCATGACTTCCACGAGGAAGAGGCGCTCATGGCTGCTGGCCGTATCCCGGATGCGATCAATGGCCTCCACCGCGGTGTTGAGGGCCGTATCGAAACCCAGGGTCAGATCCGTGCCCGGCAGATCGTTATCGATGGTCCCCGGGATGCCCGCGCAGGGCAGGCCATGCTCCTCCCACAGGGCCTGGGCACCTCGAAAACTGCCATCCCCTCCGATGACCACGAGGCCTTCGATGCCCTCCGCCCGGAGCGCCTGATGCGCCTTCGCCCGGATGGCGGGATCAAACCAGGATTGGCACCGGGCCGTGTGGAGGATGGTGCCGCCCCGCTGAAGGATGTTGGCGCAGTCCCGGCTCCGGAGCTCCCGCCAATCCCCCTCCACGAGGCCTTCAAAGCCGCGGCGCACGCCCAGGATGCCGATGCCCAGGGCGTCCGCCTGGCGGACGACGGCCCGGATGGCCGCGTTCATGCCCGGGCTGTCGCCACCGGAGCTCAGCAGCGCCAACCGCACCGTTCAGCGCGCCCTGGAACCGCGGGGAGCCTTGGATTTGCCGCCCTTGCGGGCCTTCGGCTTGGAGCTTCCCCGTTTGCCCTTCACGCTGCGGGCCTTGCCCCGCCCACCTCGGAGATCTTTGGGGTGCGTATCCGGAGGCGGCAGGGGCGGCGGTTCGATCACGCCCTTGGGCACGGGCGGGAGGTCCCCTTCCAGGGAGAGCGCGGCCCGCTGGGCCCGGGCGCGCATGACGGGATCCTCCTGAGGCAGGGTCTGGGCGACCAGCCCCGTGGCCAGGAGTGTGATGAAACTGACGTGGCGTCGGACCATGAAGGCTCCTCCTCCCAGAAGGTTAGGGCCTCTCAGGAATTCACGCCGCCCTAAGTTGAGCCCGGGCATTCCATTCCACCCCAGGGAACCTCACCCCTTTTCGGCCTTCTTGGCCGCCTTCTCGGCCAGGGCCTTCGCGAAGAACTCCGCGACGACGCTGTCGGCGTCTTCCTTCTTCACGTCATGGACCTGGGCTTCCCGCTCCATGATGTCGCGGCCGGCCGGGGCCATGTTGGGCATGGCCATGTCGGCGGGGGAGATCCGGGATAGCACGTACTGGCTCACTTCGATGAGGCTGCGACCCACCTTTTCCAGCTTCTGCCGCACCACGTCCTGGTACTGGTAGAGGTCGAAGGCCCCCTGGATGTTGTAGGCCCCGTTATCGGCGTGAAAGCCGATCTGCTCCATGAGGTCGATCAGCTTTTCCAGGTCCTCGCTGGGCGGCACCAGGTCGCGCATGATGTCCATGCACTCCTTGGTGAGGCTCTGGATTTCCTCGAAGCTGTGCTGCACCACCTCGATCTGCCCGAGTACACGCTCCGCACCCCCCTCCTGCTCAGTAGCGATCTGCTTGAGCTGGTCGGGGATGGCTTGT
The DNA here is from genome assembly GCA_035255465.1 of Holophagaceae bacterium. GTDB lineage: Bacteria > Acidobacteriota > Holophagae > Holophagales > Holophagaceae > JAFDVN01. Next base: position 93,625 of record DATEZP010000063.1, read on the forward strand.
TCTGGGCGCTTGGGTTCGGGCATGGAGAATTCTCCGTACCCGGCATCGGCAGGGTATGCCGGAACCTGAATTTCGGCTCATTCTGCCCGTCCGCGCTACACTTTGAGGCTATACCTGATCGGGCAAGTCAGGTTTTGTCAGGAGTTGCCATGACCCCCCAGGATGCCTCCCCGGTCGCCGAAAACGCCCTTCAGACCTGCCTGAAGCCCTTCCCCGGCTCCGAGAAGGTCTACGTCGAAGGTCAGCGGCCCGGCGTGCGCGTGCCCTTCCGCCGCATCAGCCTGCACCCCACCCGGCGCATGGATGACACCCTCGAACCCAACGACCCCCTCCTCGTCTACGACACCTCCGGCCCCTACACGGATCCCGCCGCCAACCTGGACGTCACCCGGGGCCTCGCCGCCCTGCGCCAAGATTGGATCCTGGAGCGCGGCGACACCGAGGAGCTGGACCACGCCTCCAGTTACTACCGCCAGTTGCGCGAGCGCGATCCCGAGCTGCGCGACATCCGCTTCCAGGTCACCCGCAAGGCCCGGCGCGCCAAGGCCGGCAGGAACGTCTCCCAGATGCACTACGCCAAACAGGGCATCATCACGCCCGAGATGGAGTACGTGGCCATCCGCGAGAACCTGGGCCGCGATGCCGCCGGCATCAAGAGCCGCATCACGCCCGAGTTCGTGCGCGACGAGATCGCCCGGGGCCGCGCCATCATTCCGGCCAACATCAACCACCCCGAGACCGAGCCGATGATCATCGGCCGCAACTTCCTCGTGAAGATCAACGCCAACATCGGCAACTCCGCCGTGGCTTCGAGCATCGAAGAGGAAGTGGAGAAGATGGCCTGGTCCATCCGCTGGGGCGGCGACACGGTCATGGACCTCAGCACGGGCAAGAACATCCACGAGACCCGCGAGTGGATCCTCCGCAACAGCCCCGTGCCCATCGGCACCGTGCCCATCTACCAGGCGCTCGAGAAGGTGAACGGCAAGGCCGAGGACCTCACCTGGGAGATCTTCCGCGACACGCTCATCGAGCAGGCCGAACAGGGCGTGGACTACTTCACCATCCACGCAGGCGTGCTCCTGCGCTACGTGCCCATGACGGCCAAGCGCCTCACGGGCATCGTCAGCCGCGGCGGGAGCATCATGGCCAAGTGGTGCCTCTCCCACCACCAGGAGAACTTCCTCTACACGCACTTCGAGGACATCTGCGAAATCATGAAGGCCTATGACGTGGCCTTCTCCCTGGGCGACGGCCTTCGCCCCGGCAGCATCCACGATGCCAACGACGAGGCCCAGTTCGGCGAACTGGAGACGCTCGGCGAGCTCACCAAGATCGCGTGGAAGCACGACGTGCAGGTGATGATCGAGGGCCCCGGCCACGTGCCCATGCACCTCATCCAGGAGAACATGACGAAGCAGTTGGCCGTCTGCGATGAGGCCCCCTTCTACACCCTGGGCCCCCTCACCACGGACATCGCCCCCGGCTACGACCACATCACGAGCGCCATCGGCGCCGCCATGATCGGCTGGTTCGGCACGGCCATGCTCTGCTACGTCACGCCCAAGGAGCACCTGGGCCTGCCCAACAAGCAGGACGTGAAGGACGGCGTCATCACCTACAAGATCGCAGCCCACGCCGCGGACCTCGCCAAGGGCCACCCCAGCGCCCGCCTCTGGGACGACGCCATGAGCAAGGCCCGCTTCGAGTTCCGCTGGGAAGACCAGTTCAACCTGGCCCTGGATCCCGAGACGGCCCGCGCCTACCACGACGAGACGCTGCCCGCCGAGGGCGCCAAGCTGGCGCATTTCTGCTCCATGTGCGGCCCCCACTTCTGCTCCATGAAGATCACCGAGGACGTGCGGGCCTACGCCGCCGAACACGGTTACTCCGAGACCGAGGCCCTGCAGGCCGGCATGGAGGAGATGTCCAAGACCTTCGCCGAAGCCGGCGCCGAGGTCTATCAGAAGTCCTGAGGCCCGCAGGGGTACGTCGAGGGATCGGAGCCGGCCCCCGGTTCCGATCCCTTTCCACGTTCGTCCACCCCCCCCCAAATTGTTGGTAAGGACGTTGGGGGTGCTCCGTCTCCTTAGGTGCGGCCGATGATCGGCCCCTCTTTCGGAGCACCCCATGCGTCCCTTTCGCACCCTCGTCCTCACGCTTCCCCTCCTGGCCGCATCCGGCGCCCATCCCCTCCAGGCCGGGGATAAGGTCGCCTACGGCGGAGCCGTGAGCCTCAACCTCCCCCAAGGCGACCTGAAGACCGACACCCGCGACAAGGTGGGCGGTGGCCTCGCGTTCCAGGTGGCCTTCGACCTGGGCGGCGGCCACCTCCTCCGCCCCAAGGCGGAAGTGAACCTCTTCCGCGTGAAGGATGTGAAGCGATCCGGCAGCGACACCCACGACACGGTGGATCTCACGGGCCTGGGCCTGGGGGTGGACTACCTCTACCACTTCGGCGGCAGCGTCCGGCAGGGTGCCTACGCGCTCGGGGGGCTCAGCCTGCAGCGCTGGGAGGTGGACTACGGCACTTACGCCCACCAGGGCAGCAGCGCCTCCATGAGCACCGAAGCCACCCGCCGCCGCACCTCCCTGGGCGCCGCCCTGGGCCTCGGCTACCAGGTGAACCACTGGTTCGGGGTTGAAGTCCGGTACGCCCTCTCCCGCTATGAGGGCAGCCGCGATGCGACCCTGGGGAACAGCACTCCGGATTCACCCGGAATCGCCCGTGACGCCGACGCCGTGCAGCTCTCCGCCACCTTCCGCTGGTAAGTTCCGCCGCCGCGCCGCGCGTCCTCCAGGGCGCGCGGTGGTTTCAGCGGCGCGCCGCCAGCATGCGGGCCACTTCGGCCTGGAGATCCGGCACCCGGAAGGGCTTTTGCAGGAAGGCTTCGGGCTGGAGGCCATCCATGCCCCGCAGGGATTCAGCCTCGGTGTATCCACTCGTCAGGATCACCGGGAGGCGCGGATGGAGGGCCCGGATGATCCGGAACGCCTCGCCGCCATCCATGCGGGGCATGGTGAGGTCCATGAGCAGCAAATCCAGGTGGTGACCGTGCAGTTCGACGGAGGCCACGGCCTCCAGGCCATCCCGGGCCAGCAGCACTTCCAGGCCCAGGGATTCCAGGGCCATGGCCGCGAGATCCCGCACGATCTCCTCGTCGTCCACCACGAGCACCCGGCCCGAGAGGGAATGGGCCGCCGGGGGCGTGGCCGGCACTTCCTCCGGCGGCGCCTTCTCCTCCGCCGGGAAGATCAGGACGAAGGTCGTGCCCTGCCCGGGCCGGCTGTCCACGTGGATCCCCGCCCGATGCCCCCGCACGATGCCGAGCATGGCCGACAGCCCCAGCCCCCGCCCGGTGAACTTCGTGGTGAAGAAGGGATCGAAGATGCGGCCGATGGTCTCCGCGTCCATGCCGCAGCCATCATCGGCCACCTCCAGCCGCACGAAGGCGCCCGGCTCCAGCACCTGCCCGGGGAATTCCGAGGCGAGGGCCTCCGCATCCAAGACCACGGCCCGGGTCCGCACCCAGACGTGGCCCCCCCGATCCCCGATGGCCTCGCTGGCATTGGTGACCAGGTTCAGGATCACCTGCTGGAACTGCGCGGCGTCGGCCTTCACGCTGGGCAGCGGATCCTGGAGATCCACTTCCAGCGCCACCTTCTTGGCCACGGAGACCGAGAGCAGGCCCGCCATCTCGCGCACCTGGCGGTTCAAATCGATGGTCGACACATGGAAGGGGCCCCGCCCGCTGTAGGCCAGCATCTGGCGGCTGAGTTCCGCGGCCCGGCGGGCGGTGGCATCGATCTGATTCAAGTGGGTGGTGGCGGGATGGGCGCCGTCCGTCTTTCCCAGCGCCAAATCCACGTGGCCGAGGATCGCCGTGAGGAGGTTGTTGAAGTCATGGGCGATGCCTCCGGCGAGCACGCCGAGGCTCTCCAGTTTCTGGGCCAGCCGCAGGGCCTCCTCAGATTGGCGCCGCTCCGTCTGATCCAACACCATGGCCGTGAAGCCAAGCAGCCGGCCATCCTCATCGTGGAGGGGCGCCAGGTGCCAATCGCAGGCGAGGATCCGGCCCTCCTTGTGGAGGTTCTGGGCGGAGAGGTGGAGGGGCTGGGGGTTCTCCCGCATGTCCTCCAGGCGTTTCGCGCCCCAGGCCCGGCCCTCCGGCGGCAGCAGCAATTCCAAGGCCGCCCGGCCCAGGATTTCCTCGGGGGCGTAGCCGAACATGCGTTCCGCGGCTGGGTTCCAGCCCAGGATGATGCCCTCGGGATCCCAGTCCACCACGGCCAGGGGCGTGGATTCCAGGAAGGCACGGTGCCTGCGGTAGGCATCCATGGCGGCGGGCCAGCTGGGGCGGGGTTCCGAGTGCACGATTCGAGCTCCGGTCCGGGGCCGGCCCAAGGCCGATTCTCCGAGATACTGATGGCTATTTCACAATCCTGACATCGCATCGGCGCGGGGTGCGCGACACTTGATGACATGGCGCATCATCCGTCCGATTCCCCCCTTGAGGATTACCTGGCCCTGGCCGGGAAGCAGATCGCCCACCCCCGGGATCGGGAGCGGTTCATCCAGCTGGTCACCCGCTGGGCCGCCGCGTGGACGGGCAAGCACCGCAAATTGGAGGCGACCGCCAGCCACCACGGCACCTTTCTCCATTTCAATCAGCTCATCGGCACCCATTGGATGCAGGCCTTCACCTTCGAGGCCACCAAGCGCCACGGCGTCTTCCTCAAAGGCCCCGATCCGGATCGGGGGCGCAAGAGCCACAAGCTGCGTTCCAACAAGTTGGATCCCAGCAGCCTCGACGCCCTCTTCGAGGCCTGGTCCGCCCACCCCGAAGGCCGCCCCGCCGGGAAGGCCCTGGAATTCTTCCTGGAGGAGACGCCGGATGAAACCTGGGAGGCCTGCCTCCAGGAAGCCCTGACGTGCCTGAAGGATTGACGGGGCCTGAACGGGCCGCCTTCGAACTCAACTCCGCCCACACCCTGGCCGTGCTCCGTCGGATCCCCGCCACGGCCTGGGATCGCCTGCCGGGCGGCAGCGCCGTGACCCTGCGCGACCAGCTGCTCCACCTCGCGCTGGTACGCGAGAGCATCTGCCGCGCCCTGGCGGCGGTGGATACCGCGGGCCTCGGGGAGACCTTCGAAGGGCCCGCCTGGCGCAGCCCCGACGCAGATCTTCCCGCCGCCTTCGAAGCCCACATCCTCCGCTGCCTCCAGCTGCTCGCGACCGTGGACGGCACCCGCCTGGACGAGCCCTTCACCACCCGCTTCGGCAATCGCAGCACGCCCCGGAACTTCCTCCGCTCCATGCTCGTGGAGGAGGTGCACCACCGGGCCCAGATGACGGGGGTGATGCGCCTCTTCGGCTTGGAGCCCCCGCCTTTCCCCGGCCAGGGCTGGGTGGAGCTGGGCATCCCGCAAAAGGGTTGACCCATCGTCGCAATTCCGCCACATTGGTCGGAATCGAGAATTGACCATGACCGCCCGCACCCTTTATTTCGCCTTTAGCTACGCCCCCTCGGGAGCGTGGACCGGCGGCGCGTCGAACTAGACACCCCTCTTCCCGGATCACCCCCGAGACCTTCACCGGCTCGGGGGTTTTGCGTTGTGCCTCCTTGGAGCTTCCATGCCCACCGCCCCCCAACACCTCTTCCCGCACCCGGATCGCCTCCTCGATCTGAGGGAACGCATCGACTCCCTGGATTCCGAGCTGCTGCGCCTCCTGGGCCAACGCGCCGAAGCCGCCCAGGAGATCGGCCGGATCAAGCGCACGCTGCGCCCCACGGGCCCCTTGCATGCGCCGGAGCGGGAACGGCAGGTGCTCGCCCGCGTGGCCTCCCTCGCCAACGGCGCCTTCCCGTCCGACGCCGCCACCCGGGTGTTCCGGGAAATCATGAGCGGGTGCCTGGCCCTGGAGCAGCCGCTGCGCGTGGCCTTCCTCGGGCCCGAGGGCACCTTCAGCCACCAGGCCGCCCGACGTCTCTACGGCGGCAGCGCCGCGGAGCTGGGCCAGGCCACGGTGGCCGCCGTCTTCGAGGCCGTGGCCCGGGGTCGCGCGGATCTCGGCGTGGTGCCCGTGGAAAACGCCACCGAGGGCAGCGTGGATGCCACCCTCGACGCGTTCCTGGAGTGGCCCCTGCCCGTGACGGCAGAGCTGAGCCTCCCCGTGGAACTCGCGCTGCTCCTGCCCGAGGGCGCCACCCTCGCCGACGTGCGCACCGTGCACAGCCACCCCATGGGCCTGGCCCAGTGCCGCCGCTGGCTCGAAGCGCACCTGCCCGCGGCGGCTCAGCTGGAGGCCACGAGCACCGCCGCCGCCGCCCAGCGCGCGTCCCAGGATCCCCGTGCCGCCTCCATCGGGCCCGCGTCCCTCACGGATCGCCTGGGCTTGCACGTGGGCGCGCCGGGCATCCAGGACATGGAGGGCAACGCCACCCGCTTCCTCGTCATCGGCGGCGAGGCCCATCCGCGCACGGATCGGGATCGCACGACGCTGCTGCTGAAGGCCCCGGATGGCCCCGGCGCGCTGCTCAAGTTGCTGGAACCCTTCGCACGCTTCCGCGTGAACCTGAGCCGGATCCTCAGCCGGCACACGCGGCGCAAAGCTTGGGACGTGGCCTTCTTCGTGGATGCCGACGCCCATCGGGAGGACCCCATCCTCCAGGCGGCGCTGGGCTCGCTCAAGGCCTTGGGGGCGGAGCCCCAGGTGCTGGGCAGCTACCCACGGGCCTGATCTCCCCGGGGCCTTGGCGGATCGCCCCCACCCGCGCGTAAAAATCATGGACTGCGGGATTGCCCGCAATGCTGCGGTCCAGGGGATGACCGCTGTAGATCCAGCGGCACCATCCCATGCCGGCGGCTTCCGCCGCCTCGATCACGGCCTGCTCGTAGGCCAGCTGCTGATCGGGATGCGCGGCGGTGTTCACGGTGGTGCTGGCTCCGAACTGATCCATCACCAGGGGGACCTGGTGGCGATCGGCGAAGGCCTGCGCGAACCCGAGGTACCACGCCGGGAATCCCCGCGTCATGAGCAGGGGGAAAGTGGCCGCCTCCTGCCGCCGCTTGGTGAAGATGCGCTCGTCATCCCGAGGCCGCACGAAGGTCTCCCCCGGGGCCACCTGGAGGAGGGCCTCGAAGTCCCCCCCGCTGGCCTGGGGCCAGATCCCGGCCTCCACAGGCACGCCCGTGGGAACGCTGCCATCCACGATCCAGGGCTTCGGCATGAGGAGGTTCACTTCATACACGAGCCTTCCTCGGTAGGCCGCCAGGCGCGGATCCGTTTGGTAGGCATCCCAGCGGTACCCCAGGGTGTCGTAGTTGTAGGCCGGTCCCACGAAAAAGGGGGTGCGGGCATCCTCCCCCGTGATGGCTTCCATCAGCGCCGATTGGAAGCCGATCAGGGCGGGCACGGGATCCAACCCGGCCTTGTCGGGGCTGGGTTCCGCCAGGAGGCCGTAGCCCGCGATCCAATCCGTGGTCCGGAAGGTCCGGGCGATCCAGAGCCAGGCCTTCTTGTAGGACGCGAATTCCGGGCTCGCGGGATCGTAGAGGGGCGCGTGGTTCGCGGTCTCGTCATCGGTGCGCATCTCCAGCAGGATCCATATCCGCTGGGCCCGCAGCAGCTCCACGGAAGCGAGCAACTCCTGGCGGAAGGCCAGGGAGAGGCCGCTGGGGTCCGCATCATCGCGGTTCCCCTGTTCGAAGGACATCCTGAGGCGCACGAAATTGAACCGGAGCTGGAGGGCCAGATCCGCGGCCTCCTCCGCCGTGACCATGGGGCTGCTCTGACCACCGCCCACGAGGTTGTCCCGGAGGTTGGCGCCGTGGAGCAGGACCGGCCGGCCATCCGGCCCCAGCAAGTGCTTGCCGGAGATCTTCAGGCGGAGGGGGGCCGGCGAGCCGGGGGGCGGGGGCTCGGAGGTTCCGCCCCCGCAGGCGAGGAGCAGCAGCAAGGCGCCCACGGCCCGGGCCCAGGGGGCGAATCCGCGTCCCGGCATCGGGAGGATCATGGGGAGTTCCTGGGCATGGCGCACCTCGACGGGGGTCGCCTCCCTTGGACTCCGTCCCCTCCTCAAAGGTTGAAACCGAAGACGGGACGGCCTCAGCCCCCCATGCGGCTCATTTCCACCTTGGGCAGGCGGGGCGTCTCCGCCGTGCGGAGTTCCGAGTAGCGATCCTCCCGGCGGCCCCAGAGGGCGGTGAGCACCGCGGCCACTTCGGCATCGCCGTGCCCCGCCCGCAGGAAGCCCCGGAGATCCAATCCTTCATTGGCGAAGAGGCAGGTGTACAGCCGGCCTTCGGCGGAGAGCCTCGCCCGGTCGCAGCCCCCGCAGAAGGGCGCGGTCACCGAGGAGATGAAGCCCACCTCGCCCTTGCCGTCCCGGTACCGCCAGCGCTCGGCCACGCGGCCGCCCAGGGGATCGCCCACGGGCTCCAGGGGCCACCGAGCCTGCACGCGAGCGCGCACCTCCGCCGAGGGCACCACGGCCTGCAGGTTCCAGCCATTGGTCGTTCCCACATCCATGAACTCGATGAAGCGCAGGGTATGGCCCCGCTGCCGGGCGAAGTCCGCCAGGGCTTCCACTTCGTCCTCGTTCACCCCCCGTTGGAGCACGCAGTTCAGCTTGGGGGGCGGAAAGCCCGCGGCCACAGCCGCTTCCAGGCCCGTCAGGATCTGGGCCAGGGGCACGGTCGTATCGCAGAGCTTGCGAAAGCGCTCGGAATCCAGCGTGTCCAGGCTCATGGTGAGGCGCGTGAGGCCCGCCTTCCGGAGGGGCTCGGCCATTCCCGCCAGCAGGGCCCCATTGGTGGTCATGGCCAGATCCTCGAGGCCGGGGATGGCCGCCAGCTTCCGGATGAGGCCCGGGAGGTCGTGCCGGAGGAGGGGCTCCCCACCCGTCAGGCGGATCTTGCGAACGCCCAGCCCCACGAAGACCCGGGCCAGCCGCTCCATCTCCTCGAAGGTCAGGATCTGGCCCTTGGGAAGGAAGGGGTGATCCGGCCCGAAGGCTTCCCGGGGCATGCAGTAGGTGCAGCGGTAGTTGCAGCGGTCGGTGACCGAGATCCGGAGGGCCCCCAAGGGGCGGTTCATGGGGTCGAGGACCATCATCAATCCAGCATAGTTCGGGGATTCCCGTCACAATGAAAGCTTTGGAAACGGATCACAACATGGGCTTGCTCAATTCCCTCTTCGGCCGTCGGGACCAGGCGAATCTCCCCCCGCTGGAGAACCTGCTGTCGGCCCGGGGATGCCCCGCCGATCTGCCGGGATTGAAGGCCCTGCGCCCGGAATACGAGCACCTCCACAGCCTCCTGGAACGGGAGAACTGGGCCTCCGCCGTGGATGAGCTCTACCGGCGCGGATTGGAACTGCCCCCGGTCTACGAGGACATTCAAGATCACCTGCTCCCGGAACTGGTGCCCACCTGGCAGGCCGAGCGGGAGGGCCGATGGAAGCGCCTGTTCGTGGAGGGTCTCCACCAGCGCCTCGTCCTGGAAGGGCAGGCCATCCCCGCCCCCTGGCTCGCCCTCTGGGCCCGCCCCGAGGCCGACATCCTGGAACGGGCCATGGATGCCCTGCGTGCCCGCACCGAGGCGAAGCCCTTCCTGCGCCTCACCAGCGGCATCTACAAGAGCCCCTGGAATGACGGCCTTGATGCCGCCCGACTGCTCCTGCCCGAGGTCTGGCACCCCATCTTCCCGGATCAGAACCCCTTCTACGCGATCCCCAACGCCTCATCGCTGTTCGTGGCCCCCCAGATCCTCCTCCCCAAGCTCGTGGAAGCCACCGGCGAGGCGCTGAAAGGCGGCGTGCTGCTCCAGGCGGGCCTGCTCCAGCGCGTGGGGGACAAGCTCGTCCCCGCGCGCTTGCAGGAGCCCCACCCCATGGCGAGTCCCCAGAAGGAGCTGAAGCAGCTGGACCTCCTGGAGGCCCTCCGCGTCCAGGCCCTGGACATCGATCCCGCCCTCGGCCTGCCCGCCCCCGTGGGCATGATCCGCGGCGCCCAGGGCAAACCGATGACCCTCGCCACCTGGCAGGAAGGCGACCAGCCCGTGCTCATCCCCGAGGTGGACCTCATCGCCTTCATCACCCGGGATTCCAAGCCCCTGGGCCTCTACAACCGCACCACCTTGCCCCGGCTCACGGAGATGAAGGGCGAGCCCCTGCCCGTCTGGGGCCCCCGGCGCCTGCGCTACAGCGGCTTCCCCACCGCGGAGCAACTGGCGCGGCTGGATCAGGCCGCAACCCCCGAACAGATGCGGGGACTCCTGGAAGGACCCGCGAGCCCGTCGACCGCCCAGGCCCAAGCCCCGGCCACCCCCCGACCCGCGCCCCAGGGCAGGCCCGCGGGCAAGGTGGACGGCACGCTGAGCACCCAACCGGTGCCCGCGTTGCCCGCCCACCTGCGGGATCAGCTGGGGAAGCGGAACGAGTAGGCCGGGTGGGTCTCGATGCGCATTGAAAGCAGGCCCCCTTCACGGGGCCTGGCTTTTGAAGGTTGGAAATCGGTCATTCCCCCTCAGGCCAGGGATTTGAACTGCACTCGGCTGTGTCGATCGCCGGTCTCGCTCCCGGCTGCCCCCCGGGCTGCCTCCGCGATGCCACTCGGGGGTTCAAACCGTCGCCTGGCCCTGGCTCGTTAGCTTGGTGGAATTGGCTGCGGGTTTTGATTTCTTCGGACGAGTCATGTCGTGATCTCCGGAAAGGCCACCAAGGAGACCACGAGGCTCGATTAATATTCAACCACTTCTATTTCAACACTAAACAAAGCATTTCCAACACCATGTAGTCCCAACCAACTCGCAGGGTAATAAGAATCGGCAAGCCCCTGGTTGGCCCCGTGTGCGCATTCCTTGAAATGACTGTCCATTCTGGATTGGTGGGAAAAGGCGATCTATTACCTTTACAGATATTTTGTCATGTAAATTTAAACAAGGAGGCATGAGGTCCATGCACCCGCTCCAGAACCCTCACGGGAACCTATTCGCCGTAGCTGAGCTGCGGGCGGTGATCGACGCGCGCCTTGGGGCGATCAAGGGAGAGGTGGAGCGGTTAGAGGCCAACCGCTTGCTCAACACTACCCCGGAGGATTTGGTTCCGTACTTCCTCGAGAAATACGGCTTTCAGCCCCTGAGGCTGGAGGTAGACCAAGCCACGATTGAACACCAAGAAGCCAAACTCGATGTCTCTCGGGATCCCTCACGGCGGTTCTTTTTTGATCACCACGATGGCCCCCTCCTCGTCGACGCGACCAGATTCAACCTCCACGTTCCGTTTACTGGTGATGAGGAACTCTTCACCTATAAACCGGAACGGCATTTGATGAAGGTCTTCCCCGGGCGGATTGAAGGCAATTGCCTGATCCTCTCCCACACCTTTGAACTAACCGACTCCGCCTTGGTCGAGCGTCACTTCGACCAGATCCTCCAAGAGATCAACCAAATGGTTGGGTATGGCATGAGCCAGGTCGCCTCCTTCAACAACCGACTTCCAGCAAAAGTCCTGGAGCTTGTTAACAGTCGTAGAGCCCGACTGCTTGAGACTGCCAGTGTGGCTTCCAGCCTGAAATACCCCCTAAGGCTTCGACCCGGCGCACCAGAGACGTATGTGGTGCCTTCGGTTCGAAAACGCATTGCACCCGTGCTTCCCCCCGCACCGAGTGGGAGATTCCAACCCGAGCCGACCTTGGATCTTGGTGCCTATGAGGACGTTCTTCGCTCGCTCAGAAGCATGAGCTTGGTCATGGAGCGAAACCCTTCTACCTTCTGCACCCAAAAGGAGGAAGAGATTCGCACCCTGTTTCTGGTCGCCCTGAATGCAGCATTTGAAGGGGAGGCCAGCGGGGAGACCTTCAATGGCAGTGGGAAGACGGACATCTTGATCCGCCACATGGACCAGAACCTTTTCATCGGGGAGTGCAAATTCTGGAAAGGGCCCAAAGGATTCAGGGAGGCGATCGATCAGCTGATGGGGTATGTCACTTGGAGGGACACCAAGACTGCCCTTCTCATCTTCAATCGAGACAGAGAGACCTCCAAGGTTCTCGAATCCTCCAAGGAGTCCTTGGTAGGCCATCCTCGCTTCAAGCGAATGGAGTCCCCCTCTACCCATGGGAACTTCCGGGCGATTCTCGGTCAGGAGCGAGATCCGGGTCGGGAGGTCATCCTCGAGGTGTTGATCTTCGATGTCCCTGGGACAGCTTGAGGCCTGGCCGGAGAGGCCTTCCTGGGACCTCCAATGGCCCCGCAGCCGACCGCGACCCCTCCGAGGCCTGATAGGGCCTTCAGGGGTAGCCCAGAGACAATCCCCTGGTGGTAGGACGAAGCAAAAGGCCCACCTTGTAGGTGGGCCTAAGTGCTTGTCTTTGTTGGCTCCGGAGGAGGGATTTGAACCCCCGACCTAGTGGTTAACAGCCACCCGCTCTGACCCCTGAGCTACTCCGGAATAGGGTCTGATCAGGGTACCAGAATGGCCGCCTGATTCAAGCACTCAGCTTCGCTGGAGCTCCAGGAGGATCTGGCGGGCGGCGGCTTTGAGCGTCTCGATGACGCCGGTGCCCTTGTTGGCCACGGCTTCGATCATGGGCTCGTTGCGGAAGCGCAGCAGACGCTCCATCTCTTCGACGCCCGCGGCGCTGGGCATATCCCGCTTGTTGAGCTGGAGCACGTAGGGGATGTTGCGGATGTCGAAGCCGTTTTCCTTGAGGTTCGTGGCCAGGTTCGCGATGGATTCGATGTTGGCTTCCATGCGCGCCTTCTGGCTGTCGGCCACGAAGATCACGCCATCGCAGCCGCGCAAGATGAGCTTGCGGCTGGCGTCGTAGAAGACCTGGCCCGGCACCGTGTAGAGGTGGAAGCGAACTTTGAAACCCTTCACCGTGCCCATGTCCAGGGGCAGGAAATCGAAGAACAGCGTGCGGTCCGTCTCCGTGGCGAGGGACACGAGCTTGCCCTTCTTTTCGGGGTTGGCCTGCTCGTAGATCCACTGGATGTTGGTCGTCTTCCCACACAGGCCGGGGCCGTAGTAGACGATCTTGCAGTTGATCTCGCGGGACGCGTAGTTGATGAAGGTCATGGCTGGCCTGCCCTCATCAATCGCCGAAGAGCTTGTCGATGTCCTCGTCCGTGATCTCCGAGAAGGGGCTCTCGAAGCGTGCGCCGACGCCGGTCTCGGTCTGCGCGCGGGTCTCCACCTGGTCGAAGATGTCCTGCAGTTCCTTGCTGGCCTTCTTCACCCGCAGGCGAACCAGGGCCAGGCTGCTGTTCTGATCGAAGAGCACGACGAGGATGCCGCGCTTGCCCACGATGGAGATGTGGAGGTTGTCCTTCTCGCCCTCGTGGAAGAGGAGGCTGAACTCCTTCTCGCCGATGAGCTTGGCGAGGCCATCCGTGGCCGCCACGTTGCCGGCGGTGAGGGAGGCGAGGCTGGTGGCATCGATGCTCTTCAGGTCGCCGGACGCGGCGATCTGCTGGCCATTCTTGTCCACGAGGAACACCACTTTGGCCTGAGCATCCTTTTGGAGGCGGCCGATGATCTCCTGAAGGAGCTTGTACTCCTCCTCGAACATCACGAGATCAAGCTTCGCCACAATTGCCTCCGGGGGATTCCCTAACCGCAAGGATACCGTCTTTGGGGCACCCCTGGTGAAATCAAGACTAATTGGCTCAATAGCCCAAGGCGGGCCCCTGGCTGGCGCCAATGATGGCCAAGGAGGCGCTGACGCCCAGGCGGGTCGCGCCGGCTTGCACCATGGCCAGGGCCTGGTCGAAGGTGCGGATGCCGCCGGAGGCCTTCACCCCCAGGGACTCCCCCACCACGCCACGCATCAGCGCCACGTCGGCCGCCGTGGCCCCCCCGGTGGAGAACCCCGTGCTCGTCTTCACGAAATCGAGGCCCTCCTCGGCGGCCAGGGCGCAGGCGCGGCGTTTTTGCGCGTCATCCAGGAGGCAGGTCTCCAGGATCACCTTGAGGACGGCGGGCCGGGGCACTGCGGCCCGCACCCCGCGGAAGTCCGACTGGACCCGAGCCCAATCCCCCTCCCGGGCCGCGCCCAGATCCAGCACCATGTCCACTTCCGTGGCGCCGTCCCGCAGGGCCTGTTCGGCCTCGAAGGCCTTGGCCGCCAGGGAAGTGGCCCCCAAGGGGAAGCCCACCACCGTGCAGACCCGCACCAGGCTGCCGGCGAGCTGGGACGCCGCCAGGGGCACCCACGCGGGGTTCACGCAGACGGAGGCGAACCCATGGGCCCGGGCCTCGGCGCATAGAGCGATGATCTCCGCCGAGGTCGCCCCGGCTTTGAGCAGGGTGTGATCCAGCAGCGGGGCCAGGCTGGGCTGGGTTGCGAGGGCTTCCGGCAGGGGCCGTTCCTTCAATCCTCCAGCCTCGAGCAACAGCGCCCTTTGGTCATCCGCGGCCAGCAGCACCGGGCGGGGAAGGTGCCCCCCTTCCATCCGGGTACGCAGTTCTAGGGTCCGTTCGAGCCAGTGCAAGTCCATTCCACCAAGCTACCCGATCCGCCGGTCGCCTTCCGTCACGCAAAAAAAGACGGGCCCGAAGGCCCGTCTTTTCAAGGGATCGAAAGAGCTTAGCTCTTCTTCTCAGCCTTCTTCTCGTCCTTCTTCTCAGCCTTCTTCTCGTCCTTCTTCTCGGCCTTCTTCTCGTCGAGGTTCAGGGCCTTCTTCTCGGCGGC
>DATEZP010000064.1:0-81164 GCA_035255465.1 Holophagaceae bacterium
CATGAGCCTCGGCGTGAAGCAGATGGAGCCCAACGTCTGGGAGATGTTCTTCCAGAACCACAACGTGGGCACCACCGTCACCGGCAAGATCGCCCGCCTGACCGACTTCGGCGCCTTCGTCGACCTCGGCGATGGCATCGAAGGTCTGGTGCACGTGTCCGAGATCTCCCGCAACCGCGTGGACGATATCACCAAGGAATTCCAGCCCGGCCAGGAGCTCACGATGAAGATCGTGAAGCTGGATCCGGTGGAGCGCCGCATTGGCCTCTCCGTGAAGCAGCTGCTCCAGGATCAGGACCGCGGCGACATCGAAGCCACCAAGGCCGCCCAGCCCGGCTTCAAGAAGGCGACCCTCGCGGATGCCTTCGCTCAGGCCAAGCGCGAGGAGTAGTCCGCGCGCAGTACTCAGAAAAGAGGCCCGCAAGGGCCTCTTTTCGTTGAAAGGCAGAGGCTCCTTTGTCGCTAGGATGGACGCACCACCCCAGGAGCGCCACCGCATGCAGCCCGAAAGCCTGGCCCATTACCGCATTCTGCGGCCCCTGGGTACCGGGGGCATGGGCGAGGTGTTCCTGGCCGAGGACACGCGGCTGAATCGCAAGGTGGCGCTGAAGCTGCTGCGGCAGGACCAGGCCGAAGGCGAAGCGGGCCGCAAGCGCCTGCTGCGGGAGGCCCAGGCCGCGGCGCAGCTGGATCACCCCAACGCCTGCGCCATCTATGAGGTGGGCGAGAGCGAACTGGGCACCTACATCGCCATGCAGTTCATCGAGGGGGAGAGCCTCTCGGATCTGATGTCGCGCCAACGCCTGGCGCTGCCCGTCCTCCTGGATATCGGCATCCAGGTGGCCGATGCCCTCGCCGAGGCCCATGCCCGGGGCCTCGTCCACCGCGACATCAAGCCCCAGAACATCATGGTCACCGCCAAAGGCCAGGCCAAGGTGCTGGACTTCGGCCTCGCCAAGCGCATGGAGGCCATCGCCGTCGGGGAGACGCACACCCTCCTCACCAACCCCGGCATGGTGCTGGGCACGGTGCCCTACATGAGCCCGGAACAGGTGAAAGCGGAGGAGTTGGACGGCCGCAGCGACGTGTTTTCCCTGGGCGCCGTGCTCTTCGAGGTGGCCACGGGCCGTCGCCCCTTCGAAGCCCACAGCAGCGTCGAGCTGATGGCCATGATCCTCACGCACGATCCCTTCGACGCCGCGGACCCCAGCCTTCCCCTCAACCCGGAGCTGCGCCGTATCCTTCAGCGGGCCCTCGCCAAGGACCTTTCCGCCCGCTACCAGGGGGCCCGGGAACTGCGTGAGGACCTCATGCGCCTGCGGGCCCTCGTGGCCGACGCCCCCGGGGACGAGGCCACGACCATCCGACGGCTGGCCTTCCCAGGCGGCACCGCCGGCCGCGCCCGCCGCAAGGCCTGGGCGCTGGGGCTCGGGGCCGCCCTCCTCGTGGGTTGCGTGGTCTCCGCGTATGCCTGGTTCCGCACGGGCCGCTCCGTGGATTCCATCGCCGTGCTGCCCATCGTCAACGAGAGCGGCGACGCCAACGTGGACTACGTGAGTGACGGCCTCACGGAGAACCTCATCCAGCAGCTCTCCCACCTCGAAGGCCTGAAGGTGATCGCCCGTTCCTCCATCCTCCGATATAAAGGGCAGAACGCCGATCCGGCCACCGTGGGACGGGAGCTGGGTGTGCGGGCGGTGCTCGTGGGGCGCATGCGCACCCGCGACGGCCAGCTGCTCCTCAACCTCGAGCTGGCGGACGCCCGCGAGCAGAGCCGCCTCTGGGGCACCCAGCTCCAGCGCCCGGCCTCGGACCTCGTGGCCATCCAGGACGACCTGGCGCACGAGCTCTCCCGGCATCTGGGCCGCCCCTCCCAGACGGCGGACCTCCAGTCCCTGGATCAGGCCCGAGTGAAGACGTCTTCCGCCCAGGCCTACGACCTCTACCTCAAGGGCCGCTTCTACGCGGACCGGATGGTGCCCACGGAGGTCGAGCGAGCCCTGGGTTACTTCGATCAGGCCCTCGCCCTGGATCCGGGCTTCGCCCTCGCCCGGGTGGGCAAGGCCAACGCCTACTGGAACATGAGCAGCACCTTCCGGGCCGCCGGCGAGATGATGCCCAAGGCCAAGGCGGAGGCCGAGCTCGCCCTCAAGGCCGATCCCAACCAGGCCGAGGCGCTCATCATCCGTGGCATCGCCCGGCTCTTCTACGATTGGGACGCCCGGGGGAGCAATGCGGACTTCCTCCGGGCCCTCAACATCGCCCCCACCAATCCCGCCGTGCTCCAGACCTACGGTTACGCGCTGATGAATCAGGGCCGGAGCCAGGAGGCCATCCCCTTCATCCAGAAGGCCATCCAGGGCGATCCCATGTCGCCGTTCACCTGGGTACTCCTCTGCTACGCCCAGCAGACCGCCGGAGATTTCACCGCGTCCACCCGCTCGGCCGAAAAGGCGCTCTCACTGGACCCGGAGTTCTTCTACGCCCGGCTCCTCCTCGGACTGAACCACCTCTACGCCGGCCGGAATGCCGAGGCCCTCAAGGAGCTCAAGGTCGCCGCGGATTCCGGGAGCAACCTCGCCATCGCCGCCCGCGGGAAGGCCCTGGCCCTCACGGGACATCCGGCGGAGGCCCGGGAGATCCTGCGTTTCCTGGAATCCCCGAAGGCCCGGGAGGCCAGCTACGTGTCGCCGATCCACCTGGCCCTGGTCCACCTGGGCCTGGGGGAACGGGACAAGGCCATGGCCCTCGTGAACCGGGCCCTGGAGATCCACGAAGAGGACGCCATCGCAGTGCCCGCCCTGCGGCACTGGAAGGAGCTCCGGAGCGCCCCGGGCTATCCCGCATTCCTGGCCAAGCTGAGGGCCCAGGAGCGCTCCGGCCCCTGAGCCCTTCCCGTTTCAGAGGGTGATGCACACCTGGTTGTCGCCGAGGTTGTCGTCGCCCAGCTGGGCCTTGACGCTGATGAGGTGGGTGATCTCCGCGTCGCTGAGGGCGCCGAGGCGGGCCTGCATCTCCGCGGTCAGCTGGGCGGGATCGCCCTTGATGATGCCGGCGTTCACGAGCCGCTGGATCTTCTCGGATGGGGTCATGCTCGCTCCTGATTGGGGTGTGGGGCAGTGTCTGGCGGATTCGGGAGGACTGTCAATCCGCGAGGGCCGCCCTGTAGAGTCCCGCCACCCCTTGGCAGGCGTGCAGGAGGCTCACGCCCAGCAGGGCTTCCTGGGCGTCCGTGAGGGCGAGGCCATCGAGCATCTCCGCGAGTTCGCGGCGGTGGCCGGGATCCAGCTGCGCATGCCGCCGGAACGTCGAGAAGGCCTCCCGGGGCAACCCGCTCCGGTCCGCCGCCGCGTCGAAGAAGGTGGGATCCGGAGAGACCCACTCCAGGGCCACGAGGTGGCCCAGCAGCGCCACGGGATGGGCGTGCCGCATCCAGTAGTACTGAGCCCCCGTGAGGGCCGCGGCATGGGGCGAGGGTACGCGCGAGGCCAAGGTTTCCGCAGGGATCCCCAGCACGCCCAGGTCCTCCCGCACCCAGGCCACATGCCCGCGCTCCTCCTCCGCGTGGTGGCGGAAATAGGCGGCGAGCCCCCGGGCCCAGGCCTCCCGGGACCCGGTCTCCAACAGCCGGGCCGCCTCCTCCATCAGGTCCGCGGAGGCGCGGATCACGTCCAGTTGGAGCAACAGCAGCCCTGGATAGCGGCGGGTCAGGCCCGGCTCCTCCCAGAAGCGGCGCGAGGCCACGGCGGGCTCGGCCCGGTAGAGGTCCAGACGACCCTGCATGCGAACCGAGAGGGGGACGGGGTCCAAGCTCATGGGGCGGCCTCCTGGGTGGCGGGAAGGGGGAGCGCCAGGAAGGCGCCAGGAGTCTGCAGGATGAGGCCCCGGGCCTCCAGGGAACCGAGACGGGCCGCGAGATCCTCGCCGGGGTGCGCCGCCGCGAAGGCCGGGCGCAGCTTCGCGGAGTCGACGACGCCATCCCCCGCCCGTAGCAGCCAGGCCTCCGGGCCGTCCAACAGGTGCACGGACGCCGTGGCCGCGCGCCGCTGGTCGAAGGCGAGCCCCTGGTGGCCCTGGTCGATCCAGAGCAGGCTCTCCCGCCCCCAGGCGGCCTGCCAGCCCGCGACCACCGCCTGCAGGGGTCCGAGGTGGGCCTGCACGTTCACCCCTTCCGGATCCGCATGGGCGAAGTGGTAGGCGAGGCCATCGAGGCGCTCCGTCGCCAGCCCGTAGACGTGCGCGTAGGCGGGATAGGCCCGGACGTCGCGGAGCCCCAGGGAGGCCGCACCTTCGAAGTTCGGTGAGAAGCGATCCAGCCGGATGTGTCCGCAGGCCATGGGCGGCTTCAGGTGGGTGAGCCAGGGGATCCAGGCGGCCATGCGGGCGTAGTCCTCCGGGTCCTCCCCGGGAAAGCCGCCCAGGAGGTTCCAGACGGGGTCGAGGCCCAGCTCCCCGCACCACTTGAGCAACTGCACGTTGTGGAGGGCGCGCACGCCCTTGCGCATGAGCTTCAAAACGCCATCGGCCAGGCTCTCGATGCCCGGCTGCAGGCGCCGCACGCCCGCGGCCTTCATCAGGCGCAGCTGGGGCTTGGTGAGGTTGGCCTTCACCTCCACGAAGAGATCCACCGCCGGGCCCTCCGCGGCGAGCCGCGGCAGCAGCGTCTGGAAGTACGTCATATCCAGGATGTTGTCCACGAGGAACACACGATGGCCCGGGTGGCGGGTCACCAGGGCCGCCAGCTCCGCGTGGGCCCGATCCGGATGTTTGGCCCGGAAGGCCATGCCGCCCCCGTTCAACCCGCAGAACGTGCAGTGCTGCTTGGCTCCCCACCAGCAGCCGCGGCTCGCCTCGAAGGGGAGCTCCACGTCGATCCCGAGGCCCTCCACCTGTTCGAAGTAGTCGTCGAAGGCGGGCACGGGCAACGCGTCCATCCCCACCGGCTCCTCCAGTTCCCACCGCGGGCCCGCCACCGGGGACCGCACGAGGAGCCCCGGCATCTCCGGCACGCGGCCCGAGCCGAGGAAGGCTTTCACCAGGGCCGGGAAACGGGCCTCGGCGGCACCTGAGCAGACCACGTCCAGGAAGGGATAGGCCTCGAAGAGCGCCTCGCCCATGGGACCTTCCGCGTTGGCGCCGCCGAGGACCACGAGCAGGCCCGGTCGTCGGGCCTTGAGGAGCCTCGCCAGGGCGAGGCTCGCCGCGTTCTGCTCGAACACGGAGGTGAGGCCCACCACCCGGGGCGCCTCCGCCAGGATCGCCTCGGCGCAGGCTTCCAGGAAGGCCGGTGCGGCGGCGCGGGCCCGCGCCAGGGCCGCGTGGAGCTCGGGCTCCGCCTGGAAACCGGGGGCCTTGGCGTGGGCGGGATCGCCGCCCCCCAAGATGCGGGTGCAGTAGGCCTCCGCGTCCAGGGCCCGCCCCTGCAGAGCCTCGGCGAAGACCCACTCCCCGGCCAGATCTGGCGTGAACCGGTGGCCCGCGATGGTCCGCCAGGTGTCCACGCCAATGCTGCGGGCGAAGGCCAGGTTGAAGTATCGGATCCGGGCCCCGATCCCCTCCCGCGCCAGAGCGGCCTGCAGAAGGCTGAGACCGAGGGAGGGGCTTCGGAGGGGGCCGAAGGGCAGGCTCGCGAGGAGGACTGCCACGAACCCTTAGACCTTGGCCCGGAGGAAATTCCCCATGCGCTCCAGGGCCTTCCGGATGTTCTCGGCGCTGTTGGCGTAGCAGATGCGCACGTGCTCGGCGCCGCTGGGGCCGAAGTTGCCACCGGGGATGACCGCCACGTGCTCCTCGCGCAGCAAGCGCTCACAGAACGTGTCCGCGTCCAGGCCCGTGGGAGCGATGGAGGGGAAGGCGTAGAAGGCGCCCTGGGGGGCCACGCAGGGCAGGCCCAGCTCCTGGAAGCCCGCGAGCAGCAGCTGACGGCGGCGATCGTATTCCTGGCGCATCTGCTCCACGAAGGGCTCGCCCTCGCGGATGGCCGCCAAGCCCGCGTACTGGGCCATGGTGGGCGCGCTCATGATGTTGTACTGATGGGCCTTGGTGACCGCGGCGATCACATCCGGCGGACCCGCCACCCAGCCCAGGCGCCAGCCCGTCATGGCATAGGCCTTGGAGAAGCCGCCCAGCAGGACGGTGCGCGCCTTCATGCCCGGGAGGCTGGCGAAGCAGGTGTGCTGCGCGTCGCCGTAGATGAGGCGATCGTAGATCTCATCGGAATAGACGAGCAGGTCGTGCTTTTCCGCCAGCTCCGCCAGGGCCTCGGCGCGATCCCGCGCCAGCACGGCGCCCGTGGGGTTGGAGGGATAACCCAACAGCAGGGCCTTGGTGCGGGGCGTGATGGCGTCGGCGATGCGCTGCACGTCGGGCTGGAAGCCCTCTTCGCGGCGGCTGGGAACCAGCACGGGGCGCCCTTCGGAGAAGCGCACGGAGGGTACGTAGGACACGAAGCAGGGCTCCGGGATCACCACTTCATCGCCGGGCTCCAACGTGGCCAGGCAGAGGTTCTGGAGGCCCTCGCTCACGCCCACGGTGAGCAGGATCTCCGTGGCGGGGTCGAAATCCACGCCGTAGCGGCGCTTGAGCAAGCCCGCGATCTCCTGGCGAAGCTCCATGAGGCCAGCGTTGGAGGTGTAGGCCGTGCGGCCCTCGCGCAGGCTGCGGATGGCGGCCTCACGGAAGGGTTCCGGCGTCACGAAATCCGGCTCGCCGATGCCCAGGGAGATCACGTCCTGCATCGTGGCGGCGATGTCGAAGAACTTCCGGATCCCCGAGGCGGGAACGTCGTGGATGCGGGAGGCGATGCGGGAACGGGACACGGGTCACCCAAAAGCGAGCTTCCAGTATCCACCCGGCGCGAAAGCGACCCAAGGCCAAAGAGCGGCTGGCGGAGGGCCCCCTACTCGGCCACCGCCGCGGAATCGCCCCAGCGCTTGGCATCCGCCCCGCCTTCCGCCCGCCCATTCCGGAACCGGATCACATGGGCCACCCCTTGGCGGGCCACGGGCTTGACGAAGTGTCCAAGGGCCCGCAGCGCCTCCACCGGCACCCCCGGTTCCGCCTGGATGCGATCCGGCAGCCATTGATGGTGGAACCGGGGCGCGTCCACCGCGGCCTGCGGATCCAGGCCCAGGTCCACCACCCCCACGGCCAGACCCAGCACTGTGCTGGGGATGGTGCGCCCCCCGGGGCTGCCCAGCGTGAGGAGCACCCCATCCTTCACCAGGATCACGGGGCACATGCTGGAGAGCATGCGGGCGCCAGGGCGGGCCTGGTTGGCCGCCGTGCCGATGAGGCCCGTGGCATCCGTGAGCCCGGGCGCCGCGTTGAAATCCCCCATCTCGTTGTTGAGGAGGAAGCCGGCGCCCCGCACCAAGACGCCACTACCGTAGCTGTCCTCCAGGGTGGTGGTGAGGGCCACGGCCCGCCCTTCCCGATCCACCGCCGAAAGGTGCGTGGTGTGCTGGGGTTCCTCCGGGGCCTGGGCTTGGCTGGGATCCGAGTGGGAAGCCTTCGCCAGGTCGATGCCCTTCCGAAGGTCGGTGGCGTAGGCCTTGTCCGTGAGGCGGGCCAGGGGGAGGTCCGGGTTGGCCTCCGGGTCCCCCAGGTGGCGGGCCCGATCCAGAAAGGCCCGGCGCAGGGTCTCGGCCATGAGGTGGATGCGGGTGGGCTCCGGGAGCGCCGCCAGCTCGAAGCCCTCGAGCACGTTGAGGCCTTCGATGAGCACCTGGCCGCCGCTGCTGGGCGGGCCCATGGCGACGATCTCCCAGCCGCGATACGCGCCCTTCAGCGCCAGCCGCTCCACGGCGCGGTAGTCCTGAAGGTCCGGGGCGGTGATCAGGCCCCCGCCACGTCGCATCTCCGCGAGGAGGGCCTGCGCCGTGGGGCCTTCGTAGAAGCCCCGGGGCCCCGACGCCGCGATGCGACGGAGGGATCTGCCGAGGTCCCGCTGCACCAACCGATCCCCCTCAGGGAGGGGCCTGCCCCCCCGGCCGAATTGGGCCCGGCTGCCCGGGTGCCTCCCGAGTCGGGGCCACTCGGCCGCCAGGCTCCGGGCCAGGGTGGGGCTCACCTGGAACCCCCGTTCCGCCAGCTTGATGGCGGGTTCCAATAGCCCCTTCCAGCTGAGCCGCCCCCGCCGCCGCCACGCCAGGTGCAGCCCCGCCACGCTGCCGGGAACGCCCGCGCTCACCGCGCCCTCGTGCCGCAGGTCATCCTGCGGTCGCCCCTCCCGCAGGAACATGTCGGGGCGCGCCGCCCGCGGGGCGCGCTCACGGAAATCGAAGGTGGTGGTCTCCCCGTTCGGCTCGCGGAGCACGAGGAATCCGCCGCCCCCGAGATTGCCCGCGGCGGGGTGGGTCACCGCCAGCGCGAAGGCCGTGGCCACGGCCGCATCCACGGCATTGCCGCCCTTCCGGAGGATCGAGGCCCCGGCCTCCGAGGCCAGGCGATCCTGGCTCACCACCATCCCCTGCGCCGCCAAGGGCAGGGTGATCAGGAGGCCGAGAAGGAAGGCGCGCATGGAGGCTCCAAGGGCCGCGTTCGAGCGGGTTGACCGATGGTAGCCCCACCTCGGCGGGACGGGACGTGGGATCCTCGAAGCCGGAGAGGTCATGGCGTCCGAACAATCTCAGGATCGGAATCAGGAGCTTTGGAACGCCATCACCCATGGCCTCGGCACCGCCCTCTCCATCGCCGCCCTCTCGGTGATGGTGACCTTCGCGGCGCTGCGCGGCACCGCCCGCCACATCGTGGGCGCCAGCCTCTTCGGGGCCATGCTCGTGCTGCTCTACCTCATGTCCACCCTCTACCACGCCCTCCGGCCCCCCCGGGCCAAGAAGGTGTTCCGCATCCTGGATCACTCCGCCATCTTCCTGCTCATCGCGGGGACCTACACCCCCCTCTGCCTCGGCCCCCTGAAGGGCGCCTGGGGCTGGAGCCTGTTCGGCATCGTGTGGGGCCTGGCCGTGCTCGGCATCGTGTTCAAGGCCACCCTCTTCCACCGCCTCTCCTGGCTCAGCACCGCCGTGTACCTCCTCATGGGCTGGATCGCGCTCATCGCCATCGTGCCGCTCATGCGCACCCTCTCCGTCGGCGGCCTCCTGTGGCTCTTCGGGGGCGGCCTCTGCTATTCCGGAGGTGTGATTTTCTACCGATGGCAGAGCCTCCGCCATCACCATGCCCTCTGGCACCTGTGCGTCCTCGCGGGAAGCGCCTGCCACGTGTTCTGCGTGCTCTTCCATGTGATCCCCAAACCCGGGGCCTGAGCAGATCCGTAGGCGGAAGGCGCTTCCAGCCCGTACCATGGCTCCATGGACACCGGCGGCGCCCATCCCCACCTGAACTGGGATCTCTGGCCCGGCGCCTCCGCCTGGGCCCCGCGGCTGGAGGCTCTGGCCGCCCGCCCTGAAGCCCTTTGGATCACGGGCCTGCCCGGCACCGGCGTCAGCACCCTGGCGGCCCAACTCGCGCGGGCCCGGGGTTCCGAGGTGTTGGAGGAGGCCCAGGCCCTGGATCCGGAGGCGCTCGCCGAGTGGGTGAAGGTCCACCCCCGGGGCGTGTGCGCGGGCCGGAATCCGGCACCTGCCGGGGGGGCGTTCCTGGAATTCCGGCTCCCCCCCTTGGATGAGCATCCCGAGGCCGTTCCAGGCCTCCTGGAAGCCCTGGCCCAGGAAACGGGGGCGCCGTTGCCCGCGGCCCTCGGCGCCCTGCCCTGTCCCGGCAACGTGCGCGAACTCCGCACGCGGGTGGTGCGGTGGCGGCTCCTGGGCCAGCTGCCCGAGCGGGCCGTGTCCGAAACCCCCACCTTCGAAGCCGAGGACCTGGCGACGAACCTCCACGCCCTGGAGGCCTTCCTGCTGCACCGGGCCCTGCGCCGCAGCTACGGCAACCGCGTGGAGGCCGCCAAACGGCTGGCCGTGAGCCGGCGCCACCTCTACCTCCTCATCGAGCGCCACGGCGACCCCGTGCGGGGGGAGACGGGCAACGGCACCCCCCCCAAACGCCTCCTCCGTGCGCAAAACGCAAGTCGCAGCAAGGAGCCCCGATAAGCCAGCCAGGACCCTGTGTCCCCTTGGCAGGTTTTTAAATGGCGAATCCCCTTCGGGTGCTGGTGGTGGACGACGATCCCGGGATGCGGGATGGCATGGCCCTGACCCTCAAGCGGGCGGGCTTTGTCGCCGAGCAGGCCCGGAGCGGCGAAGAGGCCCTCCGCATCGTGCGGCCCGGCGCCTACGACGCCGTGATCACCGACCTCCGCATGCCCGGCATGGATGGATTGCAGCTCACCGCCCGCCTCAAGGCCGTGGATCCCGGCCTGCCGGTGCTCCTCGTCACCGCCTTCGGGAGCCTGGACACGGCCCGCGAGGCCATGCGCCTGGGCGCCTTCGACTACCTCTCCAAGCCCTTCGGCCCCGAGGAGCTCACCGAAGCCCTCAAGAAAGCCATCCGCAGCGAAGGCCACCTCAAGGCTGAGGCACCGGGCGACGCCCCCGTGATCCTCACCCAGGATCCCGCCCTTTCCGAGACCCTGGCCCTCGCCCGCCGCGCCGCGGATAGCAAGGCGACCATCCTGATCCAGGCCGAGAGCGGCACCGGCAAGGAGCTGTTGGCCCGCCTCATCCACCAGGCCTCGCCCCGCCGCAGCGGCCCCTTCGTGGCCATCAACTGCGCCGCCATTCCCGAGACCCTGCTGGAGAGCGAACTGTTCGGCCACGAGAAGGGCGCCTTCACGGGCGCCACCTCCAGCCGCCAGGGCCGCTTCGAGCAGGCGGACGGCGGCACCCTCGTGCTCGATGAGATCGGCGAACTGCCCCTCGGCCTGCAGGGCAAGATCCTGCGCGTCATCCAGGAGCGCCTCATCGACCGCCTGGGTGGTACCAAGCCCATCGGCGTGGATGTGCGCCTCATCGCCCTCACCAACCGCGACCTCCAGGCCGAAGTGAAGGCCGGGCGCTTCCGTGAGGACCTCTACTACCGCTTGAACGTGATCCCGCTGGACCTGCCGCCCCTGCGCGTGCGCCAGGGGGACCTCGCCCTGTTGGCCGCCCACTTCGCCGAGCGCTGCGCCCGGGAGAACGAACGGCCCGTGCCCCAGCTGGCCCCCAGCTTCCTCCACGCCCTGTCCTGCCACAACTGGCCGGGCAACATCCGGGAATTGGAGAACGCCATGCAGCGGTGCGTGGTGCTCGCCAAACAAGCTCAACTCACCTGGCGCGACCTGCTTTGGCTCATTCCGGAGGGGCACATGAACGACCTGCCCGACGATCCCCCCGCCCCGTCCGTCCAGGAAACCTGGATCGGCGCGGCCCCGGCGCCCCGCACGGGCCCGGCCAACCTCAGCTCCGCCGCCCAGGGCAACCTGCCCCCCGGCGCCGTGGTGGCCGATCCCCGCAAGCCCCTCACGGGCCTGCCCCTGGGCACCCCCGTGGTGCTGCCCCTGGGCCTCAGCCTGCCCGAGCTGGAGCGATTCTGGCTACTCTCCACCCTGAGCGCCCTCAAAGGCAACCGCACCCACGCCGCCGAACAGCTCGACATCGCCCTGCGCACCGTGCGCAACAAGATCAACGAGTACAAGGCCGAAGGCTTCGCCATCCCCGCCAGCCAGCGCGGAAAGGGCGAGGACGAGGACTAGGCCGGGACGGTCATCGGTCATCGGTCTTCGATCGTCGCATTCCGCCAAACCGTCGTTGTGCGCCTCATGGCCCACCCAGGCGTGGACGCCTAGGTGGGTCGGATTCTGACGACCGACGACTGAAGACCGACGACTGAAGACCGACGACCTCTCCTCAGTGCCCCTTCAGCACATTCTTGGGGATCTGGTGCGCGCCCGTTTCATGGCGATAGAACGCGGCGGTGACCTCGGCGCCGAGCAGGAAGATGGCGCAGCTGTAGTAGAGGAAGGTCAGGCCCGCCACGATCCCCAGCATGGAGCCGTACATGATGCCCCAGGTCATGGTGTGCTCCAGGTAGACACCGAAGCCCCACTTGGCCAGCCACCAGAAGCCGGAGCTGATGCCCGCGCCCAACAGCGCGTGCTTCAGCTTCACGTGGATCCGGGGCAGGTGCTGAAGGATGGCCGCCACCACCACGAACCCCAGGGTGGGCGTGAGGATGGGCAGCAGAGCGCCCGACTTGAAGCCGAAGAAGCGGTGGAGCAGGCCACCCACGAGCAGCACCATGAAGGCCACGAGTACCACGATGCCGCCGAGCAGGATGCTGATCTGGCGGATGAAGTGGTTCTTCCGGGTCTCCCGGTGCTTCTTGGCCCGGGTGCCGAACACGTGGGCCAGGGTCGTGTCCAGCTGGCTGATGCCCCAGTAGCTGCCGAAGAGCAGCACGAACCAGGAGAACCACACGCCGTTCAGCTTCTGGCTGTTCTTGATGATGTCCTCCACAAAGCTGCCGGGGAGGTAGGGGATGAGGGTTTCCAGGAGCCCTTGGGTGCTCTGGGCGTAGGCTTTGGAACCCAGCACCAGCACCAGCACCTTGAAGAGCAGGGTCGCCAGCGGCACGAGGCTCACCGTGAGCCAGAAGCTCAGGCCCGCCGCGTAGCTGAGGCAATCATCCTTCTGGAACTTGCGGGCCACTTCCCAGGAGAAGCGCGCCATGCGGCCACCCAGGGGGAACAAGCGCTCAAACCGCTGCCAGGCCGCTTCCAGGGCCGTCACGAGGTGGGGCCAGCGCCCCAGCACCTTCTCGACCAACGGAGCCTCAGAATCGTACGGGGTGGCGCGGCAACAGGTACATCACCCAGGCCAGCAACAGCCCGATGCCCAGGAACCCCCCGGCATGCTTGAGGATGCTCACTTTGGTCCGATCCGGCCGCGTGGTGGGATGCAGCAATCCCAGGATCAGGCTCAGACCTGATCCCATCAGCAGGAAATGGATCGCGTGGCTGCTGAGGAAGCGCATGGCACCAGTCTATCAGGCTGGAGACCAGAATCGACGCGGCCCAAAGGGTCGCCTCGATGGAGGCCTCCAGCCTCTGGTCCCCAGCCTCTTACTGCGCCGTCTGGGCCTGATCCTGGGTCGGCTTGGCGGGTTCCGAGGTCCGCGGGGTGGGGCGGCGGGTGAGGGCCAGTTCGATGACCTCGTCCATGTGGCCCACGAGGTGGATGCTGAGCTGCTCGCGGACTTCGGCGGGCACCTCCTCCAGGTGGCGGGCGTTCTCGGCGGGCAGCAGCACGGCCTTGCGGCCCATGCGGTGGGCGGCAAGCAGCTTCTCTTTGACGCCGCCGATGGGCAGCACCATGCCGCGCAGGGTGAGTTCCCCGGTCATGGCCATGTCGGGGCGGGCGGGGATGCCCGTGAGCACGCTGATGAGGGCCGTGGCCAGGGTGATGCCGGCGCTGGGGCCGTCCTTGGGGATGGCGCCTTCGGGCACGTGCAGGTGGATGTCCACCTTCTCCAGGAAGTCCGGCGCGAGGCCCAGGCGTTCGGCCCGGGCGCGCACGAAGGAGAGGGCGATGTTGGCGCTCTCCTGCATGACCTCGCCCAGCTTGCCCGTGAGCTTGAGCACGCCCTTGCCGGGCAGCACCGAGGCTTCGATGGTGAGCAGGTCGCCGCCCGTGGGCGTCCAAGCCAGACCGTTCACGACGCCGGGCACGGCGTGCTCGTCGAGCTTGGGATCCAGCACCTTTTCGGGCCCCAGCAGCTTGGGCAGGCGTTCGGCGGTGACGACGGGGTTGAAGGCTTCGCCGGCCATGTCGCCCTTGTGGGGCTGCAGGCTGTGGCGGGCCAGCTTGCGCAGGACGTTACTGAGTTCGCGCTCCAGCTGCCGCACACCCGCTTCCCGGGTGTAGTGCTGGATGAGCTTCTCAAGGGCCGCCTTCTCGAAGACCACTTCCATGCCCTTCATGCCCGTGGCTTCCAGGGCGCGGGGGATGAGGTGGGCCTCGGCGATGGCCAGTTTCTCCCGCAGCGTGTAACCGCTGAGATCCAACACCTCCAGGCGATCCTCCAAAGGCTCGGGGATCTGATGGCGCACGTTGGCCGTGGCCAGGAAGAGCACCTGGCTGAGGTCGTAGCCCACGTCGAGGTAGTGATCCTGGAAGGCGCTGTTCTGTTCGGGGTCCAGCACTTCCAACAGGGCCGCGGACGGATCGCCGCGGTAGTCGTGGGCCATCTTGTCGATCTCGTCCAGCAGCATGAGCGGATTGCGGACCTTCGCCTTCTTCATGAGGCTGATGATTCGGCCGGGCATGCTCCCGATGTAGGTGCGGCGGTGGCCACGGATTTCCGCCTCGTCCCGAACGCCGCCCAGCGACAGCCGCACGAAGGGGCGGTTGAGGGCGCGGGCGATGCTGCGGGCGAGCGAGGTCTTGCCGACGCCGGGAGGGCCCACGAGGCAGAGGATGGGGCCGCGCAGGGCCCGGGTTTCCCCGGCTTCGCCCGCTTCGTCCTTGAGGCGCTTCATCACGGCGAGGTGTTCGAGGATGCGGGCCTTGATCTTCTCCAGGCCGGCGTGGTCCTCATCGAGCACCTTCTCGGCTTCGGTGAGATCCAGGCGCTCGTCCGCCATGGGCTTCCAGGGCAACGCGATGAGCCACTCGATGTAGGTGCGGCTGACCGTGGCCTCGGCGCTCTGGGGCGGCATGGCCTCCAGGCGATCCAGCTCCTCCAGGGCCTTGGCCTTGGCCTCCTCCGTCATGCCGGCCTCTTCAATGGCGGTGCGGAGCTTGCCCGACTCGTCCTTTTCGTCCTTCTTCCCCAGCTCCTGCTGGATGACCCGCATCTTCTCGTTGAGCACGTACTGCTTGTGGTCCTGATCCAGGCGCTGGCGGGTTTTCTCCTCCAGCGTGCGATCCACCTCGCTGCGGGTGGCATCCACTTCCAGGAGTTCC
Organism: Holophagaceae bacterium; assembly: GCA_035255465.1. GTDB lineage: Bacteria > Acidobacteriota > Holophagae > Holophagales > Holophagaceae > JAFDVN01. The sequence continues at coordinate 14,844 of DATEZP010000064.1, forward strand.
AGCAAGCTCTGGAGGCGGGAGTTGAGGTCCACCTGCTCCAGCACGTGCTGCTTCTGGCGCACTTCGGCGGGCACGAGCCCGGCCACGGTATCGATGGCCTTGCCCAGGGGCAGCTCCCGGATCTGATCCAAGCTCAGCAGGCGGCTCGCATCGGGGTTGCGACCTAAGAAACCCTCCACAGCGGCGTGGAAGGGCGCGAGCCCTTCTTGTCCCGTGGCGGCGGGCTCGGGCAGCATGTAGGCCTCGGCCTGAATGACCTCACCTTCATCCAGGTACTTCCGCAGGCGCACCCGGGCCACCCCCTTCACGCCCACCTTGTAGTAGTCCTTGGGCAGCGCGATGACGCTCTCCACCAGGGCCAGGGTGCCCACTTCGAAGAGATCCTCCGACTTGGGGGACTCCTGCCGGGGATCCTTCTGGGTGAGCATCAGCAGGTGATCGCCCGCTTTGATCGCCAGTTCCAAGGTCCGCACCGAGGCGCGGCGGCCCACCACGAAAGGCACCCGGGCGCCCGGGAAGAGCACCAGATCCCGGATGGGGATGGCGGGCAGGGTGAGGGTCTTGGGGATGGTCATCGAGGGATGGACTCCGGGGTGGAAACCCCAGGTTCATTCTATCGGCCAGCGGGAAGGAATCGGCAAGGATGGTGGAACAGCCTTCCCGATCAGGGGATGGGGCGGATCACCGTGCCCCCGCCGGCCGCCAGGGCCTGCCGGATGAGGGGGTCCAGGGCGGCCTTGAGGGATTCGGAGGCCTCCGTCATGCCCTGCAAAGGTTGGCGGGTCATGATCACGGCGGCGTAGGCCGAATCGGCGGTCACCCAGGGAGCCCACCCGAAGGTGCCGGTGCTGGACCAGCGGATCACGGGGTCCGCCCCGCTGGGGGCCCCGCCGCCGGCCGTCTCCAGCCAGTTGCCGAAACCGTAGTGGTAGGTCTTCCCTTGGGCGGTCAGGTAGGGGCTGTAGGCGATGGTGGTGCCCGGACCGTAAGCGTCGGCGCGCTGGGCGTCGATGATCGCCTCCGGCAGCAGGCGCTGGGTCCCGTACATCCCCTTGCGGAGCTGGAGGTTCAGGAACTTCACGTAATTCCGGCCATCGATGTACAGGTTCCCCGCCGGGTTGTAGTTGGGGCCCCCGTAGGTGGCCCAGAGGGGCCAGCCCAAGGGCGCGCCCAGCTGCTCCCGCACGATCTGGGCCCAGGTCTTCCCCGTGGCCACCTCCGCCATGCGGGCGGCGATGCGCAAGTGGGTGCTCCCATAGTGGTAGTAGCTCCCCGGCGCCAGGGCCGTGGCGGCCTGATCGGCGTAGATGACCTTCACCGCCGCATCCAGGGACAGGGCGTTGTCCTCGGAGGCGGGCACGTCGCCGGAGATCCCCGTGGTGAAACTGAGGAGGTGGCGGAGCTTGGCGTTGCCCAGGTTCCCCGCCCACGGTGCGCCCCCCGCGTCGGTGAGCATGGCGGACGTGGGCGTATCCAAGCTCAGGAAGCCCTTGTCCACCAAACGCAAGATCGCGGTGGCCGACACCCACTTGCTGGCCGAAGCCACGAGCACCGGCGTATCCGCGCTGAACCCCCCGGCCGAGAAGCTGTGGACCACGCCCCCGGGCTGGACCACCTCCACCGTGAGGCCCCCCGCGAATTGCCCTTGGTGGGCGAGGATCGCCGCGTCCACCGCCGCCCAGGGACTCCCCGCCGGCGCTGGAGGGGTGCTTGAGCCGCCTCCGCCGCAGGCCAGGACGGAGAGGAGGAGGGCCGGTAGGAGGAGGGTCAGGGGGCGCATGTCCCATTGGACCGCCTCCGACCGGGGGGGTTGAACCCAAAAACCAAGGGCGGGATGACCCCGCCCTCGGAATGGGTTTGGAACTGCTCAGCCCGCCGCGGAGATCTCGGTGGGGGGCAGGCCCAGCACTTCCTCGACTTTGGCCCGGGTGAGCCGGAGGCTCTCCTTCTGGGTGCGGTCGGCGGAGGGCAACTCGAACATGGGCTCCAGGAGGATCTGCTCCAGCAGGCTGCGCAGGCCGCGGGCACCCAGCTTGCGGGTGAGGGCCTGCTCGGCGATGGCTTCCAGGGCGCCCTCCTCGAAGGTGAGTTCCACGTCGTCCATCTCGAAGAGCTTCTGGAACTGCTTGGAGACGGCGTTCTTGGGCTGGGTGAGGATGCGCACCAGGGCTTCGCGGTCCAGGGGCGTGAGGCTCGCCATCACGGGCAGGCGGCCCACCAGCTCGGGGATGAGGCCGAACTTGATGATGTCCTCGGGCTCGGCGAGGGCCAGCAGGTTCTCCTTGGATTCCTTGGAATTCGGGGAGGCCCCGAAACCCACGGCCTTGGCCCGCACGCGCTGCTTGATGATGTCCTCGATGCCCACGAAGGCGCCGCCGCAGATGAACAGGATGTTGGCCGTGTCCAGCTGGATGAACTCCTGGTGGGGGTGCTTGCGGCCGCCCTGCGGTGGAACATTGGCGACCGTCCCTTCCACCAGCTTGAGGAGGGCCTGCTGCACGCCCTCGCCGCTGACGTCGCGGGTGATGCTGGGGTTCTCGCTCTTGCGGCCGATCTTGTCGATCTCATCGATGAAGACGATGCCGCGCTGGGCCCGCTCCACGTCGTAGTTCGCGGCCTGGAGGAGCTTGGTGAGGATGTTCTCCACGTCTTCGCCCACGTAGCCGGCTTCGGTCAGCGTGGTGGCGTCGGCCATGGCGAGGGGCACGTCCAGGAAGCGAGCCAGGGTTTGCGCCAACAGCGTCTTGCCCGTGCCCGTGGGGCCGATGAGCAGGATGTTGCTCTTGGAGAGTTCCACTTCCGTGGAGCCGAGGGCCTTCTTGGGCGTGAGGATGCGCTTGTAGTGGTTGTACACGGCCACGGAAAGGCGCTTCTTGGCTTCTTCCTGGCCGATGACGTAGTCATCGAGGTTGGCTTTGATTTCCTTGGGGCGCGCCAGCTTCGTCTCATGGCGGCCCACGCCGCCCTTGCCCTGGCGGCCCAGCCGCAGCTGCAGGTTGCCCGCTTCCACGCACTCGTTGCAGATGAAGGCATCCGGCCCCGCGAGGAGCTGTTCCACTTCCTGCGGGCCCTTGCCACAGAAGGAGCATTTCTGTTCGCGCTTGTACTTGTTCATGTTGGCGCGACCCCTTTCCTTGGGTTTATCCAGGTCTTTGGGTTCCTTGGGGTCCTGCGGTTCGTCCGGCCCCGACATCAGGCTACGTCGTGGATGGTCTTGAGTTCCAGAATCTCGTATCGCCTCACGCCGGCGGGAATCTGAATCCTAATTTCGCTGCCCTCTTCGTGACCGACCAAGGCCATGCCGATGGGGCTGCTGATGCTCAGGAGGCCGGGATCTTCGCCCAGCTCTTCGGGCAGAACCAGCCGGTAGGTATATTCGACCTCACTATCCAGGTCGAGCACCGTGATCTTGGATCCGTAGGCCACCTTATTCCGGGGCAGGCGGGCGATGTCGAGGCTGGCCAGCTCGGCGATGCGCTTCTCCATGCCCACGACCTTGGCCTGGTACATGTCGCGCTTGGCCAGGGCCTGCTCGTATTCGGCGTTTTCGGAAAGGTCACCCTGGCCTGCGGCCCGGGCGATCTCCTGGGGAATCTCCACGAGAAGGGCCTGGCGGAGCTCGCGGAGCTCCGATTCCAGTTTGGCGAGCACGTGCTTGGGCATGGTGAATCCGGAATTGAAGCGGTCAGTTGGGGATGGGAGCGGAGGATAAGTCTAGCCACTCCGCGGGCGGCAGGGGAGGCGCACCGGGATTTCCAGGGCGGGTCTTGAATCGGTTGTGCATCCAGAACCACCAGCGGGGGTCCTGCTGAATCTGGGTTTCGATGCAGCGCACCATCTTGCGGGTGGCCTCCCAGACGTCGCGGGCTTCATCGCCCGTGGGTTCCACGGTGAAGGGGGATTGGAAGCGCACCCGCAGTTTGCCCTCCGGCGTGGGGCTGCTGAACACGGGCAGCACCGGCACGCCCAGGCGCACGGCCATGGTGCCCGCGCTGGCGAAGGTGCTGGCCCATTGGCCGAGGAAGGGGACGAAGAGCCCCATGCCCAGCGCGTCCTGATCCAGCAGGTAGCCCACGCCATCGCCCTTGCGGAAGGCCTTGAGGGCCCCGCGGGCGCCGCCATCCTTCGTGATGACGCGATTGCCGAAGCGGGTGCGGAAGCCCTGCATCCACGATTCCAACAGCGGATTGTCCAACTCCCGGGCGATGACGGTCAAGTCGCGGCCGGCCAAGCTCTGGGCCAGGGCCAGGGCCTCCCAATCGCCATAGTGGCCCGTGAGCTGGATGAAGCCCTTGCCACTGGCGCGGGCCGCATCGAAGTGCTCCAGCCCTTCAAGCTGGATCCAGTTTTTGACATCTTCCGGATCCGCCACGCCCAGGGCCACGTTCGAGAGGAACATGGCACCGAAGTGCCGGAAGCAGGCCTGCGCCGTGGCCTTGATCTCGGGTTCCGTGAGGCCCAGCTCCGCTTGGCGGAGGTTCGCCAACGCCACGTTCCGATGACGGGCGTCCACCCAGTAGAAGACCTCGCCCAGCAGCTCGCCGAAGGCCAGGAGGCTGGGGCGGGGGAAGACGGAAACCAGGCGCTCGGTGGCGCGGGCCAACCCGAATTCCAAGCGATGGCGAAGGGTCGAAGTCACGGTTCGGGGATGAAAAAAAGGCGCCTCGGGGAATCCGAGGCGACCATGAACCTAGTCTACCAGATGCCGCGAAAGGGACTGCGCCGGGCCCCCGGATCCGGCGGTTCCCAGGGCCTGTCGGGCCCGCAACTTATGACCTGCATCGGGTTCAACCCGGTTTTCCCACAGGAACGCGGGGCGGGCGGCCTGGAGACCTTCCCTCGTATGCCACCGCAGTTGGTACAGGCCTTCGCCCTCCTCCATGAGCACGGAGAGCGCCTCCGGATCCCGGCGGCGGATCTCCCCGCTGTTGTGGGAGAGGAGGGTGCGATCCGGGCCCAGGGGAGAGAGGAGGCTGGAACCCAGCGTGCCCGGGAAGGTGGTCGGCGCCTGCCCGAAGGCCTCCGCCAGGGTCGGCATCAGATCCTGGTTGCCCACCAGGCGGCCGCGGTTGGCTTCCAGGTCGCGGCGCCAGCCCTCCGGGAACCCCTTGGGCAGGCGCATCCAAAGCGGCACCTGCAGGGCCGCGGCGCGCAGGTCATCCAGCCGCCCCCGGGGCGGGCCCTCCCAGGCCTCGCCGTGGTCGGCGGTGGCGATGATCCAGGTGCGGTCCAGGACGCCCCGCGACTCCAGCAGACGGAAGATCCGGGCTTGCACCGCGTCCAGGTAGGCGCAGGCATTGAGGTAGCGGGCCAGAGCCTCCCGTCGCAGGGGATGCACTTCGGGCCACCGGGCCGCCACGCGCGGGGCCGTCCAGGCCTTGAAATCCGGCCGCTCCAGACCCGGCGCATGGGTGGCGTTGAATTGTAGCACGGTGAACGTGGGGCGATCACCCTGGCGCTGCAGCCAGGTTTCCAGCTGGCCCACCAGCCACCCATCATCGGCGCCCGTATCGTTGACCAAGGCGAGGCCCGCGTGATCGGCGCTCTCCCAGGCATCCAGGCCATCCGCGAGCAGGTAATCCGGGAAGCCGTAATAGTTCATCCGCTGGGCGGTGAAGAAGCCCGTCTTCAGGCCCGCGGCTTGGGCCCGGTGCCAGAGCAGCGGGACCCGGTGGTAGAGCTGGGAGCCCTGCACGGGATTCACGCCGCTGAGAAGGCTCGGCAGGGCCACGTCCGTCATGGAGGCGGCGGCGTAGGCCCTCGGGAAGGCCCGCAGCTCGCCCCGTTCCAGGCCCGCATGGAGGAAGGGCGCCACGTCGGCATCCAAGGCCAGCGGCCCCAAGCTCTCGTGCACGAGCACCAGCACCGAGAAGGGCGGCGGGGCGCTCGGCGCCGGCAGCTGCCGCCCCAGCGCCCGGCGCAGGCCCCCCATGCCGATGCGGCGCGCCCGGGTCTGACCGAACATGAGCAGCGTGCTCGCCTCCGGAGAGGCACCCGTGAGCGCGAATCCCTTGGCGTCCACCAGGGCGAGGCCCGCGACGGCGAGGAAGATGCCCATGCCCCGGGCGCGCACGCCCGTGCGACCTTCCAAGCTCACGTTTCGGGAAGCCACCCATCCGAGCAGCGCCCCTCCGCCCAGGAAGGCGAAGGTGCCCAGGCGCAGCCGATCCTTCACCAGGGTCCAGGCATAACTCGGTTCGGAAAACGTAAACTCCAACGTGCCGTGATCGGGGTAGGTGCCCAGGAAGAGGCGGTGGCCCAGGCAGAAGGCCATCCAGCCCCCCCAGGCGGCGAAGAGCAGGCCCAGGCCCCGGGATTCCAGCCGCTGGATCAAGGGCCTCAGGAGGCCCCAGGCCACCAGGGGACCCAGGCCCAAGGCGAGCCACTGGGCCCCGTGGGGCCGAGGCCCCACGAAGGCCAGGGCCCCGAGGTGCAGCGCCAGCGTAAAGACGGCGAAGCGGACCCAGGGACGATGCAGGAACTTAGCGACCATCTCGGCTCAGGGGCATGGTCATGCACCGGGGGCCGCCGCGGGCGCGGCTCAATTCGCCACTCTCGATCTGCACCAGGTACTTGCCACCATCCAGGAGGTTGATGTCGTCGTCGTGCAGCAGCACCCGGGCGGGCACGACGCGGTAGCCGGCGCGGGAGAGTTCCTCGGCCGTGGCCTCATTGCGGGTGTAACTCGTGATGACGCCCGGGGCCAGCGCGAAGGCGTTGGCGCCGTCCGTCCACTGCTCCCGCTGCTGTTTGATGTAGTCCTTCCCGCCGCAGAAGATCGGTTTGAGGTCGATGCCCACGGGGCGCAGGGCGTTGAGCAGGTTGGGCTGGGTGGTGAAGCGCAGCTCGTCCTGGCGCAGGTCGATCTTCACGACGTTGAGCAGCTCGCGGCTGCCGTCCGTGAAATAGGGCGGGTACACGAGGCACTCGTCCTCGTTGATGCGCGTGAAGATGGTGTCCAGGTGCATGGCCGAGCGCTTCTTCGGCATGAGCACCATGAAGAGCCACTCGAAGGTGCCCTCGCCCCGGCGGAAGTCCTGGCGCAGGCTTTCCGCGAGGATGTGCACGGCGTCCGTGGTCGTGCGCTCGCTGCAGCCCACGGCCAGCACCTTGTCGCTGAGCACGAGGATGTCGCCACCCTCCAGGCTCTGGGGCACCTTGATCTCGCCCCGGATGAGGGGCGTGGTCTGGTCGAACCAGAGATCGTTGTCCGTGAGATGGCTGAAGCGGGGGTGGTTCCGGAAGATGGTCGCCATCACGAGGCTCTCCCGCTGCCGCGCCGGGGTGGCCATGGCGTTCACGGTATAGCCGTCGCCCACCACGGAGGCCGGGTCGCGCATGAAGAGGAGGTTGGGGATGGGGTTCAGTTGATAGTCGAACTCACGCTGCCAGTGGGTCTGCACCTGCATGTCGGCCCAGGGGATCCCCGTGATGACGGAACGGGCCACGTCCGCCGCGGCCATGTCGCGCAGGCGGTTGCAAGTGTCGTCGGGCAGGTCCACGAGCTTGCGGAGATCCTCGATGAAGCTGAACTTCACGGAATCCGTGGCCATGGCCTCCACGAAGAGATCCTGCACGTCGAGCACTTCGTCGGCCACCTTGCGAAGCACCTGCCGGAACTGGGCGTGCTCACTGCGGGCCTGATCGCCGTAGAGGATGTCATCGAAGAGGAGCTTCTCCATCATGCCGGGGACCATGAGGTCCACTTCGGGGCCGGGGCTGTGGACGACGACCTGGCGGAGACGGTGGATTTCCGAGAAGACCGACAACTGAATCGGATTCATAAGAAGGCTCTGGTTCTGGCCATCGCGCCGATATCACACCAGCTGAAGGGCAACCCGTGGGGGCCGCCAGGCGAGGCAAGGAGGAAGGGGTCCAGTCTAGCCGGGGGGCGGCCTGGCGGCCATGGCGGTCCTTGGGGTCCTTGGTCCTTGGTCCTTGGCTGGCGCCGACCCGGCCCTTCCTTTGGGCCGGATGGCATCGCAAGTTGGATGCCCTGGATGGGCCGGCCTCATGGCATGGGGCCCAAGGACCAAGGACCAAGGACCAAGGACTAAGGACTAAGGACCCTTGACTCCCCAATTCCCGACCATTCCAGTCGGAATTAGGCTTGCCCCTCCTGGCCCCCGGGGCTAGCCTGGAAATTCCCTTTTATGGAGGTCTCCATGGCCGCGTTCGTGACCCAGCCCGCCCCCGATTTCAAAGCCGCCGCCCTCGTGAACGGCGAGTTCAAGGACATCTCCCTGTCCGACTACAAGGGCAAGAAGGTCGTCCTCTTCTTCTACCCCCTCGATTTCACCTTCGTCTGCCCCACCGAGATCCTGGCCTTCTCCGACGCCATCAAGGAGTTCGAGGCCCGCAACACCCAGGTGATTGGCGTGAGCGTCGACTCCAAGTTCAGCCACTTCGCCTGGACCCAGATGGACCGCAAGGAAGGCGGCATCAAGGGCATCCAGTTCCCCCTGGTGGCCGACCTTAACAAGACCATCGCCCAGGACTACAACGTCCTCCTGCCCATCGGCATCGCCCTGCGCGGCCTCTTCATCATCAACAAGGACGGCGTGCTGAAGCACATCACCGTGAACCACAACGACCTCGGCCGCAACGTGGATGAGGTCCTCCGCCTCCTCGACGCCGTCGACTTCAGCGAAGAGCACGGCGAAGTCTGCCCCGCCAACTGGAAGAAGGGCGAGAAGGCCATGAAGCCGAATGCCGCTGGCCTGAAGGACTACGTCGCTAGCAAGTAAGGCGCCGTTCCAAACGCATACCGACAGCGGGCGCCGAAAGGCGCCCGCGTTGCGTTAAGGAGCTGACGAGGGCCGTTGGCCCCTTGGGGCCTGAGCTAGGGCTGGGGGACCCAGGCGTATTCCTCCGCGAACGCCACCTGCTTGGCGGTCTCGGTGCCGAGGAGTTTTTCGATCACGTGCAGGGCCCCATCAATGCCCGCGGACAATCCGGCGGCGGTGACGATGTGCCCGTTGTCCACGTAGCGCCGTTCACCCACGACCTTGAGCTTGGCAAAGCGCTTGGCGAGGCGGGGGATGTTGCCCCGGGTGGTCGTTACGGTGAGGCCGTCGAGCAAGCCGGTGCTGGCCAAAATGAAGGCGCCGTTGCACACCGAGAGCGTGGCCTGATTCTGGGCGTTGGATTGTTTAATGAACTGCAGGGTTCCTGGATCCTCCTGGGCTTGACCGACATTGCCTCCGGGAATCACCAGTACGTCGGCCTTCGGGGCATCCGCGAAGGTGTACTTGGGCACCACCACCATGCCCATGGCCGTCTTCACCGGATCTTTAGTGGCTGCCACGGTGAACACCTCGCACCCTGCCGCTCCGAACATCTCGTAGGGCCCGGTGTAATCGATGATCTGCACCCCATTGAAGACCAAGATCGCGACCTTCTTGGGTTCCGTGACCAGGGGCATGGCGCAGTGGGGGCACATGCCGGGCTTATCGTAGGTTGCTAGGTCGCACACCGAGTCGCAGGGCGCGCATTTGTAGACCTTCGGCGCGCCTTGCGCGGCGGCGGCCACGAAGCAGGCGAAGGAGAGCAGGAGGGCCCGCAGGCCGAAGGCGAGGTGCATGACGAACTCCAAGAATGGGAAGGTGAAGGGGATCAGGTGCGGTGAAAGCGTTCCCGGTATTGACCGGGCGGAACGCCGAGGGTGCGCAGGAAGGCCCGACGCATGGATTCGGGAGTGCCGAGGCCGCTGAGATCACAGATGGCCTCCAGGGGTTCATGGCTCTCCTCAAGCAGGCGGCGGGCGGTCTCCACCCGGACCGAGGCTACGAAGCGCGCGGGCGTCATGCCGACTTCCTGGGTGAACACCCGGGCGAAATTCCGCGGGCTCATGCCCACACGGCGGGCCATCCGCGCCACCGATAGATCCTCCGCCGGATGATCCTGGATGTAGGCCTGGAGATCCCTCAGGGGCTCCTGCTCCGCCAACTGCACCGAGAGTTGCGCGCTGAACTGGGCCTGGCCCCCGGGGCGCTTGAGGAACATCACCAGCTCCCGGGCCACCGCCAAGGCCACGTCGCGCCCGAAGTCCTCCTCCACCAGCGCCAGCGCCAAGTCCATGCCCGCGGTGACGCCACCGGAGGTGTAGATGGAGCCCTGTTGGACGAAGATGGTGTCGGGCTCCAATTCGATCTCCGGGAAGTCCCGGGCGAAATCCTCGCAGTGGTTCCAGTGGGTGGTGGCCCGGCACCCCTGCAACAAGCCGGCTTCAGCCAGGAGGAAGGCCCCCGTGCAGATGGAGGCCAAGCGGCGCACCTGTCCGGCCTGATCACGGAGCCACCCCAGAAGGGTCTTGTGGTGCCGGTACTGCGCGACGCCCACGCCCCCCGCGACCATCAGGGTGTCGATCCCGGCCCCCACGCTCGCGATGCCGTGATCCGCATGGAGCCGCAGCCCTGACGACGTCAGGAAGGCCCCTCGCTTAAGGCCGATGATCTCCACCGTATAGGCGGGCACCTTCCACTGCCGATGATCCCGCAGCCACCGCGCCGTCCGGGCGAACACTTCCAGGGGCCCCATCACGTCCAGCACCTGCACTTCGGGGAATGCCAGCATGGCGATCCGACGGGTGGCTGGAACCCCGGTGCGGGCCTTGGGGGCGCGGGAGGCGTGCGATCGCTGCTTCATGATCCGAAGCATCGCGCCGTCCGCTCATGGCAGCAATGACAATGACCCCACCTTTTCTGCCAATCTTTGGCCCTCGATCGGTCGCCTATTTCACGGAGAACCAGACTTTGGACGCCTTCCCCTGATCCGGCTTGAGCGTGCCCTTCACGGCGAAGACCCGGTCCACGGGCGCGCCTGCTTCCAGCAGGGCCTTCTGCACCGCGTCGGCGCGGGCTTCCGCGAGGGCGCGGAGGGCTTCGGGATCTTCGGGAAGGGAGCCCAGGAGCCTCGATTCCACTTCCGTCAGCGGGGCCTCCGGGGGCTTGGGCCCTTTGGGATCCCGGGGCGGAGGTGGGAAGGCTTTGTCGTGCAGGGCCCGCAAGGCCGCCTCCCGGGCCAGTGGCGCGGGTGTGTAGGTCCCCTCGGGGGCTCCCGCCTTCCCGGCCAACGTCCAGGCTTGGGCCCGCACGCGATCCTCGAGCATCCGGCGTTTCAGGGCACCGCCATCGGCCACGGGATCCGCGGCGCCCTCCAATTCGAGGCCGAGGGCGGGCCGCTCTTGAAGGCTCTTCACGAGGCCCTGGACGATCTTGGGGGCATCGGCGGGCAACGCCGAGTCACCTGGGGCGAAGGCCACGGAACTGAGATCCGCCCCACCCCCGAAGAGGTTGCCCAACATGCTGAAGGGGCTGGTGGCGGCCTTGGCGAAGATGTTGAGCAGCGCCTTCCAAGCCACGCCGCCCCAATGGATGTTGGGGTCATCGAGGCTGCCATCCACGGGCACTTCCATGTCGATGACGCCATGGCGATCGCGCAGCAGGGCGAGGCCCAGCTTCACGGGGATCCAGGTGGCCTCCTTGCTCTCCACCTTGTCGCCCAGGTAGAGCTGATCCAACTTGGCCTGGGCCACGGCGCTGAGTTTGCGCTTCTGGATGTGCAGGCGCACGTTGCTGGAGAGCTTGCCCTTTTGCAGGACGTAACCCAGGTATTTGCGGCTGTACGGATCCAGATCCGTGAGTTCGGCGCCCTGGAGGCTCATGCGGACGTCGGTGTCTTCGTCCGTGCGCAAGGGATAGGCCTTGCCCTCGATGCGCAGGGGGCCCACGCCCCCGGCCTTGCCCGTGAACAGCACCTGGCTGCGGGCGCCAGGGGCGGAGGAGAGCTGATCGTAGGTGCCCTCCAGATCACTGAGCAGCAACGCTGCGTTGGGGCTGAGGCTGCGGTCGATGAAGCTGAGGCGCCCCTGGCTGACCTTCATGAGGGTGATGGTGAGGGGGATGGGCGCGCCTTCCACCTTGGGCGTGGGCTGGATGACCGCCGCCGTCAGCGCAGGAGGCGCCTCGGGCTCGATCTTGAAGGCGCGGTTCACGTTGGTGGTGCCATCCGGGGCGATGACGAGGCGCCCTTCCGGCGCGATCCAATCCAGGGTCTTCAGCTTCACCGACAGCGGGGCCGTGGAGGCGTCGAGGCCCTTGAGGGCCAGGCGTTTCCAGCGCAGCGCCACTTCGTGATCGCGGCCATCAGCGGCCTCCAGTTGATCCACCCACACGTCCCCGGAGTAGGCGATGCCGTCGGTCTTCTTGCCTCCGAAGTCGGCCCTCAGGCGGCCCTTCATTCCGACGTGGCCCTGGTTGAAGCGCAGGTCGGTGGTGGGGGCCAGGTAGGGATCGAAGGGCGGCAGGGCGATGCCCTCCACATCCGCTTGCAGATCCGCGGCGGCGGCCAAGGGCTTCACGGTGCCCTGGAAGCCCAGGCGGCCCGTTTCGCCCAGCTTCGCAACGAAGGTGAGGCCCGCGCTTCCCTGGGGATCCAAGGTGAGATCCTTCAGGGTGAGGTCCACGTCCTTCAGGGTCAGGGCCACGGGCCGCACCGTCAGGGCATCCTCCCAGTGCAGGAGGGCCTTCACCAGGGCCAGTTCCTTCACGGTGAGGGCGAGGGGCTTCGCCTTGGGATCCTTGGGCTTGGGTTTCACGCCCGGAGGCAGGGCGAGCAGCCGGTCCCAGTTGAGGGTGCCATCGGCCCGGCGAGACACGGTGAGATCGGCCCCCGTGAGCGCGAGGCGCCCGATGGTGAGCTCCGGCCTCAGGAGATCCCCCCCCAGGGCCTCCAGGCTGAGGTTCGGCAAGCTCAGGGCCTGGGCGCCTCCGCGCTCGGCCACGACGAGATCGGTGAGGACGCCGGCACCGCCCATGAGGCGGAGGGCCGGGGTGGGATTCAGGGTGAAGGTGTAGGGCACCGTGAGATCCAGGCGCCCCGACTTCACATCGAGGCTCAGGGATTCATGGAGGTAGGGCGCGTATTTGGGGATCAACAGCCGGGTCACCTTCAGCGTGCCCTGGGAGCTGAAGGGCTCGGCCACGAGGCTCCCCTCCCAGGAAAGCTGCTCGCCGGCCTCGGTGCGGGCCTCGAAGCGCCCGCCGCTGCGGGACCCCACGGAGGTGCGGAAATCGTGGAGGCTCAGGGAGAGCGGCCCCAGGGCGCTCTTGAAATCCTCCTTGGGGCTGGCATCGGTGAAATCCACCCGCCCTTCCCGCAGCGCGAAATGGTCGAGGGCCAGGGTCCAGGGCGCGCCTTCCGGTTCCGCCTTGGGTTTCGCCACGCCTGGGTCGGAGGTCATGAGATCCATGAACTCGGGGCGCCCCTGTTCATCCAGGGTCAGGATCCATTTCGGGCGGTCCAGCTCGAGCGCTTTCAACTTCGCCGTGCGAGTCAGCAGGGGCCAGAGTTCCGCGTTGGCGTAGATGCGGGCGCAGCTCACCCAGGGCCCGCCCTTGCGGGTGCGAATCTCAAGCCCCTCGAGGGTGAGGGAGAGGGCCAGCGGGTTCACCTTCACCTTCGCGATGCGCACGTCGCGGTGCAGCGCGGCCGACATTCCCGCCACGAGCTTGCGTTGCAGGATGCCCGGAAGGATCAGGAAGCCGAAGAGCGCATAGAGGGCGTAGAGCCCACCCAGGATCCGCAGGGGCCAGCGAAACCGGTGAAGGAAGGCGCGGAGGGAATCCAGGATGGCCATGGGCCGAGATTATCAGGGGACCCCATGGAAGCACCGAGGTACCTTGGACGCGTTCCGGAGGCTCCCATGCCCTTGCCCTTGCTGGTTCTGCTCCAAGCCCCCGCCCCCCTGCCCTCCGTACCCCTGCCCCCGGGCCTGGATCGTGTGCTCCGCGACTATGAGCGCGCCTGGCAGGCGAAGGATGCGGGTGCCCTCGCGGACCTCTTCACGGAAGACGGATTCGTGCTGGCCCTCGACCGGCCCCCCGTCCGGGGGCGAGCCGCGATCAAGGGCGCCTACGCAGGCGCGGGCGGCCCCCTCAGCCTCCGGGCCCTCGCGGTCCAGATCGAAGGCGGCCTGGCCGTGATCCTCGGCGCCTACGCCACGCAGCCCGGAAGCCCGGATGCCGGGAAGTTCACCCTCACCCTCCGGAGGGGCCCCGAGGATCGCTGGCGGATCTTCAGCGACATGGACAACGGCAATGGCCCGCGCCATCCGGCCCCAGCCCAGTGAAGGCATCACCTTGCGCCGATCCGCGAACGTCCCCTGGGATGGGAGCCGCCCCATGCTGATGGGAACCGGCCCCGCCCGCCTGAGTGCCCTGCTCACCCTGGGGATCCCGCTCCTGATCGCCCAGGATCCGGGGCTGCGACTCGTGGCGGCGGCCAGGGCCCAAGTGGGCGTGACCCTGGGCTACGATTCGCGCTACGCCCGGATTCCCTATCCCGGCGGTGACGTGCCCCTGGATCGCGGCGTCTGCACCGACGTGCTCATCCGCGCCTACCGGGCCCAGGGCCTCGACCTCCAAAAGCTCGTGCATGAGGACATGGGCCGGGCCTGGGAGGCCTATCCGAGGGCCTGGGGATTGAAGGCCCCGGACCGCAACATCGACCACCGCCGAGTACCCAACCTGGCCACGTTCTTCGGGCGCCACGGCCTGAGCCTGCCGCTGTCCCGGGAGGCCAAGGCTTACCTGCCCGGCGACATCGTCACGTGGCGCCTCACCTCCGGCGTTCCCCACACGGGCCTGGTCTCCGACCGCCGCTCACCGGCGGGCCACCCCCTCATCCTCCACAACATCGGAGAGGGCGTCCGGGAAGAGGACCGGCTGTTCGCGTACACCCTCACGGGCCATTACCGGTACCCGGCCCCTGCGCCCCGGTCCCAGGCTCAGGCCGCACCCCGCGCCTCCCGAGCCGAGTAGGCGTCCCCTTCCCGCCCCTCCTTCACCATGTCCAGGGGGCTTGGAACGCCACGGCCCCCCCGGTTCAGCACGTGGGTGTAGATCATCGTGGTTTCCACGTCCTTGTGCCCCAACAGCTCCTGCACCGTGCGGATGTCGTGGCCCGAGGCGAGCAGGTGCGTGGCGAAGGAGTGCCGAAGCGCGTGGGGGGTCACCAGCTTGGCCAGTTCCGCCGCCCGCGCCGCCTCCCGCACGGCCCGCTGCACGCTCTCCGGATAGAGGTGGTGGCGGCGCACCTTCCCCGTGCGGGGGTCCTGGGACCGGATGGTCGAAGGGAACACCCATTGCCAGCCCCAGTGCTTCGCCGCGGCGCGGAACTTCGCCTCCAACGCATCCGGCAGCCACACGTCGCCGAAGCCCGCTTCCAGGTCCCGCGCATGCAGCGCCTTCACTTTGGCCAGATGGGCCGTGAGCGGCCCCACGAGCACTTCGGGCAGCATGGTCACCCGATCCTTGCCCCCCTTGCCCTGGCGCACCACCACTTCGAGTCGATCGAACTCCAGATCCTTCACCCGGAGGCGAAGCACCTCCATGAGCCGCATGCCCGTGCCGAAGAGCATCTGCGCCACCAGCGCCATGGTGCCATCCATCTGATCCAGCAGCTTGCGCACCTCCCCCGCGCTCAGCACCACCGGCAACCGCTTCGGCCCCTTGGCCTGGACCACCGCCTGCAGCCAAGGCAGGTCCACTTTCAGCACCTGCTTGTAGAGGAAGAGGAGGGAGGCCTTCGCCTGATTCTGCGTGGAGCTGGAGACCTGACGCTCCGAGGCGAGGTGGGATAGGAAGGCCTCCACCTCGGCTCCACCCATCTCCCGAGGGTGCCGCAGCTGATGGAACTTCACGAAGCGGCGCACCCAATCCACGTACGCCCCCTCCGTGCGCAGGCTGTAGTGGCGGATCCGCAGCTCCTGGCGCAGTTGATCCAGCAAGCGGGGGCCAGGCGCCGGGGCGGGAGGTTGTCGGTCCATGAGGCAACTATGGTTTCGTCTTTTTTTCGCGCAAGCCTCGATCTTACGAACCCAGCCCGCCCCTGGGATCATCACCCTCCACCTCCCCCGGGTTCCTCGGCATGCCCCTCCCACCGCTCCAGACCCCCCGCCTCCTCCTCCGTCCGCTCACGTTGGAAGATGCACCCTTCATCCTGCAGCTCCTCAATGAGCCCTCTTTCCTCGAGCACATCGGCGACAAGGGCGCCCGGGATCTCGAAGGCGCCCGTACCTACCTAAGCACCGGACCGCTGGACAGCTACGCGCGCCATGGCCTCGGGTTGCTTCACGTGGGCCAACTCGGGTCTGGCGATTCCATCGGAATCTGCGGCCTGCTCCGGCGGCCCGGGGTCCTGGAGGATCCCGATCTGGGCTTCGCCTTCCTTCCCGCCTGGTGGGGCGCAGGGTACGCCTTCGAGGCCGCCGAGGCCGTGCTGGCGTGGGGTCGCCACTCCCTCGGGCTGACGCGCATCCTCGGCGTCACCTCCCCGGGCAATCAGCCGTCCATCCGCCTGCTCCAGAAGCTGGGCATGCGGCTGGAGGGGCAGGTGCAGCTCGCCGAACACGAGCCTCCGGACCTGCTCTTCGCCCTCGGCGATCCGCCGCGAGCGGAGGCGGTGTGAAGCCCCCCGCGCTATCCTGCGGATTCCCGGAGGGGTTCATGCGCCGATCCACGCCCATGGTGATGTCGCTTCTGATGGCCCTGCCGCTGGGAGCCCAGGAGAAGATCCGGGTGGCCCCACCTTCCGAGGCCTACGTCTACCTCGGCCAGCTGCGCGCGAGCCGGGCGGATCGCACCTTGAAGGATTGGGGCGCCAATGGCACCGGAGGCGGCGCGGGCTTCGCGATGCTCCTGGGGACGGATCCCCTGAAGCTCCGCCTGCGCATGGACGGGGATACCTGGTCCGGCCAGCCCGCCACGGGTTCCATTCAAAGCATCGGCCTCACCACCGAGGCCTTCCTGGAGTTCGACGCCACGGGCCCGGTGACGCCCTTCATCTCCGCCGGTCCCGCCTTCCAGCACTGGATCCTGGGCTCCAACCCCACCTACGGGGCGCCCCGCACCACCCTCAATAAGCTCGCCTTCCGGGCCGAGGCGGGCATTTTCATCCATCAGCGCTTCGGGTTTTCCTTGGGTGCGCTCACGGGCAGCCTCGACGCCGGACAACGGACCACGGTGACCTACCTGGCCTTCACCTTCAGGTAGCCCGGAACAGCGTGAAGACGCGCACCTCCGCACCGCCAGCCTGAAGGGCCTGGGCGCAGCGCAGCAGGCTCGTGCCCGTGGTCCACACATCGTCCACCAACAGCAGGCGCCGGCCCGAAACTCCGGCGGCATCCACCAGGCGGAAAGCCTTCTTGGGCAGGCGCCGGCGCGCGCTTTCGGATCGCTCGGCCTGGGAAGGCGCCCGCCAGGCCTTCCGCAGGGGATCCAACACGGGCAGGCCCATCCGATGGGAGATCAGCTCCGCCACATCCCGGGCGAGGTCGAAGCCCCGCCGCCAGCGACGCCAGGGATGGGTGGGCACCGGTACACAGCCATCGCACGCCTCCAGCCAGGGGGGCAGTGCGGCTTCCCTGGCCCGGCGCAGCAAGGCCGCGCGCCAGCCCAGGTCGCCGTGCTTCAGGCCCGGCAACACCAGGGCCCCCAGCGCCGGGCGCCCTCCGTGGTAGTCCCAAAGGGCATCCCCCTGCTCCCAGGCCACGGGATCCGGACAGGCGTTCTCCAGGTGCGGCAACGCACACCGGGGGCATCGATCGGGATCCAAGGGAAGCAACCCTTCCCAACACCGACCGCAAAGCCCCGCTTCACCGCCGGAACCCACGGGCCGGAGGCAGCCCCGACAGACAAAGAGCTCCCCGGCGAGGCCGGGGAGCTCTTTGGAAAACCGCATCCGACTATGCGTTACGGAGCTTGCTGTGCTTCTGCCCGTACCCGAAATAGATCACAAAGCCGATCACCAGCCAGATGATGAGTCGGAGCCAGGTGTCCTTAGGCAGGCCGTACATTACCCAGGCACAAGCACAGGCGCCCAGGATGCCAACGACCCACGCGCCGATCATGCCGCCGGGAACCTTGAAGGGACGCTCGATCTCGGGGCTGTTCACCCGGAGAATCGGCACGCCGATGCAAACGAGCAGGAAGGCCAGCAGGGTGCCGATGGACACCAGCTCACCCACGAGGCTCATGGGCATCAGACCGCCGCAGAGGGCCACAAAGATGCCCGTGAGCACGGTGGCCACGTGGGGCGTGCCGAACTTGGGGTGGGCCGTACCGAACCAGGGCAGGAGGCCATCCTTGCTCATGGCGTAGAACACGCGGGTCTGGCCCATCATCATCACGAGGATCACGGAGGTGAGGCCGCTGATGGCGCCGAGCTTGATGATGAAGGTGAAGATCTTCTGGGCACCCGGGGTCCAACCCCTCAGTTCCACGATCCGGTCGATGCCTACGGCGATGGGGTCGGGAACGCCCAATTGCTTGAAGGGGACCACACCCGTGAGGGTCAGGGCCACCAGGATGTAGAGGATGGTGCAGATGATCAGGGAGGCCATGATGCCGATGGGCAGATCCCGCTTGGGGTTCTTGGCTTCCTGAGCCGTGGTGCTGACCGCATCGAAACCGATGTAAGCGAAGAACACTACCGCGGCGCCGGTGACGACACCGTTGTTCATGCCCCATCCGTAGTGGGGGACTCCGTTGATGATCTCCTGGGCCGGCACCAGGGAGCCCAGGGTTCCGGCGGCGGGATTGACGTGGAGGTTGGATCCGCTGATGACACTAATGCCTAGCGCGATGAACACGATCACGATCGTGACTTTGATGATCACGATGACGTTGTTCACCGAGGCGCTTTCCTTGATGCCCTTGTAGAGGATAGAGGCAACCACGAGGGCGATCACCGAAGCGGGGACGTTCCACACGCCGTGGACCACACTGCCACCGTTGAGGGTCACAGTCTCCCAGGGGCCCTTCGTCAGACGGATGAGGGCATCGGGCAAGTTGATGCCCAAAGTCTTGTGCAAGATGGAATAGAGGTAGCCCGACCAGGCAGCGGACACCGTCACGGCACCAAAGGCGTACTCGAGGACGAGGTCCCAGCCGATGATCCATGCGATGAACTCGCCCATGGTGGCGTAGGAATAAGCGTAGGCGGAGCCGGCCACGGGGATCATGGCAGCCATCTCGGCATAGCAGAGGCCCGCCAGGGCGCAAAGGATGCCGCCAATGATGAAGCTGTAGACGATGCCGGGGCCCGCGTAATTGGCGGCGGCGGTGCCCGTGAGGGAGAAGATGCCGGCGCCGATGATCGCGCCGATTCCCAACATGGTCAGATTGAAGGCCCCAAGGTGGCGCTTGAGGGTCGCCCCCCCATGCCCACCTTCACCCGCATTCGGATCGTTGGCGTCGGCGATGAGCCGGGCCAGGTCTTTTTTGACGAACAAACCACCCATGGGAGGAGCCTCCGGTCTTGCAGGACATATGAGATTGGACAGGAGTCACTGTAACAGGCCGGTCATGGGCCTTGAACCCTCCTGGGGCGAGGCGTGGGGCCCTGCGGGCGATCCAGGGCGGGCCTGGAATCGGATGGGAGGATCCCGTGGTCCCCATCCCTTGCCCCGAAACAGCTTTGGGCCCTCCGACCCGCCATCTAAACTGTCGCTTTCCCCAAGGACGCCCATGACCTCCGGCCTCTGGACCGATTTCAGCCCCTCCCGCCGCTGCCAATGGGTGGACCTCCTCCGGGGCCTGGCCGTGATCGTCATGATCGAGGTCCACGTGGTGAACACGTGGTTGAAGCTCGAGCTGCGGCCCGAGTGGCTCAACTACGTGAACGGCCTCGTGGCCCCCAGCTTCCTCATGTGCGCGGGCTTCGCGCTGGTGCTGAGCACCTTCAAGGCTGATGGCACCCTGCGGCCTTTCTGGCCCGACACCGCCCGGCGCCTGGGATTCATCCTGCTCTGCGCCTACCTGCTGCACGCCCCCGGCCTCACCCTGGCCGAGTGGACGGTGCTGGGCACCCCCGCCAAGATGCGGGAACTGTTCAAGATCGACGTGCTCCAGTGCACCGTGTATAGCCTCCTCATCCTGCAGGCCATCGCCCGCACCCTGGGCACCGCCCGCCGCTTCACCCTGGCGGCCCTGGCGCTGGCCCTCTTCGTGGCCCTGGTGAGCCCCACCCTATGGATCAAGGGCGTGGGCGAAGGCGTGTGGCTGCCCCTCAGGGGCCTGCTGAACGGCAATGATGATCACGGCCTCAAGGCCCTCTTCCCCCTCTTCCCCTGGTTGGCCTTCGTGAGCTTCGGTGGCTTTCTGGGCGGAGCCTACCGGTTCTTCCGGGCCGAGGTCGTGGGCGAGGCCGGGGAGCCCCGCGCCCGCTGGACCGAGGCCCGCTTCCTTCTGGCGCTCCTCGGCCTGGGGCTCGCCCTGACGATCTGGGGCTCCCTCCGCAAGAACGGGTGGATCTGGGAAGGCACCTGGAGGCAGACCGCCGGCGGTACCTGGCTGCTGAACGGCTACACGTGGAGCGAGCTCACGAGCTTCCACAACACCACCCTGCCCTCGGTGGCCGAACGCCTGGGCTGGATCTGCATGGGAGGCGCCGCCCTGGGACTGCTCGACCCCATCCGCCCCAAGCTGCCGGGCGCCAATCCCGTGGAGGCCGCGGGGCGGGAGAGCCTGCTGCTCTACATGCTCCACCTGAACCTCATCTACGGGCTGCTCATGACCCCCTTCGTGGTGGGCCGAACGGGGTGGGATTGGAACACCCAGGGGTGGGCCGTCACCCTCCTGCTCACCGCCGCCATCATGGGGCTCAGCCTCTGGGCAGGCGTGCTCTGGCAGCGCATGCGCCAGACCCATGACCGCATGCGCGCCTGGCAGCGCGCGGGGCTCGCGGTGCTGGCCCTCAACTTCATCGCCGGCGGCTGGCTCACCTTCCGCTTCCTGCTCCAGAGCCCCGAGTTGGCCCGGGAACCCTACCCCTTCCTCAACGCCGCCCGGGAACGGAAGGGCCTCAAGCCCACCGCCGATGGCCTCGCCCGGGATCCCGAGGAGGTCTTCAAGGAGGAAGAGCGGCTTGGGCGGGTGGTGACCCCGGAGGCGAGGATCAAGCGGGCGGAGCAGATCCGGAATCGGTAGGGTACGCCTCGGAGCGTCGAAGGGAGCTGGTCACAGAGGACACAGCCTTTTCCCCGGTTAGACTGAAGGCGTGGACTCCAGCCCCAGTACCCCGACTTGGCTCATCGCCCTACTGATCGGTCTGCTCCTTTACCGGAGCGCGCTGGCCATGATGCTGAGCGCGCACCACGCGCTGACGAGCCTGCAACGGCGGCGCCTGCTGGAGGAGGAGGCCATCCGGGATCCGGAGCTGGCGGCCCTGCTGGAGCGGCCCCAGGTGCTGGGCATGGGCCTCTCCCTCGTCACCCAGTTCCTGCTGGTGGCCCTGCTCGTCCTCAGCTGGCCCCTCAAGCCCGCCATTCCCGGCGGCTGGGCGAGCCTCGCGGCCATCACCTTGGCCTTCCTCTGGGGCCTGGACATGGCCCTGCCCACCATCCTCACTTCCCAGGAACCCGGCCTCTGGCTGGCCCGGATCTGGCCGCTCTACGCGCCCATCCATCCCATCTTCGACCTCCTCGTGTCCCCCCTGGCCCGGCGCCTGGAGCGGCGGCGCGCCGAGGCGGACAAGATCCGGGATGGCGAGGATGAACCCGCCAGCGAGGACGCCGTGACCGCCCTCATCGAAGAGGGCGAGGCCGAGGGCATCCTCGAGGAATCCGATTCCGAATTGATCCGCAACGTCGTGAGCTTCGGCGACACCGTGGTGCGCGAGGTGATGACGCCCCGCACCCGCATCAAGGCCCTGAGCGGGGAGACCACCGTCCCCGAGGCCTGGCAGGCCTTCATGAAGAGCCGCCACGCCCGGCTGCCCGTCTTCGATGGCGCCATCGACAAGATCCTCGGCATCCTCCTGCTGAAGGACCTGATGCAGCTTCCCGACCAGGATCCCCGCCAGGCCAAGGACCTCTGCAAGCCCGCCCTCTTCGTGCCCGAGAGCAAGCCCGTCTCGGAGCTCATGAAGGAGATGCAGCGACAGCGGGCCCAGTTGGCCGTGGTGGTGGATGAGTTCGGCATCGTCTCCGGCCTCGTGACCATGGAGGACCTGCTGGAGGAGGTGTTCGGCGAGATCCGCGATGAGCACGAAGGCGCCATGGAGATCCAGCCCCTGCCCGATGGCAACCTGCTGGTGAGCGGCCAATCCCATGTGGACGACGTCTCCGCGCCCCTGGACCTCACCTGGGAGCACGAGGGGTTCGACACCATCGGCGGCCTCGTCATGGCCCGCCTGGGCCGCGTGCCCAAACCCCAGGATCGCGTGGCCGTGGAGGGCGCCACCCTCACGGTGCTGCGCATGGAGGGCACCCGCATCATTCAGGTGAAGGTGGAGCCCACCCGGTAATCGGGCCGCGCCCACCGTTCGCCGGAACGCCTCCGCCGTTCATCGGAAACCCCGCAGAGGGTCCCCGGGGAGCGCATCATGGACCCAGATCCTTGATCCGGGAGGTACCCCATGGCTGAGAATCCCTATTCCGCGCCCGAAGCACCCCTTTACGGAGGCGGCCCCGCCCCTTCCGCCCCCAAGCCGCCCAGCTTCCTCGATCAGGTCGTGGGCGTGTTCACGGAACCCACGGCCCTGTTCCAGAAGCTGCGCCAATCGCCCTCCTGGATCCCCGCGGTCGTCAGCTTCTGCATCCTCGGCATCGGGGTGACCCTCGTCTGGGGCTTGAAGGTGGACGTGGATGCGATGGCCCGCCCGGCACTGGAACGAAACCCCAACGTCTCTGCAGGTCAAATCGACAGCATCATTGAGATGCAGAAGAAATTCATGGTGCCTATCGGGCTCATTTTCGCCGTGGCCATTCCCTGGCTCTGGACCCTCCTCATGGGCTTCATCTACTGGTTGGTGGGACGCGGTCTGGCCGAAGAGGGTGAGCCCTCTTTCCCCCAGGCCCTCACCGCGGCTTCCGTACCCGCCCTCGTGGGCCTCGTACATGGCGCGCTCATGATCATCATGGCCTTCCTCCGCCCCGTGGGCGGCCTCACCCCCGAAAAGCTCGCGCCCACCTCCGTCGGATTCTTTGTGGCGGCGGAAAGCCCGAAGGTGGTGACGGCCCTGTTCGCCTTGGATCTCTTCTCCATCGCCACCTGGGCGCTCAGCTACCTCGCCTGCCGCCACCTGCTGCGCCTGAAGGTATCCGGTGCGATCCTCTCCACGTGCCTCCTGGTCTTCCTCCAGGCGGGCCTCAAGATCATCTTCGCCAAGTAGGTCTTCATGAAAAAGCAGCACCTCCTCCTTGGAGGCGGCGGATTGCTCGTCGTCCTCATCATCGCCGGCCTCCTGGCGGGTGGCCCTCGGGATGAATCCGACCGCTTCACCTGGGACAAGGTCCTCCGGGGCGACATCCGCGAAACCCTCACCGCCTCCGGGGAAATCCGCGCCAAGGTGCAGGTCAACGTGGGCACCACCGTCATGGGTGAGATCCGCAAGCGGCACGTGGAGGATGGCCAGGATGTGAGGGTGGGCGACCTGCTCGTCACCATCGATCAAGAGCGCTTGAAGCAGGCGCTCATCCAAGGCCAGGCGGCCCTGGATGCGGCCCGCAAGGAGGGCGAACGGTTGGAAGCGGCGCGCAAGCGCAGCGTGGAATCCTTCGCCCGCACGGAATCCCTCTTCAACCAGAAACTCCTCAGCGATGAGGAATTCCGCCAGGCCAAGCTGGCCCGCGAAAGCAGCGAGCTGGCCGCCGCCGCGGCCCGCGCCAACGTGGCCCAGAGTGAAGCCAGCGTCGCCGGCCTCCGGGATGGCCTCGCCAAGAGCACGCTTCGAGCCCCCATCAGCGGCCGGGTCACCAGCCTCAAGGCCGAGATGGGCGAGATGGCCATCCCCGGCACCTCCAACCTGCCCGGCGCCACCCTCATGGTCATCAGCGACATGAGCACGCTGATGGCCGAGGTGAAGGTGAGCGAGGGCGAAGTGGTGCGCACCAAGGTGGGCCAGACCGCCCAGGTAGCCGTGGAGGCCCTGCCGGGCCGCGTGTTCCCCGGCACCGTGATGGAAGTGGCCACCGGGGCGGAAAAGACCGGGCAGGATGCCAACCTCTACAAGGTGAAGGTGATGCTCGACATGAAAGCCGAGGACATCCCCAAACTGCGCCCCGGCATGAGCGCCCGCGCCGTGATCCTCACCAGCGAGGCCAAGGGCGTGCTCCAGGTGCCCCTGCAATCCGTGCTGGAGCGGGAAGGCAGCCTGGAAGATGCCAAGAAAAAGGGTCTGCTCGCCCCCGCCATCCGCACCATCGTCATGGTGGCCAAGGCGGGCCATGCCCAGGAGCGGGAAGTCCGCACGGGCATCGCCAGCACGCAGTTCATCGAGGTGCTGGAGGGCGTCAGCGAAGGCGACCAGGTGCTCACGGGCCCCTTGCGCAAGCTGAAGGAATTGAAGGACAAGGCCTCCATCTCCCTCAAGGCCCGCAGCGATGCTGAATTGGCCAAGGCCCTCGAGAAGGAGAAGAAGTGAGCATGGATGTCCGCGAGCCCCTCGTCGCGGCGCTGAAGAGCCTCCGCGCGAACAAGCTCCGGTCGGGGCTCACGACGCTCGGCATCATCATCGGCGTGGCCGCCGTGATCATCGTGGTGAGCCTCATCCAGGGGCTCCAGGGGAGCGTGCTCAAGCAGATCGAGACGGCCGGCAGCCAAACGCTCATCGTCCGGCCCGTCTTCCCCACGGACATGCCCTACAGCGAGTTCACCAAGATCAAGAACCGCGACCTCTACATGGAGGATATGAAGGCCCTCCAGCGCATGGTGCCCGTGCTCACCACCATGACGCCCCTCTACTTCAATGGCAGCGAAGTGAAGGCCGCCGGCAAGACGGCCGGCGTGAACCTCATCATGACGGACGAGAGTTACCTGGAGCTCAACGCCATCAACCTCACGGCCGGCCGCAACTTCGTGCCCTCGGACAACCGCCTGGCGAGCAAGGTGGCCATCGTGGGCCCCCGGGTGTTGGAGAAGCTGGGCATCAAGGAACGCCCCATCGGCCGCATCATCCAGACGCCCCAGATGGCCTTGGAGATCGTGGGCGTCATCGAGGAACAGGGCTCCAGCCTCGGCAATGATCCCGACAGCAACGTCATCATCCCCCTCACCACGGGCCGCGCCACCCTCACGGATCAGCAGCGCAAGCAGCTCATCTTCCAGGCCCGCGTGGATCCCCGCATCAACGTGGACGATGGCGCCGACCTGCTCACCGAGGCCCTGCGCCGCATCAAGGGCCTGAAGACGGGCGAGCCCGAGGGCTTCAAGGTGTTCAGCCCCAAGCAAATCGCCGGCATCGTCAGCAGCATCATGGGCGCCATCACCGCGGTGGCCGGGGGCATGGTGAGCATCGCCCTCCTCGTGGGCGGCATCGGCATCATGAACATCATGCTGGTGAGCGTCACCGAGCGCACCCGCGAGATCGGCGTGCGCAAGGCCGTGGGCGCCAAGCGCCGGGACGTGATGCTGCAGTTCCTCATCGAGGCGGCCCTGCTCTCAGTATTGGGCGGCGCCATCGGCATCGGCGTGGGCTATGCCCTGGGCGCAGCCATCGGCAAGGCCTTGCTCGGCGTGGTGGGCGGCATCCCCCTGTGGGCCCTCATCAGTGCCTTCGCCGTGCCCGCCGCCATCGGCCTCATCTTCGGCATCTACCCCGCCGCCAAGGCCAGCAAATTGGATCCCATCGAAGCGCTGCGCTACGAATAGGGCCGGGTGGCCCAGCCGACTTTTTCAAAGCGTGTCCTCCGCAGGTCAGAGGTTCAACCGAAGGTAGGGATGCAGCATCCCCATCCCAAGGAGACCCCATGTCCCGCATGACCGCCTTCGCCGCCCTGCTGGTCCTCGCCAGCTCCGCCCTCCTGGCCCAGGATCGTCCGCCCTTCGACAATCCCTACCTCGACAAGAACCTCAACCGGGTGGATCTGGCCCGCCCCGTTCCCTCGATCTCCCTCGACAAGGAGGATCTGCAGGTCACGTGGCCCCAGGTGTTCCGCCCCGCCCCGGCCCCGCTCGCGAACTTCCAAGTGTTCGCGGGTTCTCCGGACAAGGAGGGTGATCGCGAAGGCATCGCGTTCTACGGCCCATGCCTCTACCGCCCCGTGCGGATCACGGCCCTTGGAAGGGGCGCTTTCTTCGTCGGGCAGGAAAATGGGGAAGTGCGCCTGCTGGATGGCTACGGCGCCTATCACTGGCCCGTCCCCAGCGGCTCCGCCGAACCCATCGCAGGCTTCCCGAATACCGATATCGCCCAGGCGACCAGCGGCTCCATCATCCGCACCGATCGCTTCTTCAATTGGGTGTGGCCCAGCCTGCCCACCTCCGGCAACCGGATCACGAGCCTGTCCCTCGATGGCAACGATCGGCTGTGGGCCGTGGATGGTGACGAGGTCAAGTTCGTCGATGCCAACACCGGTTCCGGGCCCACCACGGTGATCGCCAAAGGCACCGCCGAGCCCTTCCAGGGCGGCACCTTCAAGCCCACCCTCGTCGCGGCTGACCCTTCCCTCGACCGGGTCATCGTGGCCTCGGACGAGGCCATCTACGAAATCGACCCCCGCACGAAGGCCCTCCGCCACCTGGCGGGCATCCCCGGCTCCCGCGGTTACTACCTCGACGGCCCTGGCGACCAGGCCCGGTTCATCCGCATCACCGGCATCGCCGTGCACCGCTCGGGCTGGATCCTCGTGGCCGAAGGCGATGGGTTCCTGCGCTGGGTGAAGCCCACGGGCGAAGTGGAAACCATCAAGCTCGGTGGCCCCGGCCTCTATTACCGGATGGTCGAACTGGGCGAAGTCGCCTTCGATGGCGACGTGGCCCTGGTCACGGATGCCTTCCACCACGTCGTATGGAAAGTCTATTAGGAGCCGGACCTTCACTTCCCAGGCTTGATCACCAGTTCCAGGAAGGCCTTCGCCGCGTGGCTCAGCTCCCCTTCGGGGCGGTGGACCACGCGGATGGCCCGTTCGATGGCCATGCCCTTGATGCGCACTTCCTTGAGGCGCCGATCCTTCAGCGCGTCGGCCACGCTCATGCGGGGCAGGATGGCAAGGCCCGCCCCCCGGATCACGAAGGCCTTGATGGTCTCGATGGTGGAGAGCTCCACCGCGATGTTCAGCGGGGTGCGATGGGCGGCGAAGAAATCCACCAGCCGGGTGCGAGCCGGAGTGCGGGCGTTGTGGGCCACGAATGTCTCGGAGCCCAGCTCCTCCACCCGCACCTCCTTGCGGCGCGCCAGGAGATGCTTGGGCGGCACCACCAGCACCAGCGGATCCCGGTGGATCAGGTCGCTGTCCACGCCCACGGTGCCGGGATCGAAGGAGATGAAGCCCACGTCCAAGCCGTACTCCAGCACCTGGCGGGGGATCTGTTCCGACGTGCTGCGGTACACCTCCACCTTGATGCCCGGGTGGCGCTTCCGGAAGGACACCAGCAGCTCCGGCAGCAGGTAGAGCGACGTGCTCTCGTTGGCCCCGATGCGCAGGCGGCCCCGGGTGAGGCCGCGCATCTCCGCGATGGACGTCTGGGCCTCCTCCCTCAGGAAGATGAGGCGGTGGGCGTAGTTCTGCAGCAGGCGCCCCGCCTCGGTGGGCACCACTTTCCGGGGATTGCGATCCAGGAGCCGTTCCCCCAATTCCTCCTCCAGCCGCTTCAAGGCCAGGCTGAGCGCCGGTTGGGTGCGGCCCACGCGCTCCGCCGCGCGGGAGAAATTCCCCTCCTCCACCACCGCGAGGAAGAAACTCAGCTGATCGAACTCCATGGTTCACCTATTTGTTTTTCTTATTACACGCTTTATTTTAATCATTTTTTGAAATCACGCACCTTCCCTAGCCTTGGATGCAAGGGAGTCCGTGATGGGCCCAGCTCGCATCCGAATCTTCGACACCACCCTCCGGGATGGGGAGCAATCCCCCGGCTGCTCCATGCACCTGGAGGAGAAGCTCCGCATGGCCCTGCAGCTGGAGCGCCTGGGCGTGGACATCATCGAAGCTGGCTTCCCCGTGGCCTCCGAAGGCGACTTCGAGGCCGTCCGCGCCATCGCCCGAGCCCTGCAACACCCCATCGTGGCGGGCCTTTGCCGGGCGCTCCCCGCCGACATTGACCGCGCCTGGGAGGCCCTCCAAGAGGCCGCCCACCCCCGCATCCACACCTTCCTCGCCACCTCCGACCTCCACCTGGAGCACAAGCTTCGCCTCAGCCGGGAGGAGGCCCTCGCCATGGCCGTGGCCGGCGTGAAGCACGCCCGCACCCTCTGCGCCGACGTGGAGTTCAGCGCCGAGGACGCCACCCGCACGGATCCCGCCTATCTCTGCCAGGTCATCGAAGCCGTCATTTCCGCCGGGGCCACCACCGTCAACATTCCAGACACGGTGGGCTACACCACCCCTACAGAATACTTCCAGCTGATCCGCACCCTCGTGGAGCGCGTCCCCAACATCGATCACGCCATCCTCAGCGTGCACTGCCATAACGATTTGGGCCTCGCCGTAGCCAACAGCCTCGCCGCCATCGAGGCGGGCGCCCGGCAGGTGGAGTGCACCGTCAACGGCATCGGGGAGCGGGCCGGCAACGCAGCCCTGGAAGAAGTGGTCATGGCGCTCCGGGTGCGTCAGGATCGCCTTCCCTTCGTCTCAGGCATCCGCACCGAAGAGATCGCCAAGAGCAGCCAGCTCCTCTCCAACATCACGGGCGTCCACCCTCAACCCAACAAGGCCATCGTCGGCAAGAACGCCTTCGCCCACGAGAGCGGCATCCACCAGCACGGCGTCCTGCGCAACCGCGCCACCTACGAGATCATGACCCCCGAGAGTGTCGGCGTGAAGGTGCAGCACATCGTACTGGGCAAACACAGCGGCCGCGCCGCCCTGGCCCAGCGCTACCAAGAACTGGGCTACGAGTTGGCCAAGCCCGAGCTGGAAAAGGCCTACAAACTCTTCACCAAACTGTGCGACGTGAAGAAGGAAGTCTTCGAGGAAGACCTCGTGGCCATCCTCCGCGATGGCCTCAGCGACATTCCCGAGACGTGGAAGCTGCGCCTCGCCCAGGTCACCGCGGGCACCCAGGGCTACAGCCACGCCCTCGTGCAGCTCCGCAATGGCGAGCATGAGCCCAGTGGCACGGGCCATGGCGACGGCCCCGTGGCGGCCCTCGTGGACGCCATCGCCGGACTCACCTCCATCCGGGGCGAGGTCCTGGATTTCCAGGTGCGCGCCGTCAGCGAAGGCAGCGACGCCGTGGGCGAAGTCTTCATGAAGATCGAGATCGAGGGCGGACTCCTCACCGGCAAGGCCGCCAGCACCGACATCATCGAGGGCGCCGCCCGCGCCTACCTGAATGCCGTTAACAAGGCCCTGCATGCCCGAGATCTCAAGCGCTCCCGGCAAGCCGTGACCGCTTGAGGTCCTTGGTCCCTCGTCCTTGGCCCCTGGCTTGCGCCGACCCACACAGCCTCTGCCACCCGACTCAATGCAACTCACAACCTCCTGACTTCGTCGTGCCCATGGCACCTCGGCCAAGGACCCAGGACTAAGGACCAAGGACCCCATGCCCCAGACCATCACCGAAAAGATCCTCGCCGCCCATTCCGGCCGCGACGTTGTACACCCCGGCGAGATCGTGAACGCGAAGCTGGACCTTGTCATCTGCCACGAGGTGACGACGCCCCCCGCCGTGGAGATGCTGAGGAAGCTCGGCATCACGAAAGTGTGGGACCCCACGAAGATCCTCGTGACGCCGGATCACTTCGTGCCCAACAAAGACATCAAGAGCGCCGAGCTCACCAAGGCCCTGCGGCAGTGGCGGGAGGAGCAGGGCATCGAACGTTACTACGAGATCGGCAATCACGGCATCTGCCATGCGCTCGCTCCGGAGCAGGGCCACGTCCATCCCGGCATGACCATCATCTGCGGCGACAGCCACACGACCACCATGGGCGCACTGGGCACCTTCGCCACCGGCGTGGGCAGCACGGATCTGGCCGCGGGCCTCGCCACCGGCGAGCTGTGGTTCCGGGTGCCCGAGTCCATCCTGTTCAACTTGGAGGGCGCCCCCCAGCGGGGCGTCTACAGCAAGGACATCATCCTGGAGATCATCCGCCGCATCGGCGTGGATGGCGCCCGCTACATGGCCATGGAGTACCGGGGCAGCGCCCTGCCCCACCTCTCCATGGAGGCCCGCTTCACCATCACCAACATGGCCATCGAGGCCGGCGGCAAGAGCGGCATCTTCCCCGTGGATGCCATCACCGAGGCCTACCTGGCTGAACGCACCCCCGAGCGCGGCGTCCGCTTCGAGAGCGACGAGGATGCCGTCTACGCCCAGACCCACACCATACGGGTGGATGAGCTGGAGCCCATGGTCGCCCTGCCGGGCCTGCCCAGCAACGGTACACCCATCTCCCAGGCCAAGGCCGTGAAGATGGATCAGGTCTACATCGGCAGTTGCACCAACGGCCGCATCGAGGATCTGCGCATCGCCGCATCCGTGTTCAAGGGGAACAAGGTGGCGGCCGGCACCCGTGCCATCGTGGTGCCCGCCACCACCACCGTGTGGAAGCAGGCCATGCGCGAAGGCCTCATGGACATTTTCGCCGAGGCGGGCTGCGTGATCTCCACCGCCACCTGCGGCGCCTGCCTGGGCGGCCACATGGGCGTGCTCGGCGCCGATGAGACCTGCCTTTCCACCACCAACCGCAACTTCACGGGCCGCATGGGCCACCCCTCCTCCAAGGTCTACCTCGCCAGCCCCGCCACCGCCGCCGCCACCGCCATCTCCGGCGTCCTGTCCGACCCCCGCCCGTTCCTCCCCTCGCCTGCCGCCGAAGAGCAGCAGCTGTGGGGGGTGTAGGAGATCCCATGAGTCTGCCCACCGTCCTCCAGGGTCGCGCCCACGTCTATGCCCGGCCCCACATCAACACCGACGAGATCATCCCCGCCCGCTACCTCAACGTGCACGAGGAGGCCGAGCTGGCCAAGCACGCCATGGAGGACATCGATGTGGACTTCGTGAAGAAGGTCCAGCCCGGCGACTTCATCGTGGGCGGCGAGGACTTCGGCTGCGGCTCCAGCCGGGAGCACGCCATCTGGGCCCTGCGCGGCACCGGGGTGAAGGCCATCATCGCCTCCAGCTACGCCCGCATCTTCTTCCGCAACGCCGTCAACAACGGCTTCCTCGTGCTGGAGTGCCCCGAGGCCGTGGCCGCCGTGCAGGATGGCCAGACCCTGCAGCTGGACATCGAAGCGGGCGTCCTCCACATCCAGGAGACCGGCGCCACCTTCACCTTCATCCCCCTCAGCGACTTCGCCAAAGCCTTCCTGGCGGAGGGTGGACTGCTGCCCTACCTCGTGGCCCGCATGAAAGGCGGTGCGGCTTGAGCGAGAAGGCCCACCGCATCGCCGTCCTCCCCGGCGACGGCATCGGCCCCGAAGTGATCCGCGAGGCCGTGGCCTGCCTGGAACTCATCGGGCGGGAGCGCGAGCACACTTTCGAGTTCGACATGCAGCCCATGGGCGGCGCAGGTTTCGAGGCCTCGGGCGATCCCCTGCCCGAAACCACCCTTGCAGCCTGCCTGGCCTCGGAGGCCGTGCTGCTGGGGGCCGTGGGCGGCCCCACCTGGGATAAATTACCCGCCCACCGGCGACCGGAGTCAGGTCTGCTACGCCTGCGCAAGGCCCTGGGCTGCTACGCCAACCTGCGCCCGGTGGCCATCTTCGAAGCCCTCGTGGACTCTAGCCCCCTGAAGGCGCATATCGTGCGGGGCACGGACCTGCTCATCGTCCGCGAATTGGCGGGCGGTCTCTACTACGGCCAGCCCCGTTCCCTCGACGCGCATCGCGGCGTGAACACCATGGCCTACTCCGCCCCCGAAGTGGAGCGTGTGGCCCGCGTCGCCTTTGAGGCGGCCCGCCAGCGACGCAAGCTCGTGACCTCCGTGGACAAGGCCAATGTGCTGGAGGCCTCGCGCCTGTGGCGCACCACCGTGGATCGCGTGGCCGCCGATTTCCCCGATGTGAAGGTGGAGCATCAGTACGTGGACAGCGCCGCCATGTTGCTGGTGACGAACCCCACCCACTTCGACGTGGTGCTCACGGAGAACCTCTTTGGCGACATCCTCAGCGATGAGGCCGCGGTCCTCGGCGGATCCCTGGGCTTCCTGCCCAGCGCCTCCCTGGGCGGCCCCGTGGGTCTCTACGAACCCGTGCACGGCTCCGCGCCCACCCTGTCGGGCCAGGATGTCGCCAATCCCATCGGCGCCATCGCCAGTGCCGCGCTGCTGCTGCGTCACAGCCTGGGATTGGATGCCGAGGCCTCCATCATGGAGTTGGCCATCACCGCGGTCCTGAGCGAAGGCTTCGGCACCCCCGATCTCAAAGGCGCCACCCGCACCGTGGGCACCGCCGAACTGGGTGATCGCATCCGGGAGAAGACCTACCAGCTCTGCTGGCAGGGCTCCATGCCTGAGCTCGCCGTTGGGCCCCAAGCCTGACATTCCTTAACAAGCGATTTTTGAAAACTAAGATTGACTTTGCCTTCCGGCCCCCTAGACTCCACGCATGGCCTTTGGGACTTCCACCTCCGCGCTCCGCGCCGACTTCGTCGGTCGCGCTGCGCATGGCGTCCCTTCCGCCGTTGAGTTCCTCGTACCCGTGGCGCCCGTGGCGATCAGCATTCCCAGCCTGATCGTGATTATTCCCAGGACGCGCGCGGGGACCTAAGAGAGTCCACTTCCCACCCGGAAGGCCCCGCGCTCCCACCAGGACGCGGGGCCTTCCCCTTTTCAGGAACCTTCCATGACACCCCCCAAGGATGAACACGGCCCCAGCGGCCGGCGGCGGAGCTCCGCCCTCGTGGATGGCGCCCACCGCGCCCCCGCCCGGGCCATGCTCAAGGCCACGGGCCTCAGCGACGCGGACCTGAGGAAGCCCCTCATCGGCATCGCCAACACCTGGATCGAGGTGGGCCCCTGCAACTTCCACCTGCGGAACCTCGCGGAGCGCGTGAAAGAGGGCATCCGGGAGGCCGGGGGCACGCCCTTCGAATTCAACACCGTGAGTGTGTCCGATGGCATCACCATGGGGTCGGAAGGCATGCGAACTTCTCTCGTGAGCCGGGAGTTAATCGCTGATTCCATCGAGTTGGTTGGTCTTGCTTATCCCTTCGACGCCCTCGTGGCCCTCAGCGGCTGCGACAAGACCAACCCCGGGGTGGCCATGGCCCTGGCCCGCCTGGATCTGCCGGGCGTCGTCCTCTATGGCGGCTCCACGGACGCGGGCCACTGCGACGGCCAGGACCTCACCATTCAGGATGTCTTCGAGGCCGTGGGCGCCTGCAGCGCGGGCCGCCTCTCCGAAGCGGAACTGACCCGAGTCGAAGACACCGCCTGCCCCGGCGCCGGGGCCTGCGGCGGCCAGTTCACCGCCAACACCATGAGCCTCGTGCTGGAGGCCCTGGGACTCAGCCCCGCGGGCCTCAATGGCATTCCGGCCACCCACCCCGCCAAGGCCGAAGCCGCCCGCAGCGTGGGCCGCCTGGCCGTGGCTTTGGCCCGCACGGAACGGCGCCCCTCGACGCTGCTGACCCGCACCGCCTTCCTCAACGCCATCGCCGCCGTGGCCGCCAGCGGCGGCAGCACCAACGCCGTGTTGCACCTCATGGCCCTGGCCCGGGAGGCGGGCGTGGTGCTCGAATTGGAGGATTTCGACCGCGTGAGCCGCACCACGCCGCTCCTCGCCGACCTCAAACCCAGCGGCCGCTTCACCGCGCCGGACCTCCACGCGGCGGGTGGCGGCCCCTTGCTTCTCCAACGCCTCATCGCCGATGGCCGCGTGGATGGCCGCGCCCTCACCGTCACGGGGCAGACCTTGGAGGAGGCCTCCGCGCAGGTCCAGGAGACACCTGGCCAGCAAGTGGTGCGCCACGCGGAGCATCCCCTCAAACCCGAAGGCGGCCTCGCCATCCTGCGGGGCAGCCTCGCTCCCGCGGGGTGCGTGGTGAAAAGCTCCAGCACGCCCCGCACCCACCACCTGGGCCCCGCCCGGGTCTTCGATTCCGAAGAGGCCGCCTTCGAAGCCGTGAAGGCCGGGGCCATCCAGCCCGGCGACGTGCTCGTGATCCGCTATGAAGGCCCCCGGGGTGGCCCCGGCATGCGCGAAATGTTGGCCGTCACCGCCGCCCTCATGGGCGCGGGCCTGGGCGAGAGCGTGGCCCTCCTCACGGATGGCCGCTTCAGCGGCGCCACCCGGGGCCTCATGGCCGGCCACGTGGCCCCCGAGGCCGCGGCGGGCGGACCCATCGCCCTCGTGCGAGAAGGCGACAGCATCCTCCTGGATCTGCCGAGCCGACGCCTGGATCTGCTCGTCTCCCCCGAGGAACTGAAGCGCCGCCGAGATCAATGGTCGGAGCCCCAGCCTAGGATCCGCCGCGGCGTCCTCGCCCGCTATGCCGCGGCGGCCCAGTGCGCGAGCCAAGGTGCCGGTTCCGGGATTCCAAGCTTTGAACGGAGTGAGGTGCTGGCATGAACTCGACTAGAGGATTCACCACCAAGACACCAAGACACCAAGACACCACAAGAAACTTAGAAGGGATGAGCGGCGGGTCCCCCCAACGCTTTCATCTTTTCTTGGTGTCTTGGTGTCTGGGTGGTTCACCTTCCTTCTCCGCCGAGGCCCGTCATGTCTGAGCTCACCGGCGCGCAGATCCTATGGGAATGCCTCGCCCGGGAGGGGGTGGATACCGTCTTCGGGTATCCAGGTGGCGCCATCCTGCCCGCCTACGACGCGCTGGTGGACGCGCCCATCCATCACGTCCTGGCCCGCCACGAGCAGGGGGCATGCCACATGGCGGATGGCTACGCGCGGGCGTCGGGTCGCGTGGGGGTCGTCATCGCCACCAGCGGTCCCGGGGCCACGAACCTGGTGACGGGGCTCGCCACGGCCATGCTCGACAGCACGCCCCTGGTGGCCATCACGGGCCAGGTGGGCAGTGGCGTGTTGGGCACGGATGCTTTCCAGGAAGTGGATGTCACGGGTGTCACGCTGCCCATCACCAAACACAATTTCCTCGTTACCCGGGCGGAGGACTTGGCGGGCGTGCTGCGCGAAGCCTTCGCCATCGCGCGGGGCGGCCGCCCGGGTCCGGTGCTGGTGGATATCACCAAGGACGCCCAGCAGGCCTCCGCGGCCTTCGACTGGGAGGCTGCCGCGCCCCGTCGCGCCCACCGCCGTCCCCATCCCGACATGGCCTCGGCGGACCTCGATCAGGCGCTCGGCCTCCTTGCCCACGCGGAGCGCCCCCTCATCCTGGCCGGCCACGGCATCACCCTCAGCGGCGCCCGGAAGGCCGTGTTGCAGTTCGCCGAGCAGCAAGACATCCCTTACGCAGCCACGCTGCTGGGCCTCGGCGCCCTGCCGGCCACGCACCCCCTCGCCCTGGGCATGATGGGCATGCATGGCGAGGCCTGGGTGAACCAGGCCATCCAGGAGGCGGACCTCCTCCTCGCCTTCGGCATGCGCTTCGATGATCGCGTCACGGGGCGCCTCAGCGCCTTCGCGCCCAAGGCCAAGAAGGTGCATGTGGACATCGATCGCTCCGAGTTCCACAAGAACGTCCCGGTGGACCTCGCCATCCATGGAGATTTGAAGCTGGTGGTCGAAGCCCTGCTGGAGCGGGCGACCCCTCGCCATCGGACCCCCTGGCAGGCCCGCCTCCGGGAGCTCAAGGGCGACGCCTCCGTCCGCGACATCCAGCAGCTCCCGGATGAGGGCGTGCTCTACGCCGCCCATGTGATCCACGACCTCTGGCGGCTGTGCCCCGAGGCCACCGTCGTCACGGACGTGGGACAGCACCAGATGTGGGAGGCCCAGTACTGGCGGCACGAAGGGGAACGCAGCCTCATCACCTCCGGGGGCCTCGGCACCATGGGCTTCGCCCTGCCCGCGGCCCTGGGGGCGCAGAAGGCCCGCCCCGATCAGGAAGTGTGGGTCGTCGCCGGCGACGGCGGCTTCCAGATGACCAGCTGCGAGCTCATGACCGCCGTGCAGGAGGGCGCCCCCCTTCGCATCGCCGTGGTGAACAACGGCTTCTTGGGCATGGTGCGCCAGTGGCAGGAGTTCTTCTACGATCGCCGCTACGCCGCCAGCCCCATCCTCAGCCCCGACTTCGTGAAGCTCGCCGAGGCCTACGGCCTCACCGCCTTCCGCGTGGAATCCCGCGGGGACATCGCCGCCACCGTGGCCCAGGCTCGGGCCGTGCAGGGCCCTGCCCTCATCGAGTTCCGCGTGCAGCAGGAGGACAGCGTCTTCCCCATGGTCCCCGCCGGCGCCGCCCTCCACGAAATGATCCGCCGCCCGGCGCCGTCCGTGCTCGCTGAGACCGGCGCGGATCCGGCGTGACCTTCAAGAAACGACTGATGAACCACCAAGACACCAAGACGCCAAGAAAAGCCGAAAGCCCTTCTCTCCTCAGGTTCGAAGTCCTGCGTCCCTCGCGCTTCTTTCCTTGGTGTCTTGGTGGTGATTCCTTTTCTCCCTTCCCCGGAGCAGCCATGACCGAATCCCACTGCATCCTCGCCCTCCTCGACGATGAACCCGGCGTGCTGGATCGCGTGGCGGCCCTGTGCCGCCGACGGGCCTTCAACATCCAGAGCCTCACCGTGAGCCCCGCCTCGGAGCCCGGCACCAGCCGCATGACACTGGTGGTGGAGGCGACGGAGCTCGGCGCCCGCCGGGTGGTGGCCCACCTCGAAAAGCTTGTAAACGTTCAAAGCGTCGACCTCCTCCAAAACGGCGACCTGGCCCGGGACCTCTGCCTGGCCCGGGTGGCCTGCGGTCCCGCCTCCCGGCCGGCCGTGCTCCAACTGGCCGAAGTCTTTCGCGCCCGGGTGGTGGACCTTGCCGCCGACAGCCTCGTCCTCGAATGCACCGGCAATCGCACCAAGGTGGATCGCTTCATCGACGTGCTTCGGCCCTTCGGCCTCCTGGATCTTGGCCGCAGCGGCGCTGTCGCCATGGCCCGCACGCCCGCCGATCCCGCCTTCGCCGCCTCGGCCTGACCCCTTTCCGTCCCTCACTTCAAGGAGCCTTCCATGGCCACGCTCTTCTACGACTCCCAGGCCGATCTGGCCCTCATCCGTGCGAACAAGGTCGCCGTCCTCGGCTACGGCAGCCAGGGCCACGCCCACGCCCTCTCCTTGAAGGACAGTGGCGTCGAGGTCTGCGTGGGCCTGCCCGCCGCCAGCCGAAGCCGCACGAAGGCCGAAGCCGCGGGCCTCACCGTCCTCACCCCCGAGGAGGCCTCCGCCTGGGCGGACGTCGTCATGGTCCTCACCCCGGATACGGGTCAGGCCGCCCTCTACAAATCGGCCATCCTCCCCGCGCTGAAGCCCGGCAAGACCCTGATGTTCGCCCACGGGTTCAACATCCGCTACGGTACCATCGCCGTGCCCGAAGGGGTGGATGTGAGCCTCGTGGCGCCCAAGGCCCCGGGTCATCGGGTACGCGAGGTCTTCGTGGAAGGGGGCGGCGTCCCCGGCCTCGTGGCCGTGCATCAGGACGCCTCCGGCCAGGCGCTCGATCTCGCGTTGAGCTACGCCAAGGCCATCGGCCTCACCCGGGCCGGGGTCCTGGAGACCACCTTCTCCGAGGAGACGGAGACGGACCTCTTCGGCGAGAAGGCCGTGCTCTGCGGCGGCGCCGCGGCCTTGGTGAAGGCCGGCTTCGAAACCCTCGTGGAAGCGGGCTACCAGCCCGAGATCGCCTACTTCGAATGCCTCCACGAGCTGAAGCTCATCGTGGACCTCATGTACCGCGGCGGCCTGTCCTACATGCGCTACAGCGTGTCCGACACCGCCGAATACGGCGACTACACCGGCGGCCCCCGCGTGGTGCCCGCCACCATCAAGGCGGAGATGCGCGAGATCCTGAAGGAGATCCAGGATGGCCGGTACGCCGCCGCGTGGATCCAGGAGAACCGCACGGGGCGCGCCTGGTTCGAGGGCCAGCGCGGCGCGGAGCAGGAGCATCAGCTTGAAGTGGTGGGCCGAAAGCTGCGGGCCATGATGCCCTTCCTCCAGCCCGTGGAAACGCCCCAGCTGGAAGGAACGACCCGATGAAGGTCTGGCTCGACGGTCAACTCCTGCCTTTGGATCAAGCGGGCGTCAGCCCCCTGGCCCACGGCCTCCATTACGGCACCGGCGTCTTCGAAGGCATCCGGGCCTACGCAACGCCCGAGGGCCCCGCCATCTTCCGCCTGAAGGACCACCTGGAGCGCATGGCCCGGGGATGCTCGGCCATCGCGCTGCCCTTCGATGTGGCGGCCGCCGAAAGGGCGTGCCTGGACGTGCTCGAGGCCAACGAACTCGGCGACGCCTACCTGCGCCCCCTGGCCTTCTTCGAGACCGGCAGCCTGGGTTTGGATGTCCACAATCTCAAAGCCCGACTGCTCGTGGCGGCCCTGCCCTGGAAGAGCCACCTGGGCGAGGCCGGAAGCAAGGGCGTGGCCATGCTCAGCAGCGCCTGGCGACGCAACAGCCGCCATGCGCTCCCACCGTTGAAACTCTGCGGCGGCTACGTGAACAGCATCCTCGCCAAGCGCGAGGCCACGGGGCTGGGCTACGACGAAGCCCTGTTCATGGATCGGCAGGGGCGCGTGGTGGAAGCCACCGGGGAAAACCTCTTCATCGTGAAGGGCGGCAAGGTGACGGCCAACGAGCATCCCGATGCGCTGCCCGGCATCACCCGGGACACCGTCATCGCCCTCACGGGAGCCGCCCGCAAGGGCCTCACCCGCAAGGAGGTGGTGGATGCCGACGAGGTCTTCCTCACGGGCACCTCCGCGGAAGTGGCCGCCGTGGCACGCCTCGATCAACACACCTTCGGCGCCAATCCCTTCACCCGGGAGCTGCAGGCGCGCTATGCGCAGCTTGTGCGTGGCGGCGACCCGACGCGCGAAGGCTGGCTCACGCGGCTGCGGCCCGTCCTGGCGGGCTGACCATGGCGACGATGACGGAGGGGGCCCTGGACTTCGCCGGGGCCCAGGCGAGGCTGCGCCCGTTCCTGCGGCGGACGCCCCTGCTGACCTTGGAAGTGCCCACGCCCACGGGGCCCATCACCGCAGTGGCGAAGCTGGAGTGCCTGCAGATCACGGGGTCCTTCAAAGCGCGCGGGGCCCTCAACGCCATCGCCCAGTCCCCTGCGCTCGACGTGGTGGCCTGCAGCGGCGGCAACCACGGCCTCGGCGTGGCCCACGCGGCGCAGGTGCTGGGGCGCCGGGCCACCATCTTCCTACCCACGGACGCTCCTCGGGCGAAGGTGGCCGGCCTGCACCGCCTCGGGGCCCGGTTAATCCAGCCCTCGGCCTCCATGGCGGGGGCCTTCGAGGCGGCCGCCCGTTTCGCGGAGGCTTCCGGCTGTCCCCTCATCCACCCCTACGATCTCGAGACGGTGGTGGAGGGCCAGGGCACCCTGGGCCGGGAGCTCCGGGAGGAGGCACCCGAGGTGCGGGAGTGGGCCGTGGCCGTGGGCGGCGGAGGCCTCGCCGCGGGGCTCTCCCTCGCCCTGGAGGGCCACGCCCGGGTGGTGGTCGTGGAGCCGGAGACCTGCGCCTGCTACGACGCCGCCCTCCACGCGGGCCACCCCATCACCATCCAACCATCCGGCCCCGCGCGCAGCAGCCTGGGCGCACCCCAGGTGGGCGCCCTGCCCTTCGGGATCCTCGGCCACCGCGTGGCCCCCCCCTTGCTCGTCACGGATGGGGAGCTTCTGGAAGCCCAGGCCTGGCTCTGGGGTGAGGCCCGCGTCCTCGCCGAGGTCGGCGCCTGTGCCGGACTCGCGGCCTTGCGATCGGGCCGCTGGCGGCCCGAGGGACCCGCGGGCCTGGTGATCTGCGGGGGCAACGTGGACGGGCTGCCGGGGACCTGAGCCAGTCGGTCCGATTGGGCCGATTGCTCACCGCCGCGGCTGTCGTTCTCCACAATGGAAAGCGGCGGCCCGGAGGCCGCCGCTTCAGGACTACGGCAGGCCTCAGTCCGCCACGGCGAAGACGACTCGGTCGTTCTTGAGGCGCTCGGGATCCAGGATCTTGACCGTGGCGGAGGACTTGTCCTCGGCGTAGGCGATGGCGTAGTGCTTGTCCTTCTCCAGCGATCCGGGGACGACGCTGACCTTGCTGATCTTCTTCACGCCCAGATCGGAGGCGCGGATGACCACTTCGGGGTTGGCGTTGCCCTCGAGCAGCAGGTCCTTGTCGAACTTGGCGACGGTGGCCTTGGGGCCCATGCGGTCCTTGGTGAAGACGGGAACGACGATGACGCCATCCTGCTCCAGCTGCTTGCGGGCGCCGATCAGGTAGTGCATGGAGTTCAGCTTGGCCTTCTGGGCGCCACTGAGGTTGGTGAGTTCGCCCACCTGACCCTGCAGGGTGTTCTTCTCGGTGCGGAGGGCACTGATCTCCTCCTCGATCTTCACGCGCTGGGCCACGAGGCTGTCCACCTCATCGGCGAGGCCGTGGGCGATGGCGCGGGTGTCATCCCGCTCCCGCTCCAGGGCGATGCGCTGGCCCTTCACGTACTCGGAGGGGCTGATGGCCGCCTTGCCCTGGGTGACGGTGGTGAGGTAGGTGCCGTTGAAGTACTGGTGGTAGACCTGCCAGCCGGGCTGCAGCTCCTCCATCAGGTTGGCCTTGGCGGCGAGGGCCTTGGCCTTTTCCTCACCCAGCCCCTTGGCCTTGAGGAAGCGGACGGCCAGGGCGAAGTGGTTGTCCTTCTCCGTGGCGATCTGGGGTTTGGGCAGGTCGGCCTTCAGGCGGGCCACGCGGCCTTCCAGTTCCTTGATCTGCTTGTCGCGGTCGAGGATCTCCTGGATCAGGGCGGCGGTGCCGTTGTCCTTCTCTTCCTTGACGCGCTTCTCCAGGAGGGTGCGCTGGGCATCCGTGAGCTGCACGCCCTGGGTGCCGGGGGCGTTGGGCTGCATGCCGGCCTGATTCAGGGCCTGGGTCTGGGTCTGGGCGGCCTGCTTCACTTGGCCTTCGGCCTTTTCAGCCTCGGTCACCTTGCGGACGAGATCCTCGGCCTTGGCCGCCTCGGCCTGATCGGCCTTGCGGTCGCAGCCCAGGGAAAGGGCCAGCGGGGTGATCGCCAAAGCGGCGCCCAGGGCGAAACGGTGCATGGATTTCATGGAACCTCCTACGGATTCGGATCGGATTCGTCCAGCCTAGGGTGCGCCTGCCCCGGGGGAACCGCCAGGGGTTTCCGCCCTTCCGGGGGGCCCGGCCCCCCCACCGAACGCCCCGTTTCACCGGTCGAGCCGTCGGTCACAGGCGGGTCACGCCCCCGGACCCCGGGGTTCGCGGGGCCCGCGCCTCGGAAGCGGAGGTTGGAAATCCCGGATTTCCGAGGCCTTCCCCATGTGTCGAAACTCTCCGGGCGGGGTACCCCTTGTCCAACCGAAGCGGTTAATTCACATTGGGTTTGACTGGGAGTGTCACCATGCGCATCCGACTGTTGTTGCCTGTCATCGCCTTGCTGGCCCTGGGTTGCACCTCTTCCGACACCCATTCCGACTACCGCCTCCGCTACACCAACGCAGTGGTGGTGGCCGACTTGGATGGCGATAACCGCCCGGATGTCATCACCGGGAACGGCACTTACGTGGAGGCCGGGGCCGAGGCCGGGTACGCCTCCATCTCCCTCCAGGTCACGCCGGGCACCTTGGGCACGCCCACCCGCTACGTGGTGGGTGGTGATCCCGCGGCGCTGGCCGTGGGCGATCTCAACGGGGACAACCGCCCCGACCTGGTGGTGGCCAATGCCGCCAGCGGCACCGTGTCGGTCTATTTCCAGAGCCCGACGACCCCCGGCACCTTCACCTTGGCCGCCACCCTCAACACCGGCGCCTTGACCCCCCTGGACGTGGCCATCGGCGACCTCAATCAGGACAACCGCCCGGACATCGCCGTGGCGTCATCCGGTTCCAACACCGTGCAGATCTTCTATCAGACCGCCACGGCGGGCACCTTCCTTCCGGCCGCCAGCCTCTCCGTCAGCGGCGATCCCCGCGCCATCGTGGTGGCGGATCTGAATGGCGACCTCCGCCCGGACCTCGCGGTGAGCACCACCGCGGACAGCGTGTCCGTGTTCTTCCAGAACGTCGCCCCAGGCACCTTCGCCACGGCGCTGGTCCTCCCCGTGGGGGCCCGTCCGGTGGCCCTGAAGGCCGTGGATCTCACCGGCAGCGGCCGCCTGGATTTGATCACCGCCAACTACCGGGCCCTCACCCCCCAGGAAGGGGTCACCGTGTTGTTGCAGACCGCCCCTGGCGTGTTCGCCGCGGGCGTCAATGTCGACATCGGCGATTACTACGCCGCCGGCCTCGCCGTCGGGGACCTGGATGGCGATAACCACCCCGACCTGGTGGTGGCCTGCGCGGGGTTGCCCGGTGATCCGGGAAGCGTGGCCGTGCTCAAGCAGAACGCCGCCAGCCTGGGCACCTTCCTCGCCCCGGACAATTACATCGGCTACACCGGTCCCTTGGGCGTGGCCATCGGCGACTTGAACAACGACACCCTTCCCGATCTCGTGGTCGCGGACGGCAAGCCCTACCGGCGCCTGCAACTCAGCGGGCAGCCCGGCACCTTCGGGGCCGCTTCCTTCATCGGCTACTGATTCCCGTCCACCTTCCGGGGCTCGGTGTAGAGGGTGACCACCTGGGATTTGAGGGTGTCCATCTCGCGCCGGGCCTCCACTTGGCACTTCGGGCAGATGCCATGGGTGAGCTTGGCCCCCTTGGCCTGGAGGTAGCCTTCCACCCCCTGCCAGAGGCCGTGGTCATCCCGCACCTTGCGGCACCAGGCGCACACGGGCAGGAGGTCCTGCAGGCGCCCGACCTCTTCGAGCGCATCCTCCAGCGCCGCGTTCCGGTTCTGGATGCCTTCCAAGGCGATTCGCAACCCATCCACCACCCAGGCCGCCAGCCCATAGGCGAGGCAATGGTTGAAGACGCTGATGGATCGGAACAGAGTCTGCCCTTCCGCGGGGAAGCCCATGTTGAGGTCCGCCACCAGCCAGGTGATGCCCGTGAGCGCGGCGAAGGTGAAGCCCCACCGGCGCCCGCCGCTCCAGGTGGCGAGGGCCACGGGGAGGAAGTAGAAACTCCCGAAGGTGAGGGTCACGGGCGTATGGCTCTCCAACCACCCGAGGAGCATCAGGCCCACGCCGGCCAGAGGCAGGCACCAGGCGGGGGAGAGGGTGACGGGTCGCATGGGATCTCAAGCTCTTTCGGCCCGGCTCCCGCCCTCTGTTAATTCGCCTTCAGACTGCTCAAAATAGCGACGTTGGGAGACTTAGCATGCGCCGTGCACTCGTCTTCATCACCTTGCTCACCACCGGGGTCCTCGTGGGTTGGTGCAGCACCCATTCCCTGGCCGACGCGAGTCGACCCCGGGCCGTGGATCCCCGGGGCCCCTTGCTTGAGCAGGAGAAGGTCACCATCCAGCGATTCAAGG
Source organism: Holophagaceae bacterium (assembly GCA_035255465.1). Lineage (GTDB taxonomy): Bacteria > Acidobacteriota > Holophagae > Holophagales > Holophagaceae > JAFDVN01. The sequence goes on from DATEZP010000064.1 coordinate 58,280, forward strand.
AGGCCGCGCCTTCCGTGGTCTACATCACCACGACCGCCGAGCGGGCGCGGGATCTCTTCGGATTCAGCCGGGTGGAAGTTCCCTCCGGCACCGGCACGGGCTTCATCTGGGATGCCAGCGGCCACGTGGTCACCAACTTCCACGTGATCCTGAACGCCCGCCGGGCCTTCGTCACCACCAGCGATGGCGTGGTGCACGAGGCGGCCTACGTGGGCGCCGCCGGGGACAAGGATCTCGCCGTGCTCAAGATCCAGGAGCCGCCCAGCAAGCTGCGCCCCATCCCCCTGGGCTCCAGCGGGGACCTTCAAGTGGGCCAGGGGGTGCTCGCCATCGGCAATCCCTTCGGCCTGGATCAAACCCTCACCACTGGCGTGGTGAGCGCCCTGGGCCGGGCGATCCAGAGCCCCGAGGGACGCGAGATCCGAGGCGTGATCCAGACCGACGCCGCCATCAATCCCGGCAACAGCGGCGGCCCCTTGCTGGATACCGCCGGCCGCCTCATCGGCGTGAACACCGCCATCCAGAGCCCCAGCGGCGCCTCCGCCGGCATCGGCTTCGCCGTGCCCGTGGATACGGTGAACCGCGTGGTTCCCCAGCTCATCAGCCGGGGCCGCCTGGAGCGGCCCGACCTCGGCTTCGAGCCCGTGTCCCCGGCGGCGGTGGAGCGCTACTTCGGCTCCGTGAAGGGCGTGATGGTGGGGCGCCTCTCCCGGGGCGGCGCCGCCGCCCGCGCGGGCCTGCGGGGCGTGGAGAGCGAAGGGCGGCGCATTTATGCGGGCGATCTCATCACCAGCGTGGATGGCCGGGCCGTGGATTCCTGGGACACGCTGCTGGACCTCGTGGAGGCCAAACCCTTGGGAAGCACCGTCCGCATCGGTTACAACCGGGAGGGCAAGGCGGGTGAGACCGCGCTGAAGTTGGAACCGGAACGCTAAGGCCGCCTTCCAGGGAACGTGACCTGCGTGTGATGAGGCCCGGCCATGGCCGGGCTACCCTGGGCTCATGGCGCCTTCCCGCCTCCTCACCCGGCCCTTCCGGCTCACCTGGGCCTTCTACTTCTGCCTCTTCGCGGTGGGGTACCAGCTCTATCCGGTGATGCCCCTGCGCATGCGGGATCTCGGGGCCAGCCTCGCGGAGAGCGGCCGCTTCATGGCGATGTTCATGATCGGCTCGGGCATCGGTGCGATGTTCACCGGGCCCCTCGGGGATCGCCTTGGCCCGCGCCGGGTGATGGTGGGTGCGAGCTTGCTCTGTGGGGCATTCTTCGCCACCTACGCCTTCGTCACCTCGCCCTTCTGGCTCCTCGTGCTGGCGCCCCTTCACGGCATCGTGTGGAGCGCCTTGCGCACGAGCGGCATCAGCAAGGTGGGCGGTCTGCTGCCGGATGAGAACAAGGCCGAGGGCCTCTCCCTCTTCGGCCTGGCGAGCCCCGGCGGCGTGGCGCTGGGGCCCCTCATCGGCCTCTTCCTGTTCCCGCGCCTCGGCATTCAATGGCACATGGCCATCCTCGCGTTGGGCTTCCTTGGTGAGGCGACGCTGGCGCTGCAACTGCCCAAGGATGAACCCACGGGGAAGCGGCCCCACCTCTTCCAGGCCCCGGAGCCCTGGCTCTGGTCCGTGGCCGCCCTGCTCTTCGTGTTGGCCCTCAGCTACGGCCCCATGCCGCCCTACGCGGCCCAGGAGGCCAAGGCCCTGGGCATGGCCTGGCCCTCGGCCCTGCTCACCTGCTTCGCGCTGGGCATGATGGGGCTGCGCCTCCTGTTGGGTTCCACGGGCATGGGCCGGGATCCCCTGCGCCTCCTCCCCTGGATGCTGGCCCTGGCCGCAGCGGGCAACTTGCTGCTGGTAGCCCTGCCCGGCGGCCTGGGCCGCCACGTGGCGGGCGCCCTCGTGTACGGCGCGGGTTATGGCATGGTGCATACCCTCATCTTCACGGCGGCCCTCAGCAAGGCCCTGCCCGCCCGCCGGGGCGCCGGCGTGGGATTGCTCTACGCCAGCTTCGACGCGGGCAGCGCCCTGGGCGCCTGGGGCGTCGGCCCCATCATGGAGCGGTGGTCCTTCCGCCATGGCTGGGCCGTGGGTACCCTCGCACTCCTCCTGGCCATCCCCCTGGCTTCCCGCCTCGCGAAGCGCTTCGGCGTGAGAGATTGAAACGATGACGGAACAAAAGCTCTGGTCCAGGGACTTCACGCTCGTGTGGGCGATGACCTTCCTCACCTTCTTCGCCGCCTTCCAGCTCTTCCCCACGGTGCCATTCCGCCTCGGCGAACTGGGGCTGGATCTCGGTGCCCGCGGCCGCTTCATGAGCCTCTTCACCGGCGGCAGCGCCGTGGGCGCACTGCTCACGGGCCCCCTGGGCGATCGCCTCGGGGCCCGGCGTATGGCCATGATCTGCACGTTGGGCTTCGGTGCCTTCCTGCTCGCTTATCCCTGGCTCCACACGGCCTCGGCCTTCCTCTGGATCGCCTTCCCCCATGGCGTCGTGTGGAGCGGCGTGCTCACCGCGACCATGAGCCTCCTGGGCCGCGTGCTGCGCGAGGAGGGCCGGGCCCAGGGGCTCTCCCTCTATGGCCTGGCGAGCCCCGGCGGCGTGGTGGTGGGACCCGTGGTGGGCCTCTGGAGTTATCACACCCTGGGCTTCCTCCCCATGTGCACGAGCCTGGCCGTGATCTTCGGCGTGCTCTCCTGGCTGGCCCGCAAGCTGCCGCAGGATCCCCCCGCCCATGAGACGCCCACACCTTTCCAACTCCCCTCCGGGGCCGTGGTGGTGCCCTGCCTCATCCTCTTCCTCACAGCCCTGGGCTACGGAACCTTCAGCACCTTCACGCCCCAGGAAGCCTCCGCCGCAGGCCTCACGGGCCCCTGGGCCGGCACTTTCCTCACCGCCATGGCGGTGGGCATGGTGCTCATGCGCTTCGCCATGGCCCACACAGGGTTCGGTGCACGCCCCATCCGCCTCCTGCCCTGGATGCTCGCCGGCGCAGCCGCAGGCATGCTGCTCCTGGGCCTGCTGCCCGGCACCCTCCTGCGTCACGCCCTCTCCGCGATCCTCTACGGAGCCGGGTACAGCATGGTGCACACCCTCGTGAACGCCCGGCTGTTGGAAGTGGTCCCCGCCGAACGCCGTGGCGGAGCCTTCGGCGCCCTCCTCTTCTCCTTCGACAGCGGCATCGGGCTCGGCAGCTTCGCCCTCGGCGCCTTCATCGGACGCTACGGCTTCCGCCCTGGATGGTTGCTCGGCGCGCTGCTCGTAGCCATGAGCCTGCCGCTGGCCGTGCGCCTGGTCCGCCCCAACCAAGCCTGAGTTTCACTCAGTGTGTTGAATCACCTAACCTCCTCTGCGTCTCCGCGCCTCTGCGTTAGGCATTTGTCCTTTTACGCGTGATGCCCAAAACCTTCACAAGCGAAACGCATGACGCAGAGGCGCGGAGGCGCGGAGAAAAGATCACCAACCTTGGGCGGCGATGAGGATGCCCACGGACAGTGCGCCAAGGGCCAGGCCCGCCGCCAGGAGCTTGGGGCCCGCCAATCGCGTCCAGAGCAGGATCCCAGAGAGGGTGAGGAAGAGGAGGGCTCCGGCGAAGGCGTCGGACACGAGGATCCAGGCCAACTGGCCGCCGTCGCCCTTGTGGAGACGCTTGAGGGCCTGCACGAAGGTGGCGTCCTTCTGCTCCAGCTCCACGGTTCGGTTGCCCGGGGTGTAGGTGGCGAGGGCGAAGTGGGCGTGGCCCGTGAAGGCCACGCTCCACTGCTCCGCCGCCTGCACGGGGGCGCCGCCGATGCGGCCCGCCTTTCCCGCCTTCGTCAACCACTTCACGCGGGCCATGGGCACGCCGAAACGGCCCGCCAGTTCCCGGGCCAGGGCCTCGGGGGTGGCGGGCGCCATCCCCAACTCCACGGCCACCTTCCGTTCCTGGATCTGACCCGCTTCGATCTTGAGCATCCCCCGGTGATTCAGGAGAAAGCCCGTGACTCCGAAGAGGAGGCCGAAGGTGGCCCCGCTGAGGCCGATCCAAGCGTGAAGCTTGCGGATCAGGCGGAGGATGCGGGCCGCACGGGGCTTCGCAGGAAGGCGCCCGTGGACATGGGCGTGGCGGATCTGGGTCATGGCGCGCCGATCAGAAGCGATGGGAATAGGACAACTGGAAGCGACGCGGGCTGCCAACGGTGATGTTGTAGTCATTGCCGGCGGTGGGGTAGTAGCGGCGATCCAGAAGATTCTCCACGTTCAGGGAAGCACGGCCCTTCGAACCCAGATTGACGAAGACGGCTGCATCGGCGCGGGTGAAGGCGGGCAGCTCCACCGCGTTGGTGGTGCTCGCGAGGCTGCGGGATTGATGCACGAGGCCGAGGCCGACGGCCCAGTTGGAGGTGAGCTCCACCTTGTTCCACCACGTGGTAGCGAAGCGGGGCACCAGGGGAACCCGGGTTCCCGCGGGCACGGGAGCGGCGGTGGCGCTGCCGCCCGTGGCCTTCAGCACTTCCGCATCGAGGCGCGCGACGCCGCCGTAGACCTGCCAGCGATCCGTCAGCTGCCCCTGAAAGCCCAACTCCACCCCTTCCGTCCGCTGCAGGCCCGAGAGCACCAGCTTCGTAGGGTCGTTGGGATCCTTGCTCTTCACATCCGCGCGATCGAGCCGGAAGACGGCGGCCGTGAGGGAGAAGCGAGTCGAGAGATCCCACTTCCCACCGACCTCCCAGTTGGTGGCGTGCTCCGGCTTCAGATCCGCGTTGCTCACGGAGAGGGACAGCGTCTCGCTGCTGGGCAGGAAGGCGAAGCTGTAACTGGCGTAGTAGGACGCACCTTCACTGGGCTGGTAGATGAGGCCCGCGCGGGGGGAGGCGGCCTTGTCCGTGCGGGAGAGATCCACGTTGGCCACGTTGCGGTCGTCGAGGGACACGCGGTAGCGGTCGTAGCGGACGCCCAACACGGCCTTCCACTTCGGAGCGAGGGCGATCTGGTCTTGCAGGTAGAGCGCCGCGAGATGGGCGGAGACTTCGTTGTTCGTGTCTGTGGCCGCGGCCACCCATTGGGTCACCGAGGCCTTGGGGTTCGTGGCGTTCACGGTGGCGGTGGTGGAAGCTCCGAAGTATCCCGTACGGCGGAGGTTGTCGCTGTCCTGATGGCCGAGTTCGAGGCCTGCCAGAAGCAGGTGCTCCAGGCCTCCCAGACGGACCTTAGCCTCCAGCTCCGTTTGATTGAACAGGTTGGTGCGGACATTGGCCTGGGCGTAAGCGGAGATGCGCAGCGTCCCCGTGGCCGGATTCACGACGCTGTTGGGCTGCACGTTTTGGCGAAGGGTGTCATAGCGGGTGGCGCGGAAGGCGTTGCGGAAGATCACATTGGGTGCGAGGTTCGTTTCCACCTTCGAGGTGAAGGCGTCCACCACCGCGGTGCTGGGGCTCTGATCGGGGTTGCCGAAGCTGGTCTCCCGGGGCGATCCGTAGGGCTTCCCATTCAGGGCGGGGATGCCCCGGTCCGTGGTGCGCCGATCCTCGAAGTGTTCGAAGCCGAAGAGCAGCAGCGTGTCGTTGCCGGCGGCGAATTCCAGGACGGGATTGATGCCGGAGCGACGCAGCTGAAACCCTTCCCGGAAGCCCTGGGAATCCTCCGCCATGGCGTTGACCCGAAAGCCCGCGCCCGCTCCGATCCGGGTGTTGAGATCCACGGTGGCCCGCTTGTCATCCCAGCTGCCAAGGCCCACTTGGACCTGCGTCTGATCCTGGGCGAGGGGGCGCTTGGTCACCCGGTTCACCACGCCGCCGGCGCCGCCGCGGCCGAAGGTCATGCCGCTGGGCCCCTTGAGGACCTCCACGCGCTCGGCGTTGTAGGGGTCGCGGAAGTAGAGGGCGTCATCTCGCAGGCCATCCACGAAGAAATCCGACGAGGTGCTGATGCCGCGCAGCACCGGCTGATCGCGGCCGCCCTCCCCGGGATTCATGGAGGCCCCCGGCACGTACCGGATCACCTCGGCCATGCTCGTGATGCCCTGATCCTTGATGAGGGCCTCGGGCACCACCTGAATGGACTGGGGCACGTCCCGCAGGGGCGTATCCGTCTTCGTCACCGTGGCGGAGCGTTGGGCGCGGTAGCCCTTCACGGGCCCATCGGCGCGCTCCTTGGATTTCGCCTGCTTGCCCTTGACCTTCACTTCCGGCAGCGCGGTCTCTGCGGGCGGCGGGGCTTGAGGAGCGGGATCCTGGGGCGAAACCCCGGCGACGAGGAGGCAGAGGGTGGAAGCAAGCATGGCGTTCCTTAGGTGCAGGGGGATCCCCAGACTCCTGATGGAGCCGGATCCGAACGTGATGGGTGGGACTTAGGCGTCGAGTTGGAAGGAGAGGGGCACGAGCACCCAGGCGGCGAGCCGCTCGGGGCCGCGCCGGGCGGGAATGAAGCGCCAGCGGCGCACGGTGCCGAGGGCCGCCTGATCCAGGCGCGAGTGGCCACTGCTCTGGCGGATCTCCACTTGATCCGCAAGCCCTTCAGGGTTCACGAGCACGCGGAGGATCACCCGCCCCTCCTCGCCCAATCGCTTGGAGAGATTCGGGTATTCGGGTTCGGGGTTCTGCAGGTAGGCCGCATCGAAGCGCGGCGCCAGAACAGCGCCCCCCTGTCCGCCCGCCCCTCCGCCGACCTGGCCGCCCGCCACCCCTCCCGGCTGACCGCCGGGAACGCCGTCCGCCACCTCGCCCGTGCCCGCACCCATCGACGCCGGGACCACCGGAGCCTGCACCAGGGGGGCAGATGCTTCCGAGGGGGCGGACGGAACCACGGCCTCCGCCTGGGGGACCAAGGCCATGGGGGCGGAGGAGCTGCCCGAAGGACCCGCGGGGGGCGGAGCCGCTGCAAAGGCGTCGAAGTCATCCAAGGCCACGGCGAAGGTGCGTTTGGCCATCACCTGGGGCGCACTGGCCACGAGCAGGGACATGGCCCCGCTCACCAACCCTCCATAAATGGCAGCGGACAGGAGCAGCGCCCGGCCCCGGGTCCCCTTCGGCAGGGAGCCCAGGTTCGGCGGTTCAGGCAGGGGGGTGACGGTCTCGGTTCCCATGACCTGAAGGATACATCATTGAGATTAAGTCTCAACCTCTAATTGTCGAACATCACACCCAATCCGGAACATCCGGCGCCGCTAACTCCGCCGATGCACCTTCGCCCCGGTGTGGCTGCCTTGATCCGTGGGCTTCACGATGATCTCGTCGATGTTGACGTGGGCGGGGAGCGTGGCAACCCAGCGGACACACTCGGCGATGTCCGCGGCTTGAAGGGGATGCATCCCTTTGTAGACGCCTTCGGCCTTGGCCTCGTCCTTGAAGCGCACGACGCTGAACTCCGTCTCGGCCATGCCGGGATCGATGCTGGTGACGCGGATGGGTTCGCCACACAGCTCCAGGCGCAGGGTCTGGGCGAGGGCTTTCACGCCATGCTTCGACGCGCAGTAGACACCACCGCCTTCATAGGTGGCGTGGCCCGCGGTGCTGCCGACAAGGATCACGTGGCCGCCCCCGGAATTGCGCACATGGGGCAGGCCCGCCTGGATGGTGAAGACGAGGCCCTTCACGTTGGTATCAATCATCTGATCGAGGTCCACTTCAGGAATGGATTCGATCTTGTCGAGGCCCCGGGCCAGGCCCGCGTTGCAGACGATGAGGTTGAGGCCGCCCAGGGCCTTGGCGGCGGACTCCGCGAAGCCCACGATCTGCTCCCGCTCCCGCACATCGCAGGTGCCCGTGTGCACCTGGGTGCCCGTGGCCCGAAGCTGGGCCGCCAGCGTTTCCAGGCGCTCACCCCGGCGGGCGCACAGCGCGAGATCGAAGCCCTCCTTGGCCAAGGTACGGGCGATGGCCTCCCCGAAACCGCTGCTGGCACCAGTGATGAGGGCGATGGGGCGCATGGGGATCTCCTTAGGAAATACCCTAGCGTGAAATACCCGAGACCTCAGGCACGCGCCTACCGGCGCGGGGGCCGGCTGAGGCGGGCGTCCTCCACGATCACGGGGTAGCGGTAGCCCGCTCCGAAATCCTTATCGAGGCGCACGGTCCCCCGCACCAGGACCACCTCCCCCACCTCCGCCTTGTCGCGGGTGGTGAAGGTGAGATCCGCGGTGGGGCCTGCACCGCTGCCATCCCTGAGGTGCAACCAGTTCCGGCCCATGATGTCGTTGTTCACCTTCACCACCTGCCCCTGGAGGGTCACGGCACGATCCTTCAACGCCGCGGCTTGGGCGTGGAGTTCGGCCACGGTGCGGGCGTCGGCGCCAGGGGCGCGGTCGACCTTCGTCACCACCACGTCCGAGGGTCCCTGGGCGGCCAGGGCATGCTGGAGGCCCCGGGATTCAGGCAGACCGCCGAAGGCTTGAAGGGTGCCGAAATACACCCTGGGAAACGTGCGGTGCAGGGTCTTGGATTCAAAATTCGCCATGGGCGCGGCGCGAACCACCACCACTTCCGCGCCCACGGGCGTGGGGGTCTGAGGCACCGCGGCCCAGGCCTCGCCCTTGCCCGCCCGGATCCGGAGGTAACTGTAGGGCGGCGCGTCGATGCGCTCGGCAACGTGACCTTTGAGGGTGCCCTCCGCATCCGGCACCGCCTCGGGCGGAGGCGCCTGGGCCACGCCGGGTTTGGTGCGGCACCCCCCGAGACCAAGGCTGAGAAGAAGGATGAGGGGGGTCAGGCGCATGGAGCCTCGGCAGGATTCAAGGTTTGGCCGGCCCGGCGTCCTGATGGCATCCCGCGCAGGCCGCCAGTTTGGGGGCCGTTTTGGGATCTCCGCTCCGCCAGTAGGGCATGTCGTCCCCTCCGGTCTGGCCCCGGAACGCTTCCGGCACCCGGCCCCAGTAGTAGGCGAACCCGGTGCTGCCGTTGGCGTTGGTCTCCCGCATGAGCAGGGGACCGGGCTCGAACCCGGGCCTGCCCTTGGCATCCAGGAGCGTGCTCAGCACGAGGTAGGAGCCCGCGGGCAGGGGCGCCCCGGCCTTGTATTTGTCTACTCCGAAGGAGGCCGTGACCCACACCCTGCCCCAGTGCCCGCCGTGGGCCTTGGTGACGAAGGGAGCCTCCTGCACAGGTTCCAGACTCGCGAAATCCAGGGCCCGGATGGGCAGTTCCGCCTCCACGTTGTTCTTGCGGAGGGCTTCGGCCTCGGCGGCGGCCTTGTTCGTCTCCTCATTCCCAAAGACCATGATGCCGCCCAGCTTGCCGCAGAAGCCCCAGCAGCCGAGCCAGAGCAAGCTCATCACCAGGGCCGGCGCACCTACGCCGCGCTCCCAGAGGCGGCGGCCCAGTTGCTGCCGGAAGTGGATGGCGGTGTCCTCGTTGGCCAGGTCCATGGGCCGCCACACCCGCCAGATCAGCCAGGTGCAGATGGAGCCGACGATCACTCCGCTCACTGCCGCGATCTCGTGGAGCTGCATCATGCGCTGCAGCACCTGGGTGCCCGAGGCGATCTGGGGAAGGAAGCCGCCCGCGGGAATGAGGTTGATCTGCCGAGCCCAGAGCAGCCCGCTGAAGAGGGCTACCAAGCTGCCCACCAGGGCCACCACCGCCATGAAGAAGGCCGTGCGGACCCACCGGCGGGCGGCCTTCGGCTGGAACGAAGCCAGCATGGCCAAGGGCAGCGTCACTACCAGCCCCAAGGGGACGTGGACGAAGGCGGGGTGTTCCTGGGCGATGAGGTCGAGAAAGGGGGAGGTCATCGTCGGGAATCGATCAGAACACGCGGGTAACGTTGAAACCCAGGGACCATTGCGACGTGGGGGCTGGACCGGACACCCGATCGCCGTTGGCAAGCCCGTAGTGATCGTAATCCCCGCCCAGAACCTGGTGGGCCGTGGTGCCATGCACGTTGGTAGCCGTCAACGTGAACCGGTGTTTGAAGGTCTTGTACGTGATGCCCGTGGCGAATCCAGCTTTGAAGGAATCCGAGGGCAACCTCGAAGGCTTGGCGTAGTACTCCGTGACCCAGCCCAAAGCCTCGGTGAAATTCACGCGGAGGCCCGCCGCATAGTTGAAGACGCCACTCCCCTTCTGGGAAGGGTTTTGATCCGGCAAATACGTGGGGGCACCCGCCGCATTGAACTTGTAATTGCTGGTGGCCGTTCGCGTGAGGTAGGTGGGCACCAAGGTGAGCATCACCACATCCCCGGGGAAGTAGATCTCCATGGGCACCTGGAAGCTGCCTCCGGTGATGCCCCGCTCGTATGCATCCGTATTGGCCAGGACGTAAGCTGCGGGCGGAGTGTAGCGGTCTCTCACCTCGTCGAAGCGCTCGGCCTTGAAGGCCATGCGGAAGAATTCCTTGTCCATCAGCTGCTGTTGGAAGCCGAAGGTGAAGGTCTTGTTGTCCGCGGTGCGGTAGAGCAGGATGTTGAGCCCTTTGACGGGCTTGAACCCGAAGGCGACACCCACGCCGGCAGCGGCATAGCCGTCCAATCCGTACGCGTCCTTCCCATGGTCCTTCACCGGCGCTTCGAAGCGGTGGGTGAAGGCGACTCCGATATCCCAGAACTGCATCCGATCCACCGTGGGCAGGTTGATGGCCAAGGGGTATTCGGAGGATTGGGCCTGGAGCACGCCGCCGGCCAGGAGGCCGCAGGCGAGGAGGGAGGCGTTCAGACGGGACGGCATGGGGACTCCGGTTCGGGTTCGAGCTGCTCTGGATCCAATCGCGCGAGATGCGCTCAGCTTACTTCGCCGCGAACTTGCGGAGGACCTCGGTGATCATCTTCTGAACGTCGGCCTCGGTCATCTTGCCCTTGAAGGCGGGCATCTTGTCCTTGCCCTCAAGGGTGATCTTGATCCAGTCGGCATCCTTCTTCTTGTTGGCCTTGCGGGCCTCGGTGAAGTCAAAGCCGGCGTCGGGCAGCTGCTTGCCGCTGTTGTCGCGGCCATTGCCCGTGGTGCCATGGCAGCGCGAGCAGGCATCAGCCCAGTACTTGTTCAGATCGCCGCCCGTGAACTTGGGGGCCTCCTTGTCATCGGCGCAGAGACCGAGGGAACCGAGCAGCAGCGCGGGAAGGAGGATGCGGGAGATGCGGGCCATGTGGCCTCCTAGGAAAAGGTGGAAGTACAGGTAAGGTCGGTTCACCAGGGTTCGGAGCTGTGCGTTTTGTTCTCGCCCGTGGCGGTATGGCAGGTCAGATTGCATCGGCCCGAGGTGTAGGTCGGCGTGACGCCGAAGGCGGCCCTGGAACTGAATTGGATCGTGGCGAGGGGCGTGCCTTCGAAGGCCGGGGTCTCCAAATGAGACCAATGGGCCGTTCCGGTGGTGCCGGTGGTGACGTTGTGGCAGTCCGTGCACAGGGCGCCCGCGTTCATGTGCTTGGAATGTTCTCCGCTGAAATAGCTGTTGAATTGAGCCGTACCCGAAGCATGGCAGGACAGGCAGTAGGTGTTGCTGGTGGTGGAACTGGAGACCAAGGGCAGGCTGCCCGTCCACACCGGCGTGGCCTTGCCGCCGTGGCAGGCCACGTTGGAGCAGGTGGGCGCGATGGCCGCGGAGGCACTGATGGCCCCGGACTTGGCGTTGTAGGCCGCCAGGAAACTCATGCCGCCGGGGGCCGTGGGGGCGGTGACGCGGGCGTTCGCGGCGTTGTAATGCCCCAGGCTGCCCGTGCCCAGGTTGTTGTGGCAGGTGGCGCAAGTCACCCCGGGCAGCGCCATGTGCTTGGCGTGGGAACCGGCGATGTTGGGGTAGGTCGTGCCGGAGGGGCCATTGGGCAGCGCGGAGGGGCCATTGTTGTGGCAGGAGAGGCAGGTCCCCGTGCCCGTGGCGGGCGCCGTGGGGGAGTTGGTGGCGGCGGACGTGTGGCACGCCACGCAGGAGGGCGCGGAGTTGGTGGGCGTGCCCGTCATCAGGTGGCAGCTGCTGCACTCGGCGGTGAAGGTGGCCGCCGTGGCGTTCATGTGCCCGTTATTGAGGGGCGTCGTGCGATCCGCGGTGAGGAAGGGGATCGGGTGGGGCGGCGCGGCGCTGGGGCCGTTGGCATGGCAGCTCGTGGCAACGCCGCCTGCGGGCGTGACCGTCACGCTCCAGCAGTTGGGCGCCGATGCCAGGGGGCCATTGAACCCGCTGGACGGGATCGTGGCCGGCGCCGTCGTCTTGTGGCAGATGCCGCAGCTGGTGTCGAGGTTGCCCGAGGTGCGGTGCGAGGGGATGTAGGGCGAGGTGGAGCCGGAAGGATTCCAGACCTTGGGCGTGGGCGCTCCCGCCCCAAGGCTGGTGTAGTCATCCAGCAACGAGGGGTGGGCACCGGCGCCTGCGGTTTTGTGGCAGGTGCTGCAGGCGGTGGCGGCACTCCCGCCATCGAAGAGTGGGGTGCCCGGGGTGCCATGGCAGGTCTGGCAGAAGGCGAGATCCTGTTTGGCGATGGCGCCGTGGAAGACGCTGGGACCGCCGCCCACGGCCCCGGGATTCAGCCAGATGGCTCCCAGGGCATGGGGCGCGGAGCCCGGGCCACTGGCGTGGCAGCCCGTGGTGGTGCTGCCCGCCGGCGTGAAGTTGCCACTGAAGCAGGTGGGGGCCGCGGGCAAGGGGCTCGCCGAGGGCGAGGCCGTGTTGTGGCAGATGTTGCACCCGGCATCGTTGGCGCGGAGTTTCCAATCCGCGGTGGCCGCATCCCCCAGATCGCGGTGGGAAGGCACGTAGGGGGACACGCTGGGCGCCTTGTTCCAGACCGAGGGGTTCACCCCGGCTGAGAGGCCGGCGTAGTTGTCCATCAGGGAAGGATGGGCCGCGGCTCCGGTGGCCGGGTTGTGGCAATCGGTGCACTTCTGCGGGCCCCGGTTGAAGAGGGCCGTGCCGGGCTGGCCGTGGCAGCCCTGGCAGTAGCGCAGGTTCTGCTTGGCCTGATCGCCATGGAAGGCGCCGCCGGTGACCTTGGGATCCCGCCAGAAATCGGCCCCGCCGGAATTGGCCCGGGTCGGATGGGGCGAGGCCACGTCGCCATGGCAGAGGGTGTTGTTGAAGCAATCCGGGGTGGCCCCAGGCGTGGGGTTGCCCACGAAGGGCGTGTCCACGGGATTGTTGAGGGAGCCGGGGTAATGGCAGATGACGCAGGCATTGGCCCGGGTGGGATCGATGAGTTGATGGTTCACGGCTCGGAAGTTGGGCACGGTCTGGTGGTGGCAGCCTGTGGTCAAGCATCCGGGAACGCCCCCTCCCGCCTGTTGGTTGCTCACCTGATGGCAGCCCAGGCAGTCGCCCAGTTTGGTGACGGCCTGCCCTTGATGGTCATTGGCATGGGCGGAGGTACCGTCATCCACCCAGTGGGCCGGATGGTGGTGGCTGTAATAGGCCAATGGATCCTTGGCCCCGTCGGATTTGCCGCAGGCCAGGGACAGCCCCAACGCCAAGCCCCCCAGGAATCCCAGGAACCGCTTGACCGGATTGAAGTTGATACCCATGGGACACCAGGCGACGGCCCCCCTGCCCGCAACGCCCTGGAGATTCGGGGGACCTTCCCCAGGGATCAGGGGGCCCACCCCCATTGAGACAACGTCTTAAAGAGATGATTTCAAAGGGGATTGAGTACCAGTCCTCGAGGGTACGCCCCTTCAAACGAGGATCAAGTCTGAAACTACTGCCCAGTCCAGGGCCTGGATGAACGGTGCAATCAGCTGTGTGAACAGCCATTTGGCCCCGTGAACACGAGGGTGCTCCGTCGATCCAGGCCAAAAAAACCGCCCCGAAACCGGAAGGGTCGCGGGGCGGTTCGGTGGTGCGGGTGGGAGTCGGGCTTAGAGCAGGCCCTTGGGGTCCACGTAGGGGAGCTTCTGATCGCGGGCCACGGGCTCGCAGGTCATCTGGCCCTCATGGGTGTTGAGGCCCAGCAGGAAGCCGGGATCCGAGGCCAGGGCCTTCTGCCAGCCCTGGTTCGCCAGCTTGAGGGCGTAGGGCAGCGTGGCGTTGGTGAGGGCGATGGTGGAGGTGCGGGGCACGGCGCCGGGCATGTTGGCCACGCCGTAGTGCAGCACGCCATCCACGAAGTAGATGGGGTCGGCGTGGGTGGTGGCGTGGGTGGTCTCCACGCAGCCGCCCTGGTCCACGGCCACGTCCACGATGACGCTGCCCTGGCGCATGAGCTTCAGCATGTCCTTGCGGATGAGCTTCGGCGCGGCGGCGCCGGGTACGAGCACGGCGCCGATGACGAGGTCGGTGGAGGGCAGCAGCTCCTCCACGTGGGCGTCGGAGCTCCACACGGTCTCGATGCGGTTGCCGAAGATGTCGTCCAGGTAGCGGAGGGTGGGGAGGCTGCGGTCAAGCACCGTCACGCGGGCGCCGAGGCCCACGGCCATCTTGATGGCATTGACGCCCACCACACCGCCGCCGAGGACGAGCACGTGCGCGGGGGGCACGCCGGGGACGCCGCCGAGCAGCATGCCGCGGCCGCCGTTGGTCTTCTGCAGGTACTGGGCGCCGATCTGCACGGCCATGCGGCCCGCCACCTCGGACATGGGGGTGAGCAGGGGCAGGCGACCCTGGGCATCGGTGATGGTCTCGTAGGCAATGGTGGTGGCGCCGGACTTCAGGAGGCCCTGGGTCTGCTCCGGATCGGGGGCGAGGTGCAGGTAGGTGAAGAGGATCTGGCCCTTGCGGAGCATGGCGATCTCGCCCTTCTGGGGCTCCTTCACCTTGATGACCATGTCGGCGCCGTCGAAGATCTCCTTCGCGGTGCCCAGGATGGTGGCGCCGGCGGCCTGGTACTCGGCATCAGTGAAGCCGCTGCCCTCGCCGGCCTTGGTCTCCACGAAGACCTGGTGCCCGGAGCCCACGAGGGTCTTGGCACCGGCGGGCGTGAGGCCCACCCGGTTCTCGTTGTTCTTGATTTCCTTGGGGCATCCGATCCGCATGCCGGCTCCTTGTGAAAGTGCAAACAGACCATCTTACCCAAGGTCGGTATGTACTGATCTGCCCAATTCGGGAATGAGGCCTTGGTCACGCCCGCCGGGTCGATAAACTGGCCCTTTCCGGAAGGTGCCCATGTTGGATTTCACCCTGACCCCCGAACAGGCCGAGCTGCGTGCCCAGGCCCATGATTTCGCCGTCAACGTGATGCGCCCCGTGGCCCGTCACTATGACAACACCGGCGAATGGGCGACGCCCGTCTACAACAAGGCCTGGGACCTCGGCTTCCTGCAGGCCCTCGTGCCCAAGTCCTGCGGCGGCCCGGGCAAAACCCAGGTGGAAGAAGCCCTCGTCTGTGAGGAACTGGCCTGGGGTTGCGGCGGTCTCTACACCTCCATCATGGCCAACGGCCTGGGCATCACGCCCATCCTCATCGCCGGCAGCGAGGACCAGAAGAAGCAGTGGCTCTCCAAGCTGGTGGAGGCCCCCGTCTTCGCGGCCTTCAGCCTCTCCGAGCCCAACGCCGGCTCCGATGCCGGTGGCATGACGTGCCGCGCCGAGCTCAAGGGCGATAAGTACATCATCAACGGCACCAAGTGCTACTGCACCAACGGTGGCTACGCCGACTTCTACACCCTGTTCGCCAGCACCAACCCCGACAAGGGCGCCCGCGGCACCAGCTGCATCGTGGTCCCCCGCGACACCCCCGGCCTGAAGATCGGCAAGGCCCTGGACAAGATGGGCCAGCGCGCCTCCAACCAGGTGGAGCTCCACTTCGAGAACGCCGAGGTGCCCGCCGCCAACCTGCTGGGCAAGGAGGGCATGGGCTTCATCATCGCCATGAAGACCCTGGATCAGACCCGCGCGGCCGTGGCCGCCGGCGGCGTGGGCGTGGCCCGGGCCGCCTTCGAGATCGCCCTGGAGTACGCCAAGACCCGCATCCAGTTCGGCCAGCCCATCTTCAGCAATCAGGCCATCAGTTTCATGCTGGCCGACATGGCCAAGAAGATCGAAGCCAGCCGCCTCCTCACCTGGCAGGCCGCCTGGATGACCGATCACAACATCAAGAACTCCAAGCAGAGCGCCATCGCCAAGACCTTCGCCACCGATACCGCCATGGAAGTCACCACCGACGCCGTGCAGATCCTCGGGGGCAACGGTTACAGCCGCGATTTCCTCGTTGAGAAGTGCATGCGCGACGCGAAGCTCCTGCAGATCTACGAGGGCACGAACCAGATCCAGCGCCTGGTGATCGCCAAGGAAATCCAGCAAGGCAACTGAGCCCCGGCGCTTGGCGCGAACCCAACAGAAGGGGCCTGCGGGCCCCTTCTGTTTTATGAATGAACGTATCCCATATCGCGGGAATCGGATCCTAATGAATCCCCGGCGGGTATAGAGGTCCCTCCAGGTCGGCGAAGCAGGGACAGGCACCCCACGACAGGGGGTCTCGGGCCCTGGGATCCATGCTTGGAAATCGTCCCAAGCCTCGTAAAACCCACCTCGAATGATCCCTTCGGGCCCGTTTCAGAGGGCAGGAAACCCATACCCCACATGGGTTTCGAGAAGGTTCCCGCGCGGGGATAGAAAAATATTGAAAAATTGTGGTGATTCCCCGCGGACCTGACCACACTAGTCGGGAACATCACGTTCGAGCTTGGCCACCTTCGCCTGGTAGGAACCAACGCTATACCCCCCCAGGCGATGTTTTATTTGAGGTAGTCACAATGGCTCAAGGCACCGTGAAGTGGTTCAACGCCGAGAAGGGCTTCGGCTTCATCACCCCTGATGAGGGTGGTCAGGATCTCTTCGTTCACCACACCGCCATCCAGGACCGCGGCTTCCGCACCCTGGACGAGAAGCAGCGCGTCAGCTTCGACGTGACCCAGGGCCCCAAGGGCCCCCAGGCGTCCAACGTCCAGAAGCTCTAATCCCCATCTGGGATCAAGGAACGGCCCCTTCGGGGGCCGTTTTTTTTGGGGGGTTCGCTGGAGCCTCCACGCCGGGCCGGGCGGAAGGGTTCAGCCCCGGAGGCTGAGCGGCCATACTCAGGGCATGAATGAGAAGTGGGCCAGGGCGCTCTTCGGATTGGCCATCCTCGCGGTGCTACTGCAGCTCATGGTCTCCCTGACGGAACCACCCCAGGGCCTTCACCCCCTGGCGGCCCTGGGCCTCGTCCTCGGCACCGCCCTCCTGGGTTCCTGGCTCGGCATCACCTTCCGGATCAGAGCCCTGGAAGCGCCCCGCCTGCCTCGGGCCGAGGCCCTCTGGTCCACCAAATCCCATCCTTACGACGTGCTCAAGTCCCTGGGCGACACCGCCTGGGCCAAAGGCGAATTGGGCTACCGGATCGCCCTGCTCCGGGGCCGCGCCCGCTGGGCCTTGGGAGATCGGGACCAGGCCTGGCTCGACCACCTCGACGCCCAACTCCGCCGCCTCCCCCTTTGGAAGCGCATCTTCATCACCCGTTATTTCCGCCGGGTACCGGAACATCCCACCGCCGCCCACCTCCGCAGGGGCGAACGTTACATGCGCTGGGCGCCCTGGATGGGCCGCCTCCGCCACCTGCTGGGGATCCTCGAACTCCGCCGGGCGGGCGAGGAGGCCTCCACCCGGGCCTGGGTGCGCTTCGCGGAGGCCCTGCCGCTATCCGTGGAGGATCCCCTGGTCCTCGAGGACCTGATGCTCGCCGCCCTCGCCCAGGGCATGCCCGAACTCGGGGAAAAGGCCTTGGGTCTCCTGATGGATCGCCACGGAGATCCCCGCCTGGCCTGGGATCGCGCGGCGGCGGCCTTCCATCTGCTCCGCACGGGCCGCCCCACCCTCGTGCTCGCCCTGCTGGAACCCCTGCCCGAGGACGCCCGCACCCAACCCATGCATTGGCTGGGGCTCAGCGCCGCTTACCGCCTCCTCGGGGATCGGGAGGGCGCCTGGAAGACCGTGGAAGCGGGCCTCCACCGTCACCCAGGCGCGTTCCGCCTCTGGATGGAGCGCTACCTCGTGGCCCTGGAACGGCGGGATGAGGATGAAGCCTATGAGAGCTTGATGAAGGCCGAGCCCCTGATCCCCGTGGGCGGGGCCGGCGAGGAGCAGCGTCGGGAATGGGCCCTCCGCCGGGCCGAATTCGCGTTCTGGTCGGACGATGACCCGGAGGAAGCCTGGAAGCACCTCGCCCCGCTGCCTCCCGAGGCCCAAGGTGACCACACCCCGCCCCTCCGCTTGCAACTCCAAGTCGCCCTAGGCGATTACGAACCCGCCTACGGCGAGGTGTGCCGCCTCCTGGAAACCCAACCCGATGATCCCGCCCTACTGTTGATGCAGGCGGACTGCATGGCCGGGCTCGAGGCCTGGGAACCCCTGCTCGCCTACCTGGACGGTTTGGGGGACACCTGCCGCGAATACGCCGCCTATTGGCACCTGCGGGGCTTGGCCCTGGCCCACCTCAAGGACCCGCTGAAGGCCCGTGTGGACCTCGAGCGGGCCGCCCGGATGGATCCGGGACGCCTCCGCCTCCTCCTGGATGCCGGCCACGCCTGTGCTGAACTGGGCGAGTGGGACCGCGCTGAAATGCACTGGCGCCAGGCCCTCACCGTGGACGCCCAGTGCGAGGAAGCCCTCATCCACTTGGCCGAAGCCCGTGGGGAACTCGCGGATCTGGAAGGTGCACGCCGCTACCTCCGGGAGTGCCTGATCCACCACCCCGACAGCACCGAAGCCCAGGATCGCCTGGCGGAACTCGAGGCGAACTGATCGAGGCGGATCAGTTCCCGGGGTTGCGGATCCTGGCCAATTTGGAATCCATGCGGGCCCGTTCCAGCGGGCTCGCCCACTTCTTGGCCTCCTCCAGGGCCCGCTCCGCGTCGCGCTGATCGCCGCTCTGGATCTCCACCATGGCCATGAGGACGTAGAACTCCGGCTCCTGCTTGTAGATCCTGAGCGCGGCGTTGAGTTCCTTGCGCGCCAGTTTGAAATCATTCCGACCAAGGGCTTCCTTGGCCAAGAAGGCATGGAAGTAGGGATCCTTGGCCCGGAGGCTCACGGCCAGTTTCCGGAAGGCATCGGCTTCGACCTCCCGCCCTTGGCTCTGGCAGAGGCTTTCGAGGTTCCCACAGGCCGAACCACCCCAGGGATCCACGGCCAGCGCCTTGCGGAAGGCGGCTTCCGCAGCCACCTCATCCTTCCGCTCCCGCTGAACGACACCCAGGACGTTCCAGGCCACCCCCACCGCGGGGCTGGCGGCGATCCCCGCCTGGGCCTCCGTGAAGGCCTCCTCGATCGATCCGGAATCCAGGGCCTCCACGGCCCGGTTGCTGTGGAACATGGCCAGGGCCTTCTCCTCTCCCAGCGGAATCACCTGGTAGAAGCTGCGCCTCAATTCCGGGGCGAAATCCATCACCAGCAGGCCCATGGGCTTGTTGTCCAGCACCGCGACCATGTGTTTTTCATTGCGGATCAGATCACCGATCTTCCGCCACTGGGAAACCCCGGGAGCTTCGGCGAATCCCGCCTCCAATCCCATCACACGGCAGGACGCCACGAAAAAGGCGGTCAGCCCCAGGCAGTTGGCCCGCCGCTCCTGCCAGACCTCCTGCACGGAGCGGGTCCGTCCATTGTCGTATTGAAGCCCGAGGCCACCTTCCTCCACGGGAGCGAAGGTCATCCTCAACAGGGCCTCCACCTTGGGCCTCATGCCCAATTGGGCGAGGGTGACCCGGCGGACATAGTCCTTCATCTCCTCCGGAGCCTGGAACGGTCCGGTGTTCAAGGAGCGTACGGGGGCTTGTCCCACGAGGGGGGACAACATCAAGAGGGCACTGACGATCACGGCACGCACGGTGAACCTCCCAGGGGCCATCCCAACCATCGGGTCAAATCGGCCCCGGCGAAAGGGGTTACGCCCCAGGGAATTCCGGTTTATCCCATTCATTTTGACGGGTGGGACGACTTGTTATCCTGGCCTCATCCCTCCGCGACATTTCGATGACCCCAGCGGAACTGGAGCCTTCATGCCCGCCACCGCCATCGTCTGCGCCTATAGCCCCGTGGGGACCTCCGCCCTGGAGGGACTGCTGGAGGCCGGGGTGCGGGTGCTGGGCCTCTACACCTATCCCCAAGGTGCCGACGAAGCCTGGTTCACGGCCCCCGCGGCGGTGGCGGAACGCCATGGCATCCCCATCCACCTGGAACCGGACTTCAACACGGAGGCCGTCTACCAGCGCATCCAGGCCCAGGCGCCGGATCTCCTCCTCAGCTTTTATTTCCGCGAAATGATCCAGGGCCGCTTCCTGGAGTTGCCCCGGCTGGGCGCCTTCAACCTCCACGGCAGCCTCCTGCCGAAGTACCGGGGCCGCGCTCCCCTCAACTGGGTGCTGGTGAAGGGCGAGACTGAAACCGGCGTCACCCTCCACGCCATGACCCCCAAGCCCGATGATGGCCACATCATCGCCCAAGCCCGCCTGCCCATCGCTTGGGATGAAACGGCTCTGAGCCTTACCTGGCGCGCGGCGGAAGCCGGCCGGGACCTGGTGCGCCACATCGCCCCGCGCCTCGCGGACGGTACGGCCCCCCGGGTGGACCAGAAGACCCTGGGGCCCTCCACTTATTTCGGCGGCCGCAAGCCCGCAGACAGCCGGCTGGACTTCGCCATGTCCGTCGGCGAAGCCTTCAACCAGATCCGCGCCGTGGCCGACCCTTGGCCCAACGCCTTCTTGGAGACGGCCCAGGGCCCCTTGAAAGTGGCCTGGGCCCTGCCCACCGCCTTGCCCTGCCCCGCCGGGTGCTTCCGGCAAAGTGGCGAAGGCACCCTCCTCGGGTTCGAGGATGGGGCGCTCCTCCTGCACGCCCTGCGCCGCGATGGCATCCGAAGCGAACGCCCCACCGAACATGCCCACTGGCTGCGAGAAGCCGGGCTCACTGAAGCCTTCCTCTAGGAGCGCCACCATGCGAATCCTGCCCCTCCTTCTCCTGCCCGCCCTTGTGCTTCCCGCCAGCGCGGGCAAGCCCCGCAAGCGCTCCAGCGGGCCCGTCACCACGGCCAAGGAGGCCAAGCGCATCGCGGAACAGGAGACCGGAGGAAGGGCCGTGACCGCGAACCGCATCCCCTTGAACGGCGCCACCGGCGGGTGGGAGGTGGACGTCCACATGCCCAAGGAATCCCGCGGCTGGCGCTGCGTCATCGACGCCGACACCCACATGGTCCACACCAAGACCCGCATCGACAACCCCACCGCCAAGCACCGCTAGGAAGCTTCCATGCACCTCCGCACCACCCTGCTCTGCCCCGCCCTCGTCCTGCCCCTCCTGGCCGGCGCCCCCGCCCAAAAGGCGCACCTCCAGCCCGATCAGGCCCGGATGAAGCAGGATCTCTTCTACCTCGCGGGCCCCGCCTGCGAAGGGCGCGGCACCGGTGAACCTGGCCAGAAGAAGGCCGCCGCCTTCATCGCCCGCCGCATGAAGGAGAACGGACTGAAGCCCCTCGTGGGCCCGGGCATCGGCGGGGAAACGCCCTATCACTTCGCCTACGGCCTGACCCGCACGTCCCTGGACATGGCCGCCAGCGGCCTCACCTTGAACGGAACTCGCCTGAAGCTGGGCGAGGATTTCATGAGCTTCATCCCTGAAAGCCATGAAGCCGAAGCCGTGCTCGTGGGCTATGGCATCAAAGCCCCTGAGTTGGGTTGGGATGACTACCAAGGCGTGGATCTCAAAGGCAAGTGGGCCGTGATCTTCAGCGGACAGCCCGACCTTCCCGAAGGTCCCTTCAAGGAGAGCCCCAATCACGCCAGCGCCTCCAACACCGCCAAGCAGAAGGCCGCGTTGGAGGCCGGAGCCATCGGCCTCATCGTGCTCCAGGGCAGCCATCCCAAAGATCAGGATCTGAAGAAGAACGCCTCCGCCTTCCAGGGCTTCCTCCTCAAATCCCGCCTGCAGATGAAGGACTCGGGTCCGGCCTTTCCGCTGCCCAAGATGGTCGCCGTCTACCCCAGCGGAATGAAGATCCTCAAGCTGGATGGAGAGGCCCTTCAGAAGGCCCTGGATGGCGCGGGAAAGCCCGCGGCGCCCCGCTCCCTCGGCACCCTCCGGCTCGATTGGGCCGCGAAGAAGGAAGCCGTGGAAGCGTCCAACGTGCTCGGCCTCATCCCCGGCACGGATCCCGAGCTGAAGGAGGAAGTGGTCATCGTCAGCGCCCACCACGATCACCTGGGCACCCACGACGGCAAACGGTGGCCCGGTGCCGATGACAACGGCAGCGGCACGACCGGAATCCTGGAGGTCGCGCGGCTGCTGGCCCACGCCAAGCCCAAGCGCACCATCCTCTTCCTCAGCGTGAGCGGGGAGGAGAATGGCCTGTTCGGCAGCCAGGCCTTCACCGAGCATCCCCCCCTGGATCTCAAGCAGGTGGTGGCCGACTTGAACCTCGACATGATCGGGCGCGGCAAGGCCGATGAGCTGCACGTCACCCCCGCGCGCATCCCGGATGCCGTCACCACCCTCACGGCCGAGGCCCGACGCATCGCCGAGGAACAGGGTTTCCCGTTGAGCAGTGGCGCGGAGCAGTACTGGCGGCGCTCGGATCACTTCAACTTCGTGAAGAAGGGCATCCCCGCCCTCTTCTTCTTCGCGGGAATGCACGAGGACTACCACCAGACCACGGATACCCCCGACAAGATCGATTTCGCGAAGATGGCGAGGATCGTAAGCCTCACCCGGGAACTGGCCCTCACCGTGGCCAACGCCCCCGGGCGCCCCCAGCCCGTGGCCAAGGAGGTCTATGACGCCTGGACCTGGGCCGGAGCCGTCCTCGCCCCCGAGCCTCGCGTCACGCATTAAGACCAATCCCCCGATGCACATGGAAGGGGCTCCCAACGAACCCCTGTTCTGACCCCCTTTTTTCCCACTCCCACTCAACCCCGCTTGCGCATCGGCGTAGACTTGGTTCGCGGCCAAGTGCCGCATGGAGGACCTACATGGGTCTGATGGACTGGGGCAAAGCCCAATTTTTGGACATCATCCAGTGGCTCGATGATTCCAACGACGTTCTCG
>DATEZP010000065.1:0-10627 GCA_035255465.1 Holophagaceae bacterium
CCCCTCGCCCGCCAGCTCCTCAAGGAGATGGTGGACGCCGACACCACCGGCGAACACGGCGACACCACCCCCCTGGTGGAATCCCTGGCGCGGCAGTTCCGCGCCGCGGGCGTGCCCGCCGCCGACATCGCCGTGGTGGGCCCCCAGGCCCGGCACCGGAACCTCGTCGTGCGCCTGCGCGGCCGCTCCGCGCAGAAGCCCTTGCTCGTGATCTCCCACCTGGACGTGGTGGAGGCCAAGCGCTCGGATTGGACGCGGGAGCCCTTCCAGCTCACGGAGTCCGAAGGTTGGTACTACGGTCGCGGCACCCAGGACATCAAGGGCGAGGCGGCGGTGGAAGCCGCGGCCTTCCTCCGCATGGCCAAGGAGGGCTTCAAACCCAGCCGGGACCTCATCCTCGCCCTCACCACCGGCGAGGAGGGCGGCACTTTCTACAACGGCATCGAGTGGCTGCTGGCGAACCGCCGCGACCTCATCGACGCCGAGTACTGCCTCAATGGCGATGGCGGCAGCCTCACCAGCCGCAAGGGCGTGGCCCGCTACCGCACGCTCCAGACCGCCGAGAAGGGCTTCTACATGTTGGAACTGGAGGTCACCGATCCCGGCGGCCACAGCTCCCTGCCCCGCCCCGGCAACCCCATCCACGTGCTGGGCGCCGCGCTCGGCAAGGTCGAGGGCTTCAACCTGCCCCTGCGGGTGGACGAATCCCACCGCGCCTTCTTCGCCCGGATGGGCGCCCTGGAGGGCGGCGAACTGGGCGCGGCCATGGTGGCCCTCGCCACCAACCCCAAGGACGAAGCCGCCGCGGCGAAGCTCTCCCTGGATCCCACCTGGAACGCCAACCTCCGCTCCACGGTGAAGGCCACGCGCCTCAGCGGCGGCCACGCGGAGAACGCCCTGCCCCAAACCGCCAAGGCCTCCCTCAACATCCGCCTCCTCCCCGGCGACGATGTGAAGGAAATCGTGGAGCGCGTGCGCCAGCGCCTGGCCGACCCCCGCGTGAAGCTCACCCTCACCTCCAAACCCAAACCCAACCCCGCCAGCCCCCTGCGCCCCGACCTCATGGCCGCCCTGGAACGCACCACCGCGAAGCAGTGGCCCGGCCTCCCGGTCCTGCCCTGCATGGATACCGGCGGCAGCGACGGCGCCTACCTCCGCGAAGCCGGCATCCCCACCTACGGCATCAGCGCCATCCCCATCGACGAAGACGACGTCCGCGCCCACGGCCAGGACGAGCGCATCCGCATCGCGGACTTCGACCAGGGCGTGGAGGCCTTCGATCGGCTGATCCGGGAAGTGGCCCGTTAAAAAGCCCATTCCAAAGGCACTAAAGCCACGAAGACCATCAAAATGCGGCCTCATTCGTGGCCTACGCGTCCTTTGTGCCTTCGGGGTTGGCTTTTCCCTGCTAATATAAAAACAGCGGAGCGGGCGCCGGTCAGCCGCCCGCCTTTTTTTTGCATGCCCCGACCGGGCCCCATCCCCCTACCGGGATTGATGGGGAGGCCCACACCGGGAGCAACCCATGTCCTTTGATACCCTCGGCCTGCGGGCCGAGCTCCTGCGCGCCGTGTCCGAAGAAGGCTACACGACGCCCACCCCCATCCAGGCCCAGGCCATCCCTGTGGTCCTGGCGGGCCGCGACCTCCGCGCCGCCGCCCAGACGGGCACCGGCAAGACGGCCGCCTTCACCCTGCCCCTCCTCCAGAAGCTGGAAGGCCCCAAGGGCAAGGCGCCCCGCGTCCTCGTGCTCACCCCCACCCGCGAGCTCGCGCTCCAGGTGGAGGAGAGCGTGCGCACCTACGGCAAGCACATGCCCGTGCGCAGCATCTGCATCTTCGGCGGCGTGGGCGAGCGCCCCCAGCAGGATGGCCTCCGCCGCGGCGTGGACATCCTCGTGGCCACCCCCGGCCGTCTCATCGATCTGCACGGCCAGGGCTTCGTGGATTTCAACGCCATCGAAGTGCTCGTGCTGGACGAAGCCGATCGCATGCTCGACATGGGCTTCATCCACGACATCAAGCGCATCCTCAAGCTCCTGCCCGTCAAGCGACAGAATCTGCTGTTCAGCGCCACCTACAGCGATGACATCCGCGGCCTCGCCGAGGGCATGCTCAAGGATCCCGCCATCGTGGAAGTGGCCGCGCGCAACACCACCGCCGACCGCGTGAAGCAGACCGTGCACCTCGTGGATCAGCCCCGCAAGCGGCACCTCCTGGCCCACCTCATCCACTCCAAGGGCCTGGAGCAGGTGCTCATCTTCACCCGCACCAAGCACGGCGCCAACCGCCTGGCCGAGCAGCTCTCCAACGCCGACATCCCCTCCCTGGCGATCCACGGCAACAAGAGCCAGTCCGCCCGCGTGAAGGCCCTCACCGACTTCAAGGGCGGCCGCATCCGCGCCCTCGTCGCCACGGACATCGCCGCCCGCGGCCTGGACATCGACATGCTGCCCGCCGTGGTGAACTTCGAGCTCCCCCAGGTGCCCGAGGATTACGTCCACCGCATCGGCCGCACGGCCCGCGCCGGCGCCGAAGGCGAAGCCTGGAGCCTCGTGGACCGCGCCGAGCAGGGCATGCTCCGCGACATCGAAAAGCTCCTGAAGCGCAGCCTGGAGAAGGAAGTCGTCCCCGGCTTCGAACAGGATCCCAACTACGTCCCCGAGCCCATCGAGAACGGCCGTGGCCGCGGCCCCCGGGGTCCCCGCCCCGGCGGCGGAGGTCGCTCAGCGGGCGGCTCCCGTCCCTCCAGTGGCCGCCCCTCCGGCAACCGCCCTTCCGGCGAGCGCAGCGGCTCCGGCCGCTCCGACGCCGCCCGCCCTGCGGGCCGCGGTGGGTCACGGCACCACTAGGACCAACAACTGATTCACCACCAAGACACCAAGAAAAGCAAAAGATGGCCCCCAAGCCTCCTTGTCTTTCCTTGGTGTCTTGGTGTCTTGGTGGTGATTTCCTCTTTTATCCTTGAGCTGTCTTGATCGCCTGCAGCTCCGGGCTTCCCACGATCTTCTCGATGCGGAAGGCTTCCCGGGCGAGCCAGTCGCTGGTGAGGGCCCGATACTCCTCCAGGTCGCGGAATGCGAGGCGCACGAGGTAGTCGAAGGGGCCGCTCACGAGCCAGCAGTCGAGCACTTCCGGGCGCTTCTTCACTTCGGCTTCGAAGGCCTGCTGCGCGGACCGACCGCTCTGGCTGGCCAGGGCGATCTGGGCATGGACGATGACGGCGCGAGGCGTGGCCGAGGCGTCGATGCGGGCCGAATAACCTTTGATGACGCCGGCGGCCTCCAGCTTGCGCACCCGCTCCTGGCAGGGGCGCGGCGTGAGGTGCACCTTCTCGCTGAGGGCCTGGTAGGTGATGCGGCCATCCTTCCGCAGGATCTCTAGGATCTTGAGGTCGATGGCATCCAGCCCGGGGTGGCTCATGGGTCCTCCACAGCGGAATCCGCTGCCTACCCTTCCCAGCCTAGCGGATTCCGGGTGACACACCGCGCAATTCGACGGCCCCGGGCGCCGCCTTCTCTCCAGAATGGTCGATTCCCTGGAGGCACCGTGCAGACCACGTCCCACGTGCTGATGGTCCGACCCACCCGCTTCGACGCCAACCCCGAGACCATGGGCTCCAACGCCTTCCAGCGCAGCCCCGCCCCTGGGTTGGATCCCCAGGCCCAGGCCCTGGCCGAGTTCGATGGCTACGTCGCCGCCCTGGAGGCCGCGGGCGTCGCCGTGCTCGTGGTGCAGGATACGCCCGCGCCCCCCACGCCCGATTCCATCTTCCCCAACAACTGGGTGAGCTTCCACGCCGATGGCACCGTGATCCTCTATCCCATGGAGGCCCCGAATCGGCGGTTGGAGCGTCACCCCTCCATCCTCGCCGCCGTGGCCGAGCGCTTCGAGATCCGCCGCACCCTCGACCTGAGCCCCCTGGAAACCACGGGCCGCTACCTCGAAGGCACCGGCTCCATGGTGCTGGACCGGGAGCATCGCCTGGCCTACCTCTGCCGCTCCTCCCGCTCCCACCCGGAGGCCGTGCAGGCCTTTTGCGACCTCATGGGCTTCACCGCCGTGTGGTTCGACGCCACCGATGAAGCCGGCACGCCCATCTACCACACCAACGTGATGATGGCCCTGGGCCGCACCCTCGCCGTGATCTGCCTGGAGGCCATCGCAGATCCCGCGCAGCGGGCCGCGCTGCTGCACCACTTCCAGGCCACGGGCAAGGTGGTGCTGCCCATCTCCCGCGCCCAGATGAACGCCTTCGCCGGCAACATGATCGAGCTCCAGGGCTGGAACGGCCACCCGGTCTTCGCCATGAGCCGCCGGGCCTGGCACTCCCTCACGGAGGCGCAGCGGGATCTGATCCTCGCCCACGCCCAACCCGTGGTGGCCCCCATCGATACCATCGAGCACTGCGGAGGCGGGGGAACCCGCTGCATGGTGGCGGAGATCCACCTTCCGCTCCAAGCGGAGGATGCATCGCTGCGGGTGGGTTGAGGTTCAGCTCCCCTTCACGCACAGGCAGCTGGTTTCCGCCTGCACTTCCGCCCGGGCCTGGGCGCGTTTGAGCGCCCGGCCGGCCTTCGCGGCCTCGGCCTGGCGTCCCTGGGCCGCCAGCGATTGCTGAAGCCCCAGCAGGGACCAGTAATTCCCAGGATAGGCCTTGAGGTCCGCCCGATAGACGGCCTCGGCCTCCTGCGCGCGCTTCGCCGACAGCAGCACCGCGCCCAGGGCGTGGCGGGCCGGGACCACGCACGCCGGCGGCTCGTCGTACTTGAGGGCATCTTCCAGCTTCGCGGCCTCCCCCAGCCGAGCCACGGCCTCCTCCGTCTTGCCTTGCCGGAAGGCGATCTCCCCCGCGAGGTAGGCCTTGGCCACCTGCAGCACGGGCCCGGCGGCGTTGGATCCCCAGGAGAAGCCCTCCGGAACCTTCACCCGGGCCTCTTCAAAGGCGGCCTGCTCCCGGAGCGCCTCCTCCACCTTCCCGAGGGCCGCGAAAGCCGTGCCCCGCAGCGCGTGCCAGTAGGCCGTGGACAGGGGCAGGCGCGGATCCGGCGCGGGTTGAGCCAGCAGCTCCTCCCACATCCCGAAGCGCTTGAGCCCCTCCCAGTAGCGGGATTGGAAGGAATCCGCGAAGACCGCGTTCTCCACGACCCAGGTCAACGGGAACGTGGCCACCACCGCCTTCGTCTGAGCGAGGGCCACGTCCTTGCGGCCCTCCATCAGCGCCGTGTAGGCGAGGAAGTCCGCGTCGTGCACCATGTACAACCCATAGAAGCCGATCTCGGGCGTGCGGGCCTTGTAGCGGGCATCCGCGGCCATGGCCCGCACGTTCGCCTCCGCCGCGCCCTTCCAATCCGCGATGCGCGCGTAGGTGTGGCCGGGCATGTGCAGGAGGTGGCCCGCATCGGGGACGAGCATCCGCAGGCGGTCCGCGGCCGCCTTGCCCCGCTCCGGATGGGGCGAGCCCTCCGTGGCGTGGATGGTGAGGTGCAGGGCCAGCGGATGATCCGGCGCGAGCTTCAAGGCCCGATACAGGGCCTCGAGGATCTCCTTCGTGCCCGGCTGGGGCTCGCCCGCGCGCGTCCATTGATCCCAGGGCCGCACATCCATGAGGGCTTCGGCGGTGAGGGCCGCCACATCCGCATCCTTGGGGAATGTCACCATCAGCGATTGCATGGCCTGGGCGTAGGCCTCATCCAGCGCCTTGCGATCCCCGGGGCTCGGCAGCGCATACCGATGGGCCAGGGCGGCGATGAGCCCCTGCTCCACCGGACTGGCCGAGGAAGCCCGCTTCTGCGCTTCCGCCAGCGCCTCCCAGGCCGCTTTCGCGTGGCCCTCGTCCAACGTCGGGTTGTTGATGTGGGGGCCGTTCACGAGGGCGATGCCCCACCACGCCATGGCGAGCCCCGGATCCAGCCGCGCCGCTTCCTGGAAGGCCCGCACGGCTTCGTCATGGTTGAAGGCATAGGCCCAGATGAGGCCCTGATCGAAAGCCTTCTGGGCTCCCGCCACCTTCGTGGAGACCTTGCGGTGATGGCGCCCCAGGTTGAAGGGCTTCCACGAGGCGGCCGTGGGGGGCGCTCCATCCGGACCTCCCGCCAGCAACGCGATCGAGGAAGTCAGCAACAGCCTGCGGAGCCAGTCCATGGAGCACCTCGCGGGGATCGTTCCGATCACGCTACGCCCGAATCCAAGCCTCGGCACCCGGAAATCGAGGCCGTGGATCGGGCCCCGAGATCCGAAATCAAGACACACCGAAAAGTGCCTGTATCCATCCCTCTCCCGGAGGACTAGCATGGCCTCTCATTTCCCGGAGATCCCATGCGCGCAACGGCACCCCTCCTCGGTCTGCTCCTCGCGACGGCGCCCCTCGCCGCCCACGTGAAGCACGCCAAGAACAGCCAGGCCGACCAGAAGATCCACAAGGTGGAGAAGGTGGCCGACAACATCTACTGCATCTATGGCAATGGCGGGAACATCGGCCTCGTGGTCACCGACAAGTACGCGGTGCTCATCGATGATCAGTTCGAGAAGATCCTCCCGGGTCTGCGCGACGCCGTGAAGTCCGTGACGGACAAACCCATCAAGTACCTCATCAACACCCACCACCATGGCGATCACACGGGCGGCAACCGCGGGCTGGAAAGCCAGGTGGTGGCCATCGTCGCCCACACCAACGTGCGGAAGCACCTCCTGGAAGACCAGAAGGGCAAGCCCGCCGACCAGCAGGGTGGCCTGCCCGAGATCACCGTGGGCGAGGAGGATGGCCGCGTGAAGGCCCGCATGGACATCCACCTGGGCGGCGTGGAAATGCACCTCCTGCACTACCGGCCGGGCCACACCGATGGCGACATCATGGTGGGCATCCCCGGCGCCTCCGTGCCCGTCATGCACATGGGCGACCTCTTCTTCAACGGCGTGATCCCCTACATCGACCTCAGCGCCGGAGGCAGCCTCGCCGGCATGCTGGAGAACGTGGAGCACGTGCTCACCTTCCTCCCCGACAACGCCAAGATCATCCCCGGCCACGGCCCCGTGGCCACCAAGAAGGACCTCCTCCACTTCCGGGATTTCATGAAGGCCGTGCAAGCCCACGTGAAGGCCCACCCCAAGATGAGCGGCAAGGAATTGGACGCGAGCTTCGACCACGCCACCTGGGCCGACGTGAAACCCCTCGGCGACTTCCTCAACTACGCGAACTTCTTCGAGATCGCCGCGGGCCGGATGCCTGCGGGCAAATAACCCCACCCTCCGAAGGCCCCGGGGAGGCTGCGCCTTCCTGGGGCCTTCGGGCGTTCAGGGCCGGGAGGATCGGCTTCCAGCAGGGCGGAGAGGGTTCCCAGATCACTTTGAATTCCGCGCGCTTCGCCTATGATGCGGAAGGAACCCCTCGATGCCCCTCCCCCGCGCCTTTGGTTTTCTTCCCCGATCCATGGCGAGCCGGGTGGCCCTGACCTACGCGGGGCTCGCGGCCCTCTGGATCCTCTTCTCGGATCGCGCCTTGGGTTGGGCCGTGGCGGATCCCGTGTGGCACCTTCGCCTGAGCGTCGCCAAGGGCTGGTTCTTCGTGACCGTCACGGCCCTGATGCTCTTCGCCTACCTGAAGGTGCAGGCCGACAATCGCCTGGCGCTGCTGGAGGCCACCCGGCGGGCCCGGGTGGTGCCCTGGCGGTGGGACGCGGCGACCGGGCGCTGGACTTTCGAGCGCTCCGTGGAAGCGGTGCTCGGCTTGGATCCCGCGGAACTCGCGGCCCCCGGGGGCGTGGAGCGGGCCTTCCATCCTGAGGATCTGCACCGGCTCGCCGGTGCCCGGCACCGGGCCGCCCGGGGTGGGCTGGAATCCTTCGATGCCCGCATGCTCGCCGGCACGGGGCGGGAGCTGTGGACCCAGTGGACGATCAAAGCCACGGCCGGAGGCTTGCAGGGCGTGCTCCAGGACGTGAGCGAACTCCATGAGGTGCGCGCGCAGCTGATCCAGCATCAGCGCCGGGAGCTGGCCCAGCAGCTCTCGGGGGGCGTGAACCACGACCTCAAGAACCTGCTTCAGGCCATCCTCGGCTCCGCGGAATTGCTGGCCCTCAACCCCCGCACCGATTCGGAATCCCGCAGCGTCCACACCATCATCCGGGCCTCCGAGCGGGCCCACGAACTCCTGCAACAGATGCTCGGGCTCGTGCGCCCCCAGCCGGAGCGGCCCGGCGAGCCAGGTGAACTCGGCGACCTGGTCCAGGAATGCGTCGACCTGCTGCGCCACGCCCTGCCCGTGGGGGTGGACCTCCGCTTCGAACCGCCCGCCCAGGGGCTCCGAGGCCGGTTCGATTCAGGCCAGATCCTGCAACTCCTCATGAACCTCGGCCTCAATGCCCGGGATGCCGTGGGGCCCCAGGGCTGGATCCGCATCCAGGTGAGCCAGGAGGGCGAACCGACCCAAGGGGGCGATCTCGTGGTGGAGGTCAGCGACAGCGGCCCCGGGGTGCCCGAAGCCCTTCGGGAGCGGCTCTTCGAGCCCTTCTTCACCACCAAGCCCGAAGGGGCCGGCACCGGCCTGGGCCTGGCCATGGCCAAGGCCATCGCCGAAGCCCACGGGGGCAGCCTGAGCTGCCTCTCCGCGCCAGGGGAAGGCGCGCGGTTCCGACTGACCCTGCCCGCGATTCCCGCTTCCGCGGCCCCTTGAGAACGCTGAGGAAGCCCAAGTCTGAGGTAACGGCCTCAGCTGACTGAGGATCGCCGACGACTCAAGAGCTGCAGGGGATTCCACAGCACGGCCATCCGCTGGATGGCGCCGCCCTCCGTGAAGCGGAGCACCCACCAGCCCTCGGTGGAGGCCCCCGTGAAGGAAATCCCCATGCTCACCTTGAAGGCCACCTCAGGCATGCGCCCCACCACGCGGCCCGCCATCACCTGATCCAGGCCCGTGGCGTAGCGGATCCCCCGGAACACCCCCCGGGCCGCTGCCCGGCCCTGGGTCTCCACCTTGCCGAGGGTGCCCCGGTAGCGCCCAGTGGGGCTGAGCAGGGCCACGAGCCGCTCTTCATCTCCGTGATTGAAGGCCTCCAAGGCGGCTTCCAGGGGAGCCCGAACGGCATCCGGCAGAACCGTGGGGAGGGTGGGCGTGCTGTCGTGCCCCGGCAGCAGGGTGGCGGGATCCCACAGCACCGCCAGCCGGTCGATGCGCCCTTCCGCATCCAACTTGAACACCCACAGCCCCTCGGTGGTGCGCCCATCCCGGAGGATCATCTGAGCGCTGACCCCCAGCTCCACGTCGTCCCCGTGGGTTTCGAGGGGCACCACCCGAAGGCCGGGCATCACCTCCAACGCCGCCCGGAAAGCCCACTGGATGTAATCCAGCCCCTGGATTTCCGTGCTGATCCACGTTCCGAAAAAGCGGGCCTGGGGTGCGAAGCAGGCCCGGAATCCCGCCGGGTTCTCCGATTCGATGGCGGCCAGGCAGGCCTGGACCTGGGGGGGTAAGGGGGCAATCATGGCGAAAAATGTAAGTTTTTGGCCATCTATACGCAACCCCCATGTTTGATTTCGTTCCCCGCCCCGCCTCCATCCGGGCCTCCCCCCGAGGCCTCCCGGGTGGAGCCAACCGCCCCTTCCCCGTATCCTGAAAGGTTCAGGAGTCCCCCATGCAGCTCGATCAACTCGGCACCTTCTCGCGCACCCACCGGAACGGGGACCTGCGCCTGGATCACGCCGGGGAGACCGTGCGCCTGCTGGGCTGGGCCCGCAAAGTGCGCGACATGGGCAGCCTCATCTTCCTGGACCTCCGGGATCGCTGGGGCATCGTGCAGCTGCGCCTGGACACCTCCGACGCCGACCCCGCCCTCGTGGAGAAGGCCCGCACCATCCGCAGCGAATTCGTGCTGGGCGCCGAAGGCGTGGTCATCGAGCGCGAGAGCAAGAACCCCAACCTACCCACGGGCGCCATTGAAGTGAAGCTCACGAAGCTCCTCATCTTCAACACCGCCGCCACCCCGCCCATCCCCGTGGAGGATCACGAGGGCCAGGGCGCCAACGAGGATCTGCGCCTCAAGTACCGCTTCTTGGATTTGCGCCGCGCCAGCCTGCAGCGCAACCTCATCCTCCGCAGCCAGATCGCCAACGTCACCCGCAATCACTTCCTCGAACACGAGTTCATCGAGTTCGAAACGCCCATCCTCACCAAGAGCACCCCCGAAGGCGCCCGCGACTACCTCGTGCCCAGCCGCGTGCACCCCCACGAGTTCTTCGCCCTGCCCCAGAGCCCCCAGCTCTTCAAGCAGCTGCTGCAGGTCTCCGGTTTCGAGCGCTACATCCAGATCTGCCGTTGCTTCCGGGACGAAGATTTGCGCGCCGACCGCCAGCCCGAGTTCACCCAAGTGGACGTGGAGATGAGCTTCGTGCGCCAGGAGGACGTGCAGGGTGTCATCGAGCCCCTCATGGAGAAGGTGTCCAAGCTCGTGGGCCGCGAGGTGAAGGGCCCCTTCCCGCGCCTGCCCTACCAAGACGCCATGGAGTGGTACGGCTCCGACAAGCCCGACGTGCGCTACGACCTGAAACTGCAGGACGTCACCTCCGTCTTCGCCGCCAGCGCCTTCAACCTCTTCCGCGCCGCCGCCGACTCCAAGGGCCAGCGCCGCGTGCGC
>DATEZP010000066.1:0-18999 GCA_035255465.1 Holophagaceae bacterium
CGGCGGCCAGCCAGCGCATGCCGGGGCAGGGCAGCATGGCCCTCTTCATGGAGCACCTCCAGGCCCGCTGGCAGCCCGACGGCCTCGGCTTCTACGTGCCCGGGAACGGCGGGTGGCGGCTGGTCTACGAGCACGGCCCCCGGAAGCTGCCCTCCGGCCTCGGCGCCCTGGACGTGGGCTGGGAGGGCCAGCTGGGCTATCCGGAGGCCCACGGCGTGATGCTCTCGGGCTCCGGCCCCCGGCCCTTCGGGGCCTTGGCCATGGGCTACGAGGGGCGCAGCGCCTTCAGCCCCATGGACCCCGACTTCGTCCTCTTCCTCCGCCATCTGGAGCTGGCCCTCGGGGGAGCGGGAGGCCCGGTCCCGGATAAAGTGGCTTCATGACCAGGCAACAGGAAATCCTCTGGATGGGCTTCACGGGGCGCACCCCCGCGGAGGTCCGCACCGACCTCCATCCCGGGGGGGTGATCCTCTTCGCGCGGAACCTCGACCCCGATCCCGCCGCGGGCCCTGCCGCCTGCAAGGCCCTCAACGACGGGCTGCAGGGCCGCTGGGGCAAGGCGCGGCCCCTGGCCATCGCCCTGGATCAGGAGGGCGGCGCCGTGAGCCGCCTGCGCCCCTGGGTGGGCGAGACGCCGAACCTCCGCATCATCTGGAAGGCGGGCGGCACGGCCGCCTGCGAAGCCTGGGGGCGCCTCTGGGGCGAGGGCCTCGCCCTGCTGGGCTTCAACGTGGACTTCGCCCCGGTGGCGGACCTCTGGGACGGCCACCCCGGCACGGGCATGGGGGATCGCTGCGCCAGCCGCAATCCCGCCGAAGTGGCCGCCGCGGCGGGGGCCTTCCTCCACGGCCTGGAATCCACGGGCGTGCGGGGCTGCCTCAAGCACTTCCCGGGCCTGGGCGGCACGCTGCTGGACAGCCACAAGGGACTGCCCGAGCTCACCGATGCGGATCAGATCGCCGAGAACGCCCGGCCGTTCATCGCCCTGGGGAACGACGACCGCTTGGCGATGGTGGCCCACCTCAAGCTGCCCGCCACCGAGGGCCTGCCCGCCAGCCTCCACCGGGGCTCCGTGGCCGACAACCCCTGGGGCGTGCGGGGCCGCTTCCTGCCCGACGACCTGGAGATGGGGGGCTGCACGGATTGGGACTGGGACGCCCGGGTGCGCCTGTCCCTCGCGGCCGGGCATGAGTGGCTCCTCGTGTGCCAAACGGAGGCGGGCGTCTCCGCCTGCGCCGCGGCCCTGGGCAAGCTGCCCGCTTCCGCCTGGGAGCACGCGCTCGGGCGCTCGCGGGCCATGCGCGCGAACCTGCGGGAGCCCCGGCCCGGGGCCCTGGATCCGGCGGCCTGGTCCGCCTGGGTGGCCAAGATCAAGGCGGCGGCCGCCGTCGAAGGGGGAGCCTAGGATGGCGGCCAGCCGCGTTCTGATCGTCGACGACAACGCCATGATCCGGCAGGAGATCAAGGCGGTGCTCATGAAGGACGAGGCCTTCGGGGCCTTCCTGGAGGCGGGGGACGGCCTCAGCGCCTTCAAGATCCTCATGGAGCAGCAGCCGGACGTGGTGCTCTGCGACCTGGTGATGCCCGGCTTCGACGGCCTCAAGCTCCTGGGCCTCAAGGCCAGCCGCCCCGAGCTCGCGCAGATCCCCGTGATCATGCTGACGGCGGAGGACGACCTCGACCGCAAGGCGGAAATCCTGGAGCGGGGCGCCTCGGATTACGTGCTGAAGCCCTTCCATGAGAAGGAGCTCCTGGCCCGCGTCCGCATCCACCACAAGCTCAAGAAGCTGCAGGATGAGTTGCGGGAGAAGAACGCCCAGCTGGAGGCGCTCTCCGTCACCGACGCCCTCACGAGCCTGCCCAACCGCCGCCACCTCATGAAGCGGCTGGAGGAGGAGGTGGCCCGCGTGAAGCGCTTCGACCAGCCCCTCTCCCTCCTGATGATGGACGTCGACCACTTCAAGATGGTGAACGACACCTACGGCCATGCCATGGGCGACGAGGTGCTCCGCAACATGGGGGCCCTGCTCAAGAACGGCATCCGCTCCACGGATCTCGCGGCGCGCTATGGCGGCGAGGAGTTCACGGTGCTCCTGCCCAATACGGATCTGGAGGGCGCCGTGCTCGCCGCCGAGGGGCTCCGCACGAAGTTCGAGGCAAGTTCGCACACCCTGGAGGGCACCACCATCCAGAAGACCATGAGCCTCGGAGCGGCCTGCCTCACCCCCGATGGGGACCGCAGCCCCGAAGACCTGCTCAAGGCCGCCGACGAGGCCCTGTACCGCGCGAAGCACGGCGGCCGCAACCGCGTGGAGCGGGAAGAGACGGCCCCTCCCGTCGCCGCGAGCGAATGCGCGGAGCGCCGGAAGGCGGAGCGGAGGAAGGCCTAAGCTGGAGGCTGGAGGCTGGAGGCTGGAAACGGAGCGGGCGCCCCTAAGAGCGCCCGTGTTTGCTCTGGTCTCCAGCCTCCGGCCTTACTTGGTGTCGGCCTTCTCCCGGCTGAACTCGGAACGGCCGATGTGGCCAAGGGACCCCATTTTGTGAAGGCCCGGCGGGCCTGAACAGGAGCGCCCTCCGGGGGAGGGCGCGATCCAGGGGAGCGGAGTGTACGGCCTTACTTGGCGGCGGCCTTGAGGGCTTCGGCCTTGTCGGTCTTCTCCCAGCTGAACTCGGGACGGCCGAAGTGGCCGTACGCGGCGGTGGGGCGGTAGATGGGGCGGCGCAGATCGAGGGTCTCGATCATGGCCTTGGGCGTGGCGCTGAAGACGCTGCGCACGGCCTTCACGATGGCTTCGTCGGAGACGTGGCCGGTGCCGAAGGTGTCCACGCTGATGGAGACAGGCTCGGCCACGCCGATGGCGTAGGCGAGCTGGATCTCACAGCGGTCGGCGAGGCCGGCGGCCACGATGTTCTTGGCGATGTAACGGCCGAAGTAGGCGGCGGAGCGGTCCACCTTGCTGGGATCCTTGCCGCTGAACGCGCCGCCGCCGTGGTGGCCGGCGCCGCCGTAGGTGTCCACGATGATCTTGCGGCCCGTCAGGCCGGCATCGCCCATGGGACCGCCGATGACGAAGCGGCCCGTGGGGTTGATGTAGAACTTCGTGTCCTTGTCCAGGAACTCCGCGGGCAGGGCGGCCCGGATCACCTGGCGCTCGATCTCGGCGCGAATGATCTCGTTGGTGACGACCTCATCGTGCTGGGTGCTGATGACCACGGCGTCGATGCGGCGCACCTGGTCGCCGTCGTACTCCACGGTGACCTGGCTCTTGCCGTCGGGGCGGAGCCAGGGGAGGCTGCCGTCCTTGCGGACCCGCGAGAGCTGGCGGGTGAGGGCGTGGGCGTACTGGATGGGGGCGGGCATCAGCTCCGGGGTTTCCCGGGTGGCGTAGCCGAACATGAGGCCCTGGTCGCCGGCGCCGCCGGTGTCCACGCCCATGGCGATGTCGGGGCTCTGCTGGTCGAGGGTGACCATCACGGCGCAGGTGTTGCCATCGAAGCCCTTGCGGCCGTCGTCGTAGCCGATGGCGTTCACCGTCTCGCGGACGAGCTTGGCCACGGGAATGTAAGTCTTGGTCGTGATCTCACCCGCCACGACCACCAGGCCGGTGGTGACGAGGGTTTCACAGGCCACGCGGCTGGTGGGATCGTCCGTCAGGGCGGCATCGAGCACCGCGTCGCTGATCTGATCCGCGATCTTGTCCGGGTGGCCTTCGGTGACGCTTTCGGACGTGAAGAGGTGCCGGCCGGTTTTGGCCATGTGAACTCCAAACGGGTGCGGGGGAAGGGCGGGGTTCCTTGGAACTCACCATCTTATCAGCCCTCTTGGGTGGTGGAGCCACCGGCTCCTTGCCCGGGGGAGGCGCCCCCCGGTATCGTGGGGGACCACCCCATCGGCCCGAAGACCCCCAGTTGCGGAGGATCCCCATGAAGCGTGCCCTGCGTACCACCCTCTTGGCTGCCGTGGCCTCGATGGCCCTCGTCTTCACCGCCTGCAAGCGCGAAGACCCCCAGATCCGTGAGCTCACCCAGAAAGCCGCCGAAGCCGACAAGGCCGGGCAACAGCTGGGCCAGGCCGGCAGCGAACAGCAGAAGAAGCTGGCCCAGGCCGGTGTCTCCGACGTCCGCGTGAACGCCGAGACGATGCAGCTCTCCGAAGAGCAGAAGAAGGCCCTTGAGGAGCGCATCAAGAACGAGAAGAACAGCTCCTACCAGGCCCTCCTCCAGGAAGTGCTGGACAAGGACAAGGAGATCAAGGATCTCAACGGCAAGATCGCCAAGCTGAAGCAGGACCTGCCCACCCCCGACCGGGCCCGGGAAGGCGACAGCCACTACGGCATGGCCATCAAGTTCCTGAAGAAGAAGGGCGTTTCCGACGCCGAGGCCCGAAAGCTCGTCTCCAACGTGAACATCATGGAGAAGCTGGCCCCCGGCTTCGAGGTCTACCACTTCTACGCCAACGGCGTGTACGGCACCTGGGTGGCCAAGGGCCGCGCCAAGATCACCCCCTCCGAGCTCCAGAAGCAGGAGCGCGAGAAGATCGAGGGCGAGCGTGATGCCGCCGTGGCCGAGAACGACAAGCTCCAGGAGGACGTGCTGGATCTGGAAAGCCAGAAGAAGAAGCTCTCCGAGGACATCGAAGGCCTGCGCACCGAGCGCTCCACCCTCATCGAGGAGCGCGCCAAGCTCCAGGGTGAGAACGCCCAGCAGCTGGCCTCCCTGAACAGCCTCCACTACATCGTGGGCAACCGGGATTCCCTGAAGAAGGAAGGCATCATCGAGATCCCCGTCTTCGCCAAGGATCGGGCCGGCAAGAACTGGCGCGACGACCTCTTCACCCAGAGCCTGGACCTTCGCTCCGCCGAGGTGATCACGATCAAGGCGGCCGACATGAACCTGAAGAAGATCGGCAAGGTCAACGTGGTGCCCGGCTCCTACGTGAAGGATGAGCACTACAAGCTCGCCATCTCCGAGGACAAGCAGATGGCCACCGTCACCCTGCTGAAGAAGGAGCGCTTCAAGAACGACAAGGTGGTGTTCGCCGTCGCGGAATAAGCCTCTCGTTTCTAGGCTGGAAAGGCCCACTTCGGTGGGCCTTTCCTTTTGGCTCGGGAGACCGCGTCGTTGTTGACTCCGGGTAGGTTTCCCCGTCCCTCATTTGAGGCTGGAAATCCGTCCGGGGAGTGCCTATCGTCAGGTCCACACCCCCTTGTCACCGTTCTGTTCCACCAATGAGGTCTCCCATGTCACGTCTTCAACGCGGCGCTCTACTCGGGCTTCCACTTCTCCTCCTGCTGGGCTGCGGCGGGAGCACCGATGTGCGGAGCGTCCCGCCCCCGAATTCCGGCGACTCCGGCACCTACACGACGGCTGAGAACACGCCGACCTTCGACCCCGCCAAGGGCATCCTGCCCCTGCCGAACGTCCTCGCCACGGCGGCCAGCCCGGCCTTCAACCTGGCCACGGAGGCCCCCACCTCCACCACGCCCCTGAACCCCCTGAACGCGCTCCGCTTCGTCAACACGGTGGAAGTGGCGGGCAAGCACGCGGTGGCCGGCATCAACGCCCCGATCTTCATGGAGTTCACCCGGGCCGTGGACGCCACCACCCTGGCGGCTGGCTTCAAGATCTACGAGATCACTCCGGATTCCAACGGCGTCACGGAGAACAACCCCCTCACCTTCACCGACATCACCCCGCTCTTCACCTTCAAGGTCCTGGGCGCGGACACGGCCACCGAGGGCACCAACCAGGTGCTGGCCTTCCCCAAACTCCCCCTGAAGCCCGCCACCCGCTACGTCTACGTGGTGACCAGCGCCCTGAAGGACTCCGTCACCCACCTGGGCGTCGGCCGCCCCCTCGCCTTCGGCTTCGCCGCCCAGGCCACGCCCCTGGTCGATTTCAACACCCTGGTGAGCCCTGGCGTCTACAAGAGCCTCGTCCCCGGCTTCCTCACCGATGCCAGCGCCACGGCCCTGGAAGGCATCCGCGGCAACGTGACCGCCAGCGGGCAGATCGCCCTCTCCGGCTATGGCAAGACCGTAGGTGACCTCGTCACCGCCGGCAAGGCCGCGAACCGGGATGATGTGAAGGTCATCGGCCGCTTCATCACCACCGGCGCCGTGGGCACCTACACGGATCCCGCCAACCCCGCCACCCTCAAGCCCATCGACGCGCTGCTCAAGGCCTTCGCCACGGCCGGTGCCGCGGGCAACCCCTTCACGGCCGCCGCGAAGAACTGGAACAACACGGTGACCGCGAGCGCCCCCATCCCCGGCGCCACCTACTACACCGCGGCGGGTGCCAGCGCCGTGCCCCACAGCAGCGTCAAGAACGTGGTCACCGGCTCCTTCAACAGCGCCGACCTCGCGGTGGATCCCTACCGGGCCCTAGCCGTCAATGACCTGGCCGGCACCGATGCCTCCACCATGAACAACACGGGCACCAACAGCACCTACAACGTGGCCTTCACGGGTGCCACGGGCCCCGTGGCCTTCGGCATGCTGGTGCAGAAGCGCAGCAGCGCCGGCACCGGCAGCCTGCTCCAGGGCTTCTACAACGTGCCCCGCACGGTGAACTTCATCTACTTCGAGCCCCTCTCCCCGGCGGGCGCCACCGTTCCCATGGTGATCTTCCAGCACGGCATCACCCGGCAGAAGGAAGATGCGCTGGCCATGGCCAACACCGCCTGCGCCCTGGGTTACGGCGTCATCGCCATCGACCAGCCCATGCACGGCACCCTGGCCCGCCCCAACCTCACGGGCAATGGCACCGATCCTTTGGCGCCCGGCGTGACCAAAGGCATGATCTGGGGTCAGGACTTCATGAGCCTGTCCTCGCCCCTCACGGGCCGCACCAACATCCAGCAGGCGGCTTTCAACTTGTTCCGCATGGAATACCTGATGCGGACCGGCGCCGTCGCGACCGCGCTCGGCGGCCAGGGCGTCGTGGGCCCCACCCCCGGAGCCACGGGCAACATCACCTACGTCAGCCAGAGCCTGGGATCCATCGTGGGCTGCTACTTCCTGGCCGGCACCACGAACGTCAACCCCGGCACGGGCGTCTATGATGCCGCTTCCATCGCGTCCAGCCCCAAGGGCTTCCTCAGTGTTCCCGGTGGCCGCATCGCCTACCTGCTCAAGGACAGCGGCTCCTTCGGCGGCTCGGTGAAGGCGGGCGTCTCGGCGGGCGTCAACGCCCTGCTGACCAACCCCCCCTACAGCCTCACCCCTGGCACCCCCGCCTACATCGCGGCGTTCAATCGCAACTACCAGAGCACCTTCGTGCTGCTGCAGGCCGTGGTGGACCCGGTGGATTCCGCCACCATGGGCCACCCCGCACTCACCGGCATCGCCGGGGCCGGGGCCCTGAGCCGGCTCTCGGGCCGCCTCGCCATTCATGAGGCCAGTTCCACCACCTTCGACGCGAATGGCGTGGCCACCAATGGCGATCTCACCATCCCCAATGCGGCCACGCGCTACCTGGCCACCTCCTTCGCGGGCTGGAACGGCATCAGCCCCGTGGATTTTGCACCGGGGTTCAAGCAGATCCAGTACGCCACCACCCACACCGCCACCAATGGCGTCGTGGCACCCTTCATGACCAAGTTCGGGGCCCCCGCGGCCGCCCCCACTTCCAGCACACCGAACGAGGGCTACTTCCAGTTCGACCTGCCCAACATCACCCACGGCTTCTTGCTGGATTGGGCCAACCAGCCCGCCAACACCGCCTTGGCCCAGAAGCAGCTGGCCTACTTCCTGGGGGCGGGTGGTGGCGGCAGCATCGTGGTGGATCCCACCGCGAGCGGCTTCTGATCGGAAGCCACCGCATCAACTGACAAGGGGCGCTCCGGCGCCCCTTGTCTTTTCGGGAAGCCGGAGGGCTCAGATGGACTTGAGGCTCGGGCACGCTTCCAGCAGCTGGGTCTTGGCTTCCAGCAACGCGGGGACCTTGGGGTGGCGCCGGGCCCGGAACCCGCGCACCGCCTGGAGATCTTCGGCCACGCGCTCCGTGAGGGGCAAGCTGAACCAGGCCGCGAGGAGACCCAGGGGCAGCCATGCCCAGGAACCGAGGTGGAGGGTGCGGTAACCCAGCCAGGCGAGCCCGACGGCCCAGAGGGGCAGCAGCAGGAGCCCGCCCAGAAGCTTCACCGTGGCGGTGACATCCACTTCGTCCGTGAGGCGGCCCGCCAGCCACCCGATGAGGCGATAGGGGGGCCAGAAGAGCAGCCCGAAGGGCAGGCAGGGCAGGAGGCAGGCCAGGCGCAGCAGGGCCTTGGGCAGCCATCGCGCGGCTTCCTCGAACCCATAGGGATGGCCCACCTGATCCGCCCGCAGGCCATGGCGCCGGAGCCAGGCCTGGATGCGATCCACCTCGGCGCGGAGCTGCTGCTGGATCTCCAGGGGCTGGGTGGCGAGGAAGGCCTCCAGCGCCTGCACGCGGCCCCGCAGGGCCTCCAGATCCGCCGTGGTCTCGGGGCCCTCGGCCAGGAGCCAGGCGAGGTCCTGGGCCAGCTTCAACCGCTCGGCCTCGACCCCGTGGAGGGTGAGGGGCCGAAGGGCTTCGCGGATGCGCGCCGTGAGGATCTGCACACGCTCGGGATCCGACCCGGGCAGGTCCTCGTGGGGGATGGGCGCGCCCACCCGCAGCAGGGCGTTGTGGCGGAACAGCTCCCGGTCGCCATAGACGAGGCCCGCCGGCACCAGGGTGGGGCGCACGGGGCTGCCCAGCACCATGCGGGCCGCGCCCGTCTTCAGGGGGGCCAGGTCGTGGCCGCCGTGGCTGATGCCCTCGGGGTAGATGCCCACCACCTCACCCGCCTGGAAGGCGCGGTGCACGGCGCTGAAGGTGGCCTGGATGGCGGCTTGCCGATCCGCTTCGGAGGCGCCTTCGGGCAGATCCTGGGTGCGCTGCACGGGGATGGGGCGGAAGAGGGCGAGGAAGGGCCGCAGGGGCAGCAGCTTCCAGAGCGTGGCCTTGGCCACGAAGCGCGGCGGGCGCTGCAGCAGCGCCGTCACCACCAGGGGGTCCAGTAGGCCGTTGGGATGGTTCAGCACCAGCAACACGGGACCCTCGGGCAGGGCGGGGCCCTCGCGGCGGAGCTGGCGGAACCAGAGGCGGCCCGTGGCCTGGGCGAAGGATTTCAGGGCCGTGCTCAAGCGGTGGCCTCCTGCTTCCGCGCCCACCACAGCGCGACACCGGAGAGGAGGATCGCGGGCACGGCGATGAGCATGGCCCGGCCCAGGGCCTCGCCGGTGCCGAGCCCCAGGCCGTGCAGGGCTTCACT
Organism: Holophagaceae bacterium; assembly: GCA_035255465.1. GTDB lineage: Bacteria > Acidobacteriota > Holophagae > Holophagales > Holophagaceae > JAFDVN01. Next base: position 9,284 of record DATEZP010000066.1, read on the forward strand.
TCGGTGGCCCACCCACTCGGGGCTGATGGCGTCGCCCAGCAGGTGGATCAGGAGCACGTTGATGGCCACGCCCGTGGCGCGCACGGAGGCGGGCAGGCTACTCACGGTGAGCGCGTTCACGGGGCTCGTGTTGATGAAGAGCAGCAGCATGCCCGCGAAGAAGAGCGCGTAGACCAGGTTCAGATTCCCGGCGCCCAGCGCGAGGCCCACCACGGGGCCCGCGGCGAGCAGCGTGAGGCCGCTGATCCAGACGCCGGCGTCGGGGAAGCGCTTCTGCAGGCGGCTCGTGAGGGAGCCGCCCAGGAAGGTGCCCACGATGCCGGTGATCACCGCGATGCCGCCGAACACCGTGCCCGCCTGGCCCGTGCTCACGGCGAACTTGCGCTGGAGCAACGTGGGGCCCCAGTGGGAGAGGGCGCCCATGGCGAAGGTGTAGGCCACGTAGCTGCCCGTGCAGGCCAGCCACACGCGGTTGCGGAAGATGGCGCCGAGGCGCTCGCCGAAGGTGAGGTCCGCGGCGAGATCCTTCGTCTGATCCATGCCACCGCGCACGGGATCCGGCAGCAGCATCATGCGCACGGCGAAGATCAGGCCCGGCAGACCCGCCACCATGAAGGCCGCGCGCCAGCCCCAGTGCTGGGCCACGAGGCCGCCCAGGCCGTATCCGAAAGCGCTGCCCACGGGGATGGCCAGGTAGAACCAGGTGAATTTCGCGGCGCGTTCATCCTCGGGCACCACGTCCGCCAGGATGGCGGGGCCCAGGGTCGCGTAGGCGGCCTCGCCCACGCCCACCAGGGAGCGCGTGAAGAGCAGGGCGGGATAAGAATGGACGAAGGCCGCGCCCACCGTGGCGAGGCTCCACAGCGCCACACCCAGGGCCACGAGCTTGGGCCGGTGGTAGCGATCCGCCAACCACCCGAAGAGTGGCGCGGAGAGCATGTACACCACGACGAACACGAAGGGCAGGCGGCCCAGCTGCACATCCGTGAGGTGCAGGTCCCGGCCCAGGGGCTCGAGCACCGCAGCCACCACGTAGCGGTCGAGGTAGTTGAGCAGGTTGATGCCTGTCAGGAGGATCAGGAGTCGGGTGCTGGTGCGCATGGGGGGTCTCGTTCCAGCGTAGCCGGAAGGCTCCGCCCCAGTCCTCCCCAGGCCTGGGCGGAAGGCCCGCTGGGACTCGCCTTCAGAGGCTCAACGGCGCCGGAAGCGCGTGTATTGGAAGGCCTGTTCCTTGCCCCAGGGCGTGAGGTGCACTTCCCGCGCCTGGGCTTCCAAGGTGAACTCCGCTCCCAACACGGCGGCCAGATCGGCTGCATCGGCCCGGCACACGTCGAGGCCGCTGCACTTCTCGGGGCCATCGGGCGCGAAGCCCGCGATGACGGCGACGCCGCCGGGCTTCAGGGCCCGGGCCACGGTGGCGGCATAGGCGGCGCGATCCGCTGGTTCCCGCAGGAAGTGGAGGACGGCGCGATCATGCCACGCGTCGAGGGAGGCGGTGGCCACGGGCAGGGCGCGCACGTCGCCCTGGAGAAACGTTAGGCGGGGCGAATCCCCGAGCCGCGCCTTCGCCTTGGCCAGGGCCTCCGCGCTGAGATCGGCCAAGGTGACGTGCCAATCCGTGGCTTGGAGGAGCGCGTGCGCCAGGGTGCCCAAGCCCGCCCCGGCATCCAGCACCCGCGCCCCGGAGGGCAGGTTCGCCGCCTGCAGAAACCGCAGGCTGGTGGCGGGATCCTCCTGGGTCCAGCTCAGCTGATCCGGGGTCTTGGCGGCGTAGATGCTATCCCAGTGCGCTTGGCTCATGGCTTTAGCCTACAGGTACTTGGTGAGCCAGGCCTTCACCTCCTCGTACCACTGGAGGTGGTTTTCGCCCTTCAGGATCCAGTGGTTCTCGTCGGGGAAGACCACGAGGCGGCTGGGCACCTGCAGGCGTTGCTGCAGGGCGAAGTTCATGAGGGCGTTGCCTACGGGCACGCGGTAATCCAGCTCGCCCACGGTGATGAGGATGGGCGTCTTGAATCCGGTGCCCTTGGCGTGGTTGCCGGCCTGCATCAGGGGGCTCTGCTCGCGCCACACCTTGGAGGCGCCCCAGGCCGGGCCGCCGTTGGTGAGCTCACGGTGGTAGATGCCATCGCTGGTGCCCCACTGCAGGGCGAGGTCCATCTCGCCGGCGTGGCTGATGATGGCCTTGTAGCGGGTGGTGGTGGCCTGCAGCCAGTTGGCGAGGTGGCCGCCATAGCTGGCGCCGCCCGCGGCCTGGCGTGTGGCGTCCAGGAAGGGGAAGCGGGCCAGGGCATCGTCGGCGGCGGCATTCACGTCGTCGGCGGGGCCCTTCAACGGATCCAGGAAGATGGACTGGCCGAAGGCTTCGCCGTAGCCCGAGGAGCCCCGGTAATCCGTGAGGAGCACCGCCTGGTTCGGCTGCGTGAGCAGGTCGTAGTTCCAGCGGATGGAGAAGGCATCGCGCCACATGTTGGCCGCGCCGCCGTGGATGACGACGAAGAGCGGCACCTTCTGGCCGTCGTTCAGGAGGCGGGGCTTCACCAGCATGGAGTGGAGCTTCGGGCCGCGCTTCGTCGTCGTCCAGAAGTGCTCCACGGGGGCCCAGCCGATCCCGGCCACGGCGTCGGCGTTGAAGCGGGTGAGGGGCGTCGCGCCCGTGTCGCCGAAGGCGTAGATTTCGGGCGGATGGGAGGTGGCTTCCCAGGTGCCGAAGAGGCGGCCACCGCCGGTGGTGAGTGCACCGATGCAGCCGCGGGGCGGGCAGGGCTCCTCGCGCACCTCGCCTCCCGCCAGGGGCAGGGAGTGGAGTTTCTCGAGGCCGGCGTATTCGAAGGTGAAGTACACGCGGTCGCCGCCCTGGGGCACTGCGAAGCGCGAAACGGCGCGATCGAGGTTCGCCGTGAGCACCTTGGGCTGATCCGCGAAGGGCCAGGGATAGGCCACGAGGCGGCTCACGTGGAAGACCTTCCCATCGTTGGGGGCGGAGGTGCAGAGCAGCGCCTTGCCGTCGGGCGTGAAGGCGGGCTGGCCCACGTCGCGGTGGCCGGAGGTGAGCTGCACCGGTTCGCCGCCCTGGGCGCTCACCTGGAAGAGGTGGCTGTCCACTTCACGGTGGGCGGCCTGATCCAGGTTGGGCACGGCGACGAACACCACGGCGCCGCCCTCGGGCGTCCACACCGCTTCCAGGTTCCCCCCGTCGTTGCCCTGGGTGCCGTTGAAGCCGGCGCTGGCCATGGCTTGAGTGCCGGCCAGAAGGTTCTTCGGGGAGGCGCCCGGGTCGAGGGCCTGCACCCAGAGGCTGGGCTTGCGATCGTCCGTCCAGTGATCCCAGCGCCGCACGGGGAAGGTGGCGTAGGTGCGCGCGGTGCCCTTGCGATCCTTGCGGGCCTTGGCCTCCTTGGCGATGGCGGCCACGTCCTCGGCGCCGGGATAGACGTCGCTCACGAAGAGCAGCTTCGTGCCATCGGGGCTCCACTTGGGGGCCTTGGCGCCCAGGGGCAGCTCGGTGATGCGGCGGGCTTCGCCCCCGGCGAGATCCAGGACGTAGATCTGGGCGTGTTCATCCCCTTCGCGCTTGGCGGTGAAGGCGAGGCGGCGGCTGTCCGGGGCCCAGGCGAGCCCGCCTTCGCCGGGCTTGGTGAAGGTGATCTGCCGGGGCGGCGCGTCGGTGGCCAGATCCTTCAGCCAGAGATCCGTGCGTTGCTCCTTGGGGTCGTAGGCGGGTTCCGTCACGGCGAACACGGCCCACTTCCCATCGGGGCTCACGGCCGGGCTGCCCACCCGCTTGAGCAGGAAGATGTCCCGGTGCGTGGGCAGGCGCAGGGCCTGTGCGGCCGCAGCGGGACCCACCAGGGCGAACAGCGCGGTGGCGGCCAGGGGGCGGAGGAAGCGCATGGGAACTCCGGGAAACCCCGCGAGTTTAGCGCGGGAGGTCGGCCCCGCCTTCGATATCCAGGACGATGGCGGGGAGGTGGGCGAGGGGCGTGAACCAGCCGTACTTGCCCTGGTTGATGCGGAGGCCCACCACGCCCTCCCGCTGCAGGCCCATCACCCAGCCGAGGGCTTCGAGCTTGGGGAGTTCGATGAAGAGCAGGTGCCCTTCGGGGGTTCGGAAGCGGGGATCCGCCCCGGCAAAGGCCGCGGCCTTCTGGGGATCCGTGAACACCAGGGCCCAGGGCTGATCCTCGATGAGGCCGATGAAGGGGCTGGCCTGGGACAGGTCGCGGCCGCCCGTGGTGAGAAAGATCCAGGTCTCGAGGCCCAGGAAGGCCGCCCACAGGCCCCGGAAGGCGTGGATCAGCTCCTCCTCGGAGCCTGCCTGCTGGGCGGCGCCCATGAGGTGATCGAAGGGATCGGCGTCAGAGGGCATCCGGGAGGCGTCGTTCATGATTCGGTTCCGCGCAGGGGCTCACCCATCAGGAGCCGGTTCTTGGGGGTGATGTCCCCGGGGATGAGTTGCGTGACCACCCGGTAACCCTGGGCCCGCAGCCGGGCCGCCCGGGTCGCGTCCATGGCGAGGGGGCCCTCCAGCCACCCCTCCAAGCCCCCGAGATCCCCGTGCCTCAGGTCGTGGCAGCAGGGCAGCACCGCGACGCAGGCTCCGGCCGCCGCCGCCCGATCCAGGATGAGGTCGGTCAGACCCCCGCAGGCGTGGGCGGAGACCACGAGGTCATCCCGGCGCAGCGGCACCTCCGCCAGGTCCGTTTCGAGGTAGTGGATGCGCCCGTGAAGGCGGGGCCAGGCTTCACCCAGCGCGGCCTCCAACCCCGCGGCGCTCTTGGGGATCCGCCGATCCACGGCCAGGGCCTCCGGGGAGGTGTCATCGAGGAGGAGCAGCACCTGGGCCAGCAGGCCATGGCCACAGGCCAGATCCACGATGCGCCGCCCCCGGAACCTCCGCCGCACCCGCCGGGCCACTTCCCAGGCCTCATACAGCTCTTTGCGCGGCAGGCAACCCGCCCGGCACACGGCCCGGGCGAGGGCATCGAACAGCGTCTCCCCCGGGAACTGGGGCAGCAGGTTCTCGGTCAGGCGGTTGCGGGAGGAACGGTCCATGGGTCGGCGATTCCAAGCGAGGAAAGCAGGGGCTTAGGGCCCGGAATCAGCGGCGGTAGATGCCCGTCCCGCGGCAGGTTTGGCATTCGGCTTCCGTGGTGAGCCGGCCGCGGCATTGCTTGCAGGGCAGGCTCACGGAGCCACTGCCGGCGCACCTGGAACACGAGGAACTGAAGGCCACTTGCGCCCGGGTGCCCCGGCAGCGGGGGCACGTCGTGCCATCCGCCAGCACGCCCTTGGCGTCGCACCGGGAGCAGGGCCCCGCCGCTTGGGAATAGGTCCCCGTCCCCGAGCACTTCCGGCAGCTCAGCACCAGCGCGCCCCGGCCCTTGCAGGCCTCGCAGGCGGTGGTCATGCGGCCCGTCCCCTCGCAGCGCAGGCACTTCACCCCCGCGGCGGCGGGGGGCTTGGGTGGGTTCGCTCCAGCGGCATCGTTCAAAGGCTTCTCCCCAGGGGATCTCGGACGGAAGGTGGGATCTGCGGGAGGTTCGGGACCGCCGGCGGAGGCTGGCTCAGGGGTTCACGATCTTGATGGGGCGGGGTCCTTCATCCTGCGGCCTCGGCCCAGGCCGCCCGGGCCCCTGCTTTTTGGGGAGGAAGATCCACCCCAGGAGGCCCGCCACGGCGGAGGAGATGAGGGCGCCCCAGAAGGCGGGCCAGAAGCCATCGACGGAGAACTGGAGGCCGAGGACCCGGCTGAGGGAACCGGCCCACCAGAAGATGAGGCCGTTGATCACCAGGTTGAAGCAGCCGAAGGAGCAGGCCACGGGCACCAGGGCGAGGAAGCGCAGGATCTGGCCCACGGTGGCGTTGAGCGCCCCCAGGAGCACGGCCACGATGAGCAGGTCCACGAAGGGCCCGTGGTGGATGCCGGAGACGACGCTGGAGGCCACGAGGAGGCCCACGGCGGAAAAGAGGAAGCGGAGCACGATGTTCATCGGATTCATTTTCCCATGGATGGACGCTCCCGAAGGTCGCAAGAATCGGATTGAGGGGGGCCTGCCTGGGGCCGAGTCTGATCCTGGGAGCACACCATGGCGCACAGCGACTACACCCGCATCGAGCAAGCCATCCGGCTGCTGCAGGCCCGGGCCCAGGAGCAGCCCAGCCTCGCGGAGGTGGCGGCCGCCATCGGCCTCAGCGAATTCCACTTCCAGCGCCTCTTCCAACGGTGGGCGGGGCTCAGCCCCAAGCGCTTCCTGCAAGTGCTCACCCTGGCCGAGGCCAAGCGCATGCTGGCGGAATCCCGCAGCCTGCTGGACACGAGCTATGAGGTGGGCCTCTCCAGCCCCAGTCGCCTCCACGACCTCTTCCTCAGCTTGGAACGCATGACCCCCGGCGAGTACAAGGCCCAGGCGGCCGGGCTCACCATCCGCTGGGGCGTGGAGGAGACCCCCTTCGGCCCCGCCCTCTTCGCGGCCCTGGATCGGGGCCTCTGCGGCCTCTCCTTCCTCGCCGAGGATGATCCGGAGGCGGCCTTCGCCCAGCTCCGTGAACGGTGGCCCGAGGCCACGCTGGAAGCCTCGCCCACGGCCATCCGCCCCCTGGCCGAAGCCTTCGCCGCGCGCATGGCGGGTCGCACGGATCAACCCCTGGCGCTGGTGCTCAAGGGCACGCCCTTCCAGCTCCGTACCTGGGAAGCGCTGCTGCGCATCCCCGCGGGCCATGCACTGGCCTATGCCGACGTGGCCAAGCTCACGGGCTCCCCCGGTGCCTCCCGCGCCGTGGGCAGTGCCGTGGGCGCCAACCCCATCGCCGGCCTCATCCCCTGCCACCGCGTCATCCAGGGCACGGGAGCCCTGGGCGACTACCGCTGGGGCGCGCCGAGGAAGGCGGCCCTGCTGGCCGTGGAGCGGGGCCGGGTGCTGGAAGCCGGGGCATGATGGGAGGGATGGACCCGCACCTCGTCCTTCCCCTCCCACCTTCGGCCCGAATCGCCGACATCCTGGCCTTCCACGGTCGGGATCCCGAGAGCCCTTCGGAGCGTGTGGCGGGCGATACGCTCCACAAGGCTTCGCGCTTGGGCGGGCGGCCCGTGCGGCTGGAGCTGCGCCTCACGCCCGGGCGGGCCGAAGTCCGCGTCGTCGGCGCGAAGCTGCGCAAGGCGGACGAAGCGGAAGTGCACCATCAGGCCACTCGGCTCCTCGCGCTGTCCGGCGACGCCGCCGCCTTCGAGGCCACGCATCGCCAGCACCCCCAGCTGGGCCCCTTGCTGCGGCACCGCCCAGGCCTGCGCATTCCACAAACGGCCACGGTCTTCGAGGCCCTCGTGTGGGCCATCCTCGGGCAACAGGTGAACCTGCCCTTCGCCTTCAAATTGCGCCAGCGGGTGATCTGCTTCGCGGGGGAGGACGCGGGCGAGGGCCTCGTGGCCCACCCCACGGCGGAAGCGCTCGCCGCGGTGGATCCCGAGGCCTTCGCGCCGCTGCAGCTCTCCCGCGCCAAGGCCGCCTGCCTCGTGCGCACGGCCCAGGCCGTGGCTTCGGGCGAGCTGCCCGTGGAAGATCTGCCCAACCTCCAAGCCGCCGACGTGGTGGCCCGCCTCACGGCCTTGAAGGGCATCGGCCCCTGGACGGCGCAGTACGTCCTCCTGCGCGGCTGCGGCCACCTGGATGGCTTGCCCCTGGGCGACAGCGCCCTCGCCACCGCTGCCCAGCGCGTGTGGGGCCTGGAGGCCCGCCCCACGAGCCCGGAACTGGAACGCCTCATGGCGCCCTTCCGCCCCTGGCGCAGCCTCGCCACCTACCACTTGTGGGCGAGCTTGAAGGACGCGCCCGCCTAAAGGGGGTGGAATCAGGATGGACAGGATGAAACGAGGGATGCCCAGGATGGTCGCCGGACCGGGCCCATCTTGCGCTTCATCCTGTCCATCCTGGTGAACCCGTCCTAACCCACCTGCCGCCGCGTCCGCCCCAGCTGGGCCTTGTGACGGTGGAGCAGGTGGAAGTGCAGCGCGCCCTTCTCCAGGTGGCGGATGGGGTGCAGCTTGGCGTGGAGGGCCTGGAAGGCGGCCACCATGTCGTCGCACACGGCGACGTGGCCCTCTTTCGCGACGACGCCCGCCTTGGCGAAGGCCGCCTTCACGTTGGGCTGGAGGCCCACGAGAATCACCTTCACCCGCTGCCGCGCCAATTCCTCCAGCACGCCCTCCAGCGCCACGATGCCGGTCACGTCGGCGGCGGGCACCTGCTCCATGCGGAAGATCACGGCGCGCACGTCCCCCCCGATGGCGCGGATGGCTCCCATGGCCCGCTCCGTGGCCCCGAAGAAGAGGGGCCCCGAGAGGTCGTAGATCACCACACCCTCGGGCAGGGGGCCCGGCAGCGCCGAGTGATCGGGCTCGGCGATGCGGCCTTCGGTCACGGCGGCCATGCGGCGCATGAAGAGGAGGCTGGCCAGCATCACGCCCACGGTGACGGCGATGACCATGTCGAAGATCACGGTGAGCGCGAAGCAGATGAGCAGCACGGCCACGTCGCTGCGGGGGGCCACGCGCACCGTGTGGGCGAAGTGCTCCACCTCCGACATGTTCCAGGCCACGAGCAGCAGCAGGGCCGCGAGGCTCGCCATGGGCAGGTGGCGCAGCAGGGGCGCCAGCACCAGCATGGCCGCGAGGATCGTGAGGGCGTGCGTCATGGCCGCCACCGGGGTGCGGCCGCCGAAGCGGAAATTGGTGGCCGTGCGGGCGATGGCGCCCGTGGCGGGAATGCCGCCGAAGAAGGGGGTGAGCACGTTGCCCACGCCCAGGGCCAGGAGCTCCGCGTCGGGATCGTGGCGCGTCCTCGCCATGCCATCGGCCACCACCGCGGAGAGCAGGGATTCGATGGCGCCGAGCATGGCCACGGCGAAGGCGCTGGGCAGCAGCAGGCGCAGGGTTTCGAGGTTCAGGACGAAGCTTTGCCCCTCGGGCCCCGGGGCGGCCCAGGGCCAGTGGAGGCTCAGGCTCGTGCGGGGGATGCCCGCCACCCATTGGCCGTCCACCAGCGTGTGGAAGCGGGTGCCCAGGGTTTCCAGTTGGAAGCCGGGCACCGCGCGGGCCAGCAGCCAGCCCAGGAGGCCCGCCAGGGGCAGGGCCAGCAGGGGGGCGGGCACCTTGCGGATCCGGCGCGGCAGCCGGGCCAGCCAGCGCTTGGGCAGGCGGGGCATGAGGAGGATGAGCAGGGTGCCCGCGCCGAATCCGAACTCCGTGGGCGAGGCGCTGGGCGCCGCCTGCAGCAGGGCCCAGGTGCGCTCCAGGAAGTGATCCGGGAAGTGGGCCACGCGCAGCCCGAAGAAATCCTTCAGCTGCAGCACCGCGATCACCACCGCGATGCCGCTGGTGAAACCCGTGGTCACGGGGAAGGGGATGAACTGAATGAAGCGGCCCAGCCGCAGCAGCCCCATGCCCAGGAGGATGAGCCCCGCCAGGAGCCCCGAGAGCAGCAGGCCCGCCATCCCGAAGCGCACGTAGAGCGGCGCGAGCACCACGATGAAGGCGGCGGTGGGCCCCACCACCTGGATGCGCGAGCCGCCCAGCAATGCGGTGATGAACCCCGCCACGATGGCCGTGGTGAGGCCCGCCTGGGGCGGCACGCCCACGGCGATGGCGAGGGCCATGGCCAGGGGCAGGGCCACGATGCCCACGAGGAAGCCCGCCGCGAGATCCCTTCGGAGCTGCGAAG
>DATEZP010000067.1:0-15013 GCA_035255465.1 Holophagaceae bacterium
CGCCTCGGGGATCGGCTACCTCATCGGTTCCACGGCGACCCTGATCCTTCCCACCTGGTCGGGCCGGGTGGGTATGCTGACCACCTTGCTGGAAATGGGCGAACCCGTGCTGGTCCTATGGCTGCTGATCGTCGGCGCGAAAGCCTCCGCGGCACCCCCCCAAGTAGGAACCGCCGCGGAAGCCTGAGGCCTCGGGTTACTCCAGGCCGCTGACCTCGCCGTCCTGCGGCGCCCGCACCTGGGTGGCCAGGGTGACGGTGCCCGTGCCCTTGGCGGGGACCTGCACCTTCCAGGTGCGGACGCCGGGGATGCGCTCCTCGGCGCCGGGGGTGGTCTCCGGGAGGAAGGTCACCTTGACCTGCTCCTGGTTGGACTTGAGCACGCGGTCCTGCACTTCCACTTCCAGGGCCTCCCCACCATCGTTGGCCAACTCCACCAGGTCGCGGAGCGTCCATTGGCGCTCCTTGCTGAAGGTACCCACCACCTCTTCCTTGTGGTCGAGCTTGCGCAGGGAGACGCGCAGGGCCTTGTAGGGCCCGAAGCCGAGCTGGAAGGGCTGCTTGGGGGCCGGCAAGCTCAGGGGGCTCTCGCCCAGGCGCTGGGCGCCCACGTAGTGCGTGACCGTGGCCGAAGGGAAGAGGGGGAAGTTGCCCGGCGCCTCGAAGCGCGCCACCTGCTGCACGTTGGCCTCCAGGCGCGGCACGGCCAGCAGCGCGAGCTTGGGGCTGAGGTCCTTGCCGACCACGCGGAAGCGGTGGGGCTCGCCATCGCTGGGGATATCTTTGCTGCCGTCCAGGGCCCAGGTGGCGGAGAGGCCGGAGGCTTCGTCAACCATGGTGGCGTTGTCTTCCTTGGCGTCCGTGACGCCAGCGCCATCAATTAAGAAGGTGTTGCTCCTCGTTTCCTGGCTAACGCCCGGTGCGAGCTGGGCCACCGCGCCCAGCCTCCGGGCCGTCGATAATTCGCCTCCCGATGCGAATCCGTAGGCATGGTCCTTGGGCATTGGCTTCATCACTTCCACCACCTGCGGCCCATCAAAGGTCTCGAACCCCAAGCCCCGGCTGGGCCGCGCGTTGCTGATCTCCAATTTCACGCCCTCCCAGGATTCGCCGGTCTTCTGGGTGATGGCGGCATAGAGGCCCAGGGCGAGGGTCTTGCGGTCCTCGCTGAGGCGGGCTTCGTAGACGGGGCGCCAGCGGGCCTGGATCTGGCGGTAGGTGAGTTCCAATTCCACGGGACCGGCGCCGGAGGTGGTGACTTCCACGCGGACGATGCTGGGGGCCGTGCGCTGCTCACCTTGGCGCTTGGCCAGTTCGGCGTCGAGGCGCTTCTCCTCCTTGGCCAGCTCGCCGAGGTCTCGGGCGGCCCGGCGCTCCTCCTTCATGAGGGTGGCGAGCCGCTGCTGGAGGCCCTTGCCGAACTCCGCCACGGACTGGGTGCTGGGCAGCGTGTAGGTGAGTCGGGTGCTCAATTCTTTGGCGTGGGTGGCCTGCAATTCCTTTAGAAATTTCTGCTCCGAGGCCAGGGAATCCCGCTGGGCTTCCAGGGCGTCGCGGCGGTCGCGCAGGCCCTCGCGCTCGGCCTCCAGTTTCTTCCATTCGGCCGTTTCCGTGACGGTGCGGACGTCGGCCCGCACGGCCACATCGCCCATCCGAGTTCCGGCGGGGCCCTTGGCGCTCACCTGCAGATCCTCCAGGCGCAGGCCCGTGGGCAGGTCGGTGAGTTCGAGGCGGTGGACGCCGGCGGCCTCGACACGGCCCCGGCCCGTGCGGGTGACCCAGGCCTCATCGGGGTGCAAGCGCACCCGGGTCATGGGGGCCTTGAGGGCCAGGGGCGCTTGGGCCGCGAGCGCGAGGGTGAGGGCGGGGAGGAGAAGGGGCAGGCGCATGGGCGGTTCCTTGGCGAGGGGTGCGGGGGCTTCAGGGTTTGGAGGTGTCGGTCTTGGGGAGGGGTGCGACGACTTCACCCATGGTTACGTGATTGGGCACGGCCACGGCGCCCATGATCGGAGGTTGGGGCACGGGCGTCGGTTTGCGGCGGGGCTTGCGTCCCTTGGTCGGGGTGGCCTTCGGGGGTGGGCAGGCCACCTTGCCCATGAGCTCCGGGGGCATGGGCCGGGGGGCGCCGCCCATGGGCACCTGGGCCCCGAGGAGGGCTGGCGCGCTGGCGAGGATGCCGAGGATGAGCGCCGCCGCGTAACGGGCGTGCCGACGGCCGCGCACCTTGCGGGCTCCCACGGGGCAATCCGCCGTGAGCACCGTGCCATCCGCCCGGCGCCAGAGGCGCAGGCAGGGCAGGGGCCCCTGGGCCTCGAAGAGGGCGAGTACCTCCGTGGAGGTGAGCTGGGCCACGTTGTACACGTGCTTGTCGCACTGGGCGCAGAGGCGCTGGCGATCATCGCCGGTCATGTCGGCCCAGGAGGCGTCGCAGGGAGAGGCGATCTGGAGGTTGGCGAGGAAGGTCTGGGCGGGGGTCATGAGGGCTCCTTATCTCCGGAATGCCGCCAGCACCGAGTTCCTTTCACGGGAATCTTCAAGGATCCTGGGCGAGGCCAGGTAGGTCCAAGTTCATCTTGAAGATGCCCTTCAAGCTGACACCGCTCTAACCCTGGGCTCACCCCAGCTTCTTCTCCTCCAGCTCCAGCCACTCCAGCTCCAATTCCTCCAGCTCGGCTTTGGCGGCGTCGCGGTCCTTGAGGGCCTGGTGGCCGGGGGCGTCGGCGGTGAGGAAGGCGGCGGGATCGGCGAGGACGGCATCCAGGGTTTCCATCTTGGCGTGGAGGCCCACCATGGCGTGTTCCACGGCGGCGAGGCGGCGCTCCTCCTTCTGGCTGAGGCCCGCCTTCTTCGCCTTGGCGGGGGCCTCGGCCTTGGCGACCTTCACGGTCTCCGCCTTGGGGGTGGCCTCCGCGGCGCGCTGTTCGCGCAGGCGCTTCACGGTGTCGGGGGGACCTTCGAAGAGTTCCCAGCGGGGATTCCCGTTCGCGTTCCAGGCCAAGGTGTGGGTGGCCACCTGGTCCAGGAAGAAGCGGTCGTGGCTCACGAGGAGCACGGTGCCGGGGAAGCCCTGGAGCGCTTCTTCGAGGTTCTGAAGGGTGGGGATGTCCAGATCATTGGTGGGTTCGTCGAGCACCAGCAGGTCCGCCGGATGCAGCATGGCCTTGGCCAGCAGGAGGCGGTTGCGCTCGCCGCCGGAGAGGGTGGCGGCGTCCCGGCGCTGATCCTCGGCGTTGAAGCCGAAGCGGGAGAGGTAGACCTGGATGGGCTGGGTGGCGCCGCCCGGGAGCTGCACGACGCCGGCGCGATCCGCGAGGTTGTCGCTGACGCTGCGGCCCGCCTCCAGCTCGCCGCGGCCCTGGCTGAGGAAGGTGACTTTGGCGCCGGGGTGGCGTGTGAGCTCGCCGCCCGTGGCCGCGAGGTTGCCCAGCAGCAGGTTGAGCAGGGTGCTCTTGCCGCAGCCGTTGGGGCCCAACAGGGCCACGCGCATGCCCCGCTGGAGGAACAGCTCGAGGCCGCCCATGAGTTCAGGGCCACCGGGGTAGCTGAAGGTCACCTTTTCCGCCCAGAGCAGGGCGTCGCTGCGGTTGCTGCCGCCCTGGAAGGACAGGCTCGTGCGCTGCTCCACTTTGGTGCGCTCGCCCACGGTGTCCTTGAGATCCAACACCTCCTCAATGCGGATCTTGGATTTGCGGGTTCTAGCCTTGGCGCCGCGGCGGAGCCAGGCCAGCTCCGTGCGGAGGCGGTTCTGCATGTGCTCCGTGAGGCGGGCCTCGCGGAATTCCTGATCGGCCTTGAGCAGCAGGTAGTCGCTGTAGCCGCCGTCGTAGCTGGTGAGCTTGCCGATCTCCAGCTCGATCATGCGGTCCACCACGGCGTCGAGCAGGTGGCGGTCGTGGGTGATGAGCAGCAGGGCACCGGGGATGCCCAGCAGCCAGTTCTGGAGGCGGTCCACCTGCTCCGCGTCCAGGTGGTTGGTGGGCTCGTCGAGGATGAGCAGGTCCGGAGCCTTGAGCCAGGCCTGGGCCAGGGCCACGCGCTTGCGCCAGCCGCCTGAGAGGCTTTCCACGGTGCGGGAGAGGTCGCCCAGCTCCCACTCGGTGCGGGCCTTCTCCAGGCGGGGGGCCAGGTCCCAGCCCCAGTCGTTGAGCTGGTGCTCGATGAGCTCCAGTTCGTCGTGGAGCTTCGCGTCCTCGTGCTGATCGAGGGTGGCGTGGAGCTCGGCCTGCCGGTTCAGCAGGGCGGCGTGGTCCGCCAGGGCGGCCTCCAGCGCTTCCTTGATGGAGGCCCCGGGGGCGAACTCGGGCTCCTGGGAGAGCCGCGCCACGCGCAGGCCCTGAGTGAGGATCACCTGGCCGCCATCGGGCGTGTCCTCACCGGCCAGCAGGCGGAAGAGGGTGCTCTTGCCGGCGCCGTTGCGGCCGATGAGGCCCACCTTCTCCCCCTGCATGATGCCGAAGGAGAGTTCATCGAGGATGGCCCGCATGCCGAACCGTTTGGTGACGCGGACGAGGCTGAGGGCGATATCGGGCAAGGCGAACTCCAGCCTTCCAGAATCGCATGGGTGGGCCCTGTTCCGGAGGCCTACTCCACCCGGATGGGCAGGGCCCACCGGTAACCGGTGCCCAGCACGGGTTCCACGGGGGAAGGCTGGGCATCGTCGGTCAGCTTGGTCACGAGCTTTTTGATGAGGCCATCCACGGTGCGGGTGTTGGGGCGGGTCTTGCCCGTGCCCAGCACCGTCACCAGGGCGGATTTCTCGCAAGGGGCCCCTCGGGCGGCGAGCAGGGCTTCCAGGAGGCGGAGCTCGCGGCTCGTGAGATCCAGGCCCTCCCCCTTCCGATCCACCCAATGGCGGCGGGGGTCGAAGCGATAGGGCCCGCTGATGAGGACTTCGGCCTTGCGGGGGTGGGTGCGGCGCAGCAGCGCCTTGATGCGCAGGCGCAGCTCCTGGGGGGAGAAGGGTTTCACCGCGTAGTCGTCGCAGCCGAGCAGGAAGGCCTGGAGGCGATCAAGATCCCCCTCCTGGCCGGAATACACGATGACCGGCACCTCGTCGCCCAGGCTGCGGAGGGTGCGGAGCACCTCGAAGCCATGCACGCCGGGCATCACGAGGTCCAGCACGATGAGATCCGCGGGCTTGAGTTCGTGGAGGTCGAGGCCTTCGGCCCCGCTCGCGGCGAGCGCGACCTCATGCCCATCCTTGAGCAGGAGGACTTCCATCAACCGGCGAAAGCCAGGATCGTCGTCCACCACCAGAATTCGGGCCATGCCTTCCTCCACCCCCATCTATCGGTCAGGGTGCCGGAGGATCCTGAGATCTGCGAGGAGAATTCGATCCCCGTTCACACGGTCGCAACGCCGGGGCCTTCCAATGAGGCCATGCGCAGCCTCCTCTTCCTGCTTCTTTCGGTCGGCACGACCCTGCTCCGCGGAGGCGATCCCCGGCCTCCCGCCAAGGCCCTGGAGGGACAGCTCCTCCTGGTGGGCTCCGATTCCATGGATCCCCTGCTGCGGCTTTGGATCGAGGAATTCCAAAAGCGGCATCCCGGGGCGCGCCTCGAGGCGATCTCCAAAGGCAGCCTCACGGCCCCTCCCGCCTTGGCGGAACGGCGGGCGGTGCTGGGGCCCATGAGCCGACCCATGAAGGAGGCGGAAGCCAGCCTCGTGGAACAGGCCTTGGGCTTCCGCCCTCGGCAATTCGTGGTGGCCTACGATGCCCTCGCCATCTGGGTGCACCGGGATAATCCCTTGCGTCGGCTCACCATGGAGCAATTGGACGCCATCTACTCGAAGACGCGCAACCAGGGTTGGGAGGTGCCCATCCTCACCTGGGGCGACCTGGGCCTGCGCGGCGCCTGGAAGCGCCGGGACATCGTGCCCTACGGCCGGGATGGCATGAGCGGCACCCGGGGGTTCTTCGATGAGCAGGCCCTGGGCAAGGGGCAGGTGAACCAGGCCTATCAAGTGGCGGGCGATCAGTGGGCGGTGGTGGAAGCTCCCGGCAAAGATCCCCGCGGCATCAGCTACGGGCCCGTGAACTACGCTGAACCCACCGTGCGTCAGCTCCCCCTGGTGCCGGTCTACGGGCGGGAGGGGATCCTGCCGACCCTCCACACCATCAGCACGGGGCGCTATCCGCTGACCCGCATGCTCTCCATCTACGCGGCGGCGGACGACACCCATCCGCTGCCGGAACTGGCCCGGGAGTTCCTCCGGTTCATCCTGAGCCGCGAGGGCCAGGCTCTGGTGTCCGGCTACGGCTCCGTGCCCATCTCGGCGGAATTGGCGGCCTCGCAATCGGCCTGGCTGGAGGCTCGATGAAGGCCGGTTCGCGCCTGGGCGAGTACCGGCTCACCGCCCGCCTCGCGGAAGATGCGTTCGGCACCTTGCATCGGGCGGTGCGGGTGGAGGGCGGCGCCTTCGGCCGCCACGCGTTGATCCGCCGTTTCGCGCCCCGGTGGTTGGGAGCCGGCCTGCGGGTGGCCCTGGCGGAAGCCCTCCCCCAGAGCCTCCGCCTGGGGGAGGCCCGGGGCCTCGCGCCCCACTGCCGCATCTACCACCAGGCCGCGGAGCCGTGGATCAGCTACGACCTGGACCCCGGCCTCACCCTTGCGGAGCTGCTGCAGCTCTGCCGGGCCCAGGGCATGACCTTGGGGCTGGAGCACGCGCTCACGGTGATGCGGGATCTGGCCACGGTGCTGGAACACCTGCACGAGCGGAACGTGGCGCATGGCCTGCTCGTGCCCGAGCTGGTGTGGGTGACCCATGAGGGGTCCGTGAGCTTGTTGGATGCCCCCGTGGCGCCCCAGCTCCGCCGCGTCCTGGGTACCGCTCGGGTTCCGGGCCTTGAGGTGCTGGCCCAGGCCCCGCCCTCGGGCGCGCCCAGGGACCTCTACCTGCTGGCCTGCCTCGGGTGGCGGATGCTCACGCTGGAACCTGTGGTGCCTTCGAGCATCGAGGCGCTGCTCGCCGCGCTGGAGACTTGGGCCCGGGCCTCCGAGGGCGGTCTGCCCAGCTCCCTCCGGCACCTCTTCGCCCGCATGGTGGGGCGGGAAACGCCCTTCCAGGATCTGGGCGAATTCCAAGCCGAGAGTGGCATCGCCCTGCAGCTGGACGAGTACGCACCCTCCACCTTCAACCTGGCCTTCCTCGTGCACAGCCTGCTGCGGGAGCGGATCCCGGCGGAACTCCGGGAGTTGGAAGCCGAGCGCGCGGCCACCTGGACCGTGAGCACCGAGGTGCCTGCCCTCCGGGAAAGCGTGCCCCTGGCCCCGCAGCCCGCCCGATCCTGGAAGGGCCTGGGCCTGGCGGCCGCGCTGCTCCTGGCGGCGGGGAGCGGGGTCTTCTTCTCCCAGCGCAGCGGCGCCCGGGAGACCGAGGACCTGCGCAAGGCCCTGGCGGATGCCCAGCGGCACCAGGCGGAGCGGGATCAGAACCAGGCGGACGTCGAGGCCTCCCTGAAACTGGAGAGCGAGCGCAAAGCCCGGCTCCAGGCCCAACTGGCCGAATCCCGCGACACGGCGAAGCTGGAGGCCCTGCAGCGGGAATTGGAAGCGGTGCGGGTGCGGCAGCTCGAACTGAACGCGCGCCAGGCCAGGGCCAAGGCGGAGGCCGAGGAAGCCGCGACCCAAGCCCAGCGGCTCCAGGCCAGGAGCGGGGCCCTTCCCAGCGCGCCGAAACCCGCGGCCGCAATGGCGCCGCTGCTGGATCCTCCCAAGGTGCCCCCGACCCCCGCGCCGGTGGTGCGGGTTCCAGTGGCCCCCCTCGACGCGCCGGCCCGGCTCCTGTCCATGGCGGGCTGGGCGAGGCCTTCGGGCTTCCACGGGCCCTTGCGCCTGCGGGTGTTCGTCAGCGAGGAGGGGCGGCCTTTGCGCGCCCTGGTGATCGAGGGGGCGGGCGGGGCCATCGACGCCGCAGCCACGGAGGCGGCGCTGCGCAGCACCTACCAGCCGGCCCTGGCGGGCGGGAAGCCCGTGCGCGCCTGGCTCGAGGTGGAGTTCACTTCGAAGTAGGCGGCTCCGCGAGCAGCCCATCCACGAAGGCAAAGGCCGAGGCCTCGGTGAGGCCCTGGACCTTCAGCCAGCGGCCGGGGCCCAGCTCCAGATAGAGGTCACGGCTGGGGGTCCACCAGCCCTTGCGGCCATTCCGACCTTGGAGGCGCCGGGCCTCGCGGAGCTGGAATTCGGCGGGGCGGAGGGTCGCGGCCACCTCGAGGCGGCCCTCGGCGGTGCCGAGGAGGAGGTGGCCCTCGATCCACGTCCACCGGCCCTTGGGCCAGCGCAGTCGGGTGCCATCCGGCGCCGTGAGCTGATCACCCTCGATCCGCGGATCCGGCAGGGTGGGCGCCCACTGGGCGGAACCCAGCACCTGGGCCGCATCCCAACCCACGGTGCCCAGGTCGGTGAGGGTGGTATCGCCCAGCTTCATGCGGAAGGCGGAGGCCGGGGCCTGATCGAACGTGGGATCCACGGGCACCCAACGCTGCTCCAGCTTCACCTCCACCCAGAAGTGGGGGCCCAGCATGCCATCGAGGGCCACCCAGCCCACGGCGCCCCGGGCGGGCACGCCCAGCTTGCGGAGGAGGGCCACGGCCAGCACGCCATGCTCGGTGCAATCCCCCTTGGGGATGTGCGCCACTTCCAGGGCGGACGCGAAGCCCACGCTGTAGTCCTTGTCGGTGATCCAGTCATAGACGAAGCGGTTCACGGCCTGGGTCAGCGCCCAGCGGCTGGCGCCCGCGGGGGGATTGAGCCGGCGGATCAGCCCGTCGAAGGCCGAGTCCCGGAAGGGCACCAGGGGCGTGGGGGCGAGGTAGGGCGCATCTTCGGCGGAAGCCGGGCCTGTCACCGGAGCCTGGGCGGCTTCCGCGGCGGTGGGCTCCGACGCCCGGCGAAGGCGCCAGCGATCCCGGGCGACGATTTGAACTTCCGGCGCCGGGGCCAGCACCACGGGCTCGCCGCCCTCCTGCCGCACCTCCACCTCCGGCAGCCAGGGCAGGAAGGCGTGGAGGGGGAGGGTCTTCAGGCTCTTATCGAAGAGGGTCTCCTTCAGCCCCGTGGGGGAGGGGGCCGGAAGGTCAGCGCGCTGGGTGAGCACTTCCACGCCGCCGAGCACGGCGCGGTGGCGCACTTCGCCTTGGGTGGGGCTGACCCAGATTTCCGTGGGGAGGTCCTGGCGCCCTTCGATCTCGTGGCCCCGGAACCGCACCGCATCCGGCACGCCGGGCAGGGGATCCGGTCCCAGGGGCGACAGCTCCAGGGTGGACCACTGTTGGACGGCGAAGGTGTAAGTCACCACCTTCACGGGCTTGCGGGCCCGTGCGGCCTGCTTGAGGATCGCCTCCTGATCCGGCGGCCAGAGGCAGGCGCCCTCAGGCACCTTTTCCACCTTGGCTTCGCCCCGGGCGGGCTTCACGTGAAGCTCCCCGGGCTGGGCCGGCGACCAGGTGGCTTCGCCCGTGAGGGGCTCGTTGGAGAGGCGGAGGTTCCAGCGGAAGGCCAGTGAACCATCGGCATGTCGGGTGGCGGTGAGGGTTTGCTCCTGGCGCACCGCCTGCCCCAGCCGGGCCAGCTCCAGCCAATCCCGATCGGTGACTTCCTGCACGGAACCGGAGGCGCTGAAACGGTGTTCGGCGCCTCCGGTTTCCTGGCCATCCATCCACTGTTTGAAATGGGTGGTTTCAACGGTGGGGGCCTTCGCGGGAGTCTGCGATCCGAGGATCGGGGCCGCGAGGACGAGGGAGCAGGCGAGCAGGATGGAACGGCGCATCCCGCCAGTTTACGGGCATCTCCCGCCCGCCCCCAGGAGGATCAATCCTGCGGCGTCATCCGCATCCGGCGCATGCGGCCCCGCATCCGGTCCTGGTGGTCGGCCCGGAGGAGCTTGGCCTTCTCCTGCTGTTCGGGGGTGAGCAGGGCGCGGATCTGAAGCAGGTTCGCGCGATGGGCGAGCAGCACCTGGAAGTGGGCCTCGGCGGCCTTCTGATGGAGGTTGCGCAGGGTGGCCTCGGAGGCGCTGGGGTCCTGCAGGGCCTGGGTGAGGGCGGCACGGGCCTCCTGGGCGGCCTGGCGCTGGGGGGCCGTGGCGGCGCGGTGGCTCGCGCGCAGGGCCTGGATCTTGGATTGCTGATCCGCCGTGAGTTGGAGGGCCTGGGCGAACCGTTGGCCGCGCGGGCGGGGTGCATCCTGGGCCGTGAGGGGAAGCAGGGCGGCGAGGGTGAGGATGAGGGCTTTCATGGTGGCTCCTTCTGCCCCAATGGACTCCGGGCCCCGGGGATGGTTGAGGGCGGTTCGTCCCTGGCCCTTCCGTTTGGCCCCCGGCTCCGCGTTTGCGACACTCAGGCACTGGAGTGGTTCTGCTCAACGTCCTGGATGCCATCGTGCTGCGCCCCACGCCCTTCGAGGAGGGCGGGCTCATCGTCTCCTTCCTCACGGAGCACGGGGAGCGCGTGACGGGGCTCGCCAAAGGGGCGCGGAAGTCCTCCGCCAAATGGGTGAGCAGCTTCGAGCCCCTCTCCCAGGTGCGCCTCACGCTCTTCGGCAAGGAGCAGAGCGACATCCGGCGCATCACCCGCTGTGAACTCCAGGCGAGCCCGCTGACCCTGGGCCACCTGGAGTCGAGCCTCGTGGTGGCCTGCCTGGCGGACCTCTTCGACCGCTGCGCCCGGGAGGGCGTGGAGGATCCCCGCATGTTCCGGTTGGCCAACGCCTGCGCCCGGGCCCTCAAGGCCGACCCCGACAAGGCCATGGCGATCCTCGCCTATGCCGAGCATTGGCTGCTCCACCTGTTGGGCCTGCTGCCGCACCCCCGGGCCTGCGGGCGTTGCGGCCGGGAGGACGCTCCACTCACCGCCCTCCTGTCCGAGGGGGGCTGGGTGTGCGGCGCCTGCACCCCCATGGATCCCGGGGAGGGCCTGCCCCCCGGCACCCGGGAATTCCTGCGGCAGCTCCGCATGGCCTCCGCGGAGACCTGCCCTCCCCTGGATCCCGGGAACGAGGCCCAGGGCGCGGTCACCCGGCTGCTCCGCCACCGCCTGCTGGATGAGCTGGGGGGCAGGTTGGCCAGCTACGAGGTGCTTTTCCAGATCCTGTGAGCCCGGATTCATATCCAGGGGGCCCCCGGGCCGATATGGAGGGGATCCTCGCGGGAGCCCCATGACCCTGGACCACAAGCTCTGGAGCCACTTCGGCGGCCGGCAACTGCTGGTGGACGCGGCCATCCTGGCGGTGCTGGCGGGATTGGTGGGGCTGATGCTCCGCTTCCCCGGGGCCTTGGGGCCGATGGAGGGCGGCGGGCTGGTGGCGGCGGTGGGCTTCCTGCTGATCATGGGGCGACGCGCCCTGGGGTGGCACCGGGCCATCACGGTGCAGGCCTTCCTTCCCGAGTGGGCCGAGCGCATTGCCGAAGGGGACTACCGCACCGTGGAACCCCCGCCGGGCTTGGATGGCGAACAGCGTCGGGTGGCCGGGGTGATCAATGACTGTCTGCGTGAGCTGGGCCGCTTGCAGGAGGCCCGGCAGAGCCTCGTGGCCGATCACCTGCGGGAATGGGATGCCGCGGAGGGCCTGCTGAAGAACCTGGAAGCCGAGCGGGAACGCAGCTTCGAATATCAGGAATCCCTGCTCCAGGAACTCGATGGCTTCGCTTCGGAGCTCAGGGCCCAATTGGAGGACACGCAGGTGATGGCCCGGGTGGCCGATCGCCGCCGTGGTCTCGCGGACGCGGCGACTTCCTCCCTGGGTTCCGGGGTGGAGGCCTCGCTGGATGTCCTCCGGCTGGGGCTGGAGCGCCAGGAGGAGCTGGTTCAACTCATCCGGGATACGCTGCCCCGCTTGCGCCGGGAATCTGAAGGCATGGGCCAGTTGGCGGACCGGGCGATGCGCCGGGCGGCCCGACTCGGATCCACGGTGAAGGGGGTCGCCTCCCACGGCTCCCAGATGCTGGAGAGCGTGCAGGATCGCTCGGTGCAGTTGCTGCGCATGCGCGAACTCGCGTTGGATCTGCGGGAATTGGGGGAGGGCCTGCAACGCCGCGCCCGCAACCTCCAACACGAGGAGAACGAGTCGGGGGGCAGCCTGGAGGGCATCCAGGACAGCCTGCGGGGCATCGATCACGTGGCGAAGCAGACGGGCCTGCTGGCCGTGAATGCCGCCATCCTCTCGCAGGAGAGCCGCGGTTCCCGGGGCTTCCAGGTCATCGGCAGCAAGATCCGGCTGCTCTCGGAGCAGACGGCCCAGGGGACGGCGGAAGTGGCCCGCATCCTCGGCGAGCATCGCCTGGGATTGGAACGGGATGCCATGGAGGTCGCCTCCCTGGGCGAAGCCATCGAGCAGATCCACGCCCGGTTGCACGAGCTGATCCTGAACATCGGCCGCATGGATCACCACGGCCAGGAGCTGGAGCGCTCCCTGGAGACCCATCAGGAACTGATCCGGGATCTGGAGACTTCGGGCCGGGAGGCCATCGAGAGCCTCCAGGAGATCCCGCCCCGAGCCGAGGCCCTGGGCAACCTCTCGCTGCGGCAGCGGGCCTCGGAGCAGGAACTGGAAAGCGGGTACCACCAGGCCCTGGGCCACATGGAGCGGCTGTCGGAGGGTGCCGGCGCCCTCATCCGCTCCCAGGAGGAGGCCCATCGGGATCTGTGGATGGTGGTGGAGCGGCAGGAGGCCCTGCGGCTTTCCAAGGCCTTCCAGGCCTTGGCCCATGGGCGCCTCCACCAGCTCTGGGATGAGGCCCGCATCCGCCGCAGTGATGAACGGGCTTCCTGGAGCGCGGCGTCGAACCTGCGCGCCCAGCGGGGGCTCATCCTGGGCGGGGCGCCCGCGCTGCCCCCGGGCTTGCCCGGCCGGGTGGAGGAGGATCGAGTGCTGCTGCGCCTCCTGGAGGCGGACGCCTTCGGGTTGCCCCGTCCCGGTGCCCTGGAGAGCCTGGATTCCAGCGACGGTGGCCGGACCTGGCGCCTCACCCTGATGCCGGAGCTGAGGCACGACGAAGGCCGCCTGGCCTTGCTCGTGAGCCTTCGGGACGCCCTGCATCCCGCCTGGATTCCGGATCCCGATTTCGTCCTGGGGGATGAGGGTGTGCGGATGTCGCTGCCCTTCAGCTATCCCAACCTGCCGCTGCTGCTTTCGGGCCTGGGCTTGGAATTGTCCCTCTCCTCCGGCCTTCCTCCGGAGGGTCTGCGGACCAGCACCCGACGCACCCACCTTTGCATCAACTTCCTCTGGGTGCGGGCCACCGTGGCCGCCCCCATGCGTCTGCGGGTGCTCCAGGCCGTCCACGGGAGCATCGAACACATGCCGAGCCACGAGCGATTCCCCCTGGGGCCCGCGCCAGGCTTCGGCGGACCCTGTCCCCGGTGCACGGTGGATTCGGAACTCCGCGTGGGGGAGATTCCGCCCGGCGTGGGCTTCCGCACGTGGGTCCTGGGGGATGGCCAGGATGCGCTGGCCTCTTGGGGGCACGTCCTGGGGCTTCCCCTCAAGGGCGCCGAGGCCGAGGTGGTGATGGGCCGCGTGCGGCTCCCCTACGCCCGTCCCGAAGCGTTGCTGCTGGCCCTGATGCATCCCGCCGCGGGGTTCTTCGATGCGGCCTCGCCTTCGCTGGTGGAGATCGATCGCGAGCTGAAGACCGAAGTGCTCGCCCAGCCCGGTGCGGCCAGTGCCGCGAAGGCCTGGGAGCTGCTCCGGAGGCTGGAGCGCGAGGGCTGGATCATGGCCCTGCCGGACCACCCGGACATGTCGGCCTTACTGGAATTGTGACGGTTGGCACTCGCGGGGGCCCCTTCCGGCCTCCGCGATGACCGATTTCAGCATCCGGCGCGCCGGATCCGCCGAAGGGGCGGATGTGCAATGACCGAGCGATGGCAAAGGGCCCATCTCATCAGGGCCGCGTAACTTCGGAGCGCGAAGCCTTGACCGGCCTGGTGCGGAGCCGATGCTCGTTCAAACGATCTTTGGGCCACCCGGTGTGAGGCAGACGCGAGAGGATCCCTCGCGTCTGCCTCAAGGACATTCAGGGGCGCGGATCGCCCTGTGAGTTCCTGCGAGGGCCCCGCCACCGGGGGGCGCGGATCGTTGCCACCGCCCATCTCAGGAGAAACCCATGTCCACCCATGCCCCCAGCGGCGGCCTTCGGCCTGCCCTTCCCCCCACCCTCCAGCCCATGGCCATCGCCTTGGCGGCGCCCCGCACCGACCGGCGCACCGCGCTCCTGGCCAGCGCCGTGATCTACCTGTTCATCCCCGCGGCCTTGATGGCGGCGGGACGGATGATGCCTCAGGTATCCCTCTCGCATCCGAAAACCGGCGGTGGGGAGATCGTCTTCGAGCCCACCAGCCTTCCCGTCGTGCTGAACCCCTCGTCGGGTGCAAGCCGCGTCCAAACTCCGGCCTTGCCCTCCACACCCCAGCTGCCAAGTGGGACGTCTCTGCAGGAGTCCCGTCAGCCTGAGGACCTGGAATCCCTGATTCCCAGCTCCGCACTGCCCACGGGTCCCATCGCGCCCACCGGAGATGGACTGGGAGGGGATCCTCTCGCCAAGGATGGTCGGCCTGCCACCGGTCCCTTCGGCCCCGGGGTCGGTCCCTTCAGCGACGGTGATGCCATTCAAGTCAGCAGCGATGCCGTGAGGATCCTGCATCAGGATGCGCCCATCTACCCCACCCTGGCCCGCGCGGCGCGCGTCCAAGGGGATGTGATCGTGCGGATGTTCATCGACACCCGGGGCGTGCCCACCAGCGTGCGCGTGGAACAGGGACCTCCCGCCCTCCGGGCCACCGCGGAACAATCCGCGATGCTCTGGCGGTTCACCGCGGCCCAGATCAATGGCCAGGCCGTGCCCGCCACCTTTCTGTTGACCATGAAGTTCCGGCTGCATTAGGAGCTTCCATGAATCGCAGGCGGATCTTCAAAGGCATCGCCCTCGGCTTGGCCGGGGCGGTGGGATTCCCGGTGTGGTACGGCGCGATCCTCCAGGCGGAGGTGGGAGAAGGGCTCAAAAGTCCGCGGGTGGTT
>DATEZP010000068.1:0-47047 GCA_035255465.1 Holophagaceae bacterium
CACCGGTGCCAGCCAGGGCATCGGCGAAGCCATCGCGAAGCGCCTCGCCGCCCAGGGCGCCACGGTGGTGTGCGCGGCGCGCACGCTGAGGAAGCTCCAGGAAGTGGCGGACGCCATCACCGCCGCGGGCGGCAAGGCCGACGTGGTGGTGGCCGACCTCTCGGACGGCGCCTCCGTGCGTGCCGCGGTCGCCACGACGGTGGAGCGGCACGGCGCCATACACATCCTGGTGAACAACGCCGGCATCACCCGCGACAAGCTCCTCATCCAGATGAAGGAGGAGGACTTCGACGCCGTGATCAACACCAACCTCAAGGGCGCCTACACGGCCATCCAGGCGGCCACCAAGGCCATGATGAAGCAGCGCACCGGCCGCATCATCAACATCGCCTCCGTGGTGGGCCAGATGGGCAACGCGGGCCAGGCCAACTACGTGGCGGCCAAGGCGGGCCTCATCGGCCTCACCAAGTCCGTGGCGCGCGAGCTCGCCTCCCGCAACGTCACCGCCAACGCCGTGACCCCCGGCTACATCGAGACGGACATGACCTCGGGCCTGCCCGAGGACGTGAAGGCCGAGTTCAACAAGGGGATCCCCCTGGGCCGCATGGGCAAGCCCGAGGACATTGCGGCGGCCGTGTGCTTCCTGGCCTCGGATGAGGCCGCCTACGTCACGGGTCAGATCCTCAGCGTCAATGGCGGCATGCTCATGCCCTGAGGGTTTTTCTGGATCGGTGGAGCCTCTGGCCGAACCTTTGTGGCACCCTGACTTCGATGCATGCTCCGGCCCCTGAATCCATCTCCCTCCGCGAACGCCTGCGGGGATGGTGGCGGGCCTTCTCCTTCCGCAGGCACGGGCCCTGGGTCGCGCTGATCCTGGGCCTGGTGCTGTGGCTCGGCAGCGGGGGCGGCTGCTTCGCGCAGATGTTCCTCTGGTGGGGCGGTGGAGTGCTCACCTTCCGGGGGCTCGCCTGGCTCTGGCGGAAGATGCTCTTCAGGGTCTCAAGGCGCCTGTGGGCGATCTTGGGCTTCCTGTCGGTGCTGCCGGTGCTGGGGCTGGCGGTGCTGTTGATCTCCGTGAGCTGGCTCGCGCTGGGCGCCCAGGTGAGCCGCGCCACGCAGCAGAACCTCGAGGCCTGGGAACAGGCCGTGCGCCTCGCGAATTCCCAGCCCTCCGATCGGGACGCGATCCTGGCGCTGCGCACCCACGGTGAGGCCTGGGTCACCCACGTGAAGGTGCTGCCCAAGGGCGTGAAACCGAATTTCGTGGGCCTCGTGTGGGATCGCACACCCAAGGGCGAAGGCGAAGGGCTCAATGGCACGGACGAGGACACCTTCCTGCTGGGCGTCCATCGCGAAGCCGGGGGATTCCGCTTGCTGCGGCTGGAATTGGGACGGCTGGGCATCCAGAGCCAGGCCCTCATGGGCGGCGCCATCAACTACCGGCTCCAGCCCTCGAAGGCGTCCCGGGAAGATTCTCCCCGGAGGGAGGACGGCAAGAACCACGTGGCCACCCGCATCGAGGAAGAGGTGCTGGCCACCTGGGTGCAAGGGGAGCGCCCCACGGGCCGGGGTCTGCTGGCCCCCTTCAGCTTGCCCCCGCAGGATCTGCCCATGGTGGAGTGGGCCACGGGTCGCCCCCTGCTGATGAACGTGCGCCCGGAAACGAGCCTGGGGGCCCTGTTCCGGGGCTATGCCACGCGGGAGCGGCAACCCTTCTCCGAAGGTACGGCCATCGCCATCGCGGCGGTGGTGGGCCTGCTCCTCTTCATCGCGCTGGGTCAGCTGGTGGCGACGATCCTGGGCTTGCGCATGGCGTGGTCGCTGGGCGGCTCCGTGGATGACCTCCACAAGGGCGTACGGCGCCTCGCCGAGGGCGACTTCGGCGCCCGCATCCGCCCCCGCACCAAGGATCAGATCGGGCATCTGGCGGAATCCTTCAACGCCATGGCGGCGCAGCTTCAAAACTCCCTCCACGAGCGGGAAGTTCGCTTGCAGCTGGAGGAAGAGCTCCGGGTCGCCCGGGAAGTGCAGACGCGCCTTCTGCCCGACGTGGCCACCTTCGGCCTCGGAGCGCAGGTGCAGGCCATGTTGCTGCC
This sequence comes from Holophagaceae bacterium, assembly GCA_035255465.1. Lineage (GTDB taxonomy): Bacteria > Acidobacteriota > Holophagae > Holophagales > Holophagaceae > JAFDVN01. The sequence goes on from DATEZP010000068.1 coordinate 2,097, forward strand.
GGCGCGGGAAGTGGCCGGTGACTTCTACGACCTCCACCGCCTGCCGGAGGGCAAGCTGGCCTTCCTCGTGGCGGATGTGAGCGGCAAGGGCACCAGCGCGGCCTTCTACGCGGCGGAATTGAAGGGCATGGTGGCGGCCCTCGGGCCGGCCCTGGCGGATCCCATCGAGGCGGCCGACCGCCTCAACGCCATCTGGTGCGCGAGCCACGACAAGCGCACCTTCATCACCCTGGCCTTCGGCACCTTCGATCCGGAGTCGGGCGCCTTCGCCTTCATCCGGGCGGGGCATACGCCGGGCTTCCTGCGGCGCTTGGATGGCACTGTGGAACGGCTGCAGCCCCGGGGCCTCGGCATCGGGCTCACGGCCAAGGGCTTCCGCGATCGGTTGGACCTCTGCGAAGGCCGCCTGGCGCCGGGGGAGACCCTGCTGCTCTTCACGGATGGCCTCAGCGAAGCCCACAGCCCCGAGGACGCGCTCTACGGAGATGACCGGATCATCGCCGTACTTGCCTCCGCCCCGGATCCCGTGCCGGCGCTGCTGGCGGACGTGGCCTCCTTCACGGGCAACGGGCCCCTGGCGGATGATCTGACGTTGATGGTGCTGCGGGGCTGAGGGGGCGGTTTCGCCGGGGCCCACCAGGCGCGCCTACCTGATGCGCTTGGCCATTTCCTGGGCCTCCTCGGGGCAGACCTGCTTCGCCAAGGCCACGGCCCGAACCCAGGCCTCGCGCGCGTCCCTGGGCTTCCCCTGGGCGGCCCGGAGGTCCCCCAGCGCGGCGAGGACGAAGGGATCTTCGGCGCGCAGCGCGAGGGCCTTTTCCAGAAGGGGTTCGGCGGCGGCGGTGTGGTTGGGGAGCTGGGCCTGGGCGAGGCCGGCCAGGGCCCGGGCCTCCATCTCCGGATCGGCGGTGGCGGAGCCGATGGTCTGGGCGGCGCGATCCTGCGCCATGGCGTCGGCGAGATGGCCCTGGATGCGATCGAGCTTCGCCAGTTCCAACCGGGCCACGCCCTCCAGGGGTTTGCGTTGGAGTGCCAAGGCCAGATCCAGGCCGCGGCGCAGGTAGTCCCGGGCTTCGATGGGGCGGTTCTGGAGGCGGCCCAGGATGCCGAGGTTGAGCAGCGGCACGATGAGCCCGGGGCGGTTGCCGGCGGCTTCCCGGAGGGCCATGCCTTCCTTGAGGAGGCCTTCCGCTTCCTGGAACCGCAACCGGCCGATGGCCACGTCGCCGAGGTTCACCAGGGCGTAGGCCTGGATGAGGGGCTCGTGCTCGGCCTTCCCCCAGGCGAGGTTCGCCTGATAGAGCGCCTCCGCTTCATCCAGGCGACCCGCGTCCTTGGCGAGGATGGCGAGGTTGTTCCGGATGTTGGCCACGTCGCGCATCTGGCCCAGGGCCAGCTGCGCGGTCAGCGCCTGCTGGAGGCTGGCCTGCGCCTTGCCCGCATCCTTGCGCCACATGTGGATGAGGCCCTGGTTGTTGAGCAGGGCGGCTTCATCGTCGCGGTCGCCGAGCCGACGGGCGAGGTCCAGGGCGAGGTCGGCATCGCGCAGGGCCTGGTCGAAGGTGCCCTTCTCACTCCCATCGAGCACGAGGCTAAGGAGGGCCCGCAGCTCCGTGCGCCGGAGGCCTTGGGCCCGGGCGGCGAAGCGGGACCACTGCAGGGTGGCGCGGCTGGAGGCTTCGCCGCCCTGAGCTTCGAGGATGCCCTGCCGCAGCACGGCCAGCGCGAAATCCGGGGCCAGGGCCGTGGCCCGGCGGTACGCGAGCAGCGCATCCTTGGCTTGGCCCTGGGTCTCCAACCGCTTGCCCTCGGCGAAGGCCGTGAGGGCTTCGGGCGGCACCTGGTATTCGGGGAGGTGGACGCGGCCCAGGGGAGCCACGGCCTTGAGCAATTCATCGGCGGAATTCCGGGCCAGGGCCTGCGTGACGCCCGCTTGGGCCGTGGGCATGCTCAGGGTGCTCCGGGCGCGGGTGCGGCCCTGGAGATCCTTCAATTCGAGGGCGAGCACGATGCGATCACCCTCCTGGCGGGCCTCCCCTTGGAGGAGCAGTTCCACGCCGGACTGGCGCAACTGGCCGGGGAGGTCGGTGTCCCCCCGCTTGATCAGGGCGCTCACCTCCTCGGGCGGGAGCACGCTCAAGCGGGGGCTCTCGGCGAGGAGGCTGCCGATGAGCTCGGGCAACGCGCCGCCGAGCTCCAGGGATTGTTTCGGATCCAGATCCTTCTCCTGCAGGGGCAGGATGGCGAGGCGGGCGGGATGCCGGGCCACGAGATCCGCGATGGCGCCCTTGCCCTGAAGCCAGGCGAGGCCCCCGCCCAGGAGCAGGGCCCCGCAGCCGGCCCCCACGGCCCAGCGCATGGCGGAAGGGGGCGCCAAGGCCTGATCGAGCACGGCCACCACTTGGGCCGCGGTAGGCCGCAGCAAGGGCTCCCGGGCGAGGAGTCCATCCAGCAATTCCCGGATGCGGCGCGGCAACCGGCGGGGTTGGGGATACCGGTTCCCCTTCAGCACGTTCTGCAGCCGCTCTCGCCCATCGCCCGGAAAGGGGCTGCTGCGGAACAACAGCTCCCAGGCCACCACACCCAAGGTGAAGAGGTCGCTGGGGGGGCCCACCTTCTTGCCGGAGATCTGCTCGGGGCTGGCGTAGCCCGGGCTGCCCATGAAGAGGCCGGCCTGGGTCATGCCCTCCCACACGTTGACGCCGGAGCGGTGGGAACCGGAGTTCCGGCTCGCGGATGCGGAGATGGTCTCCCCCCGTTCCAGGAGGTGGGACAGGGTGGGCACCCCCGTGGGCGTGTCCACGGAGCCCTCGGAGGTGAGGCGGGCCAGGCCGAAATCCAGCACTTTGGCCTCGCCCTGGGCATTGACGATCACGTTGGAGGGTTTGAGGTCCCGGTGCACGAGCCCCTTGGCGTGGGCTGCCTCCAGGCCCCGGGCCACGCCCCGCAGCAGCCCCAGCCGGCCCTTGAAGGAGAGCCGCTCCGCCGCTTCATCCAGCCGGCGTCCGTCGATCCATTCCAGGGCCAGCAGGGGCTGATCTTCCACCTCCACCCAGTCGAACACCTGGCACACGTTGGGATGGTTCAGCTGCGCCAGCGCCAGCGCCTCCCGCTTGAAGCGGGCCCGGGTCTCCTCATCCCGCAGCTGCTCCGGATGCACGGCCTTGAGCGCCACTTCGCGCTCCAGCACCGCGTCCCAGGCCTTGGCCACTTCGCCCATGCCGCCGCGGCCCGCCAGGGCCAGCACCTCGAAGCGATCGAGCAAGCGCATGCCCGGCTCCAGCCGGAAGCCGGATCCACCTTCAGAGGGGGAAGACGCAGGCGGGAAGGTCATGGCACTGACCCCACGCTAGCAGGGCCACGGGGTGGAACCAATCAACCCTGGGAATTCCCGGGCCCACTCAGGTGCGGTCCCGTCCCGAATCCACGAGGCCCAGGCCCACCAGCGCCAAGCCGCAGACCAAGCTGAACACGGCCAGCATCCAGGGGGGGGTGGGGGGCGGCGGCTTGAGCAGCGCCTCGGGGGCGGTCTGGGTGACCCGCAATCGGCCGACGCGTTTGCTCGTCGGCACCACTTCAGTGGCGGGGTCGTAGTAGGGCATCTGCGCGGAGTGGACCTCCTGGCGGGCACTGGGATCTTCGATGGCCTGCTGGGCGCAGGTGTAGGGCAGCACCCAGGGGATGAAATCCCTGCGCCACAGGGGGATGAGCTCCTTGCCTCCCAGGGACATGGTGAGGAGGAGCCCCACCAGGGCGAACATCACGGGCACCGCGGCGTTGTTGATCCGGTCCGCCAGCCAGAGGTAGAGGGCCAGCAACGGCAGGCTGCCCAGGAAGGACCATCCCAGCACCCGCCCCAGGGCTTGCCAGGGGAAGGCGAACCTCGCCAGGGGGTTGAGCCATCCCAGGAGCTTCCACTCGCTCCAGAGCAGCACCGCGACGAGCGCCAGGGAGCCGGCGAAGCCCAGGCCGAGGAGCGTGACCTTCGCCAGGTAGAACCCCCGGCGTCCGACGGGTTGGACCTCGAGGTGCTTCCACGCCTTGAACCGGTGTTCCGGCCGCAGGAGAAGCGCGGGGAGCAGGGCGATGAGCAGCGGGTGGAAATAACCCGACCATTGGTCCGCGATGGATTTGAGGGGCGCGTTGATCATGAGCTTCTGGAGCTCGGGGGTCATGCCGCGCATCCCCAGGGCGAAGCGTCCGGTCACGACGAAATCCACGAGCACGAAGAGCCCGGGGAGGAGCCAGATGAGGCGGAGGGCGGGGGACCTCCGCAGCTTGATGAACTCAGCTCGGATCAATCTCAAGAAAGTCGACATGGAAGCCCCTACCGCGGTTCTTCGCGGCGCGAGAAATCGGCGGTGCCGAGCGCCATGAGCCCAGCGGCCACGAGCATGGAGAGGATGAGGAATCCCCCAGAACCGGCGAGCCCGGTGGCGCCCAGGCGAACACCCTGATTGGCCAGGCCCCAGGGGAGCCAGAACAACGCGGGGATGGCCCCCGCCAGCAGGACGGTGCCCAAACTTCCCGCCAAGGTAAGACCCAAGGCCAGGCCCACGCCGCCGAAGCGGGCGGACAGCCAGGTGTGAAGGCCCAGGAGGGGCAAGGTGCCCAGGAATGAATAGAGGCCCAAGCGGGCGGCCAAATCGAGGCTCGAGGGACCCATGTTCACGGTGTGAAGGGTCTTCTTGAAGAGGAATCCGCACCCGAGCAGCGTGGCGGTGAACACCAGCTGCGCCATCCCCAGCAGGGCTCCGTGGCTCAGGAGCTTGACGAGGTAGTGCGTCCGCTTCGGCACGGGCTGGGCCAGCAGGTGCTTCCATGCACCGGCTTCCTCTTCCTGATCCCAGGAGAGCAGGGCCACCAAGGCCACGGTGATGGGCATGAAGATGATGTTCCAGGCCGCATGGTTGAGCTGGTACCAGATGGAAAAGCCCGGGCCGATCCGGCTGACCTGGACGTCCGAGAACCAGAAGATCACGGCGAGGAATCCCACCTGGCAAGCCGGGCACAGGATCGCGGCCAAGGTGACCCAGCTTCGCCGCCACTTGATGCGCTCTCCGCGGAAGAGGGCTGCGAGGGTGCTCATTCGCCCTCCAGCAGGCTCATGAAGCGGGTCTCCAGGCTCACCCGCACCGGCGCAAGCTCATAGATCGACACACCGCCTCCCACGAGGTGGTTGGCGATCGCGGGACCTTCGGCCCCCTGGACTCTCAAGTAGGGCGCCTGCTCGTGGACGTCGAGGCCCTTGGCGCGGAGCACCGAGGCACCCTTCGCGAGGTCGTCCACCCGCACTTGCACCTGGCTGGGGCCCGAAAGGCCCATCTCGGCGATGGGTCCCTGGTACTTCAGCCTTCCCCGGTGGATCACGACCGCCTGGGTGGCCTCCTGCTCGACTTCGGCGAGGATGTGGCTGGAGAGGAACACCGTGGCCCCGGTGGATCTGGGGACCGTGCGAATCAACTCCCGGATCTCCTGGATGCCGGCGGGGTCGAGGCCGTTGGTGGGTTCATCCAGGATCAGCAGGCGGGGATTCCCGAAGAGCGCCAGGGCCAGGGCCAGGCGCTGGCGCATGCCCAGGGAATAGCCCTGCACGATCCGGCGGGCATCCCGCGTGAGGCCCACCACCTCCAGCACCCGATCCGTTTCCGAGCGGGGGCCGCCGCGCATGTGGCGGGTGATCTCCACGTTCTCCAGGCCGGTCAGGTGTCCATAGAGGGAAGGGGATTCCACCATGGCCCCCAACTGGCGAAGGGCCTCGAGGTGACCGGGCGGATGACCCAGCACTTCGCAGGTTCCCTGGGTCGGTTTCAGAAGGCCCAGGAGCAATCGGATGGTCGTGGTCTTCCCGGCGCCGTTGGGGCCGAGGAAGGCGGTGATGGTGCCTTCGGGGACCTGCAGATCCAGGCCCTCCACGGCCTGCAATTTGCCGAACCGGCGGCTCAATCCATGGGAGCTGATGGCGAGGGTCATTGCGCACTCCACGAGCCAAGCAGGCGGATTTTATCAGGTTCGATTTGGGTGATTCGAGGGGCTCGGGCGCTCCAAATGGGCCTCGCTTGAAACTCCGCTCAGTCCCGGATCTCCGCCCGGCGTTCGCCATCCAGCCACTGCAGGCGCAGCCGATCCCCCGGCTGCGCGGAGGTTGCGGAGGTGATGGGCCGTCCCTCAGTGTCCAGGGCCAGGACGAACCCCCGGGCCATGGGGCCTTTGGGGTCCAGGGCCTTCAAGCGTTCCTGGAGCAGTTCGAAGGCGTGGGCGCGGTGGCGGAGGGCCTTTTCCATGGCGGGGAGCACGTGCCGCTGGGCGAGGACGAGGCGGGGCCGGTCCGCCTCCCCGATGAGGTCAGCGGCCCGGCGAAGGCGGTGGGTGAGGGCGGCGAAGTGCTGGCTGGCCAAGGCCAGGCGGCGGCGCGGATGCGCGCCTTCCAGGCGGGCCCCCAGCGTTTCCAATCGCGCCTGGGCCCGGGCCAGGCGTTCGGGCACGGCGCGCATTCCGGTGCCATCGGCCAGGAGGAGGAGCTGGGATTCGAGGCCCCGCATGCGCCAATCGGCGGCGCGCACGAGGGCTTCCTTCCGACGGCGCAGCTCCGCGTGGAGCCGGCCGAGGTCCGGCGTGGCCAGCTCCGCGGCCTGGCTGGGGGTGGCGGCACGCCGGTCGGCGGCGAGGTCCACGAGGGTGGTGTCGATCTCATGGCCCACACCCGTGATGACGGGCAGGGGACAGGCGGCCACGGCGCGCACCAGCTCTGGGTCGTTGAAGCCCCAGAGATCCTCCAGGCTGCCGCCGCCGCGGACCAGCAGGATGACGTCACAGCCCCAGTGGGGATCCGAAATCTCCTGGAGTGCCATGAGGTTCTCGAAGACGCTCCGATCGCCCTGGGCGGTGGCGGGGTGGATGAGGATGTCGATCCCGGGGGCGCGCCGCTCGGTCACCTGCAAGACGTCGCGCAGGGCCGCGCCGCCCAGGGCCGCGACCACGCCGATACGCCTCGGGAAGGCGGGCAACTCGCGCCTTGGCCGGTCGAAGACGCCCTCCGCCCGCAGCTGCGCCTCCAACTCCCGCAAGCGTTGCTGGAGGTCGCCCACGCCCGCCCGTTCGCAGTGGGTCACCGCGAACGTGAGGCTGCCGCCGGGCACATAGAGGTTGAGGCTCCCCTTCACGACGACGCGATCGCCATCCTTGGGCTGATGCTTGAGACGCCCCTGGGCGCTGGCCCATACGGCGCACTGAAGGGCGGCTCCCTCCTCCTTCAGCGTGAAGTACCAGTGGCGCCCCGAGGTGCGAGCGTTGCTCACTTCCCCGAGCAGCACGACCGAAGCGAAGGCCGGCTCGAGCCGGGCCTTCAGGCCTTCCAGGAAGCGCTTGACGGAGAGCGGGGCATCCATGGTCCAACTATCGCATCCTGCCCCGCAGGATGCTCCCCCTCGCTGCACTCTGGGAGTCGGAGCCTCCCAGACTAACCCAGAGGTGAGTTGGAACAGGATGGACAGGATGGACAGGATTGAAAGCCATGAAGAATCCGTTTTTTCATCCTGTCCATCCTGTCCATCCTGTTAAACACACCTTCGAATCCAACGAGGTCCCATGTCCGACATCGAATCCCGTCTCCAGTCCATGGGTCTCGTCCTGCCTGAGATGCCCCATGTGGACGCATCGGTTCGCCTCCCCTTCGAGTTCGTGCGCATCGTGGGCAAGCGCGCCTTCATCTCGGGCCACGCCCCCCAGCGGGCGGATGGAACCTTGGCTCCGCCCTTCGGGAAGGTCGGCTCGGATCTCACGGTGGAAGAGGGCTACGCCGCCGCCCGCCTCACGACCCTCGCCATGCTGGGCAGCCTCAAGCGCGCCCTGGGCGAACTCGACCGGGTGAAGAACTGGTGCCGCATCTTCGGCATGGTGAATTCGGCGCCGGACTTCACGATGCAGCCGAAGGTCATCAACGGATGCTCGGATCTGATCCTCGAACTTTACGGCCCCGAACGGGGCGCCCATGCCCGCAGCGCGGTGGGCATGGCGGAGCTGCCCTTCAACATCGCCGTGGAGATTGAGGCCGAGGTTGAGTTGGCCTAGTCGGCTTCGGCGGCAGCTTTGAGGAGGGCCCAGAGCGCCTCCACCTGGGCCTGCTCCGTGGTCTCGGCGCCGATGCTCACGCGGAGGATCTGCTTGCCCTTCAGCATCGAAGGGGTGAGGTAGGCCTGGCCACCCTCATTGATCCTGCGGGCGATCTCGAGGTTGTGGGCCTTGAGGGCGGCCTCATCGCCCGCCAACCCCGGGGGAACATGCCGGAGGCAGACGGTCTGGAAATCCACGGGGGCCATGAGCTCCCAACCGGGCGCGGCCTCCACGGCCGCCTTCAGCCACCGGGCGTTGGCGAGGTCGCGGCGGAGGCGGGCCTGGAGGCCCTCCACGCCCACGTCCATGAGGTAGAACCACAGCTTGAGGGCGCGGAAGCGGCGGCCCAGCTGGATGTGCCAATCGCGGAAATTCTTGACCTCCCCATCCTGCTTCGTCTGCAGGTAGCTGGGGTTGGTGCTCATGACGCGGATGAGGTGCTGGGGATCCCGCACGTAGTAGGCGCTGAAGTCGAAGCCCACCCCCATCCACTTGTGGGGGTTGAACACGAGGGAATCGGCGCGTTCGATGCCCGCCCAGTGGGCGCGGCACTCGGGCAGCACCATGGCGGTGCCGGCCATGGCGGCATCCACGTGGAGCCACAGGCCGTGCTTCGTGGCCAGGTCCGCCATCTTGGCCAACGGATCCACGGCGGTGGTGCCCGTGGTGCCGATGCAGGCCACGAGGGCGCAGGGCTTCCGGCCGGCGGCGAGGTCCTCGGCAAGGGCGGCTTCCAAAAGATCCAGGCGCAGCGCGTGCCGATCATCCGTGGGAATGAGGCGGAGGTTGCCCTTGCCGAAACCCGCGAGCAGGGCGGCCTTTTCGATGCTGCTGTGGCCCTGATCCGAGGCGTAGACCATCAGCGGCGCGTCCACGGCCTGGAGGCCGCCGGCATTTTGGCTGAAGGCCGAGGCCTGTTCCCGGGCGCAGAGGAGGGCGGTGAAGGTGGCGGTGCTGGCGGTGTCGTGGATGACGCCGGTGAAGGAGGTCGGGAGGCCCACCATCTGGCGGAGCCAGTCCATCACCACTTCTTCAACCTCCGTGGCGGCGGGGCTCGTCTGCCAGCTCATGCCCTGCACGCCCAGGCCCGAGGCCACGATGTCCGCGAGGATGGAGGCGTAGCTGGTGTTGCTGGGGAAGTAGGCGAAGAAGCTGGGGTGGTTCCAGTGGGTGATGCCGGGCATCACGTCCCGATCCAGGGCGGCGAGCGCCTGATCCATGCGGCCGCCATGCTGGGGCGGGTGGTCGGGCAGGGCGGCCCGGATCTCCCCGGGTTGGACTTGGCTCATGACCGGGAGGCGCGAGAGGCCTTCGCGGTAGTCCGCGACCCAATCGATGAGCTGGTAGCCGTAGCGGCGGAATTCCTGGGCGTCCATGGGGGTCTCCGAGCCTCCAGCCTACGGGGTTCCGCGGTCGGGGGTTTGATCCGGGGCAAGCAGGACATGAAAGCTGATGTTCATGTTGGCTTGCGAGGGTTGAACATGACTTGTGATATTCCGACCCCATGTGGAAGACTGGGAGCCTGAATCCCAGTTCCACTTTCACCCGAGGGTCCCATGGCCTCCATGCCCCGTTTACGTGTTCTCCACGCCCTTGGCCTTCTCGCGGCCCTGCCCCTGGCGGCGCAGGTGCCGCTGCCGTTGCCGCCGGCGGCCCAGATCCTGAAGCCCATCGCAGGCAAGCTCGTCGACGCGATCCTCAAGCCCAAGATGAAGGTGGATCACTTCACCCTGGGGGGCTTCTCGGTGAAGGAGGTGGATCCCACCGGGGACGCCACGCCGGAGAAGTTCGAAGGCACCGGTGTGATCGAGCTTCCCGCACCGGGCATGCGGCTGAAGATCACCTTCAAGAACCTGGTGCTCAAAGGCAGCGCCGCCGAAGGCAGCGTCGAGGCGGAGTTCGCGGACGGGTACACGCATGAGCATCAGGGGTGGACTTACCGCCTGAGCAAGGCCGTGGTCTCCGATAAGGCGGCCCACCTGGAAGGCACGGCGAGCCTCGCGGGGATCCGCCTCAATATCGCGGGCCTGGCGCTCACCCCGGCGGGCCTGCAGGGCACGGTGGCCGGCGGAGACCTGCCCCTCGCCGAAGGGGCCTTCACGGGCACGTTGCTCAAGGCCGAGGTGACCTTCGGAGCCCAGCCCCCCCAATTGAAGGGGGCCCTGCGGATCGAGTTGGATGAGGCGGTGCGTCACGCCCTCACCGGCGAGATCGTGCGCCTGGAGCTGGCCTCGGTGGCCTTCGACAGCCACCTGCTCACCAAGGAAGGCACGGGATCAGTGGCGGAGAACCTGGCCGTCGACCTGCCCGTGCGGCACAAGGGGCACACCTGGCGCCTGGACAAGGTGGCCTTCGCCTTCGACAAGGGCAAGCCCCGCCTGGGCAGCCCCGCGCGCCTGCAATTCCCCCTCAACGTCTTCGGCAAACTGGGCGCCACGGGGCAGCCCTACATCACGGGCTCCAGCCTTGTGACCATCACCGCCTGGGTACCCTCCGCCCCCGCCTTGGGCGGAGGCCGGGGGCGGCCCGGAGCTGAAGTCGCCTCGCGGGTGAGGGACCTGGTGATGGGTTTCGAGGGCTTCTCGGGCTCCTTCCCACTGCCGGCCGAGAACCTCATCCCCTCCGGCCTCACGGCCTACCACCTCAAGGTGGAAGGCGGCCAGGTGGTCGTGGTGAAGGGGGCCTTCGATCCCGCCACCAGCCGCATCTCCGGGCGCTTCACCTTTGGCACCGGGTTCAAGAGCGAAGCCGCGTTCACCGAGGCCCCGGTCTCCTTCGAGAACGGCCTCTACCTGAGCACCGCGAAGCTGCCGGCCGCCGTGTCCCTGGGTGATTACAAGATCCAGGCCCCATGGTCCAACGTCATCTGCGATTTCTCCAACTCGCAATCGCCGGAGGGCGTGGAGGGCGGCTGGAAGGGGGTGTACCTCACCCAGTACCTCTTCACCCTGCCCGGGGAACTTTACGTCCTGGTCAGCAAGGAGAATCCCGCCGTCTCCATCCCCGGAGAAAAAGGGTGGTTCGAAGGCAACGGCCTCTTCTCGGGCGATCTGGCCGTCACCATCGATCCCGCCACGAAGCTGATGCTCTACATCGCCCCGGTGACCCTGGATCCCTTCGAGCTGAACTTCGTGGATGGCGTGCTGCTCAAAGGCCCCACGGTGACGGGCAAAGTGACCGTGGAAGCGCCGCCCCTGTTGAAGGGGTTCGAGGGGGCGCTCACCTTCAAGCTCACCCAGAACGGCCTCGAACAGATCCAGGTGATCCCCGACCGCATCTTGAAGACGGACCTCATCGGGGTGGACATCGCATTGGATAGCGCCGTGCTCAACCCGAACAGCTGGGATTTCTCGGGCCGCTTCGATTTCCACACCACCGGGGCCAACCTCCCTTCCTTCCCCTTCGAACACATGATCCTGGAGGCCATCGGCAGCGCGGATGGCGAGGATGGTCAGCTCAGCCTGGGCATGGCTGGCGCCCTATGGACCACCATGGAGGATCACCCCAACGTGGACCTGTGGGGCTTCAACTACGGCTTGGCGGAGCATGGCTTCGGGACCTTGGAGGATGGCCGATTCTTCGTGGGCTTCGGGGGTGAGGTGGCGGTGAATCCCCTCCTGCCGGGTCTCTACAACCGCGTGTTGTTCACCACGGAAGTGGGGAACAACACGAAGGGCACTCTGGAGCTGGAAAAACCCTACGCGTTGGAACAGGATCTGGCCGGCATGGGCCAGCTGAAGGCCAGCATGGGCTTCCATGTGGAGACTGCGGGCGAGGACGTGTCCACCGCCTATTTCCTGGGCGAGGGCCAGCTGATGCTCAACAGCGGCGAGGCCCCCTACAAACTGGACGCGGGCTTCCGGTTCGGCCGTGGATTCAAGGGCGGCGGCTCCTTCCCCTACTTCTACGCCCTGGGCCACCTCGCCTCCGACAACCTGGCGGTGCCCTTGGGGCCGGATTTCGAGATGTACGGGTTCCTGGGCGGCCTGGCCCAGAACTTCAAGCCCGAGGAGATCCGCGACACCAAGGAGATCAAGGGCACCGCGGATCCCGACCTGGGGTTCGCCCTCATCGCCGGCGTGGATGCGGGCACCACCGACGAGCGCACCTTCCACGGCGCCCTGGACCTCTACATCGCCCAGAACTTCACCACCAAGATCCATGGCGATGGCTGGCTCTTCTGCGCCCGGGACCAAAAGCCCGCGGACAACCACGTGTGGGCCGACATCAACTTCACCCGCAAGCCCAACGTGCTGGACGCCACCTTCGGGGCGGACATCTCGCAGGGCGGGGGCGCGATGCGGTACATCGGCCTGGTGCAGCTGCACCTCTCCCCGGACAAGAAGTTCCTGCACATCGGCACCAAGGAGGCTCCGGTCCGGGCCATCATGTCCGGCATCGCCGAAGGCACCGGCTATTTCACGGCCGATTTCAACGGCAAGAACACCACCTTCGCGGCGGGCATCGGCATCAGCCTCGATACGGGCCGCCGCAGCTGGGGGCCGTTGTATGGCCGGGCCTGGATGAAGGCCAATGGCGACCTGGTCATCGAGATCCCCGCCAGTGGTGGTCCCCGCTTCCGGGGCACCATCGACGCCACGGGCGGCGCCGAGTTCGGCATGGAGTTCTCGACCTTCTGGGATGACTACGACATCACCCTCTTCAGCGGGGAGCTGCACACGAACCTGGCCTTCCAGGTGCCCGGGGATCCCAAGTTCTCCGGGGTCGTGACCCTCCACTACAGCGTGCTGGGCGGCCTTTTCGAAGGTGACGCCTCCGCCCACCTCGACTTCTGATCCGGGGACCGCCATGTTGACCTCCTTCCGCCTCACGCCCCTCGCCCTGATCCTGGCCCTTCCTCCGGGGGATCCCCAGGGCCCCCAGGCCCCGCTCATCACCCGCGCCAGCACCAATGCCCGCATGGCCTCGCCCGCGGGGCAGGTGAAGGCGGTGCTCCTACCGCCGGGCAAAACCCAGGGCACCTTCCACCTCAATGGCCTCGTGCGCCCCGACAAGACCGTCGTCCTTCGCTGGGCCAACACCCACGGCGAAATGCCCACCGAGGGCGTGACCCTCTATCGCATGCGGATGGATGAGCGCCATCCCGAATGGAAGGTGGTGAACAAGAAGCCCGTGATGTTCTTCCGGGGCGAGCGGGCCAAGGACCGCATCAAGGCCATGCGGCCCGAGACCCGCAACCGGCTCATGTCGATCTTCCACAGCGACCTCCAGTACGATCCCGCCACGAAGCTGCGGACCGTGGGCCGGGCCTCGGCGGATCCCAAGGTCAAACTGGATGACCTCACGGCGGATAAGGTGGCGGATCAGTTCGTGAAGCTGCGCAACGGTGGCCGCCTTTCCAAGTCGGACATGCTTGCGCTCCACGCCCGGGCCGACTCCGATCCAGACGCGGCGGAGGTGCTGGGACTCGCGTACACCGACGCGCCGGGCAAAGGCCAGTGGCGCTACAAGATCATCGTGAAACTGCCCGAGGGGGGCAGCGTCGAGGCCGCCTGCGCCAAGACCTTCGATGTCACCCTGCCCACCCCCGTGCCCACGGTGGCGAACCTCTCCGCCCAGAGTGGCAACGGGAAGGTGCTGCTGAACTGGGATGCGCCCGCCTCGGACATCATCACGGGGTACCAGGTCTACCGGGCTGAAACCGCGGCCGGCCCCTGGAAGAAGCTCACCACCTCCCCCGTGAAGATGGTGAAGGTGGAAGCCGAGGATCCGGAACTCACCATGCAGAAGGCGGTGGCCCGGGGCTCGGCCACGGAAAAGGAGATGAAGCGCAACGCCGGCAGCGCCATGACGGGGGCCAAGGTGCGCGAGATCCAGTTGGCCGCTCGCGATGCGGCGGCCATGCCCGGGGCCTTGCCGGCCCTGAGCCCGGCCCTGACCAGCCAGATCCGTGAAGGGGTCAAATCCGGCCGCTTCCCCGGCGCGGGCCCCGTGTCGGCGCTCTCGGTCTTCACAGATGATCGGCGCGCGGCGGGCAACGGCGATCTGCAGAACGATCGCCCCTACGTGTATCGCGTCACCACCGTGGACATCGGGGGATTCGAGACCGCCCAGGAAACCGCGCCGCTGATCTCGGGTACGCCGAAGGATCTGGATCCGCCCCGGGTGCCGGGCAAGCCCCTGTTGAAGGGCGAGGCCGATGCCCTGGGTAAGCTCCGGGGCGTCCAGACCGCGCGTCTCCAGGATCCCCACCTGAAGGATCTAAACCTGGCGATCGCCGCGAAACAGCCCATGGCGCCGCGGGATCTGACGCCCCTCCTGGGCCCCACGGGAAGCGTCATCCCCACAGGTGCCCCCGCGGCGCCGGCCGCACCGGCCCACCTGGCTTCCCGAAGCCTGGGCGAGGTGAAGCAGCTGCGTGCGTCCCGCATGTTGGCCACCTTCCCAACCCAGGAGATGGCTGCGGTGGCCAAGGCCACGCAGTTGGTCTCCGGCACGGATGGCTCCATCCCGCCGGCCCAGCTCGTGTGGGAGGCCTCGCCGGATCCGGATCTGAAGTCCTACGAGGTCTATCGCGCCACGGGCAAGGGGACCTTCCAAAAGGTGGCCTCCACGGCGGCCCCCACCTGGACGGATACAGGGCTCGAAATCGGCCAGTCCTACCGCTACGCCATCACGGCGGTGGATCAACGGGGCAATGAATCCGAGCAGTCCGGAGAGGGCATTGTCGAGGTGTGCGACGGCCTTTTGAAAGCCAAGCTGGCGGTGACCGGGATCGAAGGCAAGGCCAGCACCGCGGTGCTCACGTCCGTGCCCGGGCGCAAGCTCATGCGGCCCGCGGGTTGGGTGATGAAGGCCGGCGATCTGAAGCTGCTGAAGAGCACCGCCTCTCCGATGAAGCTGGCCTTCGCCACCAAGACGGGCCCGGTGGCCGCATACAAGGCTCCCAAGGCGGCCAAGGCCCCCGCGGCCACGAGTCCCAAGGGACTCGGGATGGCCATGGCCCCCGCTCCCAAGAACACGGCGCTGACGGCCTTGAAAGTGGATGCCACCGCCTTGAAGGCCGTGCCGAACCTCAAGGCCACGGCCCGCCTGCGGGCCGCGATTCCCAACCTCATGCTGGTGGAGCCGGCGCACCCCAAGGAGATCCAGGTGCAGCTCGAGTGGCCCCGCCCATCCCAGGGCAACCCCACCGAGTACGTGATCTATCAAGCGCCTCAGAAGACCGAGTGGAAGAGCGTGCCGCGCCCCGTCCGCGCGGTCTCCCCCGCCTTCATGGCCCGGGTGGCCACGAGCCCCGGCGCCGGCGTGAGCCCCGGCCTCATCGCCGCCGCCGTGCCGGCCCCGGCTCCCCTGATCGTGGTGAAGCCCTCGGTGATCGGCGCGGCCGCCGCCCCAGGAGCCGCTTCGACGACGCCCATGTCCGCCAAAGCCCTTTCCGTGGTGAGCACCCCTGAACTCTTCGCCGTCGCGAACCAGCGCCGCGTGGCCCTGTCGGGGTCGGGGCTCCGGGAAGCACCCGCCCGGAAGGACCACCGCGCTTCGCTCGTCACCAGCGTGGGCCCGGGGGAATTCACCCGGGTGAACGATGGGCAGGTGACCACCGAGCGCTACACCATCACCTTCCCCGCGGATGTCGCGCAGTACGGCGGCACCTCCTTCTACTACCGCGTGCAGGCCCGCACGTTGGAGTTCGGCCGGCTGGTGGAGGGGCCCCTTAGCGAAGTGCTCGAAGTGAAGCTGCCCGACGTCGTCGCGCCGGGCGCGCCGGAGACCCAGGCCCTGGACCTTCAGGAGGGCAGCCCCGAGCACTTCAACGTCGCCCTCAGCTGGGCCCACGTGCCCGCTCCGGACTACGCGGGTTGCGTGGTGGACCGGCAGGCCTTGAACTACACGGTGGTGGAGGGCGAGGCCAAGCCCGGAGCGCCCCAGGGCGCGCCCGAACGCCTCACCCCGAAACCCATCCTGAGCGACCCCACCCTGGGCGCCGATGCCTTCCTCGATAAGGATGTCTCAGGCGGGTACCAGCGTTACACCCTGCGCGCCGTGGACAAGCTCGGCAACATTTCCGAACCCAAGGGCTACATGGATGTCTGGATTCCCGGCGAGGGCCGGCCGGACGCCCCCACGGGCCTGGCCATCGCGGGTGGGCGCCTCAGCTGGACCGCCGTGGCCAATTCCCGGGGCTACAGCGTGTGGCGCTCCTTCACGGGCAATGACGATGACTACGAGCAGATCAGCCCGCTGCTGGAGGCCAGCGAAGTGGGATTCAACCTGCCCGCCCAGGGGACCCTGCATCTGAAGGTGGTGTCACGCAGCGCCACGGGCATGCACCAGGCGGCGTCCGCCGCCATCGTGCGAACGCCCTGAGCGCTGGCCATCTTCAAGGCTCCCGCAGGCGTGGGTCCACCGTTCAGGACCAGCGCTTGCGGAGGAGCCGAGCCAAACCTCGGGCGGAAGCCTGCATCACCTGGGCTTCCGTGGGGGCCTCAGGGGTCGAGGGGAGTGGATCCATGTAGTTGACGGATTCCCATCCGAGAAAGAGGCCGGTGCCAAGGCCTCTGCGTCCGCCGGCTTCGACAATCCGGAACTGCCCTGACAAGAGGAAGGGCGTGAAGCCCAACTGCTTGATCCGTGCTCGCTTCGCGGCATTCTCGGCGGGCCCCCACTCGAAGAACCCCTTCGACTCCATTTCGGCTTGGTAGTTTCGAAATGCGTCCCGATCCACGCCGATGAGCGCCATTCGATCCTCGAGGGTTCGAGGTGCAAGTCCGAGCGTGAGTGCTTGTTCGGCCATTTTGCCCACGTGAGTTCCAAGTGCTTCCCTGGGCGTGGGAGTTTCGGCGGATTCAGGCCAAAGCAGGGTCACTTGGATGCTGGGAAGCTCAGGGCCCGAGCGAGCTTCGACGACGCGGAGCTCCGGCCCCAATTCCTGGGCGAGTGCGGCGCGGATGCCCTTTTCAAAACGGATCTGGGCTTCCGGGTCCTGGAGGTGGTGCCCCCCAATGGAGACGTTCAGAACCACCCCTCCCGAGGATTTCAGGGCGGTCAAGGGCGGGGTGCAGCCAATCAACAGGAATGGAAGCAGGATGAAGGGGACGCATCGCGACAGCATGGGTGGGGCAGCCTTGAATTGAAGGATCAGGATTTGGCAGGTTTGAAGGGCGTGCGCTTCGGCGCCTGCGCGGGCTCCGGCAACACCTGAAGGAGGGCCTTCACCACTTGGTTCAGGGCGGGGATGCGGTGGCGCAGGAGGCAGCGCAGGGGCTGGGGCTTGGCGCCCAGCTTGGCTTTGGGTTCCAGGGCCGTGCGGCCGAGGGAGACCCAGGCGGCTTTGAGATCGATGGCATCCTCCACCAGCGCGTAGAGCAGGCGCAAGTAGAGGGGCAGGCCCGTGGCGGCGACTTCCTTGTCGAAGCCGACGTAGTAACCGATGGCGCCCTCGCCATCCTTCAAGGTGGTGATGAAGCCGAGCACCTTGCCGTGATCCGGCGCCCGGAGGATGGTGGTGCGGAAGTCGGCGCCGAAGCGCTCGGCCAGGGTGGGGATCCATTGGGGGTGGATGGTCATGAGCCGCATCTTCTGGCGGTCGTGGACGGCGTGATAGAGCGCATCGATGGCCGGGGCGTGCTGGCGGAGACCTTCGAGGTCGAGGCGCTCCACGGTGATCCCGGCGGCCTCCACATCCTTGATCTGCTTCTTGATGCCGGAGCGGTAGTCGCTCTTCATGGCCGCGAGGTAGGCGTCGAAGGAATTCCATTCGGGCCGCAGGTCCAGCACCATGTTGGGTTCCGTTTCGAAGGGGCGGTAGCTGAAGGGATGGAGGGCCTCATCCGCTTCGCCTTCGAGGGGCGAGAGATCCTTGATCATCACGAGGTCCGTTTCGCCGAAGAGCTTGTCGGCGCGGCGGATGCGGTAGAGGGCTTCGGCCACGGCGGGCCAGAGGTCGCCCGGATCCTCTTCGGCGGCGAAGGCGACGCCCTGGGGACCCCAGCCCAGGAGGTTGCCGCAGACGAGGATACGCTGGCGGAGTTTGGCGAGGCCCTTGTCGCGCACGGCCTTGGCGCGGGTGGGCTCCGTGCGGGCGGGAAGGGCGGCGCCATCGATGAAGAGGCTTTGGCAGGCCACGGCCGCCACGGGCTTGGCTCCGCGGTAGATGAGGGCGTAGTGGCCCTTCATGCCCTCGGGTCCGGCGGCCTCCAGGGCCTCGAGGTAGGCCCGGGAAAAGCAGACGCCGTGGCCCGCCACGAGGGCATCCCAATGGTCCGGGCGCAGCTGACCCACGCGGTCGGCGAGGGCGAACTCGAAGCCCGAAGGGGCATGGCGTCGCTTGTGGGCGGTCACGGCAGCCCGGGCCTTCGCCGGCAAGGCCTTGGCCTTCGCGGGTAGGGATTTGGCCTTGGCGGGGAGCGCCTTGGTCTTTTGAACGGCGGCCTTCACACGGTCGCGCAGGGGCATGGAAACTCCGGGAGGAATTCCAGCCTATCCCGCGCGGGCGGGGCTTGAAAGGAAGCTAGGAGCGTGTCCAAGTAATCGGCAGGAGCCGCGTTGAAACCAAAGGGGCCTTAGCCGAGGAGGGACGTGCGGCGCGATGCGGCTTCATCATGCAGGCGCGCCGACGACGGATCAGGCCCCTTTGGTTTCAACCCTTCGGGCTGGGGCGGCGGCCGTCGCGCCCCTGCGTTGACCTCCCTCAGTGGTGAGCCAGCACCACCCTCGCTCGGTCGCCTTGGGGCGCTCGGCCGCCACCCCAGCGCGGCCCCACCGATTACTTGGACACGCTCCTAGTGGTGGGAGGACTCAGGGGCCGAGAGCGGTTTGAAGAAGCTCACTTTGCCGCTGGCGAGGTCGTACACGGCGGGGATCACCCACACCTTGTCGCTGCCCAGGAGGTGGCGCACCTCTTCACTGCGATCCACGAGGATCTGGGCTTGGCGTTTGGCGTTCTGCTCCACGAGGCGGGCCAGGTAGGCGGCCCCATCCTCGTTGGGGTCGGCGGGATTGGTCTCCAGCAACCCGGCCATGCCGGACTGGAAGGCCCAGAGGTTGCCGGGGAGGGGCTTGCCCTTGGCATCCCGCACGGCCTTCACGGCGCCGCAGGAGGCGTGGCCCAGGACGATCACCACCTTGGAGCCCAGGTGCTCCACCGCGTAATCCACGGAGGCGATGCCGCCGGGTTCCAACAGCTCACCGGCCACGCGGATGGTGAAGAGGCGTCCCATCTCCTGGTCGAAGACGAGGTTGTCGGGCACCCGGCTATCGGAACAGGTGACGATGACGGCGAAGGGGGCCTGCCCCTTGGCCAGTTCGGTGCGGCGGGCCGCATCCTTGGCCGTTTCAAGGGTGCGGGTGCGCTTGCCGGCCACGAAACGCCCGTTGCCCGCCTGCAGCTCGCTCAGCGCGGCGCTGGGGCTATCGGGGAGGTCGGTGGGCGCCGTGGCCGGGGCTTTGCCCTTGGCTTCGGTGGTCGGGGCGGCATGGCCGTGCTCCTGGGCGAGGGCGGGCAGGGCCAGGAGCAGGGTGAGGGTCGGGAGCGTCAGCTGTCGCATGGGGCCTCCAGGGGATGAACCCCTCCTCGGGTGCCGGGCCGGGGGAGGTGAGATCGGGTCGCCGCACCCAAGGCGGGCCTTCGAGGGCAGACTGGGGCAACGCACCGAGAGGTCCGATGCCCCGCATGCTCCGCCGGATGGTCATGCCCTTGCTGGGGTTGGTGGCATTGTCAGCCCAATCCCCGAAGCTGCCGGCGGACATCTGGGAGCGGCTGGAGGCCCAGGGGGCGCGCTACTCGGCGGTGGAGATCCGCATCGGCAACGTCTTCGATCCCTCCCGCCCCCACGAGGATCACTGGATCGGACGCGCGGCCAACGCCCTGCACATGGGCACGCGCGAGCAGGTGGTGGCCCGGGAAATCCCCTTCAAGGCGGGGGACCGGGTGGTGGCCCGGGAGGTGCAGGAGGCGGAGCGGAACCTCCGGAGCTTCCGCTTCCTGGAGGAGGCCTTCATCGATCCCGTGGTGGAGCCGGATGGCCGGGTGCGCGCCGTGGTCCGTACCGAAGATGCCTGGACCCTGAAGGTCAGCGGGGGCGTCTCCCAGGTGGGGGAACAGCGGAGCTTCGGATATTCGATCAAAGAGGCGAACCTCTTCGGCCGGGGGAAGGATCTGACGGTCAGCCATGAGCGGGTCACGGAGCGATCCACGGATACGGTGCTCTACCAGGATCGGCAGTTCCTCGGCAGCACCTGGACCTTCGCCTCCCAGTACCAGATGCTCTCGGACGGTAGGACCCGGGTGCTGGAGGTGGGGCGGCCGTACCGGGGGCTCGCCACGCCGTGGTCCATGACCTTCAATCTTGGTTCCTCGGATTCCCTCGCTTCGGTCTACAACCTGCGGCGGACCGCCTACGAATTCCCCACCAAGGTCGACTGGTTTCATGGCGATGGAACCTGGGCCAGCCTCCCCAAGGGCGCCAGCGTCGTGCGGATGGGCGGGGGGTTGGACCTGCTGAGAATCGGGCAGGGGCCCTACCGGGTGGTGGATGGCCTGGCCATGGCCGAGGGCCCCCTGGCGCCTCCCACCCTGGAAGCGAAGCGCCTCCAGGGCTTCCACCTGAGCTGGAACTATTTCGAAGATGCCTTCCACGATTTCCGGGATCTGGCGGCCATGAGCCATACGGAGGATCACAACCTGGGGTGGGAGGCCAGTCTCCGCATCGGGTTGTACGCCGAATTCCTGGGCAGCCAGGCACAGGCCCCCTTCTTCGAAGCCAGCCTCCGCAAGGGGTGGAGGCCGGGCCCGGACGTCCTGCTGCTGCTGGAGGCGAAGGGCGCGGGACGGCGGGAGCCCGGTGGATGGCGGGATGCCTTGGCCTCCGGAAGCTTCACGGCCTATCACCAGGGCCTGCCGCACCTCACCCAGGCGGTGAACCTGCAGGTGGATGCGGCCCATCGGCCCGATCCGGGGAACCTGCTCTACCTCGGCGGGATGGAGGGGCTGCGCGGATACGCCAACCACCTGCTGCTGGGGGATCGTCGGTGGGTGCTCTCCCTGGAGGAGCGGCCCGTCACCGATCTCAACCTGCTTGGCATCCTGCGGGTGGGGTTCGTGGTCTATGCCGATGCCGGCGCCATCCGTCGCGCCGACACCGGGAAGTGGAGCCGCACCTACGCGGACGTGGGCGGCGGCTTCCGCTTCGGAAACCTGAAGAGCTCCATCGGCCGCCTCTTCCTCATCACCGTCGCCTACCCCCTCTGGCGGGAGCCGGGCATGGAATCCCACCAGATCGTGGTGGGGAACGTTGTGAGGTTCTGAGGTCCGTGGCCCAGGCCGTACCGGAATCAAACCCTCATTCGTAACGCAGGGCTTCGATGGGGTCTTGCTTCGCGGCCTTCATGGCGGGCCGCGGGACCCGCTCCGGGAGCCGAAGGCGACCGGGAGCACCCGCCGAGGGCGGGTGCGTTCGCGGGGAAGCAGGTGGCGTGCGACCGGAGGTCGTCCAGCCACGGTGGCCCAGGCCCAACCGGGATCAAGCCTTCATTCGTAGCGCAGGGCTTCGATGGGGTCTTGCTTCGCGGCCTTCATGGCGGGCCACAGTCCGAATCCGATGCCCACGGCCGTGCTGACGCCGAAGCCGAGGAACACGCTCCAGAGCGGCGCGGCGGCGGGGAAGTCCAAGAGGGCTTTGACGAGCTGGGGCACGCCCAGGCCGATGGCGATGCCCACGGCGCCCCCCACGCTGGTGAGGGCGACGGCCTCCACGAGGAATTGGGCGGCGATGTCCGTGCGCTTGGCGCCCAGGGCCTTGCGCACGCCGATCTCGCGGGTCCGTTCGGTGACGGTGACGAGCATGATGTTCATGACGCCCACACCGCCCACGAGGAGGGCGATGGATGCGATGAGGATCATGGCTCCGGCGATGCCGCTGGTGACTTGCTGGAAGGACTTGAGGTTGCCTTCACTGGTGAAGATGGCGAAGTCATTGGGCTCGCTGGCCTTCAAGCCACGGCGGGCCCGCAGGATGGCCGTGCCCTGATCCATCATCTCGTACATGCGGGCGGGATCCTTCGGCACCGTGGCGATGTGGATGGTGTCGCCGCCGCCATTCTTCACCTGGGGCCACATCTCATCGAAGGTGGTGATGGGCATCAGGAGGATGTTGTCGGCGCTGCCGCCGAAGAGGCCGCCCTTCTTCTCCAGGACGCCCACGATGCTGAACGGCACACCATTCACGTAGATTTGGCGGCCCAGGGGATCCTTTTGGCCGAAGAGGGCCTGCACCACGTCTTCGCCCACCACGCACACCCGGGTGGCGTGGGTGACGTCGGCCTCCACGAGGAAGCGGCCATCGGCCACTGCGGAGTTGTTGGAGGGGGCGTAATCCGGGTTGGTGCCGCAGATGTTGGGGCCGTTGGCTTCCTTGCCCTTCTCGTTCTTCACGATGACGGCGGCGCCGGCGGGGCCGAAGAGGTAGCGCTCCTGGCTCACGGAGGAGGCAAGGGTGTTGAGTTCCTTGAGGGCCTTGGCATCCTCGACGGTGAGATCCTTCCGGCGGAGCTGATCCTCGGGGAGACGGCCGCCCCCACCGAAGCGGGGCTCGTACTTCTGGTACTGCACGAGGGTGGTGCCGAAGCTGGAGAAGCTGTCGGTCACGGCGGCGTTGAAACCGGCCACGAAGCTCACCATGGCGATGACGGTGGCCACGCCGGCCACGATCCCGAGGAGGGTGAGGAAGCTCCGGAGCTTCTGGGCCTTCATGGCCCTGAAGGCGAAGGCGATGTTTTCGGTGCCGATGGCGCGGAGGAGGGCGGGGCGCTGCATCATGTCCTCACTCGGCCCGGATGGCGTCGATGACGATGAGACGGGAGGCCCGCAGGGCGGGCAGGAAGCCCGCGGCGAGGCCCACGAAGGTGCTGAGGAGGACGCTGGTGGCGATGATGGGGAAGGTGACCTGGGCCGGGAAGCCCGTGATCGCGTGGACGCCCATGACGCCCAAGGTGCCGAGCAGCACGCCGAGGATGCCGCCGAGCAGGCTGAGCAGGGCGGCCTCCAGCAGGAACTGCCGGCGGATGTCCTTCTTGCGGGCGCCCAGGGCCATGCGGATGCCGATCTCGGGGGTCCGCTCGGCGACGCTCACCAACATGATGTTCATGATCACGATGCCGCCCACCCCAAGGGAGACGGAGGAGATCAGCACCAAGAGGATGAACGCCGCGCCGCTGATGGCCTTCCAAAGCTGTTGGAGGGCTTCCTGGTTGAGGATGCCGAAGGGGTCGGGGGCGGACCAGGAGGTGTGCCGGAGGGAGCGGAAGAAGGCGCGCACCTCATCCTGGCTCGCGGGCAGGCCCTCCACGCCGTCTCGGGACTTCACGTAGATCTCGAGGCTCTGGTTGGGGGGCATGAAGTTCTTCCGGTACACCTGCACGGGGATGTAGATGCGGCCGTCCTGGTTGAAGCCGATGCTCCGGCCCTGTTTGGGCATCACGCCGATCACGCGGAAGGGCAGGCCCCCCACGAGCACGGTGCGGCCCAGGGGATCCTGGTAGGGAAAGAGCTCCTCCCGGGTGTTGGCGCCGATGATGGCCACGTTGGCGGCGGCGCGATCCTCGGCTTCGGTGTAGAAACGACCGCCCTCGATCTCCAGGCTGAAGAGATCCGCGAAGTTGGCGGTGGCGCCGACCACCTGGACATCCGGTAGGCGTTTGTCGCCGTTGTTCACGGCCAGGGTGGTGCCGGTGCCCGCGCCCACCTGGGCCACGGTGGAGAGGTCCGCGGCCTGAAGGCGCTCGAACTCGTGATAGCGGATGGGGGGCCGTTTCACCGCCTGCAGGAACTCCTCCCGGCTTCGGATGATCCCGAACTTCGTGAGGATGTAGACATCGGGGCCCATCACGATGACCTTCTCGGCCACGTAGCGGTTGAGGCCGCTGATGACGCCCACCACGCCCACGATGGTGGACACGCCGATGATGATGCCGAGCAGCGTGAGGAAGCTGCGCATCTTGTGGGCGCGGATGGCCCGGAGGGCGATCCGGAGGAGTTCCTGGAGGCTCATGGGAGCGCCTAGTTCTTCTTGGCGTCGTCGCGGGCGGGCTTCTTCTCCTCGCGGAGCTTCTCGCTTCCCTTCAGATCACGCAGGACGCGCTGGGGGCCGGTGACCACCTTCTCGCCGCCCTGGAGGCCTTCGGTGACTTCCACCTTCATGTCGCCCAGGAGGCCGGTCTTCACGTGCTTGAACTCGGCTTTGCCGTCCTTGAGCAGCCACACGCCTTCTTCCTCCCGGGGCTGGCCCGGCTTGAAGGTCTCGCCGGCCTTGAGCTTGATCTCGCGACTCACGAGGGACTGGTAGGGGATCGCGAGGGCGTTGGGGCGGCTGCCGGTGAAGATGTCGGCCTGGGCGCTGAGGCCGGGCTTGATGGTGAGGGGCGGGTTCTTGATGCGCACCTTCACCTTGAACTTGATGGCCTCGTTGGCTCCGGTCTTCACGATGGGGCTACCGCCCACTTCGGTGACTTCCCCCTGGAAGATCTGGTTGGGGTAGGCGTCGATGCGGACCTGGGCATCCTGGCCGAGCTTCACGGAGGGGATGGAGGCCTCGTCCACTTCCATCTCCGCCTCGATCTTGCTCATGTCGCTGATGGTGAGCAGCACGGTGCCGGGTTGGTTCTGCACGCCGATGACGGCGGTCTCCCCCTGCTCGATGCGGCGGGCGGTGACCACGCCATCCATCGGCGCGGTGATGGTGGCGTAGTTGAGGCTCACGCGGGCCTCGGCCACGCCGGCGCGGCCCTGGTCCAGGCGGCGCTGGGCGGAGAGGGCGCTGTTCTCGGCGGTCACCAGGTTGGTGCGCTGCACCTCGTAATCCGCCTGGCTGATGATGCCTTCCTTGCGGTTCCGTTCGGCGCGGGTGAAATCGGCCTTGGCCTGGGCGAAGCGGGCCTTGGCGCTCTCGAGATCCTGGGTCAGGGCCTGCATGGAGGCCTCGGCGCCGGCGGTGCTGGCCCGGGAGCGGGAGGGATCGATCTCCATGAGGAACTGGCCCTTCTTGACCTCATCGCCTTCCCGGACGGCCAGGCGGGTGACCTTGCCCATCATGTTGGCGCTGATGTCCACCTTGGTGACCGCCTGAACCTTGCCGTTGGCGCTGACCTTGGCCTGCAGGGATTCCCGTTCCACGGTGGCGAGCTGGACCCCCTGGCCCTTGTCGCCGCTGCTGGCCGCCACGCCCACGACGAGTAGGAGGGCGATGCCGCCGCCGATCGCGATGAGCTTCTTCTTCTTGGTCATGGCAAAGGTCTCCCGAGCAGGGTGCAGGCTGGATTCGTACAGACGGGCCGAGGGTTTAGGCTTGACGTGCGTCCTTAAATGGAAAAGACTTCTATTAAGGAGCGCCACGTGACCCTGCCTCGGACCCTTTGCCTGCTCTGCGCACTGCCCAGTTTGGCGGCAACGGCCGTTTCCAGCGGAACCCTCAGGGGCCAGGTGGTGGATGCCCAGGGCAAGCCGGTGGCCGGGGCCGTGATCACCCTCTCCCAGCGCATCAGCGGCTACAAGCAGGTGGTCCGGGGCGACGCCCAGGGCCGGTACCTGGTGCACAACATCCCGTTCAGCGACTACCACCTGGAAGTGCAGGCGGCGGGCTACCGGGACCTGCACCAGGAAGTGGAGCTGCGCTCGGCCCTGCCCCTCGATCTGACGGTGAAGCTCCAGGAGGCCTCCGCCGAGGTGGTGGTGGAGGAGAGCCTTGAAATGGTGGAGGACCACCCCAGCGTCCACCTGGACATCGACAAGAGCTCCATCCGGATCAGCCCCGCCCCGGTGCGCAGCCGGGCCATGGAGAGCATCCTCATCGCCACGCCGGGCGTGATCCAGGATGAGAACGGCCGCTTCCACCTGAAGGGCAGCCACGGGCAGGTGATGTACGTGGTGGACGGCATCCCGGTGACGGACCAGATGCAGCTCACCTTCTCCAACAGCCTGGATCCCAGCCAGGTGGAGAGCATGGAGGTGATCACGGGGGGCATCAGCGCCGAGCATGGCGGCAAGCCCGCCGCGGTGGTGGCGGTGACCTCCAAATCCGGCCTCGGCACCCCCGATGGCGTCGAGGGGGACGTGACCTTCGGGGTGGCCCGGTTCGCCACGGCGGAAGCGGGGCTCAGCCTGAGGGGCGGCAGCGATCATTTCGGGTGGTTCGTCACCGGCGCCGCCAGTCGCAGCGATCGCTTCTCGGATCCCGTGAACTTCGAGAACCTCCACAATGCCGGCCAGACGGGCCGCCTGTTCACGCGCTTCGATTGGGTGCTGGGTGACAGCGACACCTTCCGGCTCTCCTTCGGGGGCGGCAGCACCCATCGGGAGATCCCCAACCTGCTGAGCCAGGCGGCCCGGGATCAGGATCAGCGCTCCGTGGGCACCGACGCCAACGTCAGCCTCGCGTGGACGCACCTCTTCAGCGCCTCACGAAGCCTGGATGTGTCCGCCTACGTGCGGCATTCCCGCTCCCGCCTGGAACCCAGTGACGAGATCGCGGGCCCCGGCAGCCGCGATTTCCCCATTTGGGCCACCCAGGACCGGAGCCTGGGGAACCGGGGCCTCCAGGCCACCTACAGCCAGCGCTTCGGGGCCGAGGATTCCGTGAAGGCGGGCCTGCAATACGTGGCCTTCCCGATCCACGAGGCCTTCCGCTTCACCATCACGGATCCCGCGGATCCAGAGCTGAACAGCCCTCTGAGCCCCTTCTACCCCTACAGCCCCACCGGGGGCGGCGCCATCTTCAATTACGACGAATCCATCCAATCGGCCCTGGCCAGCGCCTTCGTGCAGTACGACCTGCACCGGGGCCCGCTCTTCCTGGGGCTGGGCCTCCGGGCGGATCGCTATACGGTGCGGGACTTCACGCAGGCCCAAGTGCAACCCCGCCTCGGCCTCAGCTACCGCACGTCCTTCGGCCCCGTGCTGCGGGCCAGCTATGACCGCCTGATGATCACCCCGGAGAACGAGAACCTGGCGCTTTCGACGAGCCAACAGGCCTGGAATCTGGGTCCGGGCGCTGGAACCAAGGTACCCCCCCTGCGCCCCGAGCTGCAGGATTCCCTCAGCTATGGCCTGGAGCAGGCCCTGGGGAAGCAGGGTCGCGTCTCCTTGGAGTACTGGGAGAAGAAGAGCCACAACGCCGCGGACAACGAGCAGTTCCTCAATTCGGGGGTGCTCTTTCCTGTGGCCGCGTCCCGGGGCCTGTTCCGTGGGTTGAACCTGCGCCTGGACTACAGCTTCAGCAAATCCTTCAGCACCTACGTCTCCTTCGGGAAGACCCGGGCCCTCTTCGAGGCGCCGGTGGTGGGGGGCCTGCAGTTGGAATCACCCGAAGCCGCTGCCGGCGAACGCTTCCTCGTGGATCACGATCAGAAGGTCTCCGCCCAGGCGGGCCTCCGCTTCGAGGAGGAGGGCTTCTACACCCAATTGGTGGGCCGCTACGATTCCGGCCTCGTGTCCGGCGACCCCGGCAAGGCCGCGGGCGATCCCGATCTGGAATTCGGCACGAAGTACGTGCGGATGGATGGCGAGGGCACCTGGCGCATCAAGCCGCGCACCATCTGGAACCTCAGCCTGGGGCAGCGGTGGAAGCTCTCCGGCCGCCGCAGTCTGGAGGCCGGCGCCGATCTGCTGAACCTCACGGACGAGAAGGGCCTCTACAACTTCATGAGCGTGTTCGGGGGCACCCACGTGATCCCGCCCCGCACGCTCGCCGCGCGGATCAAGTTCGGCTTCTGACATCCGCCAGGTCGCGCCCAGGGCCCGGGAGTCGATCCTCCCGGGCCCTGGGCGCGGAGCGGTTGTCAGCGCTTGCCGAAGGGATGCTCGAAGCTGAGGTAGAGGAAGATGGCGTTGTCGCCCCGGGAGGAACCGACGCCGTAGGTGTAGGCGATGCCGGGCACGATCTGGAGCCCGCTGTCGAAGTTGTGGGCCCACCGGAGGCCGGGGTTCAGGTAGGTGGCCTTCTCCCGGACCTTCAGGCCGGGCCCCGCCACCACGTCCTGGGCGGTGTGCACCCACTCGAGCATGAGGTCGAACTCGGGGTGGAGGTTCCAGATCACGCTGGCGCCCACGTTGATCCCGGCCAGGTCCGCCTTGTTGCCCAGCTCGTTCTTGGCCTTGGGGATGTGGGTGGCGCCGGCGTTCCAGTGGGTGACGAGGTGATCCGACACCGGCACGCTCAAGGGCAGGTTGAGTTGGAGCCCCAGGGCACCGGTGCCCCGTCCCTTCTTCTCATCACCGGTGGGCAACAGCAGGCTGAGGCGGGGGGAGAAGCTGAGTTCCTTCGGGTCTCCGCCGACGACCTGGTAGCGGTAATTGAGGGCCACGTCCCCGAGGCCGTTGGGCGTGCCAGGGATGTGGAGGTAGGGCGCCGTGAAGCTGAACTGGTGGGTCTGGCTCCCCATGGGCCACTCCTGGGTGAAGGTGGCCATCCAATTGCCCACCCCGTGGAAGCGCTGCCAGGTGGAGATGTGCTGAACGACGCCCTTCTCCTGGTTGTAGGCCTCCTCGATGAGGAAGCTGTTGTCGGAGATCCCTTCGGGTTCCTTGGCCTTTTCCTGCGCCACGAGCGGGAGGCAGGCGAGAAGGGGTAGCAGGAGGCGGTTCAAGTGCATGGGGAAGCTCCAGAGGGAGTTCAATTTTTGAGATTGAGTCTAAGCTCTGACTAGGACCCAGATCACAACTGGACGGAATGGGCCCACGGCGACCCCTCCGTTCACCCCAGATCATCGGCGGGGTGGAAGCGGAAGGATAAACTTGATCCCTCTCAAATCCCTCCCGGAGCCTCGCATGCGTCTTCGATTGCCCGCCCTCGCCCTTCTCCTGGCCACCGCCGCCTTCGCCCGCGTGGACGAGGGGATGTGGACCTACGACAACCTGCCGATCAAGAAGATGAAGGAGAAGTACGGGTTCGAGCCCAGCCAGGCCTGGATCGATCACCTCCGCCTCTCCGTGGTGCGCTTCCCCAACGGCACCGGCACCTTCGTCAGCAAGGACGGCCTCATCCTCACGAACCACCATGTGGGTCGTGGCTCCATCCAGCAGGTATCCGGCCCCGGCGAGAAGAACTACCTGGTGAACGGTTTCGTCGCCGCCAACCGGGAGGCTGAGATCAAGGTGCCCGGCCTGCAGCTGCTCACCCTGATCGGCATGGAGAACGTCACCGACAAGGTGAACGGCGCCGTGAAGAAGGGCACCGCCGAGAAGGACGCCCTCGATGTCCGGACCAAGGCGCTCACCGCCCTCGTGGAAGAGGCCGGCAAGAAGAGCGGCCTCGAATGCCAGCCCGTCACCCTGTATCAGGGCGGCGAGTACTGGATCTACAGCTACAAGAAGCACACCGACGTGCGCCTCGTGATGGCCCCCGAGCAGCAGATCGCCTTCTTCGGCGGCGATCCCGACAACTTCACCTACCCCCGCCATGATCTGGACTTCTCGCTGTTCCGGGTCTATGAGGATGGCAAGCCCTACACCCCGCCCCACCACATCCAGTGGACGAAAGGCGGCCTGAAGGAGGGCGACCTCACGCTGGTGAGCGGTAACCCCGGCTCCACCTCCCGCCTCTTCACCACCGCGCAGATGGCCTATTCCCGTGATTTCGCGTTGCCGACCCGCATCGCCAGCCTGAAGAGCCAGGTGGAAGTGCTGGAGTCCTACGCCGCCAAGTCCGAGGCCAACGGCCTCAAGGTGAACACCCAGATCTTCAGCATCCTGAACTCCATCAAGGCCCTGAGCGGTCAGCTCGGCGGCCTCAAGGACGTGGACGCCATGAAGGAGATCGCGGCCAAGGAGAAGGCCCTTAAAGCGGCCGTGGCCAAGGACGCCAAACTCAACGCCTCCGCCGGCCAGTCCTGGGCCAAGATCGACGGCGCCATGAAGATCGCCAAGACCATGGTCAAGGACCTCGCCTATGTGAACGCCCGCGGCAGCCAGCTGTTGGGCACCGGCGTCACCCTCGTCCGCCTGGCGGATGAGCTGCCCAAGGATCCCAAGGCCCGCCTGTCGGAGTACCAGTCCGCCCAGGCCGTCGAGGCCCTCAAGAAGCGCCTCTCGAATCCCTCCCCCGTGCCCTTCGACGCGGAGCTGGAGACCCTGCTCTTCGCCCACGGGCTGAAGGAAGCCCAGGATCAGCTCGGCGCCAAGCACCCCTTCGTGGTCGCGATGCTGAAGGGCAAGACGCCGGAAGCCGCGGCCCAGGCCGCCGTCTCCGGCTCCAAGCTCTCGGATCCCGCGGTGCGCAAGGCGCTGCTGGAGGGTGGCAAGAAGGCCATCCTGGAAAGCACCGACCCCATGATCGTGCTGGCTCGCGCCCTGGATCCCCTCGGCCGTAAGCTCCGCAAGGATCAGGAGGAGAAGGTCGCTTCCGTGTTGAACGAACAGCAGGGCCGCCTGGCCCGGGCCCGCTTCGCGGTGTACGGCAAGGAAGCCTACCCCGATGCCACCTTCACCCTGCGGCTCACCTACGGTCCCGTCGCCTCCTACAAGGCCAATGGCACGTTGATGC
Organism: Holophagaceae bacterium; assembly: GCA_035255465.1. GTDB lineage: Bacteria > Acidobacteriota > Holophagae > Holophagales > Holophagaceae > JAFDVN01. The sequence goes on from DATEZP010000068.1 coordinate 32,702, forward strand.
AGCCCTTCACGACCCTCGCGGGCCTCTACGACCGCGCCTGGGGCTGGGGCCCCAAGGCCGAGAACGGTTCCTGGGCGCTGCCCCAGCGTTGGATGGATAAGCGCTCCGCCGTGGAGCTGAGCACCCCCCTGGCCTTCGCCCATGCGGTGGACATCGTGGGCGGCAACTCCGGCTCCTCGGTGGTGGATCGCAAGGGCGAGCTGGTGGGCCTCATCTACGATGGCAACATCGAGAGCCTGCCCGGCAGCTTCTTCTACGATGGCAAGGTGAACCGCGGCGTCTCCCTGGATGCCCGGGCCATCCTCGAGGCCCTCGAGAAGGTCTACGAGGCCAAGCACCTCTCCGACGAACTCCGCGGCAACTGAGGCTGATTGGCCCAGATCCCAACCCAAGGAAGCCACGAAGGGGCACGAAGGGGCACGAAGCACACCATCGCTTCCTCCTTCGGGTCCCTTCGTGTCGCTTCGTGGCCATTCTTTTTTATTGGAGCCTCCATGCGCCTCTCCCGCTTGGCCCTCGCCCTCCTTGCCACCGCTAGCCTCCGTGCCGACGAAGGCATGTGGACCTTCGATAACGTGCCCACGAAGCGCATCAAGGCCGCCTACGGGGTGGACGTGGATCAGGCCTTCCTGGATCGCCTGCGCCTGGCCACGGTGCGCTTCCCCGGCGCCACGGGCAGCTTCGTCAGCGCCGAGGGGCTCGTGCTCACCAACCATCACGTGGGGCGGGGCGCCATCCAGCAGGTGAGCAGCGCGGACCACGATTTCATCCGGGATGGTTTCACGGCGGCCAATCGGGCGGACGAACGGAAGGTCCCCGGCCTCGTGCTCATCACCTTGGAGAAGATGCGCGACGTGACGAAGGAGGTGGGCGCCGCCGTGAAACCGGGGATGACCCCTGCGGAGGCGCGCAAGGCCCGCGAAGCCGCCCTGCTGGTGCTCCAGCAGGCGGAACAGAAGGCCACGGGTCTGCAAGTGGAATCCGTGAGCCTGTACAACGGCGGTGAGACCTGGCTCTACGGCTACAAACGCCACACGGACGTGCGCCTGGTGGCCGCGCCCGAGGCGCAGATGGCGGCCTTCGGCGGCGATCCCGACAACTTCGTCTATCCCCGCCACGACTTGGATTTCTCGCTGTTCCGGGTTTACGAGAACGATCAACCCTACAAGCCGGCGGCCTTCCTCCCCTTCTCCGCCGCCGGGGCCAAGGTGGGTGAACCCGTCTTCATCAGCGGCCATCCGGGCGCCACCGCCCGCCAGGAGACCCTGGCGCAGATGGCCTATGCCCGGGACTTCTCCATCCCCTTCAACCTGAAGAGCTGGAAGCGCCGCCGCGAGGCCCTGCTCCGGTATGGGGCCACCTCGGCCGAAGCACGGCGCACCGTGCAGGATCAGGTCTACGGGCTGGAGAACAACCTCAAGCGCTGGGAGGGGTTCCTCCGCACCCTGCGCGATGGTGATAACTGGGCTCGCCTCGAAAAGCAGGAAGCCGACCTGAAAGCCGCCGTGGCCAAGCAGGGCGGGCGCACCGCCCTGGCCGCCTGGGAAGCCATTGCCCAGGCTGCGGATCGGGAGAAGGGCACGATGAAGGCCCGGGCCCTCGTGGGCACGTTCGGGAGCCAGACCCTCTCCTACGCGCTGGCCCTCGTGCAGGCCCAGGCCGAGCGGAAGAAGCCCGCGGACCAGCGGCTGCCGGAGTTCTCCGAGGCCCGGCTCAAGGCCACGGAAGCGCGCATCCTGAATCCCAAACCCATCGAGCTCGGCGCGGACAAGGCCCTCATGCTCAACGCCCTCCAGGAAGTGCTGGAGGTGCTGCCGAACCACGCCTTCACCAAGGCGGTGCTGAAGGGGCGCACCCCGGAGCAGGTGGTGGCCGCGGCCTTCGCGGATACGAAGGTCACGGAGGTCTCGGAGCGCAAACGCCTGTGGGAGCAGGGAGAAGGCGAGGCCAAGGATGAAATGCTGAACCTCGCCCGCGCCATCGATCCCATCCTCCGCGAGCAGCGGAAGCAGTACGAGGATGAAGTCGAGAGCATCTACAAGGAGCAGGGCGGCCGGCTGGCCCAGGCCCGCTTCGCCCTCTATGGGCACGAGGCCTACCCCGATGCCACCTTCACGCTCCGCCTCGCCTACGGCAAGGTGGATGGCTACCCCGCCAACGGCACCTGGCAGGCCCCCTTCACCACCTTCGCGGGCCTCTACGATCGCGCCTGGGGCATGGGGCCGGAGTTCATGGAAGGTGCCTGGAAGCTCTCCCCCCGCTGGGTGGACGCCTGGAAGAAGCTGGACCTCACCACGCCCTACAACTTCGCTTACAGCGCCGACACCATCGGTGGGAATTCCGGCTCCCCCGTGGTGAACGCCAAGGGCGAGGTGGTGGGCCTCAACTTCGATGGCAACCAGGAAAAGCTGGGCAACCGCTACGTCTACGACGTGCGCACCATGCGCGCCGTGGCCGTGGATACGCGAGCTATCCTGGAGGTGTTGACAAAGATCTACCAAGCACCCCATCTCGCGGCGGAGCTTCACGGGCACTGAACGATCTCATTGGAATGGTTGGACGCCCGGGATCCACCTTGAACGGAGCCGGGCTTCCATTCCTTCCATGAGGCGGTCGCGAAATGGAGAGGGGCGGTCTCACCGGGGAGCGCTTCCGAGGCCCCCCGCGACTCGGCCTGATCCTGGGTCGGGGCGTGCTATGCTCCCGGCCCTGAGCCCCCTTCGGGGATAGATCCGAATGCTCCATGTACGGGTGAGACCGGAGAGGACATGCGATGAGCCTCCTTCCAAATGAATGGGTGATTGTCGGCAGCGGCACCCTGGGCCGGCAGGTGGAAGCCGTCCTGCAGGCCCATGCGCAGCAACGTGGAGAGCGCGTGCTCGGGTTCCTCGACGATGATGGTTCAAAGGTGGGTCAGGAAGTCGTAGGGTTGCCCATTCTCGGGCCCCCAGAGGAATGGTTGTCGGAGCATGGACGGCCCGTGCAGGTGGCCATGGCCTTGGGCAATCCGGAGTTCCGGCGTAAAGGCGTCGAGAAAATCCGGTCCCTGGAGGTGGGAGCTTGCTTCACTCCCATCATCCATCCCACTTCAAGCGTCGGTCCCCGGGTCGAATTGGGGGAAGGCGTCATCCTGATGGCGGGCGTACTGTGCCAGTGCGACTTGCAGATCGGAGCTTTTTCGATCCTCGGCGCCGGGTCGAGCGTTTCCCACGATTGCGAGATCGGGCTGTGCAGCTGGCTCTCTCCCGGAGCCCGGCTGGCGGGCTATGCCCGAATCGGAAATGAATGTTGGATCGGAATGAACGCCTCCATCCTCGGCGACGTGATGATTCACGATCGGGCGCAGGTTGGAGCTGGCTGCGTGGTGCTCCATGACGTGCCAGAAGGAGAGGTGGTGGCAGGGGTGCCCGCGGTGCCCACCCGCCTCTTGCGGAACAGGCCCTGAGGCTCGGCGGGGGAGGAGGGATTCCTTCAGGGCCCGCCGAAGGTGAGCTACATTATTCCCAAGCCCCCCTCAGTGCTCTTCTGTGTCCTTGACGGGACCTCCCGGAGATAGAACCCCGAATGAACGCCAAAATGGCCATCGTCTACGGCTCACTGACCCGGTCCGGAAATACCTTCGTCGCAGCCGAACGGCTCCAGAAGACCCTCCCCGAGGCGGACCTGGTCCACGTCGAGGACTTCGGAGACCCCTCTGCCTATTCCGTCCTGGTCTTTCTTACGCCCACGGCGGGGAATGAGGAACTCGCCGAGCCATTCGAGCGGTTTTTCGATCGGGAGGATGTGGATCTCTCCCACGCCCGCTATGCGCTTTGCGAGCTGGGCAACTACTACGGGTACGACCTGTTCGAGTATGGAGCCGCGAAGATCCTGCGCCGCCTCGTCGAGGCGCGCGGTGGCAAGGAATTCTTTCCGACGCTCTCCCTGGATACGCTACCGCTCATCGATTGGGACCTCTTCGATCATTGGACGACCGCCCTCCGCGTACGAATCGAGGCCTTATGAACGATTCCGGCATCGTCCAAAGCATCGAGGCCTTGGTGGGCCGGCCTGTGCGCTCGACCTTCGAGGGCGATGCGTGCGTGGAGTTGCGCCTCACCGATCCTGACGGCCTCTACCATGGCCTCATCCGCAGGTTCAGTCACGCGCGCAAACAGGAGATCCTGGCCCTCATTCCACGGCTGCGGCAGCTGAGGCACCTCGACCTTGGGCAGAACCGGCTGGGATCCATCCCAGCGTCATTCGGCGAGCTGAAGGAACTTCGGGCGCTGTTGCTGGACTCCAATGAACTGAAGGAATTCCCGCGCTGGATCCTGTCCCTTGAGAAATTGGAATGGCTGAATCTCAGCGTCAATGGCCTGACCGAGATTCCAGAGGAGTTGGCGAAGTTCACGGGCATGCGCCGCTTGCAGCTCCACAAGAATCTGATCGAGCGATTCCACACGAGTTACTCGGCATTCACCGAGCTCGACAATCTCAACATCTACATGAATCGAATGCCGGAGATCCCGCCCCAGGTTTTTGATTTCGTCCAGCTGAAGACTTTCAGCTGGGGCGTCTCGAAGATCAAGACTATTCCCGAGGAGCTGGGGAAGCTCCAGAAGCTCGAGTACCTCACGGTCGTCGCGAACGACCTCGAGGAACTCCCCTCATCCTTCACCAGCCTCAAGAACCTCATCGCGACCCGGTTGAGCAAGAACAAGCTCGCGCGGCTGCCCAACGACATGGATCGCCTAGCGAACCTCGAGCAGATCACCCTCTACCAGAACAAGCTGGCCGATCTACCCGAGCCCATGGGAGCGCTGAACAAACTTGCCAAGCTCAACCTTTCCTGGAACGAGTTCGCGGCCATGCCACCGGTGGTCGCGCGCATGGCGGGCCTTCGCTGGCTGGCCTACTTCAAGAATCGGCCCTGTGATCTATCCCCGTTCGAGCGCGCAGGATTGGACCTCGTGGTGCGCTACGGTGGCCCCGACAGTTTTCCCCTCTGTTAGGGAAGCGCTGGGTTCATGCGAGTCCCCTTCGCTCGCGGGCCAGGGAGATTTGAGATGCCTGGAAGACTCCAGGCTTGCGACTTACGAGCGACTGCTCTGAGTTGGATCCCTCAAACCTGGAAGCGTGCGGGCGAGAGGGTGTGTCCGCCACCCTGGAGCAGCAGCTCCGCGGCCAACCGACCCACTGCGAGCCCCGTCGTCATGCCATGACCCCCGAGGCCGGCCACCCAGAACAGCCGAGGGCTCACGGGGTCCCATCCGATGACGAAGGTGCGGTCCTTCGCAAAGGTGCGCAGCCCGGACCAGGCGCGGGTGACGGGGGCATCGATGAGCTCCGGCGCGAGGTCCGCAAGGCTGCGGCCCAGTCCCGGAAGCACGGATGGATCCGTGTCAGGTTGCTGGCCCGGGGCCGGGGGCGCCACTTCCACTTCCTCGCAGGGGCAGAGCAGGAGGCCGCCGCTTTCAGGGCGCAGGTAGAGGGGGCGATCCACCCACCAGGCCCAGGGCACTTCGGGGTGCCAGGCATGGTCGCTCCACACCAGGTGGCGGCGCAGGGGGCGGAACCCGGGATCCACGCCGCCGGCCATCCGGCCCACTTCCCCCGCCCACGCGCCCGCGGCGTTGATGAGGGTGGTCGTGAAGATCAGCGATCCGTCGTCCAAGGTGGCGAGAAAACCGTCGTTCCCGGGCGCCAAGCCGGCGAGGCCCTGCCCGAAGGTGAGCACCGCGCCCGCTTCCCGGGCTTGGCGGGCGCAGTGCCCCAGCAGCCCGTGGGTATCGATGACGCCATCGCTGGGGATGGCCAGGTGGGCTTCGGCTTTCAGGCCCGGCAGCCCCGCGCCCGGAGCGCGGTGCACCTCCAATCCGAAGGCTTCCGCTTCCGCGGCCAAGGGGTCCAAGGCGGCGGCTTCCGCGGCCAGCAGGAGCCCGCCCCGGGCGTCGAGCAGACCGGCTTCGGCCAGGGCATCGCGCCCTTCGATGGCCAGCGCGGTGTGGGCGGCGCGGCCCGTGAGCTGGCGGCCAATGGCGGCATTGCGGCCGCTGCTGTGGAAGCCGGGGTGGAGCTCCCGTTCCACCAGGCGCACGGTGCGGCCCCTGCCCACCAGGGCCGCCGCGGTGGCCAACCCGGCGATGCCGCCACCGATGATGAGGATGTCAACGCGTTCCACGTTCAGCTCAACTCCTCCCTGAGAATGGCACGATCGGGCCGCTTCACGGGTCACCGGGGAGCCGCCGCCAGTTGGGACTTCCGTTCCGCGGGCTCCGGTCCATCATGGGGGGCATGAACGATGTCTCCCGCCATCCCTGCCGCCTCATCGTGCTCACCGGGGGCCCCGGGGCCGGCAAGACGGCCGTGTTGGAAGTGCTGCGCCGGAACTTCGGCGGACAGGTCACCGTGCTGCCCGAGGCGGCGAGCATCCTCTTCAAGGGGGGGTTCCCCCGGGGGCACCTGCCCACCGAACGGCGCTGCGCCCAGCGGGCCATCTTCCATGTGCAACGACAGCTGGAGCGCCTGGCCCTGGAGGACGGTCCCCACCTGGTGGCCCTCTGTGACCGGGGCACCGTGGATGGCCTCGCCTATTGGCCCGGCGATCTCGACGAGTTTTGGAAGGACATGGGCACGGATCGTGAATCGGAACTGGCGCGCTACCACGCGGTGATCCACCTGCGGACGCCCACGGATGAGGCCGGCTACAACCACAAGAACCCCGTCCGCCATGAGAGCGCGGAGGAAGCGGCGGCCATCGACCGGGCCATCCACATGGCCTGGGAGGGGCATCCCCGGCGCTACACCGTGGAGAGTACGCCGGACTTCCTGGACAAGGTGGTGCGGGTGCTCGCCCTCATCGCTGGAGAGATGCCCGGGCGGCACCACATCCACGCCCAGGTCCCTGGCGTGGTGAGGGAGCCTTGATTCTTCCGCCGGAAGTGGGGCTTCTGCTGCTGACGGGAGGGAAGGGGGAGCGCCTGGGTGGCCCCAAGCACGACCGTCCCCACCCCCGGGGTGGCAGTTGGGGGGGGCACCTGGTCGGGGTCTTCGAGGCGGTCTTCCCCGAGGGGCCGGTGGAGATCCTGGGCGAGCCCCTGCCGGATCGACCCGGGCTGCCCCGGGTGGAGGATCCCCGGCAGGGGCCCGCCGAAGCGCTGAAGGCCTGGGCCGCCCAAGGCCGGGGCGGCGGGGCCCGGCGATGGTGGGTGCTGGCCTGTGACCTTCCCCGGTGGACGGAAGCGGACCTCCGGGATTGGTGGATCCAAGCCCGGGCCGCGGATCCGGGTGGAGCGGCCTGGGTGGTGGCCGAGGTGGAGGGCCGGCTTCAGCCCTTAGGGGGCTTCCTGCCGTCGGGGCTGCTCCCGGCCCTTCGGGACGAGGCCACCCACCGTCTCGTGGGCCTCTGGGAGGCCCTTCCTGGCCGGAAGGTTTCAACGGACGGGGCGTGTTGGCGGGATGTGGATGATCCGGAGGCCCTCGCTCGATTTCTTCAAAACCCGGTTTGATCCAAGAGTGGCATTGAAATCTAAGGGAACCCGCATGAGTTCTTGGTCCGGCTGTGATCGGCCCAAAAGACAAAGTGATCCGAATCACGAGGGGTAGACCCGATAACTGGGAAGCAATTTTGAGGAAGCCGGCCGTTTCTCCCACCTGGGAGGGCGTCTGGCCGGGCCTGGACTGCATGGTGCGGTCCATTCTGTGGCTCGATTCCGGATCAATTCATCCTTTTAGGGGGATCCGATGTTCAACGGGAAGGGCAGGGGGCGCATGATCCTCACCCTGGCCCTCGTGTCGGTGGGCCTCGTGGCCCAAGACGCGGAGGCCCAGTTCAAAAAGCAGTGCATGAGCTGCCACACCGTGGGTGCCGGGGCGAAGGTGGGTCCTGACCTCAAGGGGCTGACCACGCGCCGCACCAAGGATTGGGCGACGGGTTTCATGATGGCCCCCGGCAGCTACCTGGATCGGGGCGATGCCACGGCCACGGAACTGATGAAGGCCGCCAACGGCGTGAAGATGCCCGATCTCGGGATCACCGCTGCCGAGGCGGATGCCCTTTGGAAGATGATCGATGACGCGACGAAGGCCAACAAGGTGATTGGCAGCGCTGGCATCGCCCGTCCCGTCACCTCCGCGGACATCGCGAACGGCCGCCTGCTCTTTGAAGGCCGGAAGCGCTTCGCCAAGGGCGCGCCCGCCTGCCTTTCCTGCCACAGCGCGTCCAGCGCGGGCTTCGCCGGCGGCGGCGGCCTCGGCCCCGACCTCACGGCCGTGAGCGGCAAGATGGGCAAGGGCCTCGCCAGCGCCATCGAGACGCCCGCCTTCCCCACCATGCAGAACATCTTCGCCCAGGCCCCCCTCACGCCGGAGGAGGCGTTCCAGGTGGCCGCCTTCCTCGGCAGCGTGAGCAAGGAACCCCCGGCGAAGAAGGACATCCTGCTGCCCATCGTCGGCCTCATGGGCCTCGTGGGCGGCCTTCAGATCAGCCGCCTCGTGGCACGCCGCCGCTTCAAGGGCGTGCGTTCCCAATTGAAGCCCAAAGCGTAGGAGCAGGTGATGAGCACGAAGACGAGTCACTGGATCACCGACGTCATCGACCCCGAGAAGCGCTCCTGGGAGGACTTCTACCGGAACCGCTGGCAGCACGACAAGGTGGTGCGCAGCACCCATGGCGTGAACTGCACCGGCAGCTGCAGCTGGAACATCTACGTGAAGGAAGGGATCGTCACCTGGGAGTTCCAGGCCGTCGACTACCCCGAGCTGGAGGCGGGCATCCCCCCCTACGAGCCCCGCGGCTGCCAGCGCGGCATTTCCTTCAGCTGGTACCTCTACAGCCCCATCCGCGTGAAGTACCCCCTCGTGCGCGGTGCCCTCATGGATCTGTGGGAGGAGGCCAAGACCAAGTCCTCCGATCCCGTGGAAGCCTGGGCTTGGCTGCAGGCCGATCCCGAGCGCCGCGCCCGCTACCAGCGCGCCCGCGGCAAGGGCGGCTTCCGTCGCACCTCCTGGGACAAGGCCCTGGAGCTCGTGGCCGCCTCCAACATCCACACGGTGAAGGCCCACGGCCCCGACCGCGTGGTGGGCTTCAGCCCCATCCCCGCCATGTCCATGCTCAGCTACGCCGCGGGCAGTCGCTACCTGCAGCTCCTGGGCGGCGTGAACCTCAGCTTCTACGACTGGTACTGCGATCTGCCGCCCTCCAGCCCCGAGATGTGGGGTGAGCAGACGGACGTGAACGAGAGCGCCGACTGGTACAACGCCAAGTACCTGGCCGTCATGGGCGCCAACCTCAACATGACCCGCACGCCCGATTGCCACTTCGCGGCGGAAGCCCGCCATAACGGCACGAAGATGGTGGTGTTCAGCCCCGACTTCAACCAGGTGGCCAAGTACGCGGATGAGTGGATGGCCCTGCACCAGGGCCAGGACGGCGCCTTCTGGATGGCCGTGAACCACGTGATCCTCACGGAGGCCCACCACCAGAAGCAGGTGCCCTACTTCATGGACTACATGAAGAAGTACACCGACGCCCCCTTCCTCGTGGAACTCACGCCCATCGACGGCGGCTACCGCCCCGGCCAGCTCCTCCGCGCCGGCACGATGGACCGCTACAAGGACGAAGAGCACGGCGAGTGGAAGTTCCTCATGTGGGACGAGACCACCCAAAGCCCCAAGATGCCCAAGGGCAGCATGGGCCACCGCTGGGGCAAGGAACAGGGCGTCTGGAACCTCCTGCTGGAGGACAAGGACGGCTCGGCCATCGCCCCCAAACTCACCTTCCTCGGGAATGCGGCGGTGCAGGTGCAGTTCGACGACTTTGCCGAGGATGCCACCCTCATGCGCGGCGTGCCCGTGAAGCGCCTCAAGCTGGCCGATGGCACCGAGACGGTGGTCACCACCGCCTACGACCTGCTCATGGCGCAGTTCGGCGTGAACCGCGGCCTCGAGGGCGCCTACCCCGAGAGCTACGACGTGGAGAATGCCCCCTACACGCCCGCCTGGCAGGAGAAGAAGACCGGCCTCAACCGTAAGGACTGCATCCGCTTCGCCCGCGAGTGGGCCCGCACCGCCGAGTTCACCGAAGGCAAGTGCATGGTCATCATCGGCGCCGGCATCAACCACTGGTACCACAACAACCTCATCTACCGCGCGGCCCAGCAGGCCCTCGTCTTCACGGGCTGCGTCGGCAAGAACGGCGGCGGCTTGGCGCACTACGTGGGCCAGGAGAAGTTGGCCATGGTGGGTTCCTGGAGCGCCATCGCGCTCGCCAAGGACTGGATGCCCGCCCAGCGCCTCATGAACGGCCCCAGCTTCCACTACGTCCACAGCGACCAGTGGCGCTACGAGAAGGAGTTCAGCCAGTACCACCCGACCCCGGACGGCAGCCCGCTGACCCAGGGCCACACCATGAACATGCAGACCCTCGCCGTGCGCAACGGCTGGCTGCCCTTCTACCCCCAGTTCGACACCAACCCCGTCGAACTCGTGAAGGAAGCCAAGCGCAAGGGCGCCAAGGATGAGCAGGGCGTGGTGGACTTCACCGTCAAGTCCCTCAAGGACCGCAGCCTCAACTTCTCCGTGGATGATCCCGACGCTGAGGTGAACTGGCCCCGCGTCTGGTTCATCTGGCGCGGCAATGCCATCGGCACCAGTGCCAAGGGCCACGAGTTTTTCCTCAAGCACTACCTGGGCACCCACAGCAACGCCATCGCCGAGGAAGTGGCCGAGGGCACGCTGAAAGACGTGGTGTGGCGTCCCGCCGCCGAGGGTAAGTACGACCTCGTGGTGGACCTCAACTTCCGCATGGACACCTCCGCCCTCTACAGCGACGTGGTGCTCCCCACCGCCTCCTGGTACGAGAAGTGCGACCTCAACACCACGGACATGCACGGGTTCATCAACCCGCTCGCCGCCGCCGTGCCGCCCGTGTGGGAGTCCAAGAGCGACTGGGACATCTTCAAGGCCGTGGCCAAGAAGGTTTCCGAGCTCTCGAAGACCCACCTGCCCAACCCCGTGGAAGATCTGGTCTCCAGCCCGCTGTCCCACGACAGCCCGGCGGAGATCGCCCAGCGCCACATCCGCGACTGGCGCGCCGGCGAGTGCGAAGCCATCCCGGGCAAGACCATGCCCAGCTTCAAGGTGGTCACCCGCGACTACACCAAGATCCATGAGCGCTACTGCGCCTTCGGCCCCAAGGTCCGCGAGGGCCTCGGCGCCCACGGCGTGAAGTACGAGGTCGGCGACCTCTACGACAAGTACGCCGCCGAACACGCCTCCAAGGTGGTGGACGGCGATCGCTGCCCCAGTCTGGAGGAGGCCGAGGAGGCCGCCGACGTGCTGCTCTATTTCGCGCCCGAGGCCAACGGCGAGTTCGCCCACCGCGCCTATGAGTACATGGAGAAGCGCACGGGCCTGCCCCTCACTCAGCTGGCCGCCAAGAACCGCGGCACCCTGCAGACCTACAAGACCCTGCAGACCCAGCCCCGTCGCGTCATCAACAGCCCCATCTGGTCCGGCCTCGTGGACGAGAAGCGGCCCTACAGCCCCTTCACCTACAACGTCGAGCACATGGTGCCTTGGCGTACCCTCACGGGCCGTCAGCACCTCTACCTGGATCACGACGGCTACCTGGCCTTCGGTGAGCACCTGCCCACCTACAAGCCCACGCCCCCTTCCATGGTCCTGGGCGATCTCAAGATCAGCCAGGAGCAGGGTCCCACGCTGCGCCTGAACTACCTGACGCCCCATGGCAAGTGGCACATCCACTCCACCTACGGCGACACGGAGCGCATGCTCACGCTGAGCCGGGGCGCCGAGCCCGTGTGGCTCAGCGAAGAGGACGCCGCCGCCATCGGCATCGCCGATAACGACTGGGTGGAAGTGCACAACGACAATGGCGCCGTGGTCACCCGCGCCAACGTCTCCGCCCGAATCCCCAAGGGCGCCTGCATCATCTACCACGCCACGGAGCGCACCTACTCCGTGCCCAAGTCCGAGACCCGCGGCTACCGTCGGGCCGGCATGAACAACAGCCTCACGCGCACCCGCCTGAAGCCCAACCTCATGGTGGGCGGCTACGGCCAGTTCTCGTACCACTTCAACTACTGGGGTCCCACGGGCGTGAACCGCGAGACCACCGTCTACGTCCGCAAGCTGGACCGCCTCGTCTGGTAGGAGACCGACCATGGATATTCGATCTCAAGTAGCGATGGTGTTCCACCTGGACAAGTGCATCGGGTGCCACACCTGCTCCATCGCCTGCAAGAACGTGTGGACGGACCGCAAGGGTGCCGAATACATGTGGTGGAACAATGTGGAGACCAAGCCCGGCACCGGGTATCCCACCAAATGGGAGGATCAGGACCACTACAAGGGTGGCTGGGAAGTGGTGGATGGCGAGCTGCGCCTGAAGAGCAGCGGGAAGAAGAACTTCCTCCAGCGCATCTTCTACCAGCCCAACCTGCCCACGCTCGACGAATACTACGAGCCCTGGACCTACGACTACGACAACCTGTTCAGCGCCCCCGAGGGCGACGATCAGCCCACGGCCCGGCCCGTGAGCAAGGTGACGGGCGAGTACATCGACATCAAGGGCGGCCCGAACTGGGATGACGACCTCAGCGGCAGCCCCCTCTACGCCCGCAACGATCCAAATTTGAAGGCCCTGACGCCCGAGCAGGAACTCCAGCTCCTCTCCATCGAGCAGCTGGTGATGTTCTACCTGCCCCGCATCTGCAACCACTGCCTCAATCCGGCCTGCGTGGCCAGCTGCCCCAGCGGCGCGCTCTACAAGCGTGGCGAGGACGGCATCGTGCTGGTCAACCAGGAGGTCTGCCGCGGCTGGCGCTTCTGCGTCTCCGCCTGTCCCTACAAGAAGGTGTTCTACAACTGGAACACCGGCAAGAGCGAGAAGTGCATCCTCTGCTATCCCCGCGTGGAGACGGGCCAGGCGCCCGCCTGCTTCCACTCCTGCGTGGGCCGCATCCGCTACATGGGCGTGCTCCTCTACGACGCCGACAAGATCAAGGACGCCGGCCTCCGCCCGGATTCCGAGCTGGTGGACGCCCATCGGGAGATCATCGCGGATCCCTTCAACCCCGAGGTGATCGCCTCCGCCAAGGCCAACGGCATCGGCGACGACGTCATCAAATCCGCCCAGAAGAGCCCCGTCTACAAATTCGTGAAGAACTGGGGCCTCGCCCTGGCGCCCCACGTCGAGTACCGCACCTTCCCCATGCTCTTCTACGTGCCCGCCCTGGCGCCCGTCACCTCCACCCAGGAAGACGGCACCCTGGCGAACAACGTGGAAGACCTCTTCGCCCCCCTGGAGAAGGCCCGCATGCCCATCGAATACCTGGCCGCCCTCTTCGGCGCCGGGCAGGAGGGTCCCGTGCGCTACGCCCTCAAGAAGCAGCTCGCCGTGCGCTCCTGGCGCCGGGCCCTCACCGTGGGCGACATCGACATCGAGGTGGCCAAGGCCGCCCTGGCCGATGCCGGCTGCACCCCCGAGCAGGCCGAGGAGATCTACGCCCTCACGAGCCTCCCGACCTTCGATCAGCGCTTCGTGATCCCCGCCAGCCATCGGGAGATGGCCATCGAGGCTCTGAAGAATCCGCTGGAGAACAAGGGCCTGGCGGGCATCGGCTTCCGGGAAGCTCCCGAGCGGGGTCTCTGATGGTGCCCACCTTCAAGATCCTCCCCCGCTACGCGACGCTGCTGGAGTACCCCTCCGAAGCCCTGCCCGCCCAAGCCGCGGCCACCGCCGACGAACTGAAATGGCAGCCGACCATCTGGCTCGACCTGCTCGAGGCCTTTGCCCTCGAAGCCCAGCTCATTCCCATGGGTGAGCTGGAGGAGATGTACACCCGCACCTTCGATCTGAACCCCAGCTGCACGCTGGAGATCGGCTGGCACCTCTTCGGTGAGACTTACAAGCGGGGCTCCTTCCTCGCCAACGTCCGCGAGGTGCTGCGGAAGCACGAGATCGAGGAGAGCAGCGCCCTCCCCGACTACCTGCCCACCCTGCTGAAGCTTCTGCCGAAGCTCCGCCACGACGACGCCCAGGACCTGGTGCGGGACTGCATCCTTCCCGCCCTGGACAAACTGCGCGGCGCCGTGGGAGAGGGCGCGGGCCCCTACGCGAACCTCCTGGAATCCCTGCACCTGCTCTTGAAGGACCTCGCCCCCGGCGAGGGCGCCGAGATCTCCGAGGGCTGCGGCTCCTCGGATCACGCCTGCACCTGCTCCCACTCCGACACCCACGGTAAGGAGGCCCCCCATGCTCACTAACACCTTCCTCTTCGTGGGGTATCCCTACCTGATGATGGTCCTCGCGGTCCTCGTGAGCATCATCCGGTACCGGTA
>DATEZP010000069.1:0-12126 GCA_035255465.1 Holophagaceae bacterium
GTCGTAGAAGATGCCGCCGGCCCGCTCGGCGTGGGCGCGGGTGGTGGTGAAGTACATGTTCATGGGCACGTACTGGCCCGGCTTGATGCGGATCTGGCTCGTGAGGTGCTCGGCGGCGCGGCCCTGGTGCGTGGGCACCACGTGCTCGAAACCGTAGATCTCCTGCACCGCGCGTTCGAGGTTCGCGAAGCTGCGGCTGCCCGCGTAGGCCTCGTCGCCCAGCATCATGGCGCTCCACTGGCGGTCGCTCATGGCGGACGTGCCGCTGTCCGTGAGGAGGTCGATGCCCACGGCGTCGCTGGGCAGGAGGAACGTGTTCCACCCGGCGGCCCGGATGGCGGCCTCGCGCTGCGGGCGCGTGGTGACGGGCATCGGTTCCACCATCTTGATGCGGTAGGGCTCGGCGATCGTGCGAGGACGCATGGACACTCCTTCAGGGCTGACCCAGGGTCGGGCGAAGGTCCCATGCGAGGGGTCACAGGGGCTGTGGAGGTCGTCACAACATTCGGTTTTCCAACACCTAACGTCGGATTGACGACGGTCAAATAAGCGACTGGATCTGACTCAAAAACGGCTCACCACCAAGACTCCAAGACACCAAGAAAGACAAAGAAGGGAGCCATTCCCGCTTTTGCTTTTCTTGGTGTCTTGGAGTCTTGGTGGTTCCTCCGTCTTTTTGACTCAGCTCAACTGCGCATGCATCGCCGCCGCGGCGCGACGGCCCTGGCCCATGGCGAGGATGACGGTGGCGCCGCCGGTGATGACGTCGCCGCCGGCGAAGACCTTGGGCAGGCTCGTTTCACCGGTCTCTTCGTTCACCACCACCACGCCGCCCTTGAGGGTCTTGAGGCCCTGTTCGTTGCGGGTGAGGAGGGGGTTCACGTCGAAGCCCAGGGCGATGACGAGGGTGTCACAGGGGATCTTGATGCGCTCGTCGGTGGTGCGCACGCCGCGGCGGCCGTCGGGGCCGGGCTCCGTGAGTTCCATGCGGGCGCACTCGGCGAACTTCAGCCAACCGTTCTCGCCCAGGAGTTCCATGGGCGTGTGGAGCCAGGCGAACTTCACGCCCTCCTCCATGGCGTGCTCCAGCTCCTCGTGGCGGGCGCTGCTCTCCTTCTGCGTGCGGCGGTAGACGACGGTGACGTTCTCCGCACCCATGCGGCGGGCGCAGCGGGCGGCATCCATGGCGGTGTTGCCGCAGCCCACGATGATCACGTCCTTGCCCACGGTGATGGGGGTGCCGTGGTTCGGGAAGAGGTCGGCGCGCATGAGGTTGATGCGGGTGAGGAACTCGTTGGCGGTGTAGACGCCCTTCAGATCCTCGCCCTTCACGCCCATCATCTTGGGCAGGCCGGCACCGGTGCCCATGAAGATGGCATCGTTCTGCGCACGAAGTTCATCCAGGGTGATGGAGCGGCCCACCAGGGTGTTGAGCACGAATTTCACGCCGAGGTTCTTGAGGGTCTTCACCTCCTGATCCACCACGGCGGTGGGCAGGCGGAATTCGGGGATGCCATAGAGCAGCACGCCGCCCGCCTTGTGGAGGGCTTCGTAGACGGTCACGTCGTGGCCCTTGCAGGCCAGCTCGCCGGCCACCGTGAGGCCCGCCGGGCCCGCGCCGATGACGGCCACCTTCTTGCCCGTGGGGGGGAGTTGGGGCGGCAGGGTGTCGGTGCCCAGCAAGCTGTCGGAGGCGTAGCGCTCCAGCCGGCCGATGGCCACGCTCTCGCCCTTGATGCCGACGACGCACTTGGCTTCGCACTGCTTCTCTTGCGGGCAGACGCGGCCGCACACGGAGCCCAGGCTGGAACTCTGCTTGATGATCATGGCCGCTTCCTGGGGATTGCCCGCCACGATGTGGCGCAGGAAGTGGGGGATGTCGATGTTCACGGGGCAGCCGTCGATGCAGTGAGGCACCTTGCACTGGAGGCAGCGGGCGGCTTCCAGCTGGGCCTGCTCGGGGCTGAGGGCCAGGGTCACCTCGTTGAAGTTGGTCACCCGGATCACGGGATCCTGGCAGGCCACGTTCTGGCGGGGCACCTTCATCTTCTGGCTGGGTTTCAGCGTGGCCAGATCCAGGTTGCGCCAATCCAGATCCGCCTCGGGCTCGCCCAGATCCGGCATCTGGAATCCGGGGCCCGCCGTGGCGCGGCCGATGTGGCAGGCGTGATCCTTGGCCTCGGCCTCCATGCCCTTGTACCAGTCCTGCCGGTTCTTGAGCATGTCGTAGTCGACCTTGTGGCCATC
The DNA here is from genome assembly GCA_035255465.1 of Holophagaceae bacterium. GTDB lineage: Bacteria > Acidobacteriota > Holophagae > Holophagales > Holophagaceae > JAFDVN01. The sequence goes on from DATEZP010000069.1 coordinate 2,248, forward strand.
GAAGTCCGGGCCATCGAAGCAGGCGAACTTCATCTCGCCGCCCACGGCCACGCGGCAGCCGCCGCACATGCCCGTGCCATCCACCATGAGCGCGTTGAGGCTCACGAGCGTGAAGACGCCGAAGGGCTTCGTGAGGTCGCTGATGGCCCGCATCATCGGCAGCGGGCCCACGGCCACCACCTGCGCGATGGGCTCGCGCTCCAGCACCTCCTTGAGGGCCTGGGTCACGATGCCCTGGCGGCCCATGGAACCGTCATCGGTGGTGACGATGAGTTCAGCCGAGGCATCGCCCAATTCCTGGGCGAGCAGCACGCGATCCTTGGTGCGGCCGCCGAGGATGGAGATGACCCGGCGCCCCTGGGCGTGGAGCAGTTCCGCCGCGGGCAGCACGGCGGCGCTGCCATAGCCCCCGGCCACGAGCACCACGGTGCCTTCCTCCACCAGCTCCGTGGGATGGCCCATGGGGCCCGCCACGGCGAAGAGGCGGTCGCCCGCCTGGAACTTGGCCAGGGCCTGGGTGGTGGCGCCCACTTCCTGCATGATGAAGCGGATCCAGCCGCCGCGGGCGTCGCCACCGGCGAGGGTGAGGGGGATGCGCTCGCTGTTGGGGAAGGGCGAGACCATGAGGAACTGGCCGGGCTTGCGGCCCCGGGCCACCATGGGCGCCTGCACGATGAAGGACCAGGTCTCCGGCGCGAGCAGCTTCTTCTCAAGGATGAGGTAGCCCTCCTCGGTGACGGATTCCGGCGTGTAGAGGGATTTGCCCCGCAGTAGCGGCAGCATGAGGTCTTCCTCGATCTCCACGTGGGCCGTCATCAACTCCAGCAGCTCGCGAGCGGTGCCCAGGGCCGCCTTGGGGTTGGTCACGTGACCATCCACGATGCCCGCCAGCAGATCCAAGGTGAGCAGCCACACGCGACGGTGATCTTCCCGCAACCGCTCGTGCAGGGCCTCGGCGCCGATCTCCTCCAGCAGGGGGAAGAGGTCGCGCTCCTCCGCCTCGTGGTGGGGCTTCTGAACCTCGTACATCCAGCGGGCGACTTCATCGACCTTGGCCCAATCCTCGGCCTTGATGGCCACTTCCAGGGTCTCCAGCTGACCCATGGCCAGTTCGTGCTCGCCGCGCCAGGCGTCGATGCGGACAGCGTCGGGAGCGACGGTGGCAGTGCTCATGGAAACCTCCAGATGCCTCAGCCTGCGGGGGCGCAAGGGTCTAAGGCATTGATCGGCGCCACCCTTTCTCCGGTTTTTGAGCCGCGTCACATAAGGATCCGCGAGGGGCGGCCTCGTACGCCCCTCCGGAAATGCCCCCCTGGCATGGGAAAGGGCCCCTTGCGGGGCCCTCGTTCCAGGAATGAAAGGACTTAGCCTTCGACCTTGCCGCCGTTCTTGGTGGCGATGCGGAACATGATGATGCCCATGAGGGCGAAAGCCGCGACGCCCAGAAGGTCGTAGCCCGTGGCGCCCAAGGCGTGGCCGAGCTTCTCCTCCAGGTTCACGCCGTCCAGGAAGGACTTGAGGCCCGCCATCTTGTCGCTGGAGGCGACCAGGATGGCCACCAGCACGCCCGCGAGGGCACCACCGGCCACGAGGCCCGTGGCGAAGAGGTTGCCGGGGCCCAATTCCTCTTCCTCGGCGCTGTGGCCCTTCTCCTTGCCGTTCCCGTTCTTCTTATCGGCCACCCAGCGGATGACGCCGCCCACGAAGATGGGGAGGGTGGTGGAGAGGGGCAGGTAGGCACCCACGGCGAAGGCCAGGGCCCGGACTTCGCAGAGCTCCATGGTGATGGCGAAGAACACGCCCACCAACACGAACTGCCAATCCAGGTTGTGGGCCAGGAGGCCCTTGATGAGGGTGGCCATGAGCGTGCCCTGGGGGGCGGGATAGCGCTCGCCGCCGATGGCGTGGACCATGACGCCGGTGGCGGCATCCACGTGGGCGTTGTCGAGCACCTTCACCGTGAGGCCGATGACGACAGCCGCGGCCACGGCGCCGATCATGAGGCCGATCTGCTGGCTGCGGGGCGTGGCGCCCACGATGTAGCCCGTCTTGAGGTCCTGGCTCGTGGCGCCCGCGTTGGCGGCGGCGATGCACACCATGCCGCCCACGCAGAGGGCCATGGGCTGAAACACGTCGCCCGTCCACCCGAGGCCCACAAAGATGAGGCAGGTGGCCATGATGGCGGCGATGGTCATGCCGCTGATGGGGTTGGAGGAGGAGCCGATGATGCCCACGATGCGGCTGCTCACCGTGACGAAGAAGAAGCCGAAGGCCACCATGAGGACGCCCAGCATGATCTTGCTGAACACCCCGCTGCCGGGGATGAAGGGCAGCAGGGCCACCACGACCACGAGCGCAATGGAACCGCCGATGACCACCGAGAGGGGCAGGTCATTCTCGGTGCGCTTCACCGCGACGCCGGCGGCGTTGTCCTTCATGGAGCCGAGGGCGCCCTTGAAGGCGGAGACGATGGTGGGGATGGTCTTGATGAGGGTGATGAAACCACCGGCGGCCACCATGCCCGCACCGATCTGACGGACGTAGGCGAAGTAAATGGCCCGGTTCAGCTGGGCGAAATCATGGGTGACGGGGTTCCAGCCGTAGGCGCCGGCCTGGGCCACGTCCTTGAGGTAGCCGAGCTTCACGAGCTGGGCGGCGATGGCGTCGCCGGGGACGAGGGAGGCGAGGAGGGGGATCAGACCCAGCCAGGCCATGACGCCGCCGGCCACGAGGAGGCCGGAGTTCTTGATGCCCAAGATGTAGCCCACGCCCATGTACTCGGGGGTGATGTTGGCGTTCACCGTGGCCGCGGGGAATACCTTGGACTTCATGTTGGAGACCCAAGTGGGGGTCTCGGAAATGGCCTTCACGATGAGCTGGCCCACGGCGTAGAGCAGGCCCGTGCCGAGGCCCAGGTAGGCGGTCTTGGCGAGGTTGCCGCCCTTCTCGCCGGCGATGAGCACCGAAGCGCAGGCCGCGCCTTCGGGGTAGGGCAGCTCGCCATGCTCCTTCACGATGAGGGCGCGGCGGAGGGGGATCATCATGAGGATGCCCAGCACGCCGCCCAGGAGGGCCAGGGTGAAGATGGTCCAGTAGTTGAAGAAGCTGGGGCCGTTGGCCCCGGGGCTCAGGAAGAGGAAGCCCGGCAGGGTGAACACCACGCCCGCGGCGATGGACTCGCCGGCGCTGCCGATGGTCTGCACGATGTTGTTTTCCAGGATCGTGCTGCCGCCCAGCTTCTTCAGGAGGCTGATGGCCACCACGGCGATGGGGATGGAAGCCGACACCGTGAGGCCGGCGCGCAGGGCCAGGTACACGGTGGAGGCGCCGAAGATGATCCCGAAGAGCGCGCCGAAGAAGATGGCCTTGGGCGTGAATTCCGCCACCTGGGCCTCGTCGGGCACATAGGGTTTGAACTGCTCCTGGTCAGCCATGGAAGCTCCTGGGTGGTGCTCGGATTTTGGACAGTCCGACAAGATTACCTGGGTTCAGGGGGCCTGTCGCCGGTCACAGGTCACCCCTGGGGCGGGTGGACCCGCGATGCGTCAAAGCCTGCGGCCGGTGGCGCGCGGAATTTCACTACACTAAGGAGGTGAAAGCCCACCCCGTCAGCAGCAAGGACAACCCTGCCTTCAAGGCCCTGCGCGCCAGCCTGAAGGCCTCCGGCGAGGGCCGCACCCACACCTTGATCCTCGGCCCCAAGCTCATCGAGGCATGGTGGGAGACCCGCGCCTCTTCCGCCGGGGCCCGATTCCGGCCCGAGGGCTGGGTGAAGCTGGAAGATGCCGTCGATCACAAGCTCGAAGCGGCCCTGCGACTGCCCACGCTCGTGCTGCCCGAGCCCCGCATGCGGGAGCTCACGGACATGGGGAGCGTGCCCACGTTGGCGCTGCACGTGTCCTTGGGCCCCGAGCCTGAAACCCCGGTGGGCCCCCGTGCCCTGGGCGCCTGGGGCGTGCAGGATCCCGGCAACCTCGGCGCCCTGCTGCGCGCCGCCGTGGCCTTCGGCTTCACCGACGCCCTGCTGGGCCCCGGCTGCGCGGATCCCTTCGCCCCCAAGGCCCTGCGGGGTGCCATGGGCGCCGCCTTCGTCCTGCCCATCCGCCGCCGGGATCGCCTGCAGGTCGACGGCGGCCAGGTGTGGGCGTTGGAAGGTGGGCCAGGCGCCATCCCCCTGCCCGAGGCCGATCTGAGGGAACCCCTCCAGGTCTGGGTGGGCAACGAGGGGCACGGGTGGCAGGGCGTGGAACTGCCCCCCGGCGTCTCCCAACTCGCCATCCCCATCCAGGGCGTGGAGAGCCTCAACGCCTCGGTGGCCGCGGGCATCGCCTGCTACGAAGTGGCCCGGAGACTGGGATGAACGGCGGAATCGAGCGAAAAGGCCCACCACGAAGGCACGAACAAACCAAAGGCCACGAAGGAGCATGCTTGAGTCGGACCCAACGGCCGGACCTGTTCCCCCTTCGTGGCCTTGATCCCTTTTCGTGCCTTCGTGGTGAGATTTTCCCCATCCACCGGGACACCCGACCATGAACGCCGCCCGCCTGCGTCACCTGATCGAGGCCCTCGTCCTCGCCGCCCTCTTCGTGGGCGCCTTTCGCAGCCTGGGCCTGCTGGGCGGCTGGGTAGAGGTGCTCTGCGCGCTGGCGCTGCCCCTGGCCCTCTGCGAGGCCGCCTACCGGGGCCGGGGCTTCGGCTGGCTCTGGTTGGGGCCCACCTTGGGCATGGTCCTGGGCTACGCCTGGGTACCCGCCGTGATGGAGACCAAGGGTGGGCTGCCCTACCTCGGTTCCCTCGGCGTGGGGTTGCTGTTTTGGTCCTACGAAGGACTCGGTCTGGCGCTGGTGGCCTGGCTGGGCGCCCGCCTCCTGAAGCGGGGGCCCTGGGCCGCCGCCTGCGGCACCGCGCTGGCCTGGCTGCTCTGGGAGCGCTTCGCCTTCCACATCTATGACTGGTCCTGGGGCAGCGCCTTCGGCGCCCTGCCCTTCCTGGCGCGGTCCGCCGCCTTCCTGCCTTCCCCGTACCTCGGCGCCCTGGCCTGGGGCGCGGGGGCCTTCGCGGCCTCCGCGCCCGTACAGGATCGCCCGCGCCGCGCCCTGGCCCCCGTGGTGGCCTTCGGGCTCATGGCCCTGCTCGGCGCGGCCTGGCACCTGTTGCCCCGGACGCCTGCGCACCAGCTCGACGTGCTCATGATCCAGCCCAATTTCCCCGTGGGCGAACGCACCCCCGGCATGGAAGCCCGCGCCTGGATCCAGACGGAGGCGGCCCTGGCCCAGCACCACCTGCCCCGCGCGGAGCAATCCCTCCTGCTGCTGTGGCCCGAGAGTTCCGTGCTCGGGCAGGATCATCGGGGCGCCCAGCCGCGGCTCCACCAGCAGGCGGAGGCCCGCAAGCTCGCATGGCTCTTCGGCACCGAGGGCGGCCCCTTCAACCTCATCCGCGGCGAGGCGCCCGGGCGCCCCTCCTTCCTGCAGGCCAAGGTGGTGCCCATGTGGTTCGGCGAACGCAACCCGGGGCCGCCCGCCGTGCGCCACTTCCTGGATCGGCAGATGGGCATCCTCAGCCAGGAACCCGGCGCGCTAACCCCCGAGGCCTTCCGCGTGCCCACGCCCTCGGGGGATGTGCGCGTGCACCCGCTCATCTGCAGCGAGGCCCTATTGCCCGAGCGCAGTCGCGCCGGATTGGTCCTGAGTGAGGCCGACCTGCTCACCAACCACACCAACGATGGCTGGTTCGACCTGAGCCCCGCCACGCGCCTCCATGGCGCCCAGATCCGCCTGCGGGCGGCCGAGTTGGGCGTGCCCCTGCTGCGCTGCACCTTGAGCGGCATGAGCGGCGTTTACCGCGAAGACGGCACGGGCCAGCTCTGGGGCGCGCCCCTCACACAGGCGGATTATGCCTTCTCCCTCGCATGGCGGCCCGTGCGCACGCCCGCCCGCAGCGGGGCCTGGCTCCTGTTCCTGGGTAGCCTGCTGGCCGTCGCCACGGGAGTGCTAGCATGGCGCTCTCGATGACTTCGGACCGCGCCCCCGAGCCCCTCGCCACGCCCCTGGGCCGTGTCGCCTTCGGCGATGAGACGTGGACCATCGACCCGCGCGAATTGCAGACTTTCTTCCAGGCGGAGGAAGTGTTCTGGACCGCGGACCGCACCCTCGCCCAATGGCGCCGCCTCCTGGCCGGCAGCCGCCTGCTCACGGCGCGCCTGGAGCCGGAGGGCGCCCGGGGCGGGCGTCTCGTGGCCACCACGCGGTTGTGGTCCGATGGCGCCTACGAAGCCAAGCTCTACGACGTCGTCACCGCGAAGGACCTCATGGGCCACGGCATCGCCTCCACCCTCGTCACCTGGGCGCTCCAGCACCCGGCGGCTGGCGAGGTGCAGCGCTTCGTGCTGGAAACCCGTGATGCCAACCGCCTGTACGAACGCTTCGGTTTCCAGCAGGCCGAGGCCCACGCCACCATCCACATGCGCGTCACGGCCGCCGAGCTGCGCGCCCGGGGGATCCGATGAACCGACCCCAGACCGGTGACACCACCCGCATCATGGCGCCCCTGGTGCTCGCCAGCGGCAGCCCCCGCCGCAAGCAGTGGCTGGAGGCCCTGAACCTGCCCTTCGAAGTGCAGGTGCCCGACGTGGATGAAACGCCCATCATGGACGAGGACCCCGAGAACCTCGTGCTGCGGCTGGCCCGCACCAAGGCCGAGGTCATCAGCGCCCGCAATCCCGGGCGCTGGGTGCTGGCGGCGGACACCACCGTGGCCGTGGACCACCACACCCTCAACAAGCCCGAGAACGTGGAAGACGCCGTGCGCATGCTCATGCTCCTGCAGGGCCGCGCCCACCAGGTGCACACGGGCATGGCCCTGCGCCGCAACGACGAGATGCACAGCTTCGTGGACACGGCCCAGGTGTTCTTCCGGCCCTTCACCGAAGCACAGGCCCGCTGGTACGTGGCCACCGGCGAACCCATGGACAAGGCCGGCAGCTACGCCATCCAGGGCATCGGCGCCCTCTTCATCGAGCGGGTGGACGGCAGCTTCGCCACCGTCATGGGGTTGCCCGTGGAGCGCCTCTCGAGCTTGTTGTTCAAGTTGAAGGTGCTGAGCCTCTGGGTGGGCATGCCCAAGTAGGCTGGAGGCTGGAGGAAGCGCGGCCCGGCCGCGCCCTGAAAAAAGTACGGCGCCCAGAGGGCGCCGCACGATTCAGGCCTCCAGCCTTAAACCTAGGCCTTAAATTCTTCGCCGTCCTTCTGGCCGCCCTTGGCGTTGAAGTCATTGAGCATGCGGTACTTCACGCCTTCGACGTCCTTGAACTGACCGGCGCGGATGGCCCAGACGGCCACCATGACGAAGCCGGCCGCGAAGGCCAGACCCACCACCGTGAAGGTGATGACCATGAGCTTGGTCTGCATGGGATCCATGGGGACCTCCAGGGAAAAGGTAGGTCAGCCGGCGATGAGGAACCAGTCCAGCTTCCACGCCAGGATGAGGGGCACGGCGAGCATGAGGATGAAGAAGATCAGGGCGTTGCGGAGCACCCAGTTCTCCTTGAGGATCTCCTTGTTGGTGATGGGAGCGTCCTCGGAGCTGGTGTCCTGAGTCTGGTGTTCGTGGGTCTCGGTCATCGCAATCTCCTAGCTCTCGGCCACTTCGCCGAACAGGCCGACGAGGTAGAGCACACCGAAGAAGAAGAGGTAGAAGGCCAGGTAACGCAGCATGACCATGTAGCTGCTGACCTTGGGTTCGGCGTTCTTGGCGGGGGCGGCCATCGTCGTCTCCTACTGGATGTCGGAAACCGTGGCCTTGAACTGGGCCAGGGCATCGAGGAAAGTGCGGCGGTCCTTCATGGTGTAGAAGAACATGCCGACGCGGCGCTTGTCGGTGGCCTTGCGCAGCTTGGGGTTGCGCTCGCCCTCGAGTCGCTCGCGGATCATGATGTTCCCCGTGCGGTAGTGGCAGTCGCCGATGGCGCAGCCGCACACGAAGGTGGCGTCGGCGCCCTTGGTGAGGGCCAGTTCCATCTGGGTGGGCTTCACCATGCCGGAGCAGGGCAGCACCACGATCTTCGTTTCGGGATCATCCACCAGGGCCTTCTGCGCGTCGATCATCTCCGTGATGGGGATGGATCGCTCGCAGACGAACCCGATGATGACGCGGGGCTTTTTCTCGGTGGCTTCGCTCATTTACGCCCCCTGCTTCAGAAGGTCGAGCACTTCGGCTTCGATGGTCTTGGAATGCGTGTTCGGGAGCTCGATGGCCTGGAAGGGGCAGGCCCCCACGCAGACGCCGCACTCGGAGCAACGGGCATCCTGCACGACGGCGATGAGCTTGAACTTGGAACCGGGGGCCCGCTCCTGCATGGTGATCGCCTCGAAGGGGCAATCCAGGGAGCAGAAGGTGCAGCCCGTGCACTTCGCCTCGATGACGGCGGCGATGTTGTCGCGGCGGTCCTTGGGGTAGAAGGGAGCCACCATGAGCAGCAGGGTGGAGATGCCGAGGATGGCCCAGGCACCGCCGACACCGGCCTTGTTGATCAGGTAGAAGGGGAACATGTACCAGGCGTCGTAGCGCATGGTCTCCACGAGCACGCCGATCTGGGCGGGGGCGTCCGAGGCGATGTAGGCGCGATCCGAGGCCAACACGGGGAACTGCTGGATCAGCTGCTCGGTGATGTTGATGGCGGGCAGGGCGCCGGCGGCCACGAGGATGAAGCCCAGCGTGAGGAAGTTGCTGGCCCGGCTCGGCGTGACCACGGGATCGTTCAGGCGGATGAAGTGCACCCATATCAGCACGAAGAGGAGGGTGGCGCCGCCGATGTGGAAGAAGAAGAAGCGGGTGATCGTGTAGTCGGTGATGCCGCTGCCGCCCACGAGGAACTCAGCCGTCCAGTTTCCGATGAGGGGCATGGCCCGCAGCCACTCCTGGCTCTCCACCACCATGCGGTAGGCCCGGGCATCCCACACGAGGAGGTAGCCGGTGATGCCCACGAAGAGGACGAAGAGGAGGAGGAAGACGCCGGAGATCCAGGGGAGCCAGCGCCAGCTGCGGTGGCGATCCGTGAAGTACACGCGGAACATGTGCAGCAGGGTGGTGATCATCATGGCGGCGGCGCCCCACCGGTGGATGCCACGCACGACGGCGCCGTAGGGGATGCCCGTGGCCACGTTCACGGCGTCCACGACGGGCGCGCCGTTCTTGTCCAGCACCAGGTGGCCGGCCGCGTCCTTGAGGAACACGGGCAGGCTGGTGATGTAGTTCACGCTGGACCAGGCGCGCTCCAACGTGGGGATGTAGTACATCCACAGCAGGATGCCGGAGAAGATCAGGAACCAGAACGTATAGAGCGGCAGGGCCCCGTGGAAGTAGAGGGGGTTGTGCTCTTGCGTGGTGAGGAAGTTCACGCCCTTCTCGAGGGAGACCGTGAGGTTCTTCGTGAGCTGGAGGAATTTCTTGTACATGGGGCCTCCTACTCCTCGACCTGGACCTTGGTGCGGGTCCAATAGGCCACGCCGACCTCGGCCAGGGCCGCGATCACGAAGGCCCAACCCATCCACCGGACGACGTTGAACTGCTGGAAGGGCGAATCGCTGGTGCTGACGCTCTCAGGATTCACGTACTTGATGTGCGGGAGCTCAGCCACCGTGGCGGGCAGCACGGCGTCGATGGCCTTGCTGACGGGCTTGGGCGCCTTCTCCTGACGGAGCTTGCCGCCCATGGGGGCCTCATGCAGCACGTCATGGAGCTCGGCACTGATGCTGCTGGCCCCGAGCACGAAGAAGATCCCCAGGCCGAAGACCAGGAAGATGGTTCCGAAGATGTTCCGTTTGTTCACGGTCAACCCCTCGACGAATCGGAATGAATCAGGAAGAAACGGTCAGCCAA
>DATEZP010000070.1:0-26684 GCA_035255465.1 Holophagaceae bacterium
AGCAGCTTGTTGAGCTTGCGGCACACTTCCCAGAACAGGGTCTCGCCCTTGGAACGGTCTTCAAGGCTGAGGTAGCCCAGGTTGAAGAGCGTGAGCATCTCGTCCTTCTGGGTGATGGCGTCGTTGAACATCTCCGAGAAGTTCTTCACGGACATGTTGTCGCGGGTGTAGGCCAGCTCCTTGAGGATCTGGGGCTCCTTGCCCGTGAGCTCCACCTTGTACTTGGTGTGGGTGGTGTCGATGAGGCCGATGATGTCCACCACCACGATCTGGTGGTAGGCCACGATGGCGCGGCCGCTCTCGCTGAGCAGGTCGGGCATGGGCACCTGCTCCTGGGTGCAGATGTCCTTGCAGGTGTAGACCACGTCCGCGGCGTACTGATCCACCGTGTAGTTCATGGAGGAGCTGAAGGTGGTCTTGGAGCCGTCGTAGTCCACGCCCAAGCCGCCGCCCACGTTGAGGTACTTGATGGGCACGCCCATCTTCTGCAGCTTGGCGTAGATGCGGGTGGCCTCCTTCATGGCGGCCTTCACGCGGCGAATGTCGGTGATCTGGCTGCCGATGTGGAAGTGCAGCTCCTGGATGGAGCCCAGCAGATCCTTCTTGCCGAGAACTTCCACGGCCTCGAGGATCTCGCGGGTGGTGAGGCCGAACTTGGCGTGATCGCCGGCGCTGGTCTCCCACTTGCCACTGCCCTGGGCGTTGAGCTTGGCGCGGAGGCCGATGAGGGGCTCCACCTTCAGCTCCTTGGCGAGCTTCAGGATGAGCGGCAGCTCCGTCATCTTCTCCACGGTGATGAGGCACTTGCGGCCGGCCTTGCGGGCCAGCAGGGCCATGCGGATGAAGGCCTCGTCCTTGTACCCGTTGCACAGGATCATGGCCTCGGGGTGGAGGTCCATGGAGAGGGCGATGATGAGCTCGGGCTTGGAGCCGGCCTCCAGCCCGTAGTGGTACTTCGAACCGGCCCGGGTGATCTCTTCGACCACTTCCTTCGTCTGGTTCGTCTTCACCGGGTACACGCCCTGGTAGTGCCCTTCGTAGCCGAACTCGAAGATCGCCTTGCGGAAGGCCTCGTTCACCTCGGTGACGCGATCCGCGATGATCTGGGGGAAGCGCAGCGTCAGCGGCGTGCGGATGCCCTTCTTCTTCAGGGCCTGCACGATCTCATACACGTCGGCGCAGAGGTTCTCGTCGCGGGTGGGAGTCACCTCCAGGTGCCCCTTGCCGTTGATGCTGAAGTAACCGTTGCCCCATTCCTTGATGCCATAAAGCGTCGCCGCGTCCTGGACGGTCCAGTGCTTCATGGGCATCGATAGGGTCTCCTTAAGATCGTGAACCAGACTGAGAAGGCCCCGTGCAGGGGCGCCGGCGGAGCAATACAAGGAAGGTGAGGCTAAGCGTAGTGGTACTACGCGTGCCGAGCCTGAGGTAGGAGGGCGACTGCCGCCGCCCCTGCCCGCAGGGACGGGCCCCGCCGAGTCCACCGGGTTGTCTCAGTCCTTGGACGATGGGACCCCATCGCCCTGCGGACTGCTCCTACCGGTGAAACTCGGCGTGGCTCCGTCACGGGGTCTTCTCAGTCTGGTTCACGATCTATACCTCCCCGGCCGAACTTGGCCGGAAGATTGATTTAAAGGGAAAAAAGCCTCGAGGACCAAGGGAAATTCCTGGGCCCTAGGCCTGCTCGGGGTCGGGTCCCAGGATCCGCGTCACGGTCTTCGCCCAGTGCTGCTGTCGGACCCGGCGTAGGGCGCGGCGTTTCGTGCGGCGCCGCCATTGGTTGGCGCCCAGGCGCAGGGCCTCGCCCGGCACTTCATGCAGCTCATCTGGGGCGCCCCAGAGGGTGGGATCACCCCATAGGGGCGCCTGGTTCCAGGGGCAGACCTCCTGGCAGGCGTCGCAGCCCGCGGCCCAGCGGCTGTCGCGGAGGGCTTCCAGCACCCGGGGCGGGGGCTCGGCTTCGGTCTCGATGGTGTAGGTGGTGAGGCAGAGGGCGGGATCGAGGCGGAAGGGCTCCAGGGCGCCGCTGGGGCACGCGTCCAGGCAGGCGGTGCAGGTGCCGCAGTGCTCGGCGTCGAAGGGCCGGTCCGGTGGCAGCTCCACTTCGAGGAGCAGGGCGCACAGGAAGCCCCAGGAACCGCCTTTGCCCAGGATCAGGAGCGTGTGCTTCCCCTGCCAGCCCAGGCCGGCCCGGGTGGCCAGCTGGCGTTCCAGCAGCGGCGCGGTGTCCACGCAGATGCGGCCCTCCAGCCCGGGCCAGCGGCCCTGGGCCTCCTCCAGCAGGGCGGCGAGGCGGGGCTTGAGGATGAGGTGGTAGTCCTCGCCCCACACGTAGCGGCTCAGCTTCAGGCTGCCGGGCGCGCTTCCGGGGATCGCGTCGGGCCGCGCGTAGGGGAAGAAGCCCACCAGCGCTGTGCGGCCTTCGGGGAAGGGGGTGCGGGGATCCCGCAGCGCGTCGGGATCCAGGTAGGGCAGAAGGGCGCCCCGGCCCGCCTCGAACCAGGCCCGGAGCTGGGGTTCCAAGGCGGTGAAGGGCTCCAGGGAGGCGAAGCCCACCCGGGCGAGGCCGAGCGCCTGAGCCCGCCGCCGCAGCCAGTCCTTGAATTCCAAGGGCTCGGGATGGTCCACTTTCGTCAACTCCACATGGACATCCTCACGCTTGAGCTCCTCGATGTCACGGCCTACCAGGCCCTGCTCGCCCTGCGCGAACACCTGCAGGCCCACCCTCTGCAGGGCTTCCGGGTGACGGGGCAGGATGAGCTCGTGCGGGGCAACGTGGTGCGCTTCCTGGAAAAGCAGGGGCGCCGCTTCGAGGCCTCCACCCAGGGCCGTGCCTGGGCGCTGGCGGTGGAATCCCTGGCCACCACGAGGGGAAGCCTGGTGCGCCGGCCCCCGGTGCTGCTCACCCGCGCGGCCTTCGCCCCCGGGGACCGGGCGTTGGGTCGTCAGCTCCTGCTCGGCGTCATCCGCACCCTGGACCGCGGCGTGAGTTGGCTCTGCCTCGCCCACGAGGCGCTCCAGCTGTTGGAGGATCCCATGGCCCTGGAGGCCTTCGAGGCCCTGCGGGAGGATGGCATGGCGGTGTTCGTCTCCGAGGCCTCCGTGGCGTGGCACGGCGGCGGGGCCCCGTTCCCGCTGATGAAGGACGAGGTGTGGCAGGAGGCCATGGGCCGGGGCGAACTGACGGTGCTCTGACCCTGCGCCGGGAGCGCATTGGGCGGTAGGCTATAGCCATCCCACTGCAGCGCCCGGACCTTCGACCCGCCGATGAACATTCCGACCTACATCACCATCGCCCGCATCCTCATGGTGCCCATCCTCGTGGTGGTGCTCATGACGCGGGCGCAGAACCACGAAATCATCGGCGTCACCGTGTTCTGGATCGCATCGCTCACGGATTGGCTGGATGGCTACCTGGCCCGCCGTTGGAAGCAGGTGACGGTGCTAGGCAAGCTGCTGGATCCGCTGGCGGACAAGCTCCTGGTGGCCGGGGCCCTCATCAGCCTGGTGGAGCTGAACCTCGCCCCCGCCTGGATGACCTTCATCATCCTGGGCCGCGAGTTCGCCATCACGGGCCTGCGGGGCATCGCTTCCGAAGAGGGCATCACCATTCCCGCCGGGCAGCTGGGCAAGTGGAAGCTGGGCGCCCAGGTGGCGGCCATCAGCTGCCTGATCCTGGGCACGAAGCTGGATGCCTGGCTGTACCTGTGGACGCACCGGGAGATCTTCCACTTCTTCATCCAGCTCAACCGGCCCTTCAGTTTCTTCGTGGGCATGGGCGTGCTGCTGTTGTGGGTGGCCACCTTCCTGGCCATCTGGAGCGCCATCGATTACTTCCGCGATTTCTGGCGGGCCGTGGGCCCGCGGATCCTCGCCGGTGAAGGCCGACTCAACGAGAAGGATCCCGAATGATCCGCCGCACCCTCTTCGCCGGCATTTTCTCGGTATCCCCTGTGGGGATACGCGAGACACCGTATGTGCCCTGGGCACTGGCTTCGATGGGGCTGAGCCGATGATCCGCCGCACCCTCTTCGCCGGCATTTTTACGCTGCTCCCGCTGGTGGTCACCATCTGGGTGCTCAAGGCGATCTTCTCCACCCTCGTGGGCATTTCCCAGCAGCCCATGAGGTGGGGCTTCCAGCATCTGGGCTTGGCTGAGCCGCCCTACTGGGTGCTCGCCCTGACCTCCCTCCTGGGGCTGCTGGTCCTCCTCATGCTGGTGGGCGTGCTGGTGGGCAACCTCGTGGGGAGGCAGCTCCTCGTCTGGATGGACGACCTCATGGTGCACGTGCCGCTCGTGAAGGGCATCTACGGCGCCACGAAGCAGCTCATGGGCGCCATTCAAAGCGGGCAGGGCGGCTCCTTCAAGGAAGTGGTGCTGGTGGAGTGGCCCCATGAAGGCGCCTTCACCCTGGGGTTCGTGGCCCGCCGGGATTGCTCCTGGGCCATCCCCGGAGGGGAATCCATGGTGGCGGTGTACGTGCCCACCGCGCCGAACCCCACCAGCGGCTACGTGATCATGGTGGATCAGAAACGCATCCGCCCCGTGGACCTCAGCCCCGACCAGGCCCTCACCTGGGCCGTGAGCGGCGGGGTGGTGGCCCCGATCCGCACGCACACCGGTTCCTTCCGCATCGAGGATCCCCAATGACCCGCTTCGCCGGCAAGCGCATCCTCGTCACGGGCGCCGGCAGTGGCATCGGGCGGGAGACCGCGCGGCGCCTGGCGGCGGAAGGGGCGGAGCTGGTGCTCATCGGCCGGCGCCTGGACTACCTCAAGGAGACCCTGCCCGGCGCCCGGCACGTGGCCCTGGATCATGCGGATGAACGCGCCGTGGCGGCCTTCTCCAACCTCTGCCCGGAGCTGGACGGCCTGTTCCTCAACGCGGGGCACCTCATCCCCGGCAGCGTGCAGGGCACGCCCGTGGAGGCTTTTGACGAAGTGCTGTCCCTGAACCTGCGGGGGCCCTGGCTCATGGCCCACTACCTCGGCGATCGCTTGAAGGATGGCGCCAGCGTGGTGCTCACGGGGTCCAACATCGGCCTGCGGGCGATCCCCGACAGCGCCGCCTACAGCGTGGCCAAGGCCGGCGTGCACATGCTCGCCAAGGTGCTCGCCCTGGAGTGGGCCCCCCGCCGCATCCGCTGCAACGCCATCGCGCCGGGCCCCGTGCATACGGCGATGGTGGACGCCCGCGTGCAGTCCGGCCCCGACCCGGAAGGCGACCTCGTGCGCCTCGGGGCCGTGAATCCCCTGAAGCGCATGGGCACCGAAGGGGAGGTGGCCGCCCTTGCGCTGCACCTGCTCGGCGAGGATTCCACGTGGACCACGGGCACCGTGATCCCCATCGATGGCGGGGCGGAGGCCGTGTACTAGACCGCCGCCCCGCGGATGGATCGCGCTACTTCCCGAAGCGGTAGGTGGAGAACTGGGCGTCCATGCGGGCATCTTGCCCGGCGGTGAACTCGAACATGCAGGCGTCGTCCGTGTAATCCATGAAGTTGTGGATGGGATCCAAGCCCGATTGCCGGCACGTGTCCCGCCCCGTGGGGCACCCGTAGGCCGCGCTCTTCTCGGAAGCGGTGTCGGACACGTAGTCGCCCTTCCTCTCGTTACAGCCCCCCTGGAAGGTGTGATAGAGCCCCATCCAGTGACCCACCTCGTGGGTGGCGGTGTCGCCCAGGTTGTAGGGGGCCGCGGTGCCTCCGGGCAGGGAGGAGAAGAGCACCACGACGCCATCATCCTTGGGGTTGCTGGCGTAGCTTGAGGGGAAGGTGGCCCAGCCCAACAGCCCGCCGCCCATGTTGTTGGTGTAGAGGTTCAGGTCCGCGGCGCCGCCTCGGCGGAGGGCCGCCTTCATCTGCTTTTCGGCGGTGCTGCCTGGCCCGGCCGTGTACCAGGAGGCGTTGGTGGTGCGATCCACCAGGACCAGGTTGTAGGCCCAGCCGGAGCTCCCGTAGGCGGCGTTCAGCACCTGGATCTGGTCGGCGATCATGGCGTCGGGCACATCGCCGTTGGCGATGCCCGAGCCGTTGTTGATGACGTGGACATAGACGCTGATGGTGCCGCCCGTCACCGCGGCCGCCGCGGCCAGCGAATTCAGCGAGCCGTCGAAGGCGCGGCCGTGCTCCCGCCGGAAGGCCTGGTCGAAGGCCACCTCCTCATCCTCGGCCTCCTCGGGCGTGAACACCCGGGTCTTGCAGCGGCCGTGCTCAATGAAGTCGGCCTTGCTGGCCCAGGAGTGGCCGTTCAAGACGAAGGGTTGCGGATTGGCGGCCGGATCCTGGGCGCGGGCTTGAGACGCTCCCTGGGCTTGGAGGATCCCCGCGGTCAGCAGGGTGAGGGCAAGGCGGATGGCGGAGCTGCGGTGCATGGTGCCTCCGGACAGGGGCCTGGGGGGCCGTTGGGTGGATAGAACAAACCGATCCTAGGCCCAACTGACCTGCGGTCAATTCCCAATCCTGGACATGAAGGACCTGTGCCTCCGCGGGCACGTCCTGAAGCGTCTTTATATTTTCGGAGGTACCCCGAGGCCCCTCAATCCACCTGTTCCATGAAATCCAGATCCCGGCCATGGGTCTCCCTCAGGCCCGCGAGAGCCCAGAAGGCGAAGGCCATGACGGTGAGGCCCACGATGAGGGCGGCGGTGAGCACCCCGAGGTTACGGCCCTCCGGGCGGGCCAGCCACAGGAAGGCCAGGCTCATGGGGCTCACGGACCAGCGCACGAAGTTGGGCACGGAGGTGGTGACGGTGGCCCGCAAGTTGGTGCCGAACTGCTCGCTGGTGACCGTGACGAACACGGCCCAGTACCCCAAGGGGAGGCCGAAGGCGAAGCAGAGGGCGTAGAAGGCGCTGGGGCTCAGGCCCTTCAGGTTCAGCATGGCGAGGATGCCCGCCAACGTGCCCACGAGGCAGATGAGGAGGACCTTCCTCCGGCTGGCCATCCATTGGCTGATGAACCCGCTGCCCACGTCCCCAAACACGAGCCCGGCATAGCACCAAGCGATGGCGTCGCCCGCGGTGACGGGGCCGGTGTAGCCGAGCGCCTTGGCGAATTCGGGCGCGTAGAACATGAGGATGCCCACGGAGAACCAGAGCGGCACCGCGATCATCGTGCAGCGCAGCGCGCGGAGGAAGCGCTCCCGCGACGTGAACAGGCTGAAGAAGTCGCCCCGCACCACGGCCTGCTCCTGGGCCTGGTGGAACATGCCGCTCTCGGCCACGCCGATGCGCAGGGCCAGCAGGGCGAGGCCGAGCAGGCCACCCACCAGGTAGGCGTGGTTCCAGGCCAAATGCTTGCCGACCAGATTGGCCACCACGGCGCCGCTCACCCCCACCCCCGCCACGATACCGGTGCCGTAGCCGCGGGCCTCCTTGGGCAGCGTCTCACCCACGAGGGTGATGGCCGCGCCCAGCTCGCCCGCCAGGCCGAAACCCGCGATGAACCGGAACACGGCATACCACTGGAAGGGCGTGAGGCCCGGCAGGTGGGCGATGAAGGCATTGGCGATGTTGGCGACGGAGTAAAGGGCGATGCTGCCGAAGAGCACCGACAGGCGGCCGCGCTTGTCGCCCAGCACCCCCCACACCACGCCCCCGAGGACGAGCCCCCAGACCTGCAGGTTGTGCAGCAGGATCCCCTTGGTGAGGGTCTGGTCCATGGGGATCCCCAGGGCCAACAGGCTCTTCTGGCGGAGGATCCCGAAGAGGAGCAGGTCGAAGATGTCGACGAAATAGCCCAGGGCCGCCACGAGGACGGTCAGGGTCAGCGCTTGGCGGAGCGAGGCTTTGGCGGTCATTGGCATCCAAGGGGGTAGGGCCCAGTGTGCCATGGCGGCCGGGGGAGCCCGGGCCCAGGCGAAGGTTGCGACCTTCTTGATTAGAGGTTTGTTTTTCATGAACCTCGGAATAAGCTGGTGCCGATTTCTTCCTCGGCTGGGGTGATCGGTCCCCTGGTCTCTCTTCCACGCCTTCCAACCCGGAGTTCCCATGAGCAGCATCCAGAAGATGAAGGTGTCCGCGGCGGGGTTCCCCGACGATCCCATGCGGATCAAGCGCAAGGATTTCATCGAATTCGAGCAGGATGGCGAAGGCGCGCCGACCACGGTGACGGTGCCCGACACCCTCCTGGCCGGTGGCGTCACCTCCTGCGTGGTGAACGCCAAACAGGCGAGCCTCAAGGTGAACTACGAGATCGTGGGGCCGAATGGGGATTACACCATCACCAAGCCCGCCAGCCTCACCACGACCAAGACCGGCGGCACGGTCAAGGTGGACGGCTGATCCGATCTTGGAGGCGGGGATCAGCTCCCCGCCTCCAAGTGCCGGGCACGGGCCAGTCGGGGATTCCCCAGGGGGGCCAGGTACCGGTTCAATGCGATCCCCGCTTCAAGGGCGCGGCGGGCTTCCCGGGCCTTGGCCTCCCGGGCTCCGGGGGGGAGCCCTTCCGCCTCTTCGAGGGTGAGGTCGCCCCCAAGCAGGAGGGCCTCGGCGCATCGGGGCCTCAGCTTCAGGATCCCATCGAGGGTCTGCCGAGCGAGGGCGAAGCTCTCCGCCGGATCCTGTCCCGTGGATCGCTCCCAGGCCGCTTTCGTCACGGCGAGGCGGATGGACGCGAGGGCCGCTTCCAAATGGGCGGGTGAGAGGGCGCGCAGGTCATCCAAGGGGGCCAGGGCCTGCTCGAAGGTGGCGCGGCCCGCCTGGTGGTGGCGCACTTTCCATCCGGCCGCGGCGGTCCGGAGTTGCCCGAGGTAGAGGAGGGCGTCCCCATAGTGCGGATCCTGGGCGAGGGCCTGGGCGAGGGCGGTTTCTCCGGCGTGGATGAAGGCGGCGGGATCCCGGCCCTCCCGCACGGCCCGCTCCACCAGGAGGGCGCATCGCCGCCCCTCGTTGCCCAGGAGGTCCCGCCCGGAGGGCCCGGCCTTCATCCGCTTGCGCAGCAATGCGCCGGCTTCCTGCAAGGCGGCCTCGCTCCCCAGGTATTGGGCCTTCCACAGCAGGAGGTCCGCGAGATTGAGGTAACCGATCCCCTGGTCCGGGGCCACGGCGATGGCCTGCTCGAAGGCGGCGCGGGACTGCTCCACATGGGGCGTGGGGTCCTCCCCGGCTTCCCAGGCGAGGCGGGCGAGCTCGGAGGCGGCGATGCCCGTTCCGTTGTGCAGGTTGGGGCTGGAGGGATTGATGGTGAGGCCCTGCTTGTTCAGCCCCACGGAGAGGATCAATGCGGGTTTGGGATCCCCGCCCTGGTCCCGGGTGCGCATGGCCAGGGAGTAGTGGACTTTTCCGAGGGCGAAATACGGGACCCAATGTTTGGGGTTGAGGGCCTTCGCCTGGTCGAGGGCGGCCAGGGCCGCCTGCAGATCCGCCTGGGGGGACGAGGCCTTGGGCAGGTCGGCGCGCTGCTGGAGGCAGGATCCCAGGTTGATCCAGGCCGCGAGCAGCTGGGGTTCCATCCGCGTGGCGGTTTCGAAGGCCGCGATGGCGCCGTTCAGGTGCAGGTGGGGATCCTGATCCCGCTGGGCCTGGAACTCCGCCCACGTGTAGTGGATCAAGCCCAGGTGGTTCCACACGGTGTAATCCCGCTTCTCCGGGGAGAGCGATTCAAAGGCTTCCAGCCCGCGGGTGAAGGGCTCGTCGGGATCGAGTTCCTTCGAGGCCCGGGCCAATCCCCATTGATAGTACGCCTTGCCCAGGGCGATGCGCGCATCGGCGCGGCCCGGGCCGGTCTGCACGGCCTGCTTGGAAGCTTCCACGGCGGCCTGGGCGTCATCTTCGGCGTATTCACCTTTGCTGGTTTTGAGATCCGCCCGCTGGCCCAGCAACGCGGCCTGGAGGATCAGCGAAGGCACATGATCCGGCTGAGCCGCGAGGGCCGTGCGCACCGCTTCCATTGCCCGGGCGTGCACGGGACCCACGTTGCCCTGGCCGAACTTCTCCATGAACAGGGCGTTGTATTCCAGTTCGCCCAGGGCGACCTGCACCGAAGGGGCGCTGCGCGCCACCCGGCTGGCCTGTCCCAAGGCGGCGCGACCGGCCTCGAAATCCGCGTGGGCGCCTTCCCGATCTCCCCGGTTCCATTTCTCCCAGGCCCGGGCCTGGAGCAGGGATCCCTGCAGTTGGGGCGCCTCGAAGAACCAGGGCTGGGTGGTGCCCAGGGCCTTCAGTTTGTCGAGGGCCTCGTCGAGGTGGCCTTCGAAGAAGGCCATCTGGGCTTCGAGGTAGGCGGGTGAAGGTACGTCGGAACCCCGGGCCCGGCGCAGGAATCCGAGGGCCGGATCCCGCAGGCTCCGATCCACCTCCTGCAACCGCGCTTGACGTTGGGCCGGGGCGACGATGCGCTGGGCTTCCAGGAGTTTCTCCCGGTACTGTTGGCCGAGCACCAGGCTCAGGGCATAGGCCACGCGCGGGGCGCGATAACCCGCATCCCAGGCCATCTGGAGGTGCTCCCGGGCATGCTCGGTGTCATCCAGGGTCCAATACCCCCGGCCGAGGGCGTAGTTGCCGGGGCCGTTGGCGAGGGAGCCAGCCTCCTTCATCTCGAGCCTCAACCGGGCCATCTGATCCCGCACCGCCTGGAGATCGGGTCGGATGTCGTGGGGGGGCGAGAGCGCCGAGTAGCGGGCCATGGATTCGATGTGGGCCATGGATTCGGTGAATTGCTGCGCCAACCGTTCGCGGCGCCCCGCGTCCCGCCAGGTCTTGAGGGTGAATCCGAGGGCCACCAGCACCACCACGAGGGCCCCGCCGCCCACCGCCGTCACCTGCTTGTTCTTGCGGAGCCTCCGCTGGATCCGGTACCAGACGCCCGTGGACCTCGCCTGCACGGGATCGCCCGCCAGGAAGCGATCCAGATCCTCGGCCAGGGCCTTGGCGGAGTCGTAGCGCCGGGCGCGGTCCTTCTCCAGGCACTTGAGGGTGATGGCTTCCAGGTCTCTGGGGATGTGCAGCCGGTGCACCCGCATGGGCTCCACGTCCGCGGACACCACGGCACTGAGGATCTCCAGGGGGTTGCTTCCGGATACGGCCGCTTTCCCCGTGAGCACCTGGTAGAGGGTGGCGCCGAGGCTGTACACGTCGGCGCGGCGATCCAGCCGAGAGACCTCGCCCCGCGCCTGCTCCGGGGACATGAAGGCCGGCGTGCCCAGCACGGAGCCCGTTTCGTTGGACTCGGTGTTCCACTCATGGGCGAGGCCGAAATCCATGACGTAGGCGTGATGGGATCCATCCGCATCCCGCTCCACGAGGATGTTCGACGGTTTCAGATCCCGGTGGATGATCCCCACGCGATGGGCCTCGTGCACGCCCAGGGCGGCATCCCGCAGCACCATCACCTTCTGTTCCACCGTGAGTTCCAGGGCGGCCACATCCAGGGGCAGCCCCTTGACGTGCTGCATGGCGATGAAGACCTTGCCCTCCACCTCGCCCACTTCGAAGACCTTGCAGACGTGGGGATGATCCACCCGGGCCTGGGCGCGGGCCTCCGCCATGAAGCGCCCCGCGTAGCGTTCGTCATCCAGGCGCACGAACTTGATGGCCACCTCGCGGCCCAGTTGCCGGTCCCGGGCCAGGTAGACCCTCCCCATGCCTCCCTGGCCCAGGAACCGCACGAAGGCGTAGCGCTCCCACTCCGCCACCGGGAACCCGGGATCCGTGGATCGCGGCTTCACGACGATGCGGTGGGGGCCGGGCGAGATCTTGGCCGCCTTCTCCCCCGCCAGGGTCTCCATCCCGGATTGGGAGAGGCCTTCCTGGGTTTCGTTGGGATCTTCCATGTCCTCCGCTCCCTCGGCGGGTGGGTTCCCGCGGGGCCGAGGCTCCGCGCGCGGTCCGTTCAGTGCAGCTGCTGGATCCGCGTGAGCCTACCACGCGCGGCGGTCGGTGGCCCCGAGGTTCTGCGGGAACCCCGCGCGGGTGGCGGGGATCCCCACGGCGCCTACCCTGTGGAGGTCCCCCCCAAGGAGCCTCCATGCGCATCTCAGTGGTGAACCACACCGCGATCCCCGATGGTGAGGTGCAGCGGGTGATCCGCGCGATCAACCGCCAGATCGCCGAGGATTTCGAGCCCGCGTGGAGCATGGGCGCGGAGCTGCGCCTGGAGGGCCGCGGGATGAAGCCCACGCCCAATCACCCCGAGGAATTGCGTGGGGACGCGGTGATCTACCTCTGGGATGATCCGGCCCCGGCGGGGGTGCTCGGCTTCCACGACAAGAACGGCCAGGGCCTCCCCTTTGGCATCGTGTTCACGGCCACCGTGGAGGAGACGGGCCGCCCCTGGAGCCACACCTTCAGCCACGAGGCCCTGGAACTGCTGGCGGATCCCGAGAGCAACCTGCTCGTGCGCGGCCCCCATCCCGATCCGAAGAAGCGCCGCCATGTCTTCTATTGGTACGAGATGTGCGATGCCGTGCAGGACGAGTTCTACGACATCGACGGGGTCACCGTGAGCAACTTCGTGCTGCCCCTCTACTTCACCAGCGGGGATGAAACCCGTGGCCGCAACGATTTCCTAGGGCTGCGCCATGGCCGGGTGAAGCTGCACAGCTTCGGAGTGAACCCCGGGGGCTATGTCGGCTACTACGATCCCAAGACGGGGAAGGATCACACCTTCATGGCCCAGGGGGATGCCCGGGCCGCTCACCTCATGAAGATCAAGAAGGCCTGGGGCCGCGCCCGCCGCACCGCCCGCCGGGGCGAGGGCAACCGGCGCTGAGGCCCTAGGCGATGTCCCGCGCCCGCCTCAGGATCGCCTTCGCGAACCGCTCGGCGGAGCCCGGCCCCTGAGCGAAGAAGACGCTGGGCTCCGTCAGCTCCAACTCCAGCACCACGGGCCGGCCCGCTTCATCCTCGATGAGGTCGACACGGGCATAGAGCAGGGTGGGGAAAGGCATGGCCCGGAGCGCGGCTTCGGCCACGCGCTGCTCCTCCGGGGTGGGGATGCGGGGCGTGATCTCCTCCGGGGCGAAGAGCCCTTCCACGAGGCCCGCGCCCCGGCGGAGCAGGGGGCCCTTGCGGATGGCGTGGCTGAAGCCGCCCTCGAAGGCCAACACCGCGGTTTCGCCCCGGGTGTCCACACTCGCCAGGTAGGGTTGGAGCATGGCGCTGCGGCCTTGGGAGAGCAGGCGATCCAAGTGATCCAGGGCCTGTCGCAGGTCCTCCACGTGGTAGCGCGCGGCATCTTTGGATCCCGCGCCGATGGTGGGCTTCAACACGAATTCCTGGAAGGCCATGCCCTGGCCCACGCTCAGCTCCCCCCGATGGAGGAAGGTCTCGAGGGCCCCCAGCGGCAGCTCCCCCGGCTCCACGAAGCGCGTGGGCACCACGGGCACCCCGGCCCGGTGGAGGTCCAGCAGGTAGTGCTTGTCCGTGTTCCAGCGCACCACCTCGGGCGGATTCAGCAGCCGCGTGGCTTGGGCGGTACGCGCGCACCAGGCGAGGAAATCGGGCAGACGGGGTACGTAATCCCAAGTGGAGCGCAGGACCGCGGCATGGAAGCGGGACCAGTCAACCTCCGCGTCCCAGCAGAGGGCCTGGCCATCGGCGCCTTCCGCCCGCAGGGCCGCGAGGAGCGGGTTCAGGTCCTGGTCGAGGCCGAGGGCTTCCTGGGCGGTGACGAGCGCGATGCGGAACATCCCAACATCCTACGGGTTTCCCGGGCTACGGGGGTCGTTAGGATGGGGGATTCCCGGAGACGTGATGCCCCCCTCCCGCCGCTCAGGTTGGTTGATCCTCACCTGCGTTCTGGTGGTCGGCGGGTGCCGTTCACCGCGGCGGCATCCGAGCCCGGCGCCCACGACCGTGCCGGTGCCCGTGGCCCCGCCGCCACCACCACCACCTCCCCCTCCTCCGCCTCCGCCGCCACCCGTCACTTCAATGCCCACCCCCGTGGACGCGAGGCCGGTGGTGGCGGGACGTCAGGCCGAGGTGGCCTGGTGGCTGCTCCGCCCGGGTCGCGTGCCCATGGCCGTGACCGCGGAGCTGCCCGAGCCCTGGGATCCCCCGGTTCCGCCGGCCACCTTCCGGGAGGACCGCGTAAAGGGCAGCGCGGGCGCCACCGCCCTGGCCCGGGCCGAAGCGCGGTTTCAGGCCGCGACGGGCCGCCTCCGTCAGCGCTGGGGCCTGGAAGCCGCCCGCCTGCGGCTGCAGCTGGGGGATGTGGAAGGCGCCGGTCTCCGGGCGGAGATGCTGCTCTCGGAGGATGACCTGGCCCAGGACCTCGCTTTGGAGGCGATGATCCTCGTGGTGGAAGTCCGGGTGCAGCAGTCCCGCTTCGCCGAGGCCGAGCGGACGCTGGAATGGGCCGCCCGCGAGGCGGCCCGATCCGGAGCCCCCGTGGATCAGGCGCTGGTGGCCTGGGCCCGGGCCCGTTGGGCCCTGGAGGGCGGTCGCTACGAACGGGTGGCGCCGGCCCTGGCGGAAGCCGCCATGTGGGCCGGTCAAGGGGTCGGGTCCCGGGCGGCGCTGCTGAAGGGGCAGATCGGCGGTCTGCGCGGGCGCTACCTGGCGGACCTGGGGGATCGGCCCGGCGCGATGAAGGCCCTGGATGCGGCCCTCCGGGATCTGCCGCGGAACGCCTCGGAAGCGCGCGTGGGGCTCCGCGCCCTGCGGGCTTTCCTGGCCGCCCAGGGCGGCGGGGGCGCCGCCTCCCTGGAGGCCGTGGCCTGCGAAGCGCGGCGGTTGGGCCTGCCCCTGCTGGAAGCCAGCCTGCGCAACAACGCAGGTTGCGCCCACCTCCGCACGGGCCGTCGGAAGGTGGCGAGCGCCGCCTTGGCGGAGGCGTTCCGCCTGATCCGCGCCCTGCCGGAGCCCGAGGCCGCCGCGCGGGTGGCGGTGAATCTCGCGGCGGCGGAGTTCGCCGCGGGTCGGGCCTCCCGGGCCGTCTCGCGCCTCCTTTGGGCTCGCTCCGTCGCCCACCACCCGCTCACCCAGGCCGCCGCGGACCACGGACTCATGGTGGGCTGGGCCGCGCTGGGTCGGCTGGATCTGGCGATCCTCGCGGGCAAGGGGGCGGTCGCGGAACTGCAGGCCTTGCAGGGCCGCGCGGCGTTGAAGGGCCCCGCCGCCGAGGCGTTCCGGGCCGCCAACGCCGAGACCTACCGCCGGCTCGCCGATCTGCTGATCCAGGATGGCGGTCGCTTGGCCGAGGCCCAGGAGGTGCTGGCCCTCCTTAAGGAGGATGAGTACGGCCGCTTCCTGGGCCGGGATGCGGGGGTGATTCCGGGCGAAGGGCCCGCCCGCACCGGCGAGGAAGCCCAGCTGGCCCAGCGGGTGGAGGAGCCCCAAAAGGCGTGGATGGCTTTGGCCCGGGATCTGGAGGCCCTGCGCCGCCAACCCCTGGAAGCGCTCAGTCCCGAGGATCGCGCGGAGCGCCAGCGCCTGGAGGGGTTGGTGAAGGAAGCGCGCCAGGCCTTCCAGGCCGCCCTGCGCAGCCTGAGGGAGGACGCGCGGGCCGAAGGCTCCGAGGCCACCGAGCGGTTGGCCGCGCGGCAGCTGGAGCGGCTCAGCGGGCTTCAGGGCCGCCTGGGGCCCGACACGGCCCTGCTCAGTTACGTCATGGGGCCGGAGCGCCTGCACATCCTCGTCACCACCGCGCGCCTCCAAGTGCACCGTGAAGCGGTCGTCACCGCGCCGGAGCTGGCGGGCGCCATCCAGTCCCTCCGGTGGGCCCTCACGGATCGCAACCGCGATCCACGCCCCGAGGCGAGGGCGCTCTACACCCTGCTCATCCAGCCCGTGGCGGCGGATCTCGAAGCGGCCAAGACCCAGCGCCTGCTGCTGGATCTGGATGGCCCCCTACGCTACCTGCCCTTCGCCACGCTCCACGACGGAAGCGCGTGGCTGGTGGAGCGCTACGCCCTCGCCGTGGCGGCCCGGGGCGCCTTCGCGGCGGCCTCGGAGTCCCCTTTGGAAGGAAAGGGGGCCGCGGCCTTCGGCGTGAGTCAAGCCCATGGCGCCTTTTCCGCGCTGGCGGCGGTGCCCGCGGAACTCCAAGGCGTGCTGGCCGGATTGCAGGCCGTGGGCACGCCGGGGCGCAGCTACTTGGATGAGGCCTTCACCGCGGACCGGCTCAAGGAACTGAACGGCATCTCCATCGTGCACGTGGCGAGCCACTTCCAGTTCCGCCCCGGCACCCACGAGGCGAGCGCCCTGCTCGTGGGTGATGGCAGCCTCCTCTCGCTCAAGACCCTGCGCGATGAGGGGGTGCGCTTCGATGGTGTGCGCCTGCTCAGCCTCTCCGCCTGCCAGACGGCCCTGGGCGGGGGCCGCGACGATCAGGGCGTGGAAGTGGAGGGACTCGGCGCCCTGGCCTTGGACCTCGGAGCCCAAAGCGTGGTGGCCACCCTGTGGAAGGTGGCGGATGCCAGCACCGCGGATCTCATGCAGGATTTCTATCGCCGCTGGGGCGGTGGCACCCCCCGCGCCGAAGCGCTCCGCGCCGCCCAACTCCGCCTCCTCCGGAAGCAGGACACGGCGCGGGATTGGTCCCATCCCTTCTACTGGGCCCCCTTCATTTTGCTGGGAGCTTGGCGCTAGGGCTTCACTTCCGCTTCCGAACGGGGTGCAATAGACCATCCACCCGGAGATCCCATGCTGCGTTCCTCGCTTCTCGTGGCCTATCTGGCCGGCTCGACCGGTGCGTTCCTGCCGGCCCAGGAAGCCGCTCCCAATCCCTGCGCGACCCTTCCCGCCGATGGCAAGCTGGGCCTCCAGTTCTTCGCCTGCCTCGACAACAAGCGCGGCCAGTGCGAGAGCTTCCTGCAGGAGGTCTACAGCGACTGCGGCCCCGCTTCCGCCCGCTACAAGAGCGCCTACTTCGCCTACGACAAGCTGAAGGTGGCCTCCAACGCGTTGCTCAACACGCTCATCCTCGACCTGCGCAATGCGACCAAGAAGGACAAGATCGACGAGGCCGTGTACAAGGCCCTGTTGCAGGACCTCCGCATCCGCTCCGAAGCCTTCGATGAGATCGCCGCGGCCAAGGTGGATTGCGCCAACCAGCCGAATCCCCAGCGGGTGGCCCCCGTGGTGGTGCTGGTGCTCGGCGTGCTCAAGGATTCCATCTTGTCGAACCTCCGGCATCGCACTGAAAGCTGGCTGGCGGGCGACGACGCGAAGCGGAGCGCCCGGGCCAAGGAACTGGAGGCCCAGCGTTGGAAGAACCCGCTGGACCTGCAGATGCCGATTCCGGCCCCCCCTAAATAGGGATCACCAGCGGGTTCGCACCCGGTACGTCAGAGTGGCTTCGCCTTCGGCGGGAATCTTTACCTCGAAGCGCGCGCTGCTGGAGCTGGTCTTCTTCCAATCCTGGCTGGCCTGGAGCATCTCCCAGTCGCCGTGGATGGGCTCCACCACCAGGACGGTGACGGCTTCCTTCTTGGCGTTCTTCAACACCACCTCGTAGCTGCTCTCGCTGCTGCTGCCGTATTTTCCGGAGCGGCCCAGGGCCTTGTAATCCGTCTGCTTCCGGCGGGCGGTGACATCGAAGGCCTCACCCAGCTTGAGGCGTACGGATTCACGCTTCGGGGTGTGATCGATGCGATCTTCGCCGATGAACTGGGCCCGGCCCTCGCCGTCGCGCTTGTACATCCGGAAGATCCCCTTGGGCAGGGGCATGCCCAAATGGTTGGCTTCGGTGTTGTCCAGCTCCACGAACACGCCCACCTTCAGCTTGTCGCCGAGGTCGCCCTGGGCGTTGGTGTACCACCACGATTGGCCCTCCAGGCGGAACTCCTTCCGCACGGGCACCCCCGACGCGCCCAGGAGGGCCACCTGCTTGGTCTGGTTGGCGGCGAGGGTGGTGGGTCGATCCAGGGTGTAGAGGTGGTACTCGAAGAGGCTCTCCTCCTTCATCTCCGGGGCGCGATCCGCCCCCCTGGCCATGGCCATCATGGGGGCCGGGCGCGGCGTCTCGCGGACGCGGTTCACATCCCCGGCCACCAGTTGCAGGGTGGCGTTGGGGTAGGCGGCGCCGCTTTGGTTGGTGAGGGTCACCCAGCCGTTGAGGTCGAGGGTCTTTTCATCGG
This sequence comes from Holophagaceae bacterium, assembly GCA_035255465.1. GTDB lineage: Bacteria > Acidobacteriota > Holophagae > Holophagales > Holophagaceae > JAFDVN01. Next base: position 18,022 of record DATEZP010000070.1, read on the forward strand.
CGGAGAGGTTGGCCACGTAATCGGCCTTCCAGGAGAGCCCGGAGGTGAGGTAGCTCAGCTCCAGGGCCTGGGCCTTCTCCAAGGCGCTGTTGAGGGTAATCACCAAGGTGGGCCGGGCCCGCAGGGTAGCGGGCACCTTGGGATACACGAGGCGCCCGGGTACCGACGTCTCGATGCGATCCGCGAATTGCAGCACCACGCCGCTGTTGGTGGCCAGCACCGTGGCCTCTTCGCGCACCTCCGTGCTGCCGGGTCCCGAGGCGTTGGGCTTTTGGGCAACCACGACCACCTTCTCGCCCACGTACTTCTCCAGCAGCTTTTGGGGTGTCAGCAGATCGAAGTCGAAGTTCTGCTCCACCACGAAAAACCCCTTGGGCTCCGTGAGGTTCCGCAGCAGCGCCGTCTCCGGCCGGATCTGCGCCGACACCTCCTGGAAGGCCAGCCGCGCCTCCCCCTTGGGCAACCGCACCAGCCGCTGATCCTTCACCAGCGCCAGGTTGTCGTTGTAGATGGTGACGGCCAGGGCCTTTTGGTCGGATTGGGTGGTGGGGATCTCGGGGGCTTGCTGGGCGACCATGACGGTGGAAAGTGCCGCGATCGCGAAGGCGTAATTCATGGAACACCTCTAAGGGGAAGGGCGTTTGGGGTAACGGACGATGAATTGAAGGACTTGCTTGGGGTTTTGATTTAGATCGATGGGCATGCGATGGGCCCATTCTTCGACTTTCTCAAGGCACTTCGGGCCGGACACCACTTGGTCTCCGAATGCAGCCACCCTGAGGAAAGCAGGGATAAGAATGGATTGCGTGCCTTCGCGCTCTAGCTCCACTTCCCAGGTTTCCATCCGGGAGTATCGGCCCCAGAGCGGGCGATGAGTCTCAACCAGTGCGCTGCGACCGTGCACGCGAATGGGCCCTGACATGAATTCTTGAAATTCTCCGAGGGGAATCGAAGACGCGGTTTCCTCAATCAACAGAGGAACTCCCTGCGGGGTGGGAAGATGGATCCGCCAGTCACCCTCCGGCCATGGCCCAGCGTTCGCGTCCTCGCGCCGATTCAGGACCTTCAGGGCCACGTAGGCGTGAACGTCCGCGAAATCCTCCTCGGACCACCCCTCTCCGATCGCGGCATTACATCGGACCGATGGTTCCACCCGGACCTCGCCCCGGCTAAGCAAGGCCACCTGCTTCGTCTGCATGCCACCCAAGGTGAAGGGCGGATTCCAATGGAAGAGGTGGGCTTCTCCGAGGGGTTCCACGGCGGCGGACGCTACGACCTCCACCACGGCCTGGGCGGGGGTGGGGCCCCAATGCTTGGGAGGTGGCGAAGGGATATCCCGCCAGGCCCGGTTCACCGGTCCCGCCACCAAGGCGAGCCGCACTCGATCGAAGGTCATGCCGGATCGATTCTCGATGAGGGCGAAGCCTTCCAGCCGCGCCCGGGTGAGGTTAGCGTCCACCTCGAGGTTGTAGTGGGCGGTCCATTTGACGCGCTCGATCAGCAGGGTGAGCCGGAGCTCAACCTCGCCCTCATCCTCCGAGTCCATGACCATGGAAAGGGTGGGTTCAGGCGCGAGGCCTGAGGGGAGGTGCGGGAAGCGGAGGGCGTTCCGAGAGCTGGATTCCAGGCCCTCCCGGGTTCCAATCACCAGCCCGTCGTCCCCATCCGTGGGCAGGGACTTCAGGGTTCCGTCCCGCAGGTCGGCCCGGCCCTGCTGAATTTGAACGGCGGCCCCGAGGGAGGCTTCGAGGATCGAGGCGGGGGAGATCAGGTTCCGATCATAGTTCTGCTCGAGGGCCGTCAATCGGGATCTGCCAAAGACCTGCTCCAGTTGGGCACTCTCTTCCGTGACCTCCTTGGGCAATCCCTCCCAGCGCAAGGTGAAGCGACCACGGGGTACCCGCATCCGGCGAATCTCTCGGAGCAGGCCAAAGCCCTGGTGGGAGCCCGATTCACCCGAATAGGGGTGGTAGAGCGTGAGGTCGATGGATTTCCGGTCCAAGTCCGTGCTTCGCACGACGATTGGATTCTGGGCCATCAGGGCCGCGGTGATCGGGAGGAGGAGCAGCCATCGCATGAGGTGCCCCACTATGACATGGGGCTGACTGGGGCGAGTGGGCCTGCTTCAGCCCAGCAGCTTGCCCTTCAACAGGTCCAGGGCGCCGCTCATGAGGTCTCCGCCTTGGGGCATCTGCCCGCCCGGGGTGAGGTGGTCCACCACTTGGGGCAGCAGCTGGGAGAGGCCCTCGGCGGCTTGGCCGTGGTCCAACCCGCTCTGCTGGGCCAGCTGTTCCAGGTGGCCGCCGCCGAGCACCTGCTGGATCTGCTGGGCGGAGATGGGCAGGTTGCTGCCGGTACCCACCCAGGAAGCCACCTGATCACCCAGGCCCGAAGCCTGGAATTTCTGGAGCAGACCTTGGAGGCCGCCCACCTGGGGACTGTTGAGCAGGCCCATGAGGCCGTCGAGCAATCCACCTTGGCCTCCCTGGGGCTGGGCGCCCAGCGCCCCCATGGCCTGTCCTGCGAGATCGTCGAAGAGTCCCATGGCTGCCTCCGGGAAGGCTCCCATCATGCACCCGTCGAGAAGGGGAGTCACGGGGGCTGGGAAGGGATCGGGGGAGAAACGCGGAACGCAGAAGGCGCAGAAAACGCAGAAAACGCAGAACACGAAACTCTGCATTTTCTGCGTTCCGCATGTCCCAAAGATCGCGCGTCTTTACCGCAGCGTGACCACCGTGGCCCCGGCGCCGCCTTGGTTCTGAGGCGCATCTTCGACGCGTTGGATGCCGGGGTGGCCGCGCAGGGCTTCGCGCACGGCGGCTTTGAGCCGGCCGGTGCCGTGGCCGTGGACGATGCGCAAATATTTTCGGCCTGAAGCCAGGCCTGCCTCCACGAAGCGGAAGACCTCGGCGTCGATGTCGTCGCTGGCGCGGCCGATGAGGGTGAGCTGCTGGGCGAGGTCCTCATCGGCCTCGGCGCGGACGCGCACCTTGCCCGTGACTTTGGGTTCCATCTCCCTCCGGCCGATGGGTTCCAGTTCACCCAGGCGGCACTCGAAGCGGCGGCCCGGGCCCGTTTCCAGGGTGACGCGGTCCCCCTTGAGCACGACCACTTTGCCCTCCATGCCCAGGCCGCGATGGCGGGCGTAGGCGCCCTCCTTCACTTCAGGCGCCTTCTCGGAAGGTTTGCCGCGCTTGAGCAGGGAGGAGAGTTCCGCCTCGGCGATCTGCTTCATCTGCTTCACGCGCTCGGTGGCTTCGGTGCCGGTGCGATCCGCCTCCGGCGCCGACGCGGCGGCCTTGGCCTTCGCCTTGAGTTCCTTCACGAGGCGCTTGCCTTCGTGATCCACGAATTCCAGGGCCCGGGTGAGCTTCTCGGCGGCCTCGCGGGCGAACTTCTCCTGATCGAGGCGGAGCTTCTCCTCGCGCTGGCGGAGCTGGTTCAGATCTTTCTGAACGGCGGCTTCGCGGCGGTGGACCTCCTCCGTCTCCTCGAGGAGGCGCACGCGGTCGGCCTCCAGTTCCTTGAGGAAGTCGCGCCAATCCTTCTCCCGCTGGCCCAGGGCGCTCTCGGCCTTCTCCAGCACGAACTCGGGCAGGCCCAGGCGGCGGGCGATGGCCAGGGCGCGGCTTTGGCCGGGCAGGCCCACCATGAGGCGGTAGGTGGGGGCGAGCTTCTCCTCGTCGAACTGTACGCTGGCGTTCTGGAAGCGTTGGTGGCGCAGGGCCCACTGGCTGATCTCACCCAGGTGGGTGGAGCAGAGGATCCAGCAGCCGCGCCGGGAGAGCGCGTGCAGCACGGCCACGCCCAGGGCGGCGCCTTCCTTGGGATCCGTACCGGTGCCCAGCTCGTCCAACAGCACGAGGCCACCATCCCGGGCTTCCGAGAGGATCTGCTTGAGATGCACCACGTGGGAGCTGAAGGTGGAGAGGCTACCGACCAGCGTCTGGTGATCGCCGATGTCGGCATGCAGGGAGGGCAGGGGGGGCAGGCTGCTGCCGCTCTCCGTGGGGATGGGGCAGCCGCAGGCGCCCAGGGCCCAGAGGAGGCCCACGGTCTTGAGCACCACGGTCTTGCCGCCGGTGTTGGAGCCGGAGATGACGAGACTGGGCTTCTCCCGCTCCAGCACCAGGTTCAGGGGCACCACGGCGTGGGGAAGGGGGTCGAGGCCCATGCGCTCGCGCACTTGGGGGAGCAGGAGGGGGTGCTTGGCCTGCAGGAGGCAGAGGCGGGCCGGGGATTCCACGGGCAGACCACCTTGGATGAGGGCGGCCCAACCCAGGAGGGCCAGCGCCTCGTCCACCTCCACCTGGAAGTCCGCCCAGGCGGCGAAGGCCTGGCGCTGGGTGCGCAGCTCCTCCAGCAGATCCCGGAGGAAGGCGATGACGGCCTCGCGGTATTCGGCGTCCGCCTCCACGAAATCATTGTTGAGGCCCACGGCCTCGTGGGGCTCCAGGAAGACGGTGGCGCCGCTGCCGCTGCGATCCAGCACGAGGCCGGGAATGAGGCCCCGTTTATCGCTGCGCACGGGCAGGCAGTAGCGCCCGTTGCGTTCCACGATGCCGGATTCCATGAAGGCCTCGGGCACCTGGCGCAGGAGCTTGCCGAGCTTGGCCTGCACCGATTGATAAGCCGCGCCGCGGGCGTGGTGGAGGCTCGCGAGGCCGGGCACCTTGAGGGGGTCCAGCTGGCCATCTTCGGTGAAGCAGCGGCGGAGCTTGTCGGCGATGGGGCTCGGATCCACGAGGATGGCGGCCGTCACCTGCAGGCGGTCGATGCCCAGGTGGGTGCCGGCGGGCGCGGGGCGGTCGAGGCCCTTCTCGTCCTTGGGCCAGCCGAGGTCCGCGGTGGTGCGGATGAGGGTGGCGAGGGCCTGGAGCCCTTCGCGCAATTGGCGCCAGTGCTCCGGCAGCAGCCAGCCCGCGGGGCTCAGCAGCTCGGCGAAGGCCTCATCCATGGGCATCACGGGGAAGGCCTGGGGCCGGGCGGCGTGGGCGTCCCGCAGTTCCTCTTGGTGGAGGCGGCGCACACCCGAGAGGCCATCCTCAGGGGTCATGGCCTGGATCCGCTGGCGGCCCCCCCGGGTGCGGGCGAAGCCGGCCACCAGGGCGAGAACGTCGGGGAATTCGAGGTTGGCGCGTTCTTCGTTCATGGGGTCCTTGGTCCTTAGTCCCTGGTCCTTAGCCGGTGTGCGTAGGGTACGGAGAAATCTTTCCACCTCGAGTGGCCTGGAAGGGAGCTGCCCGTTCAGGTGGGTCGGCGCCAGCCAAGGACCAAGGTCCAAGGACGAAAAAGGCCCGCGTGAGCGGGCCTTTTTCAAAGCGAAGGCTTTTAGGCCCCCATGATGCGGCGCTCCTGCGCGAGGCGCTTGAGGCTCTTCTTGCGGGCGGCGAGCATCTTCCGCTTGCGCTTGGCAGAGGGTTTCTCAAAGTGCTGACGCTTCTTCAGCTCGCTGAGAATGCCGGACTTCTCGCACTTCCGTTTGAAGCGGCGCAGCGCGTTTTCGAAGGTTTCGTCTTCCTTGATCTTGACGAGTGGCATGTGTGATTTCCCCCCCTTCTACCGTAGATTCGCCCGTACCGAGGTTCGGACCGAAGGACCAGTCTAGCCCTGAATGAGGTTGAAATCGAGGGGAAATCATAGTCTTCAGGGGGTTTTCCGTTGAGGGGGGAAGCCCGCCACGGATACCCTGGCAAGTACTCCTCCCCGTGTAAGTCCCTGGAATCCTGCATGAACCAACCTTTGCTCCTCATCGTGGACGGTGAGTCCCTCCGGACTCCGGGGTTGGTATCGGCCATGGAAGGTGACGGTTGGCTGGTGCAGTGGGTCAAATCCGATGAGGTGGACGCCTTCCTGGCCATGGGTGTGACCCCGGACCTGCTGTTGCTGGACGGCCATGCCCAGGGAACCCCCGGGGTTCGGAAAATTCGGAGCCGCATCGCGGGCCTGCCCGTGCTCGTCATGCTGGATCACCCCGGCGCGACCCCGCCCACGGAAGAGGGCATTCAGGGGGTGCTGGAGCGCACCCTCCCCCACGGCGAGATCACGGCGGCCCTGCGCCGTTACTGGCCCGCGGAGGCGAAATCCGCCGCCCAGCAGCCCCTGACCAGCCACGACATCTTCGGGGATCTGGTGGCCGAGATCGAGCAGGAGGGCACCAACTCCGGCACCGATCCCTTCGCCATCCTGGAGCGGGCCCCGGCGGTGGAAGCCAAGCCGGCGCTGCCCATCTCCCCCGTGGAGCCCATCCACGTGCCCCGGCCCAACACCGAGCCCCCCAAGCGCCAGATGACCACCGAGGACATCTTCGGCGACGTGCTCGAAGAGATCGAAGGCATGGGCAAGGGTGCCGCCCTTCCCGCGCCCAAGGCTCCCGCTGCGGCCCGCACGCCCCTGGCCAAGGCCGAAGCCACCCCCCTTCCGCTTCCGGAGGGGAGCTCGGAACCCAAGGCCCTGGGCACGGGCGAGTTCACCCTCACCGGGATCAGCGGCGTGCACGATCCCTTCGACTGGTCCAAGGCCGACAGCGCACCCTCCGCGGAGGTGCCCGCCAAGGGCCCGGTCACCCCGCCGCCCGCGCCCCAGGTGCCCATTTCCCAGGCGGTGGAGGAGTACGGGAATTACTACCTGCTCGAGAAGATCGCCGTGGGCGGCATGGCCGAACTCTTCAAGGCCCAGCAGCGCGGCGTGCAGGGCTTCCAGAAGATCGTCGCCATCAAGCGCATCCTGCCGCACCTCAGCGACAACGAAGACTTCGTCACCATGTTCATCGACGAGGCGAAGTTGGCCGCCCAGCTCACGCATCCGAACATCGTGCAGATCTTCGACCTTGGGAAGGCCGGCAACAGCTATTACATCGCCATGGAGTACGTGAACGGCCGGGATCTCCGCACGCTGCTGCGGAAGGCCCGGGAGTTCGGCTTGCCCTTCCCCGAGGCCGTGGCCGGCTTCGTGCTGATGAAGGTGGCCGCCGCCCTCGACTATGCCCACCGGAAGAAGGGCTTCGACGACCGCGAGCTCAAGCTCGTGCACCGCGACATCAGCCCCCAGAACGTCCTCATCAGCCAAGAGGGCGCCGTCAAGCTGGTGGACTTCGGCATCGCCAAGGCCGTCTCCAAGGCCAGCCACACCGTGGCGGGCGCGCTCAAGGGCAAGCTCCTCTACATGAGCCCCGAGCAGGCCATGGGCCAGGCCCTGGACAACCGCTCGGACCTCTACTCCCTGGGCCTCGTGCTCTTCGAGATGCTTACGGGCGAGCGCTGCTTCCAGGCCGACAGCGAGCTGGGCGTGCTGGAGAAGGTGCGCCTGGGCCGCGTGCTGGACGTGACGGTGCTGAATCCGCAGGTGAGCCGCGAGATGGCCGGCATCGTCACCAAGAGCCTCCAGAAGAACGTGGACCACCGCTACCCCAGCGCCCGGTTCATGGAGCGCGACCTGCGCGAACTGCTCATGAAGCAGGGGCACATCCCCACCGAGCACGACGTGGCCGAGTACATCCACGCGCTGCTCACGGGGACGAAGGAGGACGTGGAGCGCGTGATGCACTCCCGGTTCCCCCAGCCCACCCTTCAGCTGACGAACTCGCAGTTGATCTCGGGCAGCCACCCCTCCTTCCAGGAGACCCAGGCGGGAATGCCCACCTCCAGCGGGCCCACGAGCGGGAACCTCCCCGAACTGCCGCCGCCCCCGGAGCGCCTGGAGCCCCCGGCGGTCAAGCCTCTGTGGCTGCTGCCCGTCATCCTCGCCCTGCTTGGGATGCTCGTCACCCTGATCTGGGTGGCCGGACACTCCTGAGCAAGATAAAATCAATTTCCCAAACGCCTCTGACCACGCCACCACCGGAGCCCCACCATGGAACTCAGCCAGGATCAAAAAGCCTTCTACGAGACCACCCGCACCCGTTGCCGGACCGAGGTCGACCAGATCAACAACACCATCGCCGCCGAGGTGCAGCGCGTGCGCGACCTGCTGACCTCCCTGAGCAACCGCAAGGCCGCGGTGATCCAGATGTACGGCGCGGCGTGCGAAGTGCTGGGCGAGGAGAACGATCTGGCGGAAGAGAACGTCGAGATCCAGTTCTAAAAGCTCACCACGAAGGCACGAATAAAGAAGAAATAGGCCACGAAGGAATCACCTTCGTGGCCTTCGTTCTTTTCGTGCCTTCGTGGTGATCTTTTCTAAGTATCGACGCTGAAGAGCGGCGCTTGGCACTTCGTGCAGTTCGTGAGGTGCTGGGCGTTCTTGTGGCCACAGTGGGGGCATTCTTTGTGAGCGGCCTTGCGGCGCCGGATCATGCGCACCCAGATGAGACCCAGCAGGAGGGTGAGGACGCCCGCCTTCTGCCAGCTGGTCATGGCCAAGACGGGCTTCTTCACCGGGGCAGCGGAGGGTGTTCCCTCCAGGGAGACGGCGGGCTGGAGGCGCACTAGCTATCCACCTTCAAAATAGCGAGGAAGGCCTCCTGCGGAATTTCCACTGAACCAATGGCCTTCATCCGCTTCTTGCCTTCCTTCTGCTTGTTCAGGAGCTTCTTCTTGCGGCTGATGTCGCCGCCGTAGCACTTGGCGGTCACGTCCTTGCGGCGGGCCTTCACGTTGGTGCGGGCGATGATCTTGGCGCCGATGGCGGCCTGGATGGCCACGTCGAACATCTGCTGGGGGATC
>DATEZP010000071.1:0-4993 GCA_035255465.1 Holophagaceae bacterium
CGGCTTTCTCTGCGAACCTCTGCGTGAGTTGTTCTTCTTCCCTTTTCCGGAAAATCCCCCCATGGCCGCTCGCCCCCCCAAGCGTGTCGAACCCGGCGCCCCGCCCGGTGACTTCCGCGCGGCTGTCCTGGCGGTGGTGGCACGCATCCCCAAGGGGCGCCTGGCCTCGTACGGTCAGGTGGCCCTGCTGGCGGGCTTCCCCCAGCGTCCCCGCCAGGTGGGCATGGTGCTCTCGGGCCTGCCGGAGGGCACGGCCCTGCCCTGGCACCGCGTGGTGAACACGCGAGGCTACGTGCCCAGCCGGGGCCGCTGGTGGGGCGCCATGGAGCAGATCGGCCGCCTGCGGGACGAGGGCATCGACGTGGACGACCAGGGGAACCTGGATCTGGAAGCCCACCGGTGGGATGGCATGGAGGGGAAGCCCAAGGTCTCCCCGAGGGGCAGCCAAAGGACACGAAAGAGCCGGTAAGAGCGCCCCACCCGACGGCCCGGCTCTGGTCCTCCAGGGGTGAGGAGGAGTCTGAGGTTGCCTAGCAGGGAGCCGGCTGCCCCCTGGGCTCGGCGAGCCTCTGGGCCCGCTTCGCCCGCTGGAGGGGTCTCCGCAGCCCGTGCCGCGCCAGCATCCGGTAGATGGTGCTGACGGCGACCGCATGCCCGAGAAGCCGTTCGCAGGCGCCCTTGATCTCCAGGACATCCAGGCGTTCTCCCGCCAAGGCCCGTTCGACGAAGGGGGAAAGGAACGCCGCCTCCTGCGCCTCTGTCATGGTCTCCCGGTGGCGCCCGCCTCGGCGGGAGACATCGAAGAAGGAATCCCCCTCCTTCGCGTATTGAGAATGCATCACCCGCACGGTGCCCGTGGTCCAGCCCACCACCTGGGCGATGTCCTCGGCCGAGGCTCCCAGCGTGGCCCGCAGCAGAATGCACTGGATCCTCTGGAACTCGGATTTCCCTTCTGCCTTCTTCAGCCGCTCGGCCAGTGCGTGGATCATGTTCTGGTCCGGGCGAATCAAGGTCTTCATCTCGCCTCCTGCCCGGCAGGGGCGCGGTCGCCGCACGCGCGATCGGAATTCAGGAGGCGAGCCTCACGCGTGAGTCCGCCCCGCCTCGAGACAGTGGCCTGATGGGCGCGCAGGTTCGTTCGCACGGGGGATACCTCCAGATGCCGGCCATCATATGGCTTCCACCCCATGCGGAAGGTTTGAATCCGTGACGGATATCACGCAGGCCGTGGAGGCTGCACGCCTGCGGATGCAGGTCCTGCGGGCCTCTACGCGACGTTCGCGACCTTGCCGAAGCCACGGTCGGTTCCGCTGTTCCCCGGAGGCCGAGACCCGGGCAAAGGCCATCTAAATTCATGCCAACTGATTATTTGTTCAATCAATTATTTAGTTATTTAGTCGTTTTTATTTCTTGTCACAAGCAAATTGACAGCATATTCAACCGGCTAATCATCAATAGCAGAGCCAGGGTCCGCGCCCTCTCCCGGTGAGGCACGGCGCGCGCCATGGCTCCCAACCTCTCCCAACGCAGGGACAGCGGCGCCCTGTCCGCAGATCCCCCTCCATAAGGAAACAGCCCATGAACCACGCACTCAGAACCCTCGCGGCCCTCGCTGCGATCTCGGCGCCACTACTCGCCAGAGGCGGCAGCGACACCAGCGGAAAGCTCTTCTTCAGGCAGTCCTGCAAGACCTGCCACGCCCCGGGGGGCGGTGCCCAGAAGCTCTCCCCGCTCTCCAAGACCCAGGCCCAGTGGAAGGCCTATTTCGCCGCCAACAAGCACAAGGGCGGGACCGAGGGCCTGGACGCGGTCGTGAAGCCCGGGCAGGCCAAGGATCTCCAGACCTTCCTGGTCAACCACGCCTCCGACTCTCCGCAGCCCGAAACCTGCGGCGGCTGATCCAGGCTCCCCGTCTCCTCTCAACGCCCCCCGAACCATTTCACTCGGAGATGCACGCCATGAACTCCCGAATCACGCTCGCCCTCGCCGCCATGCTGGCGCCCGCGGCCTTGAGCGCCCAGTCCAGTGAGGATCTGCAGAAGCAGATCGATCACCTGAAAACCCAGCTCCAGGCCGTGGAGGAGAAGGCTGCCGCGGCACAGGAAGTCGACCTGCGCCTGACCAAGGTGGAAGCCAGGACCGCCGGCGACAACGTCAAGTGGGGCGGCGACCTCCGCACCCGTTTCGAGACCAGCCAGTGGCACTTCAAGCCCTACCAGCAGTTCATGGGCTTCGCCCAGAACCCCCTCGCGCCGACGTCCCCGATGGCCCTGACCCAGCAGGTCCCGGCGCAGGACTGGACCAATTCCGTCCAGTGGTCCACCCGCCTGCGCCTCAAGATGGGCATCACCATCAACGAGCACGCCAAGATCATGGGCCGCCTGACGATGTACAAGATCCACGGCGGCGCGGACGTGCCCACCTTCAATGGCTCTCCCGGCTCCGTGGCCAACTCCTTCAACAGCGGGAAGGTCCCTGGCACGGACGCGCTGGTCGTCGAGCGCGCCAGCCTCATCTACGACTTCCCTGTGGGCATCCTGTCCATGGGCCGGCAGAACACATCCGACGGCCCGCCCTTCGAAGTGAAGGACGGTTCGGAGCGGAGCGGCACGCCCCAGCTCCTGGCCATCAATGCGCCCGTGGACGGCCTCGCCTTCAAGTTCCCGCTCTACAAGATCGGCTTCCCCGATGGCACGCTGCTCAACATCTGCTACGGCGTGGGCTTCGAGTCCGGTTTCGGCGGCGGCGGCCAGGTGAAGACGAATGCGGCCCCCGTCGGCTTCAACTTCACCAACGTGAACTGGACGGCCCAGGGACCCAATGCCGCGGCGGCCACGCTGCAGGTGAACAGCATCGGACCGCTCAAGGACATGACGGTGCTGGGCGCCACGTTCGACATGCCCCTGCTCTTCCAGATCGGAGACAGCGTCCAGAGCGCCAACTTCTATTTCGGCTACAACCGGATGGGCAACCTCACGGACATCCCCTTCGGCAGCACCAACAACTTCCCCGTGCCCGCCATGCCGGGCGTGGGCGGCATGCCCTCGATCCAGTACGTCACCGCCACCAACAACCTGGGCGACATCTCCCAGTGGACCACCACTTGGAAACACAAGGTCAGCGACTCTTTCATGTACTTCGCCAGCTTCGGCCACATCAAGAGCCTGCCGAACGGCAAGAGCAGCCAATACGGCGCCTACTGGACCATGCCCGGAGCGACTCAACCCACCCAGCTGGCCGGCTTCGGTGGCCTGCTGGGCGATGCGAACAAGAGCCAGACGGCCGACGGCTACTACCTGGGCATGCGGTGGGATGCCACGGACAAGTTCGCCTTCGGCCTCGAGTTCAACCACGGGTCCCCGAAGTGGTGGACCTATGCCCCTGCGACCGGCGAGTTCACGGAGAAGCTCAGCACCCGCGGCGACGTGTGGGAGGGCTACATCCACTGGCAGTTCGCGAAGAGCGCCTACTTCCGCCTGGGCTACCTGGACTACAAGTACACCCACGCCTTCAGCGGGTGGCACATCTCCCCCGGGCCCTCGGTGCCCGGCCAGAGCTGGGAGGAGGCCTTCGACCTGGGCAAGAATCCAACGCTGCAGTACGGCTTCCCCGCCACGGTGAAGAACACCTACGCCGCGATCGAAGTGAGGTTCTAGGCACCTGGACCACCAGGCCGGAGGGGTGACCCTCCGGCCTGGCCTCATCAACCTCCGCATGGGAGATCACCTGATGGAAGCCATTCAGAAGCGCGAAGAGGCCCCTTCGACGAACGCGCCCGGTCCATCGAACGCGCGCAGGGTCGACCAGAATGAACTGAGGGTCAACTCGATGCTGGCCATCCCGGTCCTCGCCGCGGCCTTCATCCTGGACCGCTGGGAGCTGGTCGCCTTCCAGGCGATGGCCCTGTTGTTGACAACCCTCCACCTGGGCCTGGGGCCTTATGTGGCCTTGTACCGCCATGTCCTGCGCCCCTCCGGCCTCATCAAGCCGGACCTTTGCATCGACAACCCCGAACCCCACCGCTTCGCGACCCTGTTCGGCACCGGGGTCGCCTCGACGGCGGCGTACCTGCTGGCCACGGGGCGAAGCACGGCGGGCTGGGGGTTGGTATGGCTGCTGATGACGCTCGCGGCCGTGAGCTTCTCGGGCTGGTGTGCCGGCTGCTTCACCTACTACATGATGAACCGGCTTGGCCTCCGCCGATGGTTCAAGCACAGCCCGATCACCGGTACCTTCCCCGGGGCGCGTCCGCCCAAGGCCGGATGATCCGGGATCGCGGAGGGAGGTGGCTCATGCTCGAAAGGTTGGCGTTCACGCTGGTGGCATTCGCGGCGGCGGGCCTGGGTTGGCTGTCCATGAAGTGGAGGCAGACCCGGCGGGCCAGCGAGGCTTCACGGGGTCTCCATGCACCGGAGAGCCTACCGGCCCTCGTGTACTTCTGGTCTGATGGCTGCTCGGTGTGCAAAAGGAAGCAGCGGCCAGTCATTGAAGAAGTCCTGGGCGAGTATGGCGAAGGACGCTTGAGATTGATCGCCTATGACATCGAAGAGCAGCCGGAGGTGGCCGCTGAATGGGGCGTTGGAACCCTTCCGACCACCTTCCTGATGGATGCCCACGGAAGGATAAAGCACGCGAACAATGGCCTGATCACTGCCGAATCCCTCCGCAGGCAGGTGGAATCCGTCCTGGCCGGATAGGTCGCAGTAGGTGAAGGCGGGCATCACCTCATGGAGGTAAGCGGCATGCATTCAAGAAAATAAAAGCACAAATCCTTCCCATCGCTTGGCGGAAACCCGACCCTGCCTGCCCCCGTTCCTGCCGGGTTGGGGGAGGCCTCAGGTACACTGTCCCTCGGAGGGCTCCATGAAGGTGCGCGTGTCGGTGCAGTTGAAGCCGGGGATCCTGGATCCCCAGGGCAAGGCGGTGGAACAGGGGCTGCACGGCTTCGCCTTCGAGGTGGAGCATGTCCGCATCGGCCGGCTCATCGAGATGG
>DATEZP010000072.1:0-4382 GCA_035255465.1 Holophagaceae bacterium
CGCTGAGCTGAAGACGGAGACCACGTACGAGGCCATCTGCGCCGCCATGAAGGCCGCCTCCGAGGGCCCCATGAAGGGGATCCTGGGCTACACGGACCGGAAGGTGGTCTCCACGGACTTCCGCGGCGAGAGCTGCACCTCGGTCTTCGACGCCGACGCCGGCATGGCCCTGGACGGCACCTTCGTCAAGCTCGTGGCCTGGTACGACAACGAGTGGGGCTATTCCAGCAAGCTCCTGGAGATGGTGCGGGTCATCGCGAAGTAGGCGCGGGGCCCGGGCCGCCGGATCACCGCTATCCTGGTCCGGTTCCCCGGCGGTGTTCCCATGTCCAAGCCCTTCGTGCTGTTCGCGAGCCTCCTGCTCCTCGCCCCCGGGCTCCCGGCCCGGGCGCAGCTGGCCCCGGTGTCCCAGGTCCAAGTTCAGGTCCCGGCCGACCTGCCCACGGGCGAACGCTGGCTGCGGCACCTCCGCGAGGACCTGCTTCCCTTCTGGAACCTGCCGGATGCCTGGGGTTCGCCCAGGGGCGACTTCCCCACCTTCCGAGGCAACGACGGGAAGGTGGTCGACTGGACCAAGCCGCCCGCCGAGCTGGCGGACGCGCCTGGCTGGATCCGGGTCGAGTTCGGCCGCGAGTACGTCCGCATGAAATCCCGCCAGACCTACTTCTACGGCGTGGCCTACCACCTGACGGGCGATCCGAAGATGCTCGAGCTGGCCCGGGAGGGCGTGGCCTTCATCCGGTCCAAGGCGCTGGATCCCGCCACCGGCAGCGCCGTCTCCTGGTTCGAGAAGGGCGAGCCGAGACCCGAGGTGCTGGCCCGCACCAGCCAGGACCTGGCCTACGCGGAGCTGGGCATGGCGATGTACTGGTACCTCACCCGCGACGAGGCTGTGCTGGCCGACATCCGGCGGCTCAAGGACCACATCTTCTCCCGGTACTGGAACCCGGACTGGCAGGCTCTGCGTTGGGTGGTGAAGGAGAACGCGGACAAGGATCAGCTCCGCCAGGAACTGGTGGCCCAGCTGGACCAGGTCAACGCCTACCTGCTTCTGGTCACGCCCCTGCTGCCTCCCAGGGAGCGCCGGGCCTGGACCGCCGACCTGAAGCGCCTCGCAACGGTCATGGTGAAGGACTACCACGACGCCGACCGCCACCTGTTCTGGGGCACCATCGACGACCCCGCCCTGAAGCGGCTGGGCTCCCGCCACACGGACTTCGGCCATACGGCCAAGGCCTACTGGATGCTGGAGCGCATCGGCCGGCTCACGCAGGACCAGGCCCTGGCGGACCTCGCCACCACCGGCGCCAAGGCCGTGCTCAAGCAGGCCTATCTGCCGGATTCCGGGACCTGGGGCTCCCGCCTCCGCCGCGACGGCAGCGTGGACCCGGGCAAGGAATGGTGGATCTACGCCGAGCTGGACCAGCTGGCGGAGACCCTGGCCCTGCGCGACCCCGCCCAGGCCGAGCCCCTGCCCCGCACCGCGGACTTCTGGTTCCGCCGCATGGTGGACCCCGTGAACCACGAGGTCTGGGGCGGCGCGGGCGGCCCGGACTTCGAGCCCTGGCAGGGCCCCAAGATCCACCAGTGGAAGAGCGGCTACCACTCCGCCGAGCATGCCCTCGTGGGCTACCTGACCGCCCAGGCCCTCCACCACCAGCCCGCGGTCCTCTACTTCGCCCCCAAGGACCCGAAGGCGGTCCTGCGCCCCTACTTCTTCGACGGGCGCCTGGCGACGCGCACCAGCCATCCCCTGCCCGGCTTTCCCGGGCGCCGGAAGGTGGAGGCCGCCTTCATCGACCTGAAGTAGCCCTCCCGGACTATTTCCTGAAGATGGCCGAGGTCAGCGGATCCAACGTCACGGAGGAGCCGCTGACGGCCACGCCGGTGGGGGCGGTGATCGCCGTGATTCCGGCGGTGGCGCCATCAGCGACCAGGGTGGCCGTGGCGAGGTCGATGTCCGCCGAGAAGGTCTTCGCAGTGGTGTCCGCATTGTGGAAGACGTACCAGGTGCCCGTGCCGTCCGAGGACACGGCCTTGTAGCCGAAGGCCAGGGCGCTGGTGCCGGCGCCCGCGGCCGGAAGGCTCGTGAGGTTGGCGGCGCGGACGGCATCGGGCAGACGGAAGGCGTTGGTGCTCTTGCGGAGGGCGATGAGCCCCTGGGCGTAGCGGTAGAGCTGATACCCGTTCTGGGTCGTGTCGTAGTTGGTGAAGCCGCCGGCCAGGGGGTTGCCGCTCGTGTACACCCGGGACCAGGCCACCAGGTTGATGGCGTCAGAGGCGTTGTAGGAGTTGTCCACGAAGTAGCGCCCGCCGTTCGATTTGGTGTTGGCGTACAGCCCGGTGGTCTCCTTCGTCCGGAACATCTCGTCCCCGGCATGGATGAACGCGAGCCCCTGTGAGGTCAGCAGCGCGGCGTAGCCCACCTTGGCCCGCCTGAGGAGGATGGCGTCGCCTGCCGCGGTCTTGGGCGAGGCGGTGGCCATGGCCAGCACGTCGTAGAGGCAGAGGTTGTCGTGGCAGGTGAGGTAGCTGGCCACGTTGCTGGTGGAGCCCGGCGCGAAGGTCGGGCTGGTATTCGTGGGGACGCCGGCGATGTTGGAGAACAGGGCGGCCACGGACTGGGAGACGCCGGTGAGGAAGGCGGGTTGGCCGTCATTGGGGTAGCCGTTCTTGAACACCTGGCGGTAGCTGTCGGAGAACATGGCGACGTTCTGGCCCAGAAACTGGGCTGAGTTGCCCTGGTCCGCGCCGGTGGTGGCATCACCGTTGTAGTCGGTGGCGGGCCCGCTGTAGAAGCCGTTCCAGCCCTCCCCGATGAAGAGGGTCTTCGGGTTGGTGGACGTGGCCGCGGCGTAGGCGGCCTTCACCGTCTGGGTGTCCAGCACGCCCATGAGGTCGAAGCGGAAGCCGTCCACCTTGTATTCCCGCACCCAGTAGGCGACGGAATCCACGATGAGCTTCCGCACCATCTTGGCCTCGGAGCGCACGTCCTGGCTGCCGGCGCCGTTCCGGCTGGTGCTGCGGTAGTAGTAGCCCTGGATGCCGGAATCGCCCAGTACGGCGTTGTTGGCCGTGTGGTTGTAGACCACATCCAGGATGACGCCCATGCCCTGCTTGTGGATCTCGTTGACCAGCGTCTTCAGCTCATTGATGCGGGCGGCGGGATCCGTGGGGGCCGCGGAGTACATGCCCGTGGGCGTGAAGTAGTTCTGCGGATCGTAGCCCCAGTTGTAGTTGGCGCCGGAGGTCTTGGCGATGTCAAGCTCCCGGGTACCGATCTTGGTCTGGTCGTAGGTGTAGTTCTCCAGGGGGCAGAGAAGCTGCACGTGGGTGACGCCCAGCTTCTGGATGTGGGGCAGCAGGTCCACCAGCCCCTTGAACGTGCCCCAGGTGTGCCCAGCGGCGAAACCGCTGAGGTTGGGATCCACCGTGAGGTCGCGTACCCCGGCCTCGTAGATGATGGCGTCCCGGTTCGAGGCGTAGGTATATGGAGCCACCGTGGCCCCATCGGGGCCCTTCATGGCCGATCCGTCGAAGTAGTAGGAGGCGCCGGCATAGGGTACCCAGCCGCCATCGG
This sequence comes from Holophagaceae bacterium, assembly GCA_035255465.1. Taxonomy (GTDB): domain Bacteria; phylum Acidobacteriota; class Holophagae; order Holophagales; family Holophagaceae; genus JAFDVN01. Next base: position 3,581 of record DATEZP010000072.1, read on the forward strand.
GGCCGATGGCCGTGGGATCCAGGATCGCTCCCTTGCCGATGCTGTCCCCCGTGATCGAGGCGCTGGGCGTGCGGACCCACTGCGCCATGGACTTGGCGTAGGGATCCAGCACGTACTCGCCGCCCACCTTGAAGACGTAGAAGCCTTGGGCGGGAAGCGCGATGGCCCCGGTGCTCCAGACGCCACCGGACCCGCGGGTCATGGCCACCGTGGCGGCCGGCGCGTTCAGGGCGTCGTTCCAGTGGGCGTAGAGACAGAGGGCCACGGCGCTGGCATTGGCATTCCAGTAGTAGAAGGTGACCGTGCCGGAGCCGAACACCGGTCCCAGAGCGGTACTGGGGACCTTGAAGTAGGAGGCATCTGCCGGCGGTGTGGCGTTGGAGTCCGCGTCCAGGGCTGCGGCGGTGTACCCGGAGCCGCCGGTGCCGCCGCCCCCCCCGCCTCCGCCGCAGGCAAGCAGGAGAGCCAGGCTGGCGGCCAGGGGAGACAGGGCGGCTCGGGGCATGGGGCCTCCTGCGGAGGAACTAGCGGAGGAACTAGCGGGAGATCCGCTTGTACATCCGGCTGTAGTACTCGTCGAGCATGCGCTCGACACCGAAGGCATCACGGGTGCTCCGGATCGAGGCGGCCATCATGTCCACCCAGGCGTCGTGGCGATCGTAGTAGGTGGGCAGCACCTCGTCGGCCAGCACCTTCTTGAATGCCTTGAAGTCGTGCTTGTCCAGCAGGGCCTCGTCCTCGCTCTCGAACCCGTCGCCGAACTGCCAGCCGTTCACGCCGTGTTCGCAGGCCTCGGGCCACC
>DATEZP010000073.1:0-66486 GCA_035255465.1 Holophagaceae bacterium
GCCCTCGGCCTCATCGTCGCCATCCCGGCCGTGTGGTTCTACAACATCCTGACCAACAAGCAGGACCAGGTGATCACCAACATCAACAACGCCGCCTCCCAGATGATCGACGAGTTCATCCGCCGCGAGAGCCAGGCCTAAATCATCCATCCGGCGCGGGGCCGGTTCTCCGGCCCCCGCCACAACTAGGAGATCACCATGGACGCAGGTGGCAAGGGTGGCGGAGTCAAATCCGACATCAATGTGACGCCCCTCGTGGACATCGTGCTGGTGCTGCTCATCATCTTCATCGTGATCACGCCCGCGGTGAACGACAGCGTGAAGCTGCCGATCGCCAAGCACAGCCCCAAGGTGGACAAAACCCCTGGCGACAAGTACATGACCCTGTACATGGGCGCCAAGCGGGACAGCAATGGCAAGGTGATCGGCACCACGCCCGTCACCACCGACGACAGCGCGGTCCCCAAGGACCTGCGGTTCAACCTGGATGACGAAAAGTCTGCGCTGATGCTCTCGGACTACATCAACCAGAACGTCTCCGCGCTCCAGGGCGAGAAGAAGGTCTTCGTGAAGGCTGACTCCGAGCTGCCCTTCAAGGAAGTCAACAAGCTCTTCCAGCTGGCCCGCAAGGCCGGCGCCGAGGAGGCCTCCATCGTCACCGGCGAGGAGAAGAAGAAAGAGGAAGGGGGCAACTGATGGATGCAGGTGGCGCGAAAGGCAAAGCCAAATCCGACATCAACGTCACCCCGTTGATCGATATCGTGCTGGTGCTCCTCATCGTCTTCATCGTGATGGTGCCCGGCCTCACCAAGGCCCAGAATGTCGTCCCGCCCCAGGTCGTCGAACATCCCGTCGACCAGCCGCAGGACCAGCCGAAGGACATCCCCGTGGTGGTGTCCATCGACAAGGACGGGAAGTTCTTCCTCCAGTCCGATCAGATCGACCCCAAGGAGCTGAAGGGCAAGCTCGTCGACGTCGTCAGGCTCCAGCCCCTCACCGACCGCAAGGTCATCCTGAAGGTCGATGAGGACGTCACCTTCCAGCAGGCGGTCTACGCCCTGGACGCCATCAAGCAGGCCGGCGACGAGGTGAAGAAGATGGCCCGCGAGAATCCCGCCTACCAGGGCGTGGAAGGCAGCGACATCAAGGTGCCCATCACCCTCAAGAAGCGCATCTGATTCGTTCCGCACCAGGAAAAGGGCCCCTCGCGGGGCCCTTTTTCCGTGACGCCGGGCCCGCTCAGGGGTTGTAGGCGCCCTGGGGCAGGTTGAGGCCGTCCGCGTGGAAGAGCTCGGTCAGGTCGCGGCGCTTAAGGGCCGGGCCGGCCGCCCGTTCCGCCGCCTCCAGGTGGTCCAGAAGCTGGGCCAGGTTCGTTCCGCTGGGCACGACGGGCCGGGCGAGATCCTGGGCCAGGTCCGCGAGGGTGAGGTCGTCGAGGAAGGTGCCCTCCGGAAGCGCCACCGTCGTCCCGTGCAGGGTGTACTGGTCCGTGGGGCCGGTGTGGGTGCGCAGGGACGCGCTGGGCACGACCACGGCCTCCACCCAGTCCCCGCCCTGCTGGTCCCGGTCCGCATGGGCCGCGTACTTCAGGTCCTGGCCGGTGAGGAGGCCCGCCACCGTGACGCTGTCGCCGAAGGCGAAATTCCGCACCGCCACGGCCCGGAGCCGGCTGCCGGTGGTCCGGTTGAGCTCCGCGAGGGTCTGGTTCAGGATCGGAGCGAAGCTGGATCCCGTCAGGAGCAGCGCCCGCCGGCCCGCGAACCCCTTGGCCCGGGGGCTCTTCATGAAGCGTTTCGCGTGGTCCTGGAACTTCCGGACCATGCCCACGCCGTTCTCCAGCTGGGCCCAGGAGCGCGAGTAGAAGCCGCGTCCGGGCACCTCCACGCGGGCCCGGGTGAACCACTCGTCCGCCAGCAGCAGCCAGGGTTCGCCGCCGTTGAGCCGGGCGTACTTCCGGGCCTCGGAGGTCCAGCGCGCCACCCAGTCCTTCGCGAAGGCTTCGTCGACATCCGCCACGTCCGGAAGGCCTTCCCGGTGGCCGGTGAGGCCCACGGGGACGCAGGAGAGGCTCAGCACGCCGCCCTTGCCGCCCCAGGGGCCCTCGAGCTGGTAGGCCCGGCGCTCCCAGAGTTCCGCCAGGGTCTTCTCCCAGACCCATCCATCGTTGAGGCCCGGCGCCAGCACCACCTGCGTGTGGACGTCGATGCCGCCCTCCAGCAGGCGGTCCACCTTGTGGAGGATGTGGCCTTCCCGGGGATTGCCCACCACCCGCACGCGCGCCTCGGGGTCCGTGGCGTGGACGGAGACGTGGATGGGGCTGAGGCGCTCGCGCACGATGCGGTCCAGCTCGGCCTCGTCGCTGCTGCTGAGAGTGCTGAAATGGCCATAGAGGAAGCTGAGGCGGATGTCCTCGTCCTTGAGGTAGAGGCTCTTGCGGAAGCCCTTGGGCATCTGGTGCACGAAGCAGAAGACGCAGTTCATCTTGCAGACCTTCACCTCGTCGGCGGCCAGGTCCACGCCGAGGCCATCGCCGCAGTTCTCCAGCTCCGCCAGCTCCTCCCGGCCATCGGGCTTGCGCCAGCGCACGAGGGTCTCGTCCCGTTGACTCACGAGGAACTGGTAGTTCAGCTGATCGAGGACAGGCTCGCCATTGATCTCCAGGATCACGTCGCCTGGCTCGATGCCGGCTTCCACGGCGAGGCTATCCGCCTCCACCGCGATCACCTGCACGCCCTTTTGAGCCATCCAGCCTCCGACCTTCCAGTTTCAGGCCGAAAGCCTTGTGTTTCAAGCAATCAGTCCCTGGTCCTTGGCCGGAGTGCCTGGGCCACTCCGCGATTCCAGCTCACCCCAGGCCTCGGTGGGCGATCTGAGGAGGTGGGTCGGCGCCAGCCAAGGACCAGAGACCAAGGACCCAGGGGCCCCTCAGTCCTCTTTCCGGTAGATGAGCTTGTAGCTGAAGGGGTTCGCCAGCTTGGGGTGTTCGTAGGTCACCTGCATGGCGAAGCTGCGCCCATCGGGCCGCATGGTGTAGCGGTAGGTCAGGGAATAGCCCTCGCCCTTGAGGATCTGGGTCATGGAGGCCCCATCCCGCTTCAGGGTGACGATGAACTTCTCGCCTTCGCGGTTCTTCCACTCGTTGGCGGTGCCATCCGTCTGGGCATCCAGGGGCACCTCCTTGCCCATGGTCACGCTGAAGGTGTCGGAGGCGAAGATGTCGAGCTTCTCGTAGCTGGGGCAGGCCTTTTCGAGCTTCTTCTTCCAGAAGATCTTCATGGCGAAGTTCTGGTCCTTCACGTGCTCCTCGATGGCCTCGGGCACCTTGTCGCTTTGGGAGGGCTTGAGCTTCCACTCGCCATCCCAATCGATCTTGGGGGCCTTCTCCTCCGCCTTGGGGGCGGCCTTCTCGGGGGCCTTGGCCTTCTGGGCGGCCAGGGGCAGGCAAAGCAGGCAAGCGAACAGGGCCAAACGCATGGGGGCTCCGGGGAGGGTCGGGAATAGCCTAGCGGGTCTTTGGGGAGTCGGGTGGGGGAAGGGGAGGCTCCGGGTTCAGCTGTTCAGGTCACTCAGCCCTTCCACCGGCGCGAATCCTCCTCGGGCAATCCGAGCTGATCCATCACCCGCAGGGCAAAGGTGTCGAATAGGGCTTCGAAGTCGGCGGGGTTGCTGTACCAGCCGGGCATGAGGGGCATGACGACGGCGCCGGCGTCGTGGACGCGGAGCATGTTCTCCAGGTGGATGCGGTTGAGGGGGGTTTCCCGGAGGCAGAGGATGAGGGGCCGGCGCTCCTTGAGGATCACATCCGCGGCGCGGCTCACGAGGCCTTCGCTGATGCCCGTGGCGATGCGGCCCAGGGCCCCGGCGCTGCAGGGCACGATGGCCATGCCGTCATTGCGGTGGGAGCCCGAGGCGATGTCGGCGCCGAGGTTCTGCTCGCTGCGGTGCGCGACTTTGGGGGAGAGGGCGAGCAGGTCGTCCAGCTTCAACCCCGTTTCATCGAACAGGCAGCGCCGCCCCGTGGGGGAGATGAGGAGGGCCACCTGGGTCACCTCCGGGTGCCGGACCATCCGCTTGAGGACCGCCACGCCGAAGGCGGAGCCCGAGGCTCCGGTGATGGCGAGGACGAGGCGGCGACCCATCCGTCCATCTAACCCCGCCTGGGTTTCCTTCGCCACTCTTGGCTTGAACGCAAGGTTGGACAGCATATGTTCCCTGGCATGCTCCTCCCGCCCTCGCTGGTACAACCCGCGAAGCCGACGCCACCTCCGGGCTCCAATGGCCTGGTTTTCCTGGCGAAGGTGCCCATCCGGGCCCCAGGTGGAATTCCCGTGGCGATCTGCACCGTGAAGGTGGATGACACGGCGCTGAAGCGGTACCTGAAGGGGGCCCCAGCGGTGGGCCGGGGGGCCCGGGCCCTGGAACTGATCGGGCAGGGCCGCATCCGGGTCTGGATGACCTCGGAATACCTGGAGGGCCTGGGCGCCCACCTGCGGCGAAGGCGCCTCGAAGGTTGGCTGCGGAAGGCCTGGCCCACCCCCGGCGAGGATCTGATGACCCGACCGGCCTGCAGGGCCTACATCGAAGCGGCCGGCATCGAGATCAATCCCCCGGATATCCACGGTCGATTCGTGGAGCCCGGCGTGGCGCTCTGGTTCCAGGCTCCGGGCCAGCCCTGGCGGCGTTTCGAGGACCCCAGCCTGGCGCGGGCCTACGCCCAGAGCGAGCTGGCCAGCGCCGATCAGGATGCCGATTACCACGCGGCCCTGGTGAAGGCCCTGGATGAGCTGCTGAAGGACTGAGCGCTATTCTTCGCCGGCGCTCTGGTAGGGGCCGAAGAAGATGGCGTTGAGGAAGGCCCGGCGGGTGTAGGGCTGATTGGCCCGGAACACGGGGTCTCCAGCGAAGGCCACCACCGCCCCCATGCCCAGGGACTCGCGCAGGGCGTAGGCCGTGTTCTGGAGCTTCTCCTCCAAGGGCGGGGCCAGCAGCCCCGAGACCTTGAGGGACGCCTTGGGGAAGTGGAGGGGATTCTCGCCGCCAGGGGAGAGCTCCAGGATGGGATCCGACAGGTTCAGCACCGCGCCTTCACCGCCGTGCAGGCCCCAAGCCAGGGGATGGGTCCCATCCACCTTCACGCGCAGCAGGGAACCAGGAATGCTCTCCTTGAGGGCGCGGTCCTCACGGGCGCCCCAGGGCTGGGTGAGGTCTTCGGCCTTGGGTTTCTCAGGTTCCTTCTTGGGATCCTTCTCCTTGAGGCGGGCTTCCTCCGCGCCCTTCTGCAGGAAGCGGAAGCCCGCCTGCAGGAGCCCGGTGCGGCTCGTGAAGATGGCACCACCCTGCAAGCCGATGAGGCACCCGCCATCCTGCACCCAGGCCTTCATCCGGGCGCCATCGCCGAGCGTGGCCTTCCAGGCCTGCCCCGCGGCGTTGTCATCCACGAGGATCAGGTGGGTGAACTTGGAGAGCCGGGCCCGGCCAAGGTCCGAGGCGCGGATCTGGGTGAAAGCGAGGCCGGTCTCCCGCAGCGTGTGCATCACGGCCCCCAGGGCCGTGGGATCCGAGGGGCGATCGGTGAGCACGGCGATGCGGGGGCGGCCCAGGGGCCGGATCCGGCCGCTGCCGAGATCGGGGCCCAGCTCCACTTGGGCGCCATCGAGGGGAAGGGCGGGGTGGCCATTGCGGGCCGTCAGCTCCCGCAGGGCGGTGACGAGTTCCGCGACGGTCTGCTTCTTTCCGGGGCGGATCATCACGGCGCCGGCTTCATGCTTGGCCCCCATGAGGTGAATTTCCTCGGGAATGCTCCAGGCGCGGAAGCCCTGGTGCAGGAGGCTCGCCAGGGTGGCTTCGCGCCCTTCGACGCCCGCGGGCAGGAGGTAACCCCACTTCGCTTCGGGGAGGAACTTGGCCTCGCCGGCCTTCCAGGGTTCCGTGGCGACGGCGGGCCGGGTCTTGGCGAACCAGGCCGGCACGCCGAAATTCAGGGGCAGGCTCCAGGCGGTGACGTCGTAGCTGGGCTTGGGGCCGAACACGGCCTCCTTCTCCAAGAGGGCCTGAGCCAGGGCGCCCCGGGGCTGATCCAGGGCGATGAGGTAGCTGCCCGAGGGGGCCTTGGCTTCCAGGCGGTCCACCGCGATGGGCTCGAGGCCGGTGCCCACGGCGGCGGTGGTCCGCGACACTTCGATGCCGTTGCGCTGGAGGAGCCGGACCAGCTCCAAGGTGCGACCCGGATCGGCGCCTTCACCCAGGAGGAAGGCGCCGGCGGCGGCGCCGCGGGCCACCTGGTCGCGGCGCACCTTGGCGTAATCGGAGAGCAGCGCCTGGCGGTTCCCGGCGGCGGTGGCCACGGTGGCGAGGCTCGCGGTGTAGTGGCGCTTCACGCGATCCAGGAGGGTGAGGACCTCCCCATCCTTGCGCTGGTAGGCGAGGCCCGCCTGGCCAGCCATTTCGAAGGTCATGCCCACGGCGCCCTGGAGGCTGGGCCAGCTGTCACCGTAACTGGGGTAGAAGAGGTCGAAGACGTCGCGGCTGAAGTAGGCCCAGCCCTGCGCATCGAAAGCTCGGGCCACGCCGGTGCCGAAGGTGTGCTGCCAGCGGTGCTTGAAGGCGTCGGGGATGGCGGCGTGGAGGGGCGCCATGGTGGGGGGGAAGTAGTAGGTGCTCTCGGAGCCCATCTCGTGGTGGTCGGCCAGGACCTGGGGATTCCAGCGCCGGAAGGCCGCCGTCTTCGCCCGGGTCTCGCCCTGCGTCTGCCAGGCCCAGTCGCGGTTCAGATCGAAGAGGCGGTGGTTGAAGCGGCCCGAGGGCCAGCGGTGGCGATTCTGGATGTCTTCGGGATCCGCGGGATTCACGCCCTGGGTGGCCTCCTCCACATCGCGGATGAGGCGGGCGCGGCCATCGGGATTCTGGGTGAGATCCAGGATGATCACGACCTTCTTCAACTGGTCCAGCACGGCCGGATCCGCGCTGGCGGCGAAGTGGTAGGCCACGCCGAGGCTGGCCTCGCTGCCGCTGGGTTCAGCTCCGTGGATGCTGTACCCCAGCCACACGAACGCGGGGTTCTCGGCGGCGATGCGCTGGGCCTCCTCGCTGCTCACGCCGCGGGGATCGGCCAGCTTGGCGTTGGCGGCCTGGAGGGCCTCCAGGCGGGCGAGGTTGTCGGGATGCGTGATAAACAGCAGGAGTTGCTCGCGCCCTTCCTCCGTGACGTTCATGACCTCGAGGCGGACCCGGTCCCTGGCCCCTTCGGCCAACCGGCGGGCGTAGTCCACGAGGACCTCATGGGGGGTGTAGCGCAGGCCCAGGGCAGCCGGAGGCGGAGGCACGCCGGGCCGAAGGGGTTGGCCTTGCACGCGCCATGGCCCGTCGGCTTCCGGGGGCACCTGGGCCGCGAGGGGAGCGGCCAGGGCGAGGGTGAGTCCGGGGAGGAGGAGGTGGTTGCGCATGGGGATCTCGGCTCCCAGCCCACCACATCGGGCCCCGCCTGGGAAGGGGGCAGGGGCCGAGGGGCGCCGGGATGGGGGGAATCCGACCGCTCAGGTGGGGGCTGGCCCGGGCAGGTCGATGCGGAAGGTGGTGCCCCGGCCCCCTTCGGAGGTGAAGGAGAGGGTCCCCCCCATCTCCTCCACGAGGGCTTTGGTGATGGTGAGGCCAAGCCCCGTGCCCTCCCGGCTCCGGGTGTCCGGAGCCTCGGCCTGGGAGAAGGGCGCGAAGATGCGATCCCGGAACTCCGCCGGAATGCCGCGGCCCTGATCCGCCACGAGGAGGACGATCCGGGCGCCTTCGATCCGGGCGGTCAGTTCCACCTGGGTGCCCTCGGGGCTGAACTTGGCGGCGTTGGAGAGGAGGTTGGTGAGCACCTGGACCATCCGCTTGCGATCGAGGTGGAGGGTGACCTCCGGCGGATGGGGCGTGAGGTGCAGCATCACCCCGTAGGTGGCGGCGAAGGGCAGGTTGGATTCCAGGGCTTCGGCCAGGAGGTCCCGCAGGGGCACCGGTTCGGGGTACAGGGCCAAGCGGCCGGAGCGGAGCTTCTCGAAATCCAGGATGTCGTTGATGAGCACGCCCAGGCGCTCGGCGTTCCGCAGCGCGATGCCGACGAGGCGGCGGGTCTCCTCGGGGTTGTCACGGAAGCGCTCGCTCCCCAACAGGCCCAGGGTGCCCCGGATGGAGGTGAGGGGCGTCCTCAGCTCATGGCTCACCACGGAGACGAAGTCGTGCTTGGCCTGCTCCGCCTCCCGCTTCAACGTCACGTCCTCGATGGTAACCACGCTGCCCAGGGGCACATCCCCCACGAGGATCGGCGCCACCACGGCGTTGGCCCAATACCCGGTACCATCCTCGCGCCAGAACCACTCCTCCTCGAGGCGCGCATGGCTGCCCGCCTTCAGGGCCTGGAAGATGGGGCAGGTCTCGGCCGGATAGGGCCGGCCATCGGAATGATGGTGGTGGGCGGCCGCATGGATGGATTGACCGAGCAGGGCGTCCGGCGTGGTGCGCTGGATCCGGGCGAAGGCCTGGTTCACGAAGGTGCAGCGCCCGTCCATGTCCAGGCCATAGATCCCTTCCGAGGCTGAATCCAGGATCCGGTGGACGTGCTCCTCCTCCTCCCTCAAGGCGGCGGTCATCTGCCGCGCCAGTTCATGGGCCCGCTGGCGGAGACGCACCAAGCCGTGGAGGAGGCCGAAGATGAGGAGGCTGATGGCCAGGCCGCTGACGAGCACGAGGAGGGGCGTCCGGCCGTCCTGCTGCGCTTCGAAGGAGGGAAGGGTGGTCAGGCGCAGGGTCCAGGTGCGCCCCTGGAGTTCCATCACCCGGGTCTGGGTCCACCGGGGTGGGTGCCGGTCCCCGGGGTGGGAGTCGAACATGGACCCCAAGGGCGAGGCTTCGGGGCCATCAAAGACTTCCACGCGCACCCCGGGCCACCGGCTGCCCAGGACGGCCCGGCTGAAATCCCCCATGCGGAAGGGGCTGTAAACCCAGCCCTGGCATAGGTCCCTGCGGGCTTCCAAGGTCTGCGGAACCTGCCCCTCCAGGAAGACGGGCAGGTAGAGGAGGAATCCGAATTGCGGATCCTTCCCATCCTCCTGCACGAGGGTGACCTTCCCACTGAGTGCCGCGCGCCCGGTATCCCGGGCCTGCTCCATGGCCGCCCGGCGGATGGGCTCGGACAGCATGTCGAAGCCGAAGGCCCGGAGGTTGCGGCCTTCCATGGGCTCCAGGAAGGTGATGCTGGAGCCGGGCCGCGCCTGGGAGGGCCAATTCCTGAACCAGGGCATCCCATCGGCGCGTTGGGCCCGTTCCTGGGCGGGGCCCTCGCCGGGGCCGAGGCGTCGGCTGAACCCGATCCCCTGGATGCCCGGCCGGGATTGATCCAGGTGGAGCCCGGTCACGTAGGCCTGCCACCCCTTGTGGCTGATGGGGAAGCCCTGGGCGAAGAGGCCGCGGGCCCCCACCAGGGCCAGCTCGTATTCCTCCATCCGGTCTTGGTAGGCCTGCTGGATGGCGGGCCCCTCGGCTTCGAAGCGCCGGCCCAAGTCCGTTCGGGCCTTGAGCTCGGACCAACGCCAGGCCAGCAGGGTGGCCAGCAGCAGGATGATCAGGGCCAGGTAGCTGGCGGTGATCCCCAGCGAGGTACCCACGACCCCAGCATCTGATTCCGTGTGGATCCTGGATCCTTCGAGGGGCGGCGAGGCCATGGCTCCCGTTTCGGGAGGACCCGGGCCGGACCGTAGTTTCAGCCCTCGAGGAAGGCCGGTCCCACCTGGGTGATGGTGCCGGCTCCGAAGGTGATGAGCAGGTCCCCGGGATGGGTCAGCTTCCGGAGGGCGGCCGGGAGGTCGTCCACGCGCCCCACCAGGTGGACTTCCTTCTGACCATGCCCGCGAAGTGCCTCCACCACGGTTTCGCCCGTGATGCCGGGGATGGGTGGCTCGCCCGCAGCGTAGATGTCCGTCACCACCACCACGTCGGCCTCGAAGAAGCAGCGGCCGAATTCCTCCAGCAGCGCCTTGGTGCGGGTGTAACGGTGGGGCTGGAAGGCGGCCACGATGCGGCGATCCGGGAAGCCGGCGCGGGCCCCGGCGAGGGTGGCGGCGATCTCCGTGGGATGGTGGCCGTAGTCGTCCACCACGAGCACGCCCTCGCGCTCGCCCTTCTTCGTGAAGCGGCGTTCGGCGCCGGTGAAGGAGGCGAGGGAGGCCCGCAGGATCTCGCGATCCACGCCCAGCTCCAGGGCCACGCCCAGGGCGGCCAGGGCGTTCAGCACCATGTGGTGGCCGGGGACGCCCAGGGAGAATGCGCCGAGATCCTCGCCGAAGGCCGTCACCTTGAAGTGGGTGCGGAAGCCCTCCTGGCGGATCTCCCGGGCCCGGATGTCCACCTGGGGATTGGTGCCGTAGGTGTGCACCTGGCGTTTGAGCCGGGGCCGGATGGCGGCGGCATTCGCATCATCCATGCACAGGAACACGGAGCCGTAGAAGGGCACCTTATTGCCGAAGGTCTCGAAGGCCGCCTCGATCTCCGCGAGGTCCTTGTAGTGATCCAGATGCTCGCGATCGATGTTGGTGATGATGGCGAGGCTGGGATTCAGAAGCAGGAAGGATCCATCGCTCTCATCGGCCTCGGCCACGAGGTAGGGGCCTTTGCCCAGCTTCGCGTTGGAGCCGATGGTGCCGAGCTTGCCACCGATGACGATGGTGGGATCCAGGCCGCCCTGGCTGAGGATCTGCGCCACCATGCTCGTGGTGGTGGTCTTGCCGTGGGAGCCGGCCACGGCGATGCCGTACTTCATGCGCATCAGCTCCGCGAGCATCTCGCCCCGGGGGATGACGGGCACCTTCTGGAGGTGGGCCGCCACCACCTCGGGGTTATTGCCCTTCACGGCGCTGCTGATCACCACAACCTGCGCACCGGCGATGTGGTTTGCATCGTGGCCCAGGTGCACGCTGATGCCGAGGCCCCGCAGGCGCTCCACGGTGGTGCTTTCCTTCGCGTCGGAACCGGAAACGCGGTAGCCCAGGTTCGCCAGCACTTCGGCGATGCCGCTCATGCCGATGCCCCCGATGCCCACGAAATGGATGTGCTGAATCTTTCCGAACACGTGTTGCCCCTTGGTTTCCAGCTATCAGCATAGCCCGGGGTGGAACTCAGGATCAGATTGGCCCATCTTTGGCTTGGACTGGATCGAACCCCCCAACTTAATCGGAGGCCTCCATGAAGGCAGCTGCCGTTTTCCCCATCGCGTTGGTCCTGGCCCTTCCCATGTCGGCCCAGGAAGGCCGAGCGGCCCGCCCCCAAAGCCCCGGAGGTGGTACGAGATCCGTGGAGCGCTTCGTGGATCGTCCCGTGGACCGGCCCGTGGATCGCTCCTCGGATTCGGACCGGCGCCGTGTGGATCCTCGGCCCGTCGGCCCCGAGGGGCGGATGCCCCGGACCCGCGAGGCGGACCCCCGCAGGACCCCGGCACCGGAGCGGACCCACAATCCCATCGTCTACCACCCCGGAACCCGGATTGCCGTCCTGCCCGCCTGGGAACGCTGCACCGTGATGCCCACGGACCCCTATTGGCGCCATCGCGACATCATGGCGGAGATCCAGTGGATCAGCCGCTCGGGCTCCATTCCGATCACCCCCGTAGGCCCCGGCGTGGAAAGCCTCGTGGATGTCGCTGAATTCCCCGCGGGCTGGAAGGCCTACGGGGTGGCGGTCCCGGCAGGGGGTCAGCTGACCGTCGAGCTATCCCATTCCAACCTCGGTTGGTTCCGGCTCATGGCGGTCCGCAAGGACGGCACGCCCGGGCCCGGGATGCTGCGGGCGATGGCGGCCGTGCAACCCGTGGCCTTCGTCCTCTCCAACCCCAGCTCCGAAGCGGGCGCGGTCTACATCATCGTGGATGATCCAGGCTGGATGTCCTCCAAGGCGAACCCCTATACGCTGACCTTCAAGCGGAGCTGGGACCCCGCCACCACGGATCTCTCCTCGGTGAACATGGCCGTGGGCATCTGGGGTGCCTCGCCCAGCGTGAGCGCCGAATTCCGCGGCCCCAGCCTCAGCGGGCCCGCGGTCTACCCCCACTGAACCTGATTAGCCCCAGGGGCAGGCGTCCGTCACCTGGATCCGGAACGCGCGGGGTTCCACCCGGAACTCCGCGCGGTCCCGCGCTTCAATGGGTTCGCCATCCACGTGCCAGGGCAGGGCGCGGTCCATTTGGAGCACGGTCTTCCCGACGCGGCCTTGGGTGCGCAGGGCGCTTCGGCCTGATTCGCTGAAGAGGGGGAGGCCCTGGGTGAGTACGTCCAAGAAGCCCGGTTTGCGCAGGGTGGACCAGGTGAGCAGGCCATCGATGGGGTTGGCCTGGGGCGTGAGCCAGAGGCCCATGCCGTGGGTGGGCAGGTTGGCGAAGCAGAGACTCCAGGCCTCGGCGGGCAGGGGCGGCTCGGGGCCATCCCAGGCGGCGCGCAGGCGTTCCCGCGCCGACACGGGCTCGGTGGGCGGGGGGACTTCCGCGTCCCAGGTGAGGGCCGCCTTTTCGTTATCCGTCCAGAGGTAGAGGATGTCGCGCAGGTAGCCCGGCAGGCCGCGGCCCTTGCCCTGGTGGAAGGCGTGGGCCACCTTGCCTTCGAAGCCCGTGCCGCAGAGGTTGATGAAGGGCTCGCCGTCGATGAGGCCGAGGTCGATGCGCTCCTCGCGGCCCTCCAGGAGGCGGATGAGCGCACCGGCGGGATCCAGCGGCGTGCGCAGGCCGCGGGCCAATCCATTGCCGCTGCCACCGGGCAGCGAGGCCATGGGGACGGGGCACCCTGCGGCGCGCAGCGCCTTCATGGCGTGGTGGTTCGTGCCGTCGCCGCCCCAGAGGATGATGGGCCCCCCGGCCTTCTGGGCCGCGGCGATGTGGGGTTCGAAATCCCAGGGGGCGCCGAAGGGCACGCATTCCACCCGCTCCCGGTGAGCCGCGGGCAGCCGGCGGAGCAGGGCGTCGGGATCCTTGGTGCCACGGCCGGCGGCGGGATTGAAGAGGATGGGGAGTCGCGTCACAGTTCGTAGGCCTTCATCAAGTGGGAGCCCTGGGTTTCCAGGCGGAAGCGCCGTCCGCCGAGCGCGGCTTGGGGATCCGGGGCCAGGTACCAGATCGGGCCCTCCCGCAGCACCACGTGCTTCTGCATGAGGATGAAGGCCTGCTTCTGCTTCAGGCGTAGCATCAGCGCGGAGGGGTGGAAGGGATTGAAGGAGAACGGCACGCGCGACCCATCGGGAAACGCTTCGCAGGCGCCGACTTCGAGGGACCACACTTGCACGTACTTCGAGAGCTCCGTGAGCACCCGGCGATCCGTGACGGGCGTCCCCCCGGCGGGGATGGCGCCGGTCTTCACGCGGTGGTTGCGGGTCCAGGGCGTGATGTTGGTTTCGAACGCATGCTGGGCCAGGGCCCGGGCCGCAATGCAGGCGAGGATCCAGAGGATGGGCGTGAACACCAGGGCGCTGCCCCAGGTCCCCAGTTGCCGGAGAAGCCTCACTCGCCCTCCTGGAACCGGCGGGGCGGGGCCTCCAGGTGGACGTGCAGGGCCGTGACCGGATGCGTGAATTCGAGGCGCCAGGCGTGGAGGCCCAGGCCGCCCTCATCGTCGACGCCCCCATAGAGGGGGTCGCCCACCAGCGGCAGGCCGATCAGCGCGAGGTGCACGCGGATCTGGTGGGTGCGGCCCGTATGGGGCGTGGCCACCACGTAATGGCCGGGTTTCAGGCCCTGGACTTCCTCAGCCGTGGCCGGGCGGAAATCGGTGCGGGCCTCCCGTGGATCCATGAGATCCCCGATGCTCGCGAACCGGCCGGGATTCGCCTGCCGCAAACGGCCGATGGGCGAATCCACTGAGATGGGGGCGGGCAGGGGGGCCGAGGTGCGGGCGAGGTAGGTCTTGGTGATCCCCCGTCCTTCGAAGGCCTGGGACAACCCCGCATTGGCCTCTTTGGATTTCGAGAGTACGAGCACCCCGGAGGTGCCGAGATCGAGTCGGTGGTGCAGGTAGAGGTGCAGGCCCGGGCGCTGGCGGCGCAGGAGGGCCAGCAGGTCGTGCTGATCCGTGGTCCAGGTGCCCTGGGTGGGGATGCCCGCGGGCTTATCCACGGCGATGATCCACTCGTCTTCGAACACCACGGGGATGTCCCGATCCGGCGGCGGCACGAAGCCAGGATCCCAGGCCACGCGCACTTCGTTGCCCTCACGGATGATCTTGGAGGCCACGCGGATGCGCTGGTTCTGAACCTGCACCCCCCCGAGTTTCAGAACTTCCCGCGCCTGCCGACGGCTGAGCTCCGTGCGGGCGGCGATGAGCTGATCGAGGCGCAGGCCGACATCGTCGGGTCCCACGGTGAAGGTCCATTTGCGCAAAGCCATCTTCAACTATTGCATGCCGTGGGGACGAGCCCTCCCCTCCGAGGCCAAGGGATCCCCGATTCGAATTCACACGTTAATGACGACTTTTTTTGTCGGGATTATAGATTTCTGAAATCCTATTGGCTTTCCTGGAGGTCCACATGGCAAAAAACGACTCGGTTCTCGACCCCACCCTCCTTCGCCCCGCCCGGGTGGACCACGCCTGGCAGCTCATCGGGTTCACCCCCGTGGTGCGCCTCAACCGGGTGGTGCCCGAGGGCTCCGCCACCGTCTACGTGAAGCTGGAGAGCGCCAATCCTGGGGGCTCCGTGAAGGATCGCATCGCCCTGAGCATGATCCAGGAGGCCGAGGCCAAGGGAGAGCTGAAGCCCGGTCGCCACCTGCTGGAGGCCACCAGCGGCAACACGGGCATCGGCCTCGCCTTCGTGGCCGCCGCCAAGGGCTACCCCATCACCCTCGTCATGCCCGACACCATGACGATGGAGCGCCGCGCCCTGCTCAAGGCCTACGGGGCCCACATCGTGCTCACGCCCGGTGCGGGCGGCATCAAGGCGGCCGTGGAGAAGGCCCAGGAAATCGCCGCCACGGATTCCAAGTACTTCCTCGTGCGCCAGTTCGATAATCCGGCCAACCCCGCCGTGCACCGGCGCACCACCGCCCGGGAGATCCTGGCCCAGGTGCCCGAGCTGGATGCCTTCGTGGCGGGCGTGGGTACCGGCGGCACCATCACGGGCGTGGGGGAGATCCTCGCCGTGGAGAAGCCCAAGGTGCTCCGCGTGGCCGTGGAGCCCGAGAGCAGCCCCCTGCTGACGAAGGGCACGCCCGGCCCCAACAAGATCCAGGGCATCGGTCCCAACTTCGTGCCCGGCATCCTCAACCGCGACGCCTTCCAGCGGGTGGAGGACGTGAGTTATGAAGATGCCGTGGCCATGGCCCGCCGTCTGGCCCGGGAGGAGGCCCTCCTCAGCGGCTTGAGCACCGGCGCCATCGTGCACGCGGCCCTCAAGATCGCCGCCGAGCTGGGCGAGGGCAAGACCGTCGTGGCCGTGCTCTGCGACACCGGCGAGCGCTACCTGAGCCACCCCCTCTACGCCGAGATGGACGAACCTTCCCTCTAACCTCCAGGGATTCCTGCGACGATGGGGCTTCCATGCGAAGCCCCCTTTGTTTGTCCCTCCTCCTCGGTGCCGCGGCCTGCTTCGGGCAGGCTCCGGAGGCCACCAAGCCCAGCCCGCTGGAGAAGGCCATCGTCCAGGAATTGAGCGAGGTCCGCTGGCGGCCCAAGGTGTATGTGAAGCACCTCAAGGCCCTCCGGGGGTACTTCGAGGGCAAGGTCTGGCGCTTGCCGGACCAAACCCCCCTCCGCACCGAAGAGGGCGTCGCCGCCCTCGATGAGGCCATCGCCTTCCTGGAGGCTTCGCCCGCGCCGGGCCCCCTCCGCTTCAACGAAGGGCTCTGGAAGGCCGCGCGGGAGCATGCCCTCGATCAGGCCAAGACGGGCGGCGTGGGGCACGTGGGATCCCAGGGCAGCCGATTGCGGGAGCGCCTGGATCGCCAGGGCACCCTCGCCTCCACCGCGGGGGAGTGCATCTCCTACGGCCCGGAGGATGCGCGGATGATCGTCATCCAGCTCATCATCGATGACGGCGTGGCGGACCGCGGCCACCGGAGGAGCATCTTCAACCCCGAGTTCCATCAGGCCGGGGCCGCGGTGGCTCCCCATGCGGAGTGGGGCCAGGTCTGCGTGGTGGATTTCGCGGATGGGTTCCTGCCCCACCGCCCGGCCCCGCCGCAGTAAGCAGCTGCCCCTTCCGGCAACTTGGGGCAAGCTGGAGCCGTCCCTTCCCCCACCCATGGCCCACCCCCTCACGGATCTCCCCCGCCGCACCGGCCGCTCCGTCCGCCGCTTCCTGGAAGTGCGGGGCGACCTCGCGCACCTGGTGGGGCGCACGGTGCGGGGGTGGTTGTTCATGGATTTCCACCGCTTCCGGGTGGTGAACGAGCAGGTGCGCCTGCAGATCAAGTTCACGGGGATCGACGCGCTCGCCCTGGTGGTGGCCGTGGGGATGGGCCTCGGGGCCGTGACGGTGATCCAGGCCTTCACGCAGCTCTCGGCCCTGGGGGCGGAGGCCTACATCGGGCCCATCCTCGTGCTCATCGTGATCCGGGAACTGGGGCCCCTGTTGGCGGCGATCCTCGTCATCGGGCGCAGCGCCACGGCCATCGCCGCGGAGCTGGCCTCCATGAAGCTCAATGATGAGGTGGATGCCCTGGAGGCCTTCGGCATCGACCCCCACCAGTACCTGCTCCTGCCCCGGGCCCTCGGGGCCGTGGTGAGCCTCTTCGCGCTCATGGCCTGTTTCGATGCGGCGGCGCTGGCGGGGGGCTTCCTCGTGGCGCGGTTGCGCTTCGGCCTGCCGCTTGGCCCTTTCCTGGACGGCGTGCGGGGCGCCCTGACCTACGCGGATCTCTGGATCACGCCGCTGAAGGCCTTCCTCTTCGGCGGCGCCATCGCCTTCCACGCGGCCTATTACGGCCTGGCCGTGCACCGCAGCCAAACGGAGGTGCCCCAGGCCGTGACGCGCACCGTGGTGGCCTGCTTCGGCGTGGTGTTCGTCTTGGATGGCCTCATCGCGGCCCTGGTGTACGGGTGAGGATCGCCGTGGAGGGCCTCCGCCTCGAAGGCCCCGATCGGGGTCCGCTGGCCCGGGGCCTGGACCTGAGCTTCGGCCCCGAGCGGGCGCTGGTGGTGAGCGGGGGCAGCGGTTCGGGCAAGACGCGCTTCCTCAAGGCCCTGGCGGGGACGGTGCATCCCCTGGCAGGGCGCGTGGTGCGGGAGTCCAACCTGCGGGTGGGCTTGGCGCTGGGCCGCGGCGGCTTGCTCGTGAACACCACGCTGGTGCAGAACCTCATGCTGCCCTTGCGCTTCCAGGGCATGCGGAAGGAGGAGGCCCTGGAGCGCGCCGTGGCGGCCCTGGCCCAGCTGGGATTGGCTTCCGTCGGAGACCTGCGCCCCCACGCCCTGAGCGATCGCCAGCGCAAGCTCGGCAGCCTGGCGCGGGTGTTGGCCTTCGATCCCGATCTCGTGCTGCTGGATGAACCGCTGGAGGCCCTGGATCCCAGGGATCTGCCCAAGGTGCGTGCCCTGCTCGGGGCTTGGAGCTCGGACGCGGCGAAGGCGCTCGTGGTGGCCACGGAACGGCCGGAGGATCACGAGGATCTCGGGGCCCTGCGATTGGATCTTGAAGAAGAAGGGGAGGGGCCATGATCGTGGAGCGCAATGACGCCAAAGTGGGCCTCTTCGTCCTGATGGGGCTCGGCCTCTTCATCGGCCTCGTGGTCCTGAAGACCGCCAAGCAGGTCACGGAACGCACGTACGCCATGAAGGCGAAGCTCGCGCGGCTAGAAGGCGTGGACGTGGGCACCGAGGTGCAGCTCCAGGGCTGGCGCGTGGGTCGCGTGGAGCGGGTGGAACTCCAGCGGGAGGGCACCGCCTATTCCTTCATCGCGACGCTCTCGGTGAAGGATGGCATCCGGCTGTGGGAAGGCACCAAGGCCGTGGTGGTGCCCAAGGGGCTCGGGGGCGTGGCCGTCTCATTTGAGCTGCCCGAGATGGATGCTCGCACCCGGGAACTGGCGCCGGGCGCCCTGCTGCCAGGGGATAGCGGTGTGAGCCTCGGGGGCGTGCTGGAGAAGGTGGACGCCCTGCTGGAGAACCTCGACGGGGCGGTGTCGGATTTGCGCGCCAAGGGGGCCGGGGTCGTGTTGGATCATCCCCAGGTGAAGCCCATCCTGCGCAGCCTTCAGGCGACGCTGGACGCCTACCAGGCCCTGGGATCGGAGGCCCGGACCCTGGCCACCAAGGGCGGGCACAGCCTCGAGGAGTTGGACAAGGGCCTGGCGGCCCTGAGCGCTTCAAGCCGGGCCGTGCAGCAACTCCTGGAGAAGCGGGGGCCCGACCTCGACAAGGCCTTGGCGGATCTGCCCGCCGTGATGTCGCAGATGAAGGGCCTCACAGCGAACCTCCAGGATCTGCTGGCCCAGGATCGGCCGGACATCGATGCGACGCTCAAAGCCCTTCGCAGGGATCTGGAATCCGCCGAGGAACTGGTGGAGATCCTCAAACAGAAGCCCAACCGCCTCGTGTTCGGCACGCCCGGCAAAGCCGAGAAGGAAGCCGCCCGCAAGGCCGTGGAGGCCAAGCGGAAGCCCGCCGAGGCGAAACCCTAGAGGCTATCCAGCCCTTCCTTTCCGATGACGGGGATCCAGGGCAGCAGTTCGTACTGGGCGCATCCCGTGAGGGTGAAGGGGTCGCCCTCCCGGATGCGATCCAAGGCCGCGGCGGCGCCCTCGTCGGGCACGCGGAGCAGGAGGCCGCCGCCGCTCCGGGGATCGAAGGGGCCGGAGGCGAGCAGGAGGCCCTGTTCTTTCAGGCCGCGGAGGTAGGCGCGATGGTCCTCGATCACCTTGAGGACCTCTTCGAGGGGCTTGCGATAGCGGATGATGGCGAGTGCGTACATCCTGGCATTGTCGCAGCCTTCAATCCGATCCACTTCGGAACCGATGGGTTTCCCAGATCATGATCCCTCTCCTTCGCCGCCTCCTGCCCCTGCTCCTGGCCCTCCCGCTGGTGGCGCAGGCCCCCGTCTTCCGGCGATTCGATGGCCGGGACGGGCTGCCCCAGAGCCAGGTGGACGCGCTGCTGGAGGACCGGCTGGGCTTTCTCTGGGTGGGCACCCACGGGGGCGTGGCCCGCATGGGGGCCTCGGGCATCGAGTCCTTCGGCCTGGCCCAGGGCCTGGGGGTGGGCAGGGTGCGGGCCTTGATGGAGGATCGGGAAGGGGGCATCTGGGCGGCCCAAGCGGACGCCAACCTCGCCTTGATCCGGGGCTCCAAGATCCAGGTGTTCGGCGCGGGGGATGGCCTGGGCGATCCCGATTGCCTCTCCCTGGCCTTGGATCCTCAGAGCCGGGTGCTGGTGGGCACACGCAAGGGGATCTGGCGCTTCGAGGCAGGGCGCTTTTCGGCCGTGCCCCTGGGCGGCGGCTGGTCCGACCTCCCCATCTTCGCCCTGCAGGCGGATCACGCCGGTGGATTTTGGATCGGGGGTCCCCGGGGCCGGGTGGCCCACTGGTCCCCCACCGGGGACATCCGGGAAGAGTCCGTCCCCGAGGCCTTCCTGGGCGAAAACGTGATCTCCATCCAACTGGATCCCACGGGCACCGTGCAGCTGGCCACGGCCAAGGGGCTCCTGATCCGCCGGGAGGCAGGGCACTGGGAGCCGGAACCGCTGAAGGGCGCGCCGGCGGGGGCCCGCCTCCGGAGCTTCACCATGGATGCCCTCGGCGCCGTGCTGGTGGGCCTGGGTGAAGACGGGCTTTGGGCGAGGGATGCCATGGGAGGGGTCCGAATGTGGACGTCCCGGGATGGACTCCCAGAGGAACAGATCAACCTGGGCTACCTCGATCGTCAGGGCACCCTCTGGGTCGGCACGGATGGCGAGGGGCTGCATGCCCGGGCCATCCGGGGGCTGTCGGGCCTGCAGCGGGTCGGGGCCCAACCCATCGGCGCGGTGCTCAGCTTCCAGGAGGAGGCCCCGGGCCGGCTCCTGATGGGCACCACCCGGGGGGTATTCCGGATCCAGGAAGGGCGGGGGGCCATCGGCCATTGGTCCAAGGCCGAGGGCCTGCCCAGCCCGGAGGTGTGGAACCTGCTGCCCGATGGGGCCGGGGGCACCTGGATCGGTACGGCCCGGGGGCTCGTGCAGTGGCGGAACGATCGGGTCGTGGGTCCCGTGGTGCTGCCGGGCGCGAGGATCTACCAGGTCATCGCCTGGAAGAAGGGATTCCTCATCGCCTTCATGGGAGGCATGGCGGAGATGGATGCCGCCGGGAAGATCCTCCGCACCCTGGAATTGCCCGCGGATGCGGGAGGCCCCGAAGCTTCGATCATGCTCGGCACCGAGGATAAGGTGCTTGTGGGGGCCCAGCGGGGGCTCTTCTCATACTCCGAGGGACGCATCCAGCGCATCCACGGGGATGCGCCCTTCGCGGGGCTGCGCGTCATCCACCTCGTCTACGATGCCAGCGGGGCCCTTTGGGTGGGCACGGTGCGGGGGCTCTTCCGAAAGGATGTCGCGGGTTGGACCTCCTTCGGAATCCAACAGGGCCTCCCGGATGCCCACATCTATTTCATTCAACCCCTCCCTGGAGACGGGTTGGCCGTGGGCCACGGTAAAGGGGTCACGCTGATCCGCCCTGGTAAACCCATGGAGCACCTCAATCAAAACCTGGGCCTCTACTCCGACGAAACCAACCAGGGAGGCGTGCTCCTGGATTCCCAGGGCAAGCTCTGGTTCGGATTGGTGAATGGTTTCTGCCGCTTGGATTTGGATGAGGAGAAGGCGCTGCCCGGGTTGAATCCCCCCGTGGTGGTGGAGGCCCGATGGCCGGAGGGCGTGGCCCATCAGCCCACGCGGCTGCGGCTGCCTTCGGGTGGCGGCGGCTTGCAGTTGGAGTTCCAGGTGGCCCAGCCCCTCTGTGCCCGGCTGCCCGTGTACGAGATCGCCATGGATGGGCTGGCCCCGGCCTGGCAACGGGTGGGGCAGGATCACCTCATGCGATTCGGCCGCCTCGCGGGCGGCAGCTACCGCTTCCGGATC
Organism: Holophagaceae bacterium; assembly: GCA_035255465.1. Taxonomy (GTDB): domain Bacteria; phylum Acidobacteriota; class Holophagae; order Holophagales; family Holophagaceae; genus JAFDVN01. Next base: position 21,051 of record DATEZP010000073.1, read on the forward strand.
CGCGCCTCCGTGGATGGCGCGAAGTGGGTGGAGGGGCCACCCCTGGAGATCCGGGTGGATACGGCCTGGCACGAATCCCTGTGGGTGCGCTTGGGTGCCCTGGGCTTGCTGGGGGGAGGATTGCTGGGGGTCGTCCGCTGGCGGACCCGCCGCCTGAAGGAGCGGGCCCTGCAGCTTGAAGTGAAGGTGGATGAGCGCACCCATGCCCTGCTCCAGCGGAATGAGGACCTGGAGCGCGCCCACACCCGGGTGCAGGAGGGCTTGGAAGCCAAGGCGGCCTTCACGCGCATGGTGGCCCACGACCTCCGCAGCCCCCTCACCACCCTGATGCTGTTGGCGGATCAGCTGGCCCTGGATGTCTCCGATGGCCAAGCGCCCCGCGCCTCCCAGCTGGAGTTGCTGCACCAGGAGGCGGGCCGCATTGAGGGCCTGCTGCAGCGGCTGCTGGATCAGGCCAAGGCCGAGAGCTTCCTCCAAACCGCGTACCGCAAGAAGATGACGCCCCGGCAGGTGCTGGAGGGCTTGCCCGAGGTGCTGCGCCTCAAGGCCCGGGGCCGTGGGCTCGAGTTCCACTTCGAAGAGGGGGCCGGGTGCGACGCGATCCTCGTGGATGTGGACCCCCTGGGCATCCAGCAGGTGGTGTTGAATCTGGCGGGGAATGCGTTCAAGTTCACGCCGCCCGGGGGCCAGGTGATCCTCCGATCCGCCGTGGAAAGCAGGGTCTGGGTGCTCGAGTTGAAGGACACGGGCCGGGGCATGTCCGAATCCCAGATCGAGCGCCTATTCCGGCCCTTCCAGCAAGGGGACGTGCGCGATGCCGCCCAGGGCTGGGGTTTGGGCCTGAGCATCGTGCAGGGGCTGGTGGAAACCCATGGCGGGCGCATCAGCGTGGCCAGTGCCAAGGGGCAGGGGAGCACCTTCCGGGTGGAGATCCCCCTCGCCTGAATGCGGGGCGGGTCAGTCCCGCACGATCCGGGTGCCCACCGTGGCGGGGTCCTGGTGTTTCAGGGCCTCCGGCGTGGTGATGAGCACCTCGTGGCCCCCGCCCTCGATGAAGCTGAGCGCCGATTCGATCTTGGGCCCCATGGAGCCCGCGGGGAATTGGCCATCAGCCAGGTGCTTCCGGGCCTCGGTGGCCGTCATGCGATCCAGGTTCACTTGAGTGGGTTTGCCGAAGTCGATGGCCACTTTCTCCACGCCGGTGAGGATGATGTACAGCTCCGCGCCCAGCTGGGCCGCCAACAGGGCCGAGAGGCGATCCTTGTCAATGACGGCCTCCACGCCCACCAGGTAGCCGGAGGCATCGCGGATCACCGGGATGCCGCCGCCGCCGCCGGCGATGACGCACTGCCCCTGGTGCAGCAGGGCCTTGATGGCCGCCAGTTGAACGATCTCGAGCGGCTTGGGGGAAGGCACCACCTTGCGCCAGCCCCGGCCGCTGTCCTCCTTCATCTTCCACTTCTTGGTGCGCATGAGCTCCATGGCTCGGAACTCGGGATAGAAGGGACCCACGGGCTTCGTGGGATGGTCGAAGCCAGGGTCCTTCTTGTCCACCACCACCTCCGTGAGGAGCGTGGTGACGGCGGTGTCCTGCTTGAGGAAGTGGAGCCGGTTCACCAGCATCCGCTCCAGCATGTAGCCCATGGAGCCCTGGGTCATGGCCCCGCACACATCCAAGGTGTAAGGGGGGATCTGGTTGGAGGCGCTCTCCTGTTGGATGAGGATGTTCCCCACCTGGGGCCCGTTGCCGTGCACCACGCACAGCGAATAGCCCGCCTGCACCACGTGGGCCAGCATCTCAGCGCAGTCCCGGGCGTTTTCCATCTGCTCCTCCTGCAGGCCCCGCTCCTTCTCTTTGAGAAGGGCGTTGCCGCCAATGGCGAGGAGGGCGATTTTCCGGCGGCTCATCGGGTGACCCCAGCTCCGCACCAGGTCTGGAGCACCCGCGAAGCGGGTGCCCAGAGAAGGGCGTTGCCGCCAATGGCGAGGAGGGCGATCTTGCGGGGCATGGGAAGCCTTCGGAAAAGGGGAGAGTCTAACCCAATCGCCGTGTGACGGCAGCCCCGCGCAGGGTCCGTAGGTGGAGGAATGGGGAAATTGCGGTAGAATCGACCTTTTCCGCGGGTCACGATGCATATCCAGGAACTAATCCTCCGCCTGCAGCGCTTCTGGGCCGATCGGGGCTGCCTCATTGGCCAGCCCTATGACCTCGAGAAGGGCGCGGGCACCATGAACCCACTGACCTTCTTCGGTGTTCTGGGCGACAAGCCCTGGAACGTGGCCTATGTGGAGCCCAGCCGTCGTCCGGCGGATGGCCGCTATGGTGAGAATCCCTTCCGTGTCTACAAGCACCTCCAGTTCCAGGTGATCCTCAAGCCCTCGCCCGCGAAGGTGCAGGAGATGTACATCGAAAGCCTGGAGGCCCTGGGCATCGACCTCTCCAAGCACGACCTCCGCTTCGAGGAGGACAACTGGGAAAGCCCCACCCTGGGCGCCTGGGGCGTGGGTTGGCAGGTGGTGTTGGATGGCATGGAGATCAGCCAGTTCACCTACTTCCAGCAGAGCGGCGGCCTGGAGCTCAAGCCCGTGGCGGCGGAGCTCACCTACGGCATCGAGCGCATCTGCATGTTCCTCACGGGCCAGGACAACATTTTCGACCTCACCTGGGGCGAGGTGAAGACGGATCAAGGCGTCACCCCCGTCACCTACGGCCAGGTGCGTCAGCGGGAGGAGTTCGAGCTCAGCGCTTACTCCTTCGAGCATGCCGACCTGAAGCTGCATTGGGATCTCTTCGCCGCCTATGAGAAGGAGGGTTGGGGCCTGCTGCACAAGCACAAGCTCCACCTCGCAGCCTATGAGCAGGCCCTCAAGATGAGTCATGCCTTCAATGTGCTGGATGCCCGGGGCGCGGTCAGCACCACGGAGCGCCCCGGCCTCATCAAGCGCGTTCGGGATCTGGCCTGTGCCTGCGCCCGGCTCTACCTCGGCATGGATTTGGAAGCCCCCCAAGGCCAGGGCCCCAGCGGAAAGATGGTCGTCGCATGAGCAAGAAGGCCCCTGCCCGGAAGACGGGTCCTGCGAATTCAGATCGGCGGCAGAGCGAGCGTCGGGAATCCGATGCTCGGAAGGCCGATGCCAAGAAGGAGCCCGTCAAGGCCGCTCCCAAGGCCGCACCCAAGAAAGACGCGGGCCCGGCCTCCTTGCGGAGCAAGGAGGATTTCCTCCTGGAGCTCCACTGCGAGGAGATCCCCGCCCGCTTCCTGAAGCTCCTCACCGAGGATCTCGCGGGCCGTTTGAAGGCCTGGGCCGAAGCCCAGGGCCTCGGCGCCCTCGGCATGCAGGTCTTCTACAGCCCCCGCAAGCTGGCCTGGCGCGTGTTGGATCTCCCCACGGCCCAGCCGGATCGCACCGAGACCCAGGTGGGTCCCCCCAAGCGCATGTGCGTGGATGAAGCCGGCCAGCCCACCGTCACCGGTCTGAAATTCGCGGAGAAGTGGAACGTCCCCTTCGAGTCCCTGACCTTTGATCTGGTCGCGGGCAAGAAGGAACCCGTGGCCATGGTGGTGCAGAGCCTTCCCGGCCGTCCCTCCCTGGACCTTCTGGCCGAGGCCCTGCCCGGGCTCATCGCCCAGCTCCACGTGCCCAAGGCCATGCGGTGGGGCGCTTCGGAGTTCGCGTTCGTGCGGCCCATCCGCAACATCCTCTGCCTGCTCGGCGAGCACGTCGTCCCCTTTGAGGTGGATGGCGTTTCCAGCGGGCACACCACGTGGGGCCATCGCCTGTACCACCGCGATCATTCCGAGCCGATCACCATCGCCAACCCCACGGACTACGACAAGCACCTCGAGGAGGCCGGCGTCGTCTGCGCCTTCGCTGAGCGCCGCCGCCGCATGAAGGATGAGATGGAAGGGCTGGCCTGGGAGGTCCAGGGCGAGGTCGTGAAGGACGACGGCTTGCTGGATACCCTTGCGGAGATCGTGGAGTGGCCCAAGGTCATTCGCGGCGAATTCCCCGCGGATTTCCTGGAGCTGCCCAAGGAAGTGCTCGTCACGTCCCTCAAGGAGCACCAGAAGGCCTTCTGCGTGCAGGATGCCAAGGGCAACTTGCTGCCCACCTTCATCACCGCCGCCAACCGCCCCGACGATCCCAACGGGTTTGTGAAGTCCGGCAATGAGTGGGTGCTGCGCGCCCGCCTTTACGACGCCCGCTTCTTCTTCGCCGAGGATCGCAAGGTCAAGCTCGCGGCCCGCATGGAGAAGTTGAAAACCCTCACCTTCCAGCGGGAGCTGGGTTCCTACGCCGACAAATCCGCCCGCATCTCAGCGCTGGCCACCGACTTCGCCTCCCAACTGGGGCTGGATGCCAAGATCGCCGGTGAAGCCGGACGCCTCGCCAAGGCGGACCTCGTGACGCACATGGTGGGCGAATTCCCCGAACTGCAGGGCATCATGGGCGGCGAGTACCTGAAGGCCGAAGGCGCCCCCCAGGCCCTTTGGATGGCCGTCAAGGAACAGTACCGGCCCATGGCCTCCGATGACGCCGTGCCCTCCTCGGACCTCGGGGCCCTCATCGCCCTCACCGATAAACTCGATACCCTCGTGGGCTGTTTCGCCGTGGGCCTCATCCCCAGCGGGTCCAAGGATCCCCTGGCCCTGCGCCGGGCGGGCATGGGCATCATCCGCATCCTGTGGGAAAAGGGGTGGTCCATCAAACCCCTGGATCTCTCCAAGGTGGCCTTCCAGCAGGTGAAGACCAAAGCCACGAAGGGGGAGGGTGAAACCCTCGCGGCCCTGGATTCTTTCTTCAAGGATCGCGTGTCCTTCCAGCTCGAACTGGCGGGCATTCCGCCCGCGGTGCGCCGTTCCGCCCAAGCCGTGGGCTGCCACGACCTGGCGGATCTCAAGGCCCGCTGCCGGGCCCTCTCCGCCTTCGCCGAGGACAGCCGCTTCGAATCCCTGGGGCAGAGCGCCAAGCGCATCGCCAACATCCTCAAGGACGAGACCCCCGCCCACAAGGTGGATGAGAACGTGCTCCAGCACGAAAGCGAGCGGATCCTCGCCGCCCACCTCCTGCACCTGGAAGGCCTCATCGATCCCCAGGCCATTCTCGAGGACCTCGCCGGCCTCGTGGGTCCGCTCGCCGCCTTCTTCGAAGGCGTCATGGTCAAGTGCGAAGATGAGAATCTTCGCGCCGCCCGGCTCTCGCTGCTGAACCGCCTGCGCCAGGCCTTCCTGCGGGTGGCGGACCTCAGCCAGTGGCAATGAGTGCCTAAGGCCTCCAAACCCCTTACGAATCGCCTCCATTTCTGGATTCCTGCTTCAAGGAAGGCCTCCGGCCTGTGAAAATGAAGGATTAGAGGCCCCCATGCACCATGAACGCATCGCCATCATCGATTTCGGCAGCCAGTACACCCGGCTGATCACGCGGCGGCTGCGCGAACTCGGGGCGTTCGGACTCGTCTACAACTCCGATGTACGGGCCGCGGAACTCATGGGGCCGGACTTGAAGGGCGTGATCCTCTCCGGCGGGCCCATGTCCGTGCTGGAGCCGGGCGCTCCCGACCTCGATCCCAAGATCCTCGAGCTGGGCGTGCCCGTGCTGGGCATCTGCTACGGCCAGCAGTTGCTGGCTCGGAACTTGGGCGGCCAGATCCACCGATCCACCAGCCGGGAATACGGCAAATCCGAGATCACGGCCAGCCCTGAAGGTTCTCTGCTCTTCGACGGGCTGCCCCACAGCCAAGTGGTGTGGATGAGCCATGGCGACCACGTGGAGGCCGCGCCCGCGGGCTTCAAGGTGACGGCCAAGACGCCCACCGTTCCCGTGGCGGCCATGGAGGATGCGGCCCGCCAGCTCTACGCCATCCAGTTCCATCCCGAGGTCACGCACAGCGCCCAGGGCACGCCCCTGCTGCTGAATTACCTCAAGGCCTGTGGCATGGCTCTGGATTGGAACGCGGGCAACTTCATCGAGGAGAAGGTCCAGCAGATTCGCGAACAGGTGGGCTCGGGCACTGTCGTGCTGGGCCTTTCCGGCGGCGTGGATTCCTCGGTGGCCTCGCTGCTCATCCACAAGGCCATCGGCGACCAGCTCACCTGCGTCTTCGTGGATACGGGGCTGCTGCGCAAGGACGAGATGCTCCAGGTTCAGGAGTACTTCAAACCCTTCGAATTGAAGATCGTGTGGGTGGACGCGAAGGCCGAATTCCTGGGTGCGTTGGCCGGGGTGACGGATCCCGAGCAGAAGCGCAAGATCATCGGCGGCAAGTTCATCGAAGTCTTCGAGCGCGAAGCCAAGAAGACGAAGTCGGACTTCCTGGGCCAGGGCACCACCTACCCCGACGTCATTGAAAGCAGCGGCATCGGCGGCGCGATCCTCGTGAAGAGCCACCACAACGTGGGCGGCCTCCCCGAGCGCATGCGCATGAGTCTGGTGGAGCCCCTGCGCGAGTTGTTCAAGGACGAAGTGCGCGCCACGGGCCTCGCCCTGGGGCTCCCGGAGGAGATGAACCAGCGCCATCCCTTCCCCGGCCCCGGCCTCGCCGTGCGCCTGCCGGGCGCCATCACGGAGGAGCGCGTCACCATCCTCCAGAACGCCGACGCCATCTTCATCCAGGAACTCAAGGAATCGGGCTGGTACGGCAAGACGAGCCAGGCCTTCGCCGTACTCCTGCCCGTGCAGACCGTGGGCATCATGGGCGACGAACGCACCTTCGAATGGATGTGCGCCCTGCGCGCCGTCACCAGCGAGGACTTCATGACCGCCGACTGGGCCCGCCTGCCCCACGAGCTCATGGACCGCATCGCCCAGCGTATCGTCCGCGAAGTGAAGGGCATCAACCGCGTGGTCTTCGACATCACTTCGAAGCCACCTGCGACCATCGAATACGAATAAAGATTCACCACCAAGGCACCAAGACACCAAGAAAAGCAAAAGGCCAGTTGTTGACCCTTCTTCGTTTTTCTTGGTGCCTTAGTGTCTTGGTGGTGCTCATTTTTCTTGAGGCACCATGGCCCGACGTCCCGAACCCGTCCGCAAGTCCGTGAAGGACACCCTCGATGACCTCCTCAACGGCCACAAGGAGGCGGCGTTCAGTGGGCCGGAATCGGCGCTGAAGTACCTGCGGCGGGTCTTCGAAGGGCAGGTGAACCTGCCCAATGCCGTGAAGGCCGTGGCCTATGATTTGATGGCCGATGCGCAGGCGCAGGTCGGGGCCTGGGAGGAGTGCGTGGCGAGTGTCGCCATGGTGCTCAAGCACCTCGCGGATCTGGAGGCGGAATTCCCCCATGGGTACCGGGCTCGCCTGGAGGCCCTCACCTGCTTCGAGCGGGGCATCCAAGCCCACTCGGAACTGGGCCAGTTCCACGAGGCCCTGGAATTGGCCGAGCGGGCCGTGGCCCTCGAGCTGGGCGCGCATTACCAGGCAAAGGCTGACAGTTTGGATTGGGCGCGCTGATTCCCTTGTCCGGATTTCACCCCTTCAAGGGGCGGATCCCCCCCATGGCTCAACACCCCTCCTCCCTTGGCCGTATAGAGGTCAGTGATCCGGAGGCCGGCATGGAACCTTTGAGCATTCCGATGGATCCGATCCTCGCGGGCCGGCTGGAAGCCTTGGCCTTGCTGCAGCAGGAAGCCCTACCGGGGTTGCCTTACGACACCCGGGATGCGGCCCAGCAGGCCCTGGTCCGGGGTCTGGATCTGATGCTTGCCGAATTCCTGGAGAGCCGCACCCATTCGCCGAGATGGCATCGGAACTCGCCTATGCTGGAATCCTGAAAGTCTCCAATTTCAGTTCCTGGGGATTGCGGCCGTTGAGCCTTGTGACATGAGTTATCGCGACATCCAGATCCGCCCCTCGGACACCACGGTTCTGATCGTGGACGATCTGGCCATGATCCGGCTCACCCTGAAAGCGATCCTGTCCAAGGAGGGCTACCGGGTCATCGAGGCCGACAGCATTGCCCGGGCCATCACGCTCCTGGGCGAACACCCCATCAGCCTGGTGCTCTGCGATATCCAGCTGCCCGGAGAGAGCGGCCTGGATCTCGTGCGGCACCTGCAACCCCGGTTCCCGGAGGTGGCGGTGGTCATGGTGAGCGCCATGGACGACACCACCACGGCCATCGATTGCCTCCACCTGGGCGCCTTCGGGTACGTGCTCAAGCCCTTCCAGCCCCGGGACATCATCGTGCAGGTGAACGGCGCGCTGCGTCGCCGCATCCTGGAAATCGATTTCCGTGACCGCGAGGAAGTGCTCAAGGAAAAGGTGCGGGAGCAGACGGAGGAGATCCGCAACAGCCGCGCGGAGATCGCCTTCCGGCTCGTGGCCGCCAGCGAGCACCGGGATCAGGAAACGGGGATGCACGTGAAGCGCATCGGGCTCTACGCCGCCGAGATGGCCCGCATCTTGGGCTGGGATGTGGAAGCCGTCGAATGCATCGAGTCTGCGGCGCCCATGCATGACATCGGCAAGATCGGCGTACCCGACGCGATCCTGCAAAAGCCCGGTTCCCTCACGGATGAGGAGTGGGTGCTCATGCGCCAGCACACCACCATGGGCGCCACGATCCTCAAAGGCTCCAAGGTGCCCTTCATCCAGATGGGCGCGCGCATCTCCGTGGGCCACCACGAGAAGTGGGATGGCTCGGGCTACCCCAACGCCCTGGGTGGGGAGCAGATCCCCCTGGAAGCCCGGATCACCGCCATCGTGGACGTGTTCGATGCACTCTCGAACAAGCGCCATTACAAGGACGCGTGGGAAGACCCCGACGTGGAGGCCTTCATCCGGGAACGGAGCGGCAACCACTTCGATCCCCACCTCTGCGAGATCTTCCTGAAGCACATCGGCCGCTTCCGGGAGATCCTCCGGGCCAACCCCGATGAGCGCGTGGAGGCCCCCGACGGTTCCGTCGCCGCTGGCTGATCAGTCGCGGAGGTCGAGGCCTTCCAGGATCCGCCCCCCGGCGGCCGGAGGATCGTCCAGGCAGGCGGACACGAGCTTGCGGCCCACCTGGCCCGCGGAGATGGGCGCGTAGCGCCAGAGGCCCGGGTGTTTCGGAAAGCAGCGGGCCAGGGCGAGGTAGGCGGGGCTGAGGGCCTGGGCCAGGGATTCGCCCGGGCGGGATTCACTGCGGGCCCCGAGCAGCAGGGAGGGGCGGAGGATCACATGCCGCAGGTCGGTGTGGGCCAGGGCGGCTTCGGCCTGGCCTTTGACCACCAGGTAAAGCCCCTTGGGGCGATCCGCGCCCACGCTGGAGATGAGGCCGAACACCGCGTGGGGCGCATGGCGGGCCACGGCGCCCATGAGCCGGGCCGGGTAATCCAGATCCACTTGGCGGAAGGCCTCGGCGCAGCCCGCCTTGCGAAGGGTGGTGCCCAGGGCGCAGAGCACTACGTCGGGGGCCACCTCCGAGACGAGGCGATCAAACGCAGCGGGATCCTCAAAATCGAGGGGGGCTTCTTCCACGTCCGGCAGGCTGCCCTTGCGGCGCACCAGGGCCACGATCCGATGGCCGCCCCGGGCGACCAAGTCCCGGATGGCTTCCCGACCCACGAGCCCGGTTCCACCTGCGATGAGGATCTTCATGGGTTCAGGTTAAGGGAGGCGGGCCCCACGGGGCATCCTGGGGTTGACTTCAGGTTCAAAAGGCAAATACTGCAGACCAAAGCCTTCGGAATTTTCCACCTTGCTCCCTTATTTCGTCTCAGGACAAGGGAAGGCCTCTGTGGGTGTGTCCAATGGCACAGTCCGATCGCGCCGCGGCCAGGCCGGCGCCCGAGGTGCTGAAGGCCCGAGAGGGCGAATATCCCTCGACGTTGGCCGCAGCCGAAAATCAGTTCATCCAAACCCGGCGGGATCGAGTCAAGGATCTGGTGGCGATACCCGAGGGCGCGCCAGCCGTCGGCTTAGCCCTCTCCGGAGGCGGCATCCGCAGCGCCACCTTCTGCCTGGGAGTGCTGAAGGGCCTCGCCCAAACCCGGGTTCTACCTCGGGTGGATCTGCTCAGCACCGTGAGCGGCGGCGGCTACATCGGCAGCTTCCTGGGCGCCTGGTTCACCCGCGCCAAGGGGCCCGAGGAGGTCTCCGACGGCCTGCAGGGGATCGGGGCCACGGAATCCCGGCCCGTGCGATGGTTGCGGGAGAACGGCTACTACCTGGCGCCCTCCGGCTCCGCGGATGGCGCGCTCATGGGCGCCATCATGCTGCGGAACTGGGTGGCCCTGCAGGTGGTGCTGGCCATGCTGGCCATCGCCGCCTTCCTCCTGCTCAACGGCCGTCTCTTCCTGGATGCGGGAATTTGCTGGCCCAAGGCCGATGGCCAGCTCTGGTGGAGTCCCTGGTTGTGGGCGCCCCTCGTGGTGTTCGCCCTGGTGACGCTTCCCCAGGGGTGGGCTTACTGGATGGTCACGACCCCGGGTACTTCGAAGGAGCAGGGCAATCCCCTCTTAGGGTTGGGAGCGTTGCTCCTGGCCGGGGTATTCGGGGGGTGGTTTTACTGGCACGTCACGGAGTATGGGGCGCTGAGCGGCGTACTCGCGGCGGCCGGCGCGGAATCCGTACTGGTGCTGGGCTGGCTCTTCGCCGCCGGAGGCCTGAGGTCGAACACCAAGGTGCCTTCGGCGGAGCAGGGGGTCTCCATCGCCCTGGGCGCCCGAGCCCGCCTCTCCCGGGGGATGGCCGCCTCGCTGACGTTGACCCTGGGCTTGGTGTTCCTGGGCCTGGTGGATTCCATGGGGCAGTCCGTCTACGCGGTGCTCACTGAACAGACGGCCGGAGGCCTCCATGCCTGGATGCTCGGGATCAGTGGCGGTGTGGTGGGCGCGGCGCTGATCGCCCAGGAAATCGCCCACCGACTGCCCAAGCGGAAAGAAGACGTGTCCCTGCCGCTCTCCTTGATCGCGGCGATCGCGGCCTTCCTGCTCCTGGGGGTGGCCCTGGTGGGCCTGAATACCTTCGCCCATGGCCTCGCCTGGGGTTTCAAGGCGCCGCGGAAATCCGGTGGCGACGTGAATGTGGGACGGGTGCTCATCCGCAATGCCACGGCCCAGAGTCCCGACATCTCGGTGAGCCTGAAGGATCAACCCAAGGTGGTTGCCCAAGGCGTGGGAACGCTGGCGGTGGAACACCCCACGGTCCACCTTCCCTCGGACCGGGCGATGACCGTGGAATGGCCCGTGTCGGTTGAAGCCGAACGGCGGTCCGGCCCCGATCCCGTCTGGTATGGGTGGGGGCTGGGGATCACCCTCGGGCTGAGTTTGATGTTCAGCAGGATCCTCTCCTTCCTCAACGCGAGTTCCATGGGCACCTTCTACCAACGGCGCATCACCCGGGCCTATCTGGGGGCCACCAACCCCGATCGGGAAACGGAGGTTGGGGGCGAGGTGTGGCGACGGCAAAGCGTCCGCGAATCCATCCCCGGGGATGACATCCCATGGTCCCAGTACCTGCCCTTCATGAAGGGGGGTCCCCTCCATTTCATCTTCACGACCATCAACGAGACGGTGGATGGCAAATCCCAGGTGCAGCAGCGGGATCGCAAGGGTACGGGCCTTGGCGTCGGACCTGCGGGGCTGAGCGTGGGGGTGCGCCATCATGCGGAATGGGAGGACGTGGGCCACAAGCTGAAGGGAATTCCCGTTCCAGGGGGTGGGTGGTCCGTCTTCCCTGATCGCACCCATTTGCCGGAACCCCTGACTGCAGGCCAGTGGGTGGGGATCTCCGGTGCGGCGTTCAGCACCGGCATGGGCTTTCGAACCAGCGCCGGCCTGAGCATGCTCTGCGGCATGTTCAACGTGCGCACCGGTTACTGGTGGCGAAGCGGGGTGGACCGTTGGCTCGATAAAGGCGTGCAACGACCCCCCAGCGCCGTGGGCCTCTTTTCGCGCTTCTTCCCCGTGCAGGCCCACCTGCTGGACGAATTGCGGGCTCGCTTCCCCGGTACCAGCAAGCGCCATTGGTACCTCAGCGACGGCGGCCACTTCGAGAACTCCGCCATCTACGAGCTGGCCCGGCGGCGGGTGCCCGTGATCCTCGCGTGCGACGCCGGCGAAGATGCCGGTTACCTCTTCGACGACCTCGCGAACCTCACCCTCAAACTGCGCGCGGATTTCGGCGCGGAGCTGAGCCCCGTGGCGGGCGATGATCTCCGCGTGGCCGGCGAGGAACTCCAGCGGGCCTTGGGCCTGGAGCATCCGCCCTCGATCAGCAGCCTCGACCACCTCCGCCGGGGTGAATGGAAGGAAGAGGGGGAGATGCGCGAATGGAAGCTGAAGAAGGCGGGAACCGAAGGCCACTCCCTGGGCCATGCCTACGCCGCCCGCATCGCCTACCCCGGTGGCGCGGGCAGCCTCGTCCTCTTCTTCAAACCCGCCCTCACGGGAGACGAGTCCCGGGATGTGGCCTACTATCACGCCGAACATCCGGCCTTCCCCCACGAACCGACCCTGGATCAGTTCTTCGACGAGGCCCAGTGGGAGGCCTATCGCAAATTGGGCGAGCATTCGGCGCTCAGCGTCCTGGCGCCCTTGGCGGTGGCCCCGTGATCTTGGGGGTCGGCGAGGCCTCGGGCCAGTAGAATGGGGGCTCCCCGCGGAGCCTCCATGCCCCTTTCCCTCGCCTCCTACCGCACCTTGGGCCGCTCGGGCTTGCGTGTATCGCCCCTCTGCCTGGGCACCATGACCTTCGGCCAAGACTGGGCCTGGGGCTGCGAGCCTCAGGAGGCTTTCCGCATGATGGATGCGTACGCGGATCAGGGCGGCAACTTCCTCGATACGGCGAACATCTACACCAAGGGCCACAGCGAAGCCATCCTCGGCGACTACTTCAAGGCGCGCGGTGGGCGGGATCGCTGGGTGGTGGCCACCAAATTCTGCGGCAACCTCCACACGGGCGATCCCAACCAGGGCGGTGCGGGGCGCAAGTCCATCCAGCAGAACCTGGAGCAGAGCCTGCGGCGGTTGCGCACGGATTGCATCGACCTCTATTGGATGCACTTCAACGATCCGCACACGCCCATGGATGAAACCCTGCGGACGCTGGACGATCTCGTTTCCGCGGGCAAAGTCCGTTACATCGGGTTCTCGGATACGCCCGCCTGGCGCTGCAGCGAGGCCCAGGTCATCGCCCGCGTCCGCGGCTGGCACCCGCTGGTGGCGCTGCAGATCGAGCACAGCCTCATCGAACGCACCGTGGAAATGGATCTCATGCCCATGGCCCGCGCCTTCGGCCTGGGCGTCACGCCCTGGTCGCCGTTGAAAGGTGGGCTCCTCAGCGGGAAGTACGGCAAGGACAAGCAGCCCGCCAAGGGCGAAGGCCGCCACCAGCCCGGCCAGAGCAAGAGCCTCACGGATCGCAATTACGCCATCATCGCGGAGCTCGAAGCCGTGGCCGCCGAGGCGGGCGTCTCCATGGCTTCCCTGGCCCTTGCGTGGGTGATGCAGCGCCCCGGCGTGGCCAGCCCCATCCTCGGCGCGCGCACCGTGGCCCAGTTCGAGGACAACCTGAAGGCGCTGGACGTGAAGATCTCGCCGGAACACCAGCGTCGCCTGGACGACGTCAGCGCCCCCACGCCCATCTTCCCCCACAGCTTCCTGCCGGGCACTGCTTCCGTGATGCAGGCGGGCACCGAGATCAACGGCCAGGGCAGCGCCCCCTGGCCCCTGGCGCCGGCGGCGGATCACGAACGCTGGTAATCCGCTCCCGTCAGGGAACGGGGATGACCTCGGTCTGGAGCAGGCCATGCTCGGCCAGGGCGGTGGCCAGCTGCTGCAGGGTGGGCCCATCGGCGGTGAAGATGGCGCGGGAGGCCTCGGCTTCGGCGGCGGGCTCCGGCAGGAGGGCCGCCGCACGGCGGGCGATGGCTTCGCCGGAATCGACCCAGTGCTTCACCTGGGGTGCGGCCTGCTGCAATTCGTCGAGCAGCAGTGGGAAGTGGGTGCAACCGAGCACGATGGTGTCGGCCTGGCGATCCGCTTCCTGGAAGAAGGGCGCCAAGATTTCCCGCAGTGCGCCGAGGTCGATGGCTTCGCCGCGCAGCTTGGCTTCCGCCAGCACCACCAGCTCGCGGGAGCCCACGCGGATCACGTCGCAGTGCGGTGCGAATTCGCGGATGAGGTCGTCCGTGTAGCGCCGGGTCACCGTGCCGGGGGTGGCCAGGAGGCCGATGATTTTGCGCTCGGAGATCGCCGCCGCCGGTTTGATGGCGGGCACCACGCCGATGATCGGCATCGTGAATTTCTCCCGCAGGCGGGGCAGGGCCACGGTGCTGGCCGTGTTGCAGGCCACGATCACCATCTTGGGATGGATCCGGGCGATGAGGGCCGTGAGCACGGCATCCACGCGCGCCACCAATTCATCCTCGGGCTTGGGGCCGTAGGGGAAGGCGGCGTTGTCGCAGGCGTAGCGGTACGTCTCGTTCGGCAGGGCCCTGCGCACCGCGTCGAGCACGCTCAGCCCCCCGACGCCGCTATCGAATACGAGGATGGGAGGGTGGGCGGCCATGCCCCCCAGTGTAATCAAGGAAGGGTGGCCTACTTCTTCTTCGCGGAGTCGGTCCGAACCACCAGCACGTCGCAGGGCGCGTGCTTGGCCACCCGGGCGGCAGTGCTGCCGAAGAGGAGGCGTTCAAAGGTGCTGTGACCCACCTGGGCGACGACGAGGAGGCAGTCCTGGTCCGCGGCGGCCACCAGTTCCTCGGCGGGGCTGCCCCACTTCACCTGGGCTTCGGCCTTGGGGTAGGGCTGCACCCAGGCCTGGAGCTGGGTCTTGGCATGCTCCTCCATGCTCTGGAGCCAGGCGGGGTCGGGCAGGGCCAGCTGGGCTTCGGGCAGCATGGGGGCGGGTGGCTGCAGCACGTGCATGGCCAGGAGGGGCACGCCCAGCCGCTCGGCCCATCCGGCCCCACGGGCCAGGGCCTGCCGACTGGCCTCGGAGAAGTCGACACCGACGAGTACCTTGGTGATCATGGGACCTCCTTGGTCGCCTTAAAGATAGGTCACCGATGGAAGATTCCGATCACAGGGCTTGACAATAGAAGTTGCAACACCTAATTTGGAAGCAGCCAGGAGGCGACCATGCGTGTGCTCCGTTCTTCCGATTCCCGCGGCCACTTCGATTTCGGGTGGCTCGACACCCGCCACAGCTTTTCCTTCGGGGACTACTTCGATCCCGACCACCACCACTACCGCGCCCTCCGCGTGCTCAACGAGGACGTGGTGCAGCCCGGTCAAGGGTTCGGTACCCACGGCCACAAGGATATGGAGATCCTCACCTGGGTGATGTCCGGTGCCCTGGAGCACAAGGACTCCCTGGGCAGCCACGGCGTCATCCGCCCCGGCGAGGCCCAGGTCATGAGCGCCGGCACGGGCATCCGTCACAGCGAGTTCAACCACAGCGCCTCGGAGCCCGTGCACTTCCTCCAGATCTGGCTCCTGCCCGAGGCCAAGGACCTGGCCCCCCGCTACGGCCAAGTGAACTACGCTCCGGCGGACTTCGCCGACCGCTGGCGCCTCATCGCCAGCCGCGACGGCGCCGAAGGCAGCGTCGTCATCTTCCAGGACCTTCGCATCCACGCCGCCCGGCTCTCCGCCGGGACCTCGCTCCAGGCGGTGCTTCCCGCGGGCCGCCATGGCTACCTCCACGTGGCCACGGGGAAGGTGCGCCTGGATGACGGCACCGTGCTCGCCCAGGGCGACGCCCTGAAGGTCTGGGAGGAGGGCGGACCCACCCTCACCGCCGAGGCGGCCAGCGAAGTGCTCTGGTTCGATCTCGCATGAGATCACCGGTCCTCTTCGTCTCCCACGGGTCGCCCATGCTGGCCCTGGATTCAGAGCACGCCTGGGCCCGGGCCCTCCATGCCTACGGGCATTCCCACGGGGCGAAGGCGATCCTTGTCGTCTCCGCCCACTGGTGGACGCCAGACCTCCGCATCACCACCTCGGCGGAGCCCGTCACCCTCCACGACTTCTCTGGCTTCCCCGAGGCCCTCTACCGCATCAGCTATCCGGCCCCGGGCTCACCGGAGCTGGCCCGGCAGGCCATGGGCCTACTGCAGGAGGCGGGTTTCCCGGTGACGGCCGATGCCACGCGCGGTCTGGATCACGGGGCCTGGAGCGTGCTTCGCCACAGTCATCCCGAAGCCAACCTGCCCGTGGTCCAGCTCTCGCTGCCCCGGTGGGAGCCGCCGATGCTGCTGAAACTCGGCCAGGCCCTCGCGCCCCTGCGCGAGGAGGGCGTACTGCTCGTCGCCAGCGGGGGGCTCATCCACAACCTCCGGGCCGTGGACTGGGACGCCCCCGATGAGGTGGTGCGCCCCTGGGCCGCCGAAGCGGAGGCGTGGTTCGCCCACCATCTGGACGCGGGCGACACCACCGCCCTGCTGGATCACCGCGCCCGCTGGGCCGGCAGCCACCCGTCCGCACCCACGACCGATCACCTGGATCCCATCTTCGTGGCCCTCGGCGCCGCCCAGGGGGACCCCCACCGCACCGTGTACCAGGGCTTCCAGCTGGGAACCCTGAGCCTACGCTCCTGGAGTTGGGAGGCCCCATGACCCTTCGAGACATTGCCTTCGTCGTGCCCGCCCACGCCGCCGTGGAGGGGGAGGGCATGCCCATCCGCCGGGCCATCCCCGCCCGCAGCCTGCCCCTGCTGGATCCCTTCCTCCTGCTGGATCATTTCGGTCCCGTTCAACTGGCGCCCGGGCTGGACGCGGGCATCCCCGACCATCCGCATCGCGGCTTCCAGACCCTCACGTACCTCCTTCAGGGCGCCATGGAGCACAAGGACAGCCGGGGCGGCCACGGCCGCCTGGCCCCCGGCGGCGCCCAGTGGATGAACGCCGCCTCGGGAGTCGTGCATTCCGAAATGCCCATGCCCGAGGTGAGGGACAGGGGCGGTGTCATCGAGGGCCTGCAGCTCTGGATCAACCTGCCCTCGGAACTGAAGGGCATGGAACCCGGCTACCAGGATGTGCAGGTCTCGGAGGTGCCCACCGTGGCGCTTCCGGGCGGCACGCTGAAGGTGCTGGCCGGCACCTGGAACGGCGTCACGGGTCCCGTGCCTCAGCTGCGTCCCTTCGCCTACGCCTACCTCGACCTGCAGGCCGGGGCCACTTTCGAGCACGACCTGCCCGAGGGCTGGAACGCGGGGATCTACGTGCGGAAGGGTGAAGGCACCACGGGTCCCACGGATCGCGCCGTGAAGGAATCCGACCTCGCCGTGCTGAAACCCGAAGGTGGCGGCCTGCGCCTCAAATCCGAGCTGGGTCTCAGCGCCCTCCTCATCGCCGGCCAGCCCTTGGGCGAGCCCATCGCCCGTTACGGCCCCTTCGTCATGAACACCGAAGCGGAGATCCATCAGGCCTTCGAGGACTACCGCGCCGGCCGCATGGGCGTCATTCCGGGCTGACGTGTCCCGGATCCGTACCCCGCGCCTCCAGCTCCCGATGGAGCTGGGCGCGGGCCTCCGCCAGGCAGTTGGGACAAAGGCCATGCGTGAAGGTGGTGTGGGTCTGCCGCTCCACGTAGGTCTCCACCGTCTCCCAAAATCCCTTGTCATTGCGCACGCTCTTGCAGGCGGCACAGATGGGGATGAGCCCGCGGAGCTCCGCCACCGCTCGCCGCGCCTCCACGAGGCGCCGGAGGAGCCGGCTCGCCCGATCCATCAATTGCCGCACGAACTCGTGGAGCAGCAGGCCCACGGCCACGGTGAGCAGGAGCTGGGTTCCGAGCCAAAGGGCCGAGCTGGGCGGCGGCGGGGCCAGGGACCAGGCCAGGCACGTGGAGCCGAAAACGACGCTGAGGCACATCGCATAGACGGAGGCCCGCCGCACGAAGACCCCCGCCACGGCCAGGGGTGCGAAATAGGCGGCGATGCGCAGGGGATCCCGCACGAACCAGGTGACGAGGGTGAGCTGGAGGGACACGAAGACCATGGCTGCGAACCCGAAGGCATCGGAGGTCTCGCGGGAGGGGCGCCGCCTCCGGTACGCGAGGGTGAGCAGCGCCCAGAAGGGCGTGGCCACCCCCGCCGACCCGATGAGGGCCGCCCGTTGGATCGAAGGCGGCGCCATCACCCGCAGCACGAGCTGGATCAGGCTGGTGACGGTCATACCCCACCCGAAGAGGGTCAGAAGGCGCTGGAAGAGAATCTCCAGGCTGCGGGAGGGGGCCCACCGGGACATGGCCCCAGTATGCCCCCACTTCCTACACGTACCCGACCTTCAAATGGTCCAGCACCTGGTCATGGAGATCCCGGACCCCACCCTGAAGCGGGTCCCATGCGGGTTGGGTCGGCAGTCTTCCGCGCGCGCTGCCTGGCCCGAGGGGCCTTCGGCGCATTCCGTGTTCCTGCTTTCCTCGGCCAACCAAGTGGGCCTGGGATTCCATCCCTTTAAGCGGATTCCATGGGCAGGGATTCTGCAGCTCGGTTCCGAAGGGATTCAATCACTGCGCTGTCGGAGTAAACCTGAAGGATGAAAGGACTTCCGGCTTCATCAAGGACCTGATCCACTTCGAAAAAAAGACCGGTCGATTCGGTGATGCCGCTTTCGTGGGATCGGTAGGTCGCTTTCAAGATTCGTTCCCAAGGGATGAACAGCGGGTCCATCCTGGAATCCGTCACCCCCCACAAACTCTGTTCCTGCCGAAGTCGGATGCCCCTGTCCCCTAGATCCAAATGAAGGCGGAATGCATGCAGGTCGAACTTGTTGCCCAGGGTGAATGAACCGAACCGCACAGGGACCGACAGGAACGTTGTTTCCTGGGATTGAGGGCAGTCGGAAGGCAGTTGGGCGCCGATGTGAAGCCATCGTCGCAGGAGCTGCCCGCGCTCAATGCGGCCCACCAAGATCGCGGGGAGGGCCACCAACACCATCACGAGCATGATCAGGGCGACCATGGACAAGGCGCCGATCAACCTTCCACCTTCGGCTCCACCATCAACGACCTTCGCAGCATGAACCGTGTCCCGCCGAGCCGCCCCACCGCCCGCGCCAGGGCCTCCCGGCTGCAGGTGAGCTCGGCGCACCAGGCTTCCAGAGGCAGTTCCCCGCCTTCGGGATGCTCGGCCACCCAGGCCTCCCACCGTTCTCCGAGCTTCGCGGTGTCGGGCTCTTCGCGGTCCTGCCAGCTGCGCTCCTGGGGGCGCGTGGGCTGATGGAAGCGGGTGGACTGGAACTTCTCCGGCAGGAAGCGCTGCTTCCGGTCGTAGTCGCCGTGGCTGTAGAAGTAGCCGTCGCCGTGGCCCCGCTGCTTGGAGGTGCTGGTGTGCGCGTCGCGCAGGCTCTCGGGCACGGGGGCGTCGTCCACGGCCAGCGCCGCGTCGATGGCCATCACCGTGGCATTGCTCTTGGGGGCGTTGGCCACGTAGATGACGGCCTGGGCGAGCGGGATGCGCGCCTCGGGCCAGCCGATGCGCTCCACCGCGCGGCTGGCGGTCTCGGCGAGGATGAAGGCCTGGGGATCGGCGTTGCCCACGTCTTCGGCGGCGCACACCATGAGGCGCCGGGCGATGAAGCGGGGATCCTCGCCGCCACGGATCATGCGGCTCAGGTAGTAGAGGGCGGCGTCGGCGTCGCTGCCCCGAAGGCTCTTCTGGAAGGCGCTGGCGAGGTCGTAGTGGCCGTCGGCGCGGTCGTACATCACGCGCCCGCCGAGGGCCGTGCGCAGGGACTCCAGGTCCGCCTCGGGCATGGCCAGGAAGGTTTCCAGGCCCGTGAGCGCCGCGCGCAGGTCGCCACCGCTCCAGTCCGCCAGCCAGGGCACGACGCCTTCGGGCTCCGCGGCGCCGGGCCGCTCCGTGGCCCAGGCGCGCCGCAGCACCGCTTCCACGGCCTTGGGCTCCAGCGCCTTCACGGGCACCAGCTGGCAGCGGCTGCGCAGCGCGGGGTTCAGGTAGAAGGCGGGGTTCTCGGTGGTGGCACCGATGAGCACCGCCTCACCCCGCTCCAGGAAGGGCAGGAGGATGTCCTGCTGGGCGCGGTTGAAGCGGTGGATCTCGTCCAGGAAGAGCACCGGCGCGTTGCCCCGGAAGAGGGGCATGCTGGACTGCTCCATGAGGAATTTCTTCAGCTCCGCCGCGGAGCCTGTGACGCCGCTGAACTCCAGGAAGCCGCGCCCCGTCTCCCGGGCGAGGATGCGCGCCAGGGTCGTCTTGCCTGTGCCCGGCGGCCCCCACAGGACCATCGACGGCAGCCGGCCGCCCGCTGTGAGCCGCGTGAGCATGCCCGCCTTGCCCAGGAGGTGCTCCTGCCCCGCCACGTCGGCGAGGCTCTGGGGACGCATCTTTTCGGCGAGGGGGGTGGAGGTCGTGGCCATGGGTGAAGCTCCAGTCTACCTTCCCCGGGACCCGCTTCCGAATGCAGGGACCCCATCGGGGCCATCGGGTTTGAACGGTGGAACCAGGTTGGAGACGCTTCAGTGTGGAATTCATCCAGGCTCGGGAATCCCGGGTGGCTCAGGGAGCAGGTCAAGAAACTACAACCGCGGAAGAAAGCAATTTGCTTCCTCCGCGGTTGTGATTTTGGATGGATCGATATCCGCGCTGGACCGTTCTTTCCAGAGGGGCGGCATGGCCTGTGGCGGTGCGTTTAAGATGGACCCATGACCCTGGAATTGAAGGTCCCGCCCGCCCTGCTGGTGCTGCTGACCGCGGGGGGCATGTGGCTGCTGGCTCGCCTGCTGCCCGGCCTGGATCCAGGCGTCCCGATGGCCTGGCGGTTGGGCCTCGGTGTGCTCTTGGGCTTCACGGGTGTGGGGATCATCCTCGCGGGGGTGAGCGCCTTCCGCCACCACGGCACCACCGTGGACCCCCTTCACCCCGACGCCGCGAGCCAGGTGGTGCGCACGGGCATCTACCGCCGCACGCGCAATCCCATGTACTTGGGCTTCACCGTGGCCCTGCTGGGTTGGGCCGTGGGCCTGGGTCATCCCGCGGCCCTGCTCGTGCTGCCGGTCTTCCCCCTCTACCTCACCCGCTTCCAGATCCGGCCGGAGGAGCGGGCCCTGGGCGCGAAGTTCGGCGACGCCTACACGGCCTACCTCCAGGACGTTCCCCGGTGGCTGTGATGGCGGCGCCCTTCCGGCTGGAGCGGCGGTCCTCGCCCCTTGGAGAGATGGCCCTCGTCCTGGATGACGAAGGACGCGTCTGCACCCTGGGGTGGACGGACCTGGAGGACCGCTGGCGCCGGGACCTTCGGCTGCGCCATGGGGCGGACATCGTCCTCCAGGCGCGTGCGGGTCGGAGTCGCGCGGCCGAGGCCCTGGAGGCTTACTTCGCGGGTGAACTCGCCGCCCTGGACGCGGTGGCCGTGAACCCGGGGGGAACGCCCTTTCAGCAAGAGGTGTGGAAGGCCCTGCGGGAGATCCCCGCGGGCACCCGCCTTACATACGCGCAACTCGCGACGCGCCTGGGCCGCCCCGCTGCCCTGCGGGCCGTGGGGCACGCCAACGGGGCCAACCCCATCAGTCTCGTGATCCCCTGCCATCGCCTCCTGGGGGCCGATGGGTCCCTCACTGGCTACGGCGGCGGTTTGAAACGGAAGGCCTGGCTCCTGGCCCATGAAGGGGTCGGCCTGGGGTGAGTGGTGATGTCGGGTCCGATCCAAGGGGGCTAGGGTAGGGGGATCCCCCCGAGGTCCCCATGCGTCGTCTCCCCTTGGCCCTGATCCCCGCCGTGCTCGCGGCCGGCCCCGCCCAGGCTCCGAAGAAGCCTTCGGCCTTCCCCTTCCCCGTGCACAGCCGCACCCTGGCCAACGGGCTGAAGGTGGTGGTGATCCCCACGGGCATGCCGGGCCTCGTGAGCCTGCAGATCCCCGTGAGCACGGGGAGCCGCAACGAGGTGGAGCCGGGCAAGTCGGGCTTCGCGCACTTCTTCGAGCACATGATGTTCCGCGGCACGCCCACCGTGAAGCCCGAGCAGTGGATCAAGACCCTCCAGGCCACGGGCGCCAGCCAGAACGCGTACACGAGCGATGACCTCACCAACTACCACACGCTGTTCGCCAAGGAGGATCTGGAGACCTGGATCCGCCTGGAGGCGGATCGCTTCCAGCACCTGAGCTACGACGAGGGCGCCTTCAAGACCGAGGCCCGCGCCGTGCTCGGCGAGTACAACAAGAACAGCGCGAACCCCGGCCAGAAACTGTACGAGGTGATGCGGGATGCGGCCTTCCAGACCCACACCTACAAGCACACCACCATGGGCTTCCTCAAGGACATCGAGGACATGCCCAATCAGTACGCCTACTCCATGTCCTTCTTCCAGCGCTGGTACAAGCCCGGGAACGTGACGGTGATCGTGGCCGGTGATGTGGAACCCGCCGCCACCTTCGCACTGGTGGAGAAGCACTTCGGAGGATGGGCCAAGGGCACGGCCAAGCCCCCTGTGATCCCCGTGGAGCCTGAGCCCAAGGCCCCCGTCACCGCCCATGTGCCCTGGGACAGCCCCACGATCCCCCTCGTGTCCCTGGCCTTCCACACCCCGGCGAAGTTCAGCAGCACCTCGAAGGATGCCCTCGCGCTGGACTTCGTGGCCAACCTCCTTTTTGGCCCCCGCAGTGAGCTGTACCAGCGCCTCGTGGTGCGGGAGCAGAAGGTGGATCAACTCAGCGCCGGAGGCGGCGACAACAAGGATCCGGAGCTGTTCTCCATCGTGGCCCGCGTGAAGAAGGCCGAGGACATGGCCGCCGTGCGCGAGGCCATCCTGGATGCCTGCGCCCAGGCTCGGGCCTTGCCCTTCTCCGCCGCGCGCTTGGAGGGATCCAAGAACGAGGAACGGGTAGCCCTGGCGCGCCGCCTCGATTCCACCCACGCCGTGGCCGGCTACGTGGCCCGCCAGCTCTGCTACGACCGGGATCCCGGCGTGCTGGAAAAGGTGCCCGCCCTCCGCGAGGCCGTCACGCCCCAGGATCTGAGCGCCATCGCCCGAGCCACCTTCACCGATGCCCACCGGGTGGAGACGACGCTTTGTTTCGGCGCCCTTCCCGCGGGCTATGCCACCGCCTACGAAGGCGTCGAGGCCCGGGCGGCCAAGCTGGCCCAGGTGCCTCAGCTCCCCCTGCTGGAGCAGCGTCTGGCTACGAGCCCGTTGGTGAACCTCCGTGTGAGCTTCCGCGTGGGCAGCCTCCACGACCCGGCCGGGAAGGAAGGCCTGGCCCAGCTCACGGCGTCCATGATCACGGAGGCCGCCACCCGCCAGCGCAGCTTCCAGGAGCTGACGAAGGCCTATGGCGCCACGGGCAGCCGCCTGGGTGCCCTGGTCGACAAGGAGCGCACCAGCTTCACGCTGAACGTGCCGAATGCCAAGGCCGCCGAGGCCCTGGAACTGGCCTTGGAGCAGCTGGTGGAGACGGGGTTCACGGAGAGTGATTTCCGACGCCTCAAGTCGCAGCAGACCAATGCCCTCAATGTAGGCCTCAAGGCCAACAACGATGAGGAACTCGGGAAGCTGGCCCTGGAGGCACGCATGTACGCGGAGCCCTACGCCCACCCGGTGTTGGGCACCGGCCGCGGGTTGGAGGCCATCACCCTCGAGGATGTGAAGACCTTCGCCCGCACTTACTACTCCCGGAAGCGCATCTCGGTGGGCCTGGGCGGGAGCTACGACGACGCCTTCAAGGCCACGGTGCTGCGGGGCCTGGGGCGCCTCTCCGAGGTGGCCGCCCCGCCGGTGGCCTTCAGTGAAGCGGAGCACCTGCCCGTCTCCCACCTGCAGATCGTCACCAAGGAGACCCGGGCCACGGCCATCTCCTTCGGCATCCCGTTGCGGGAGCGGGATGAAAAGGGCACGCCCATCGATGCCCGCGTGAACCGCGCCCATCCGGATTTTCCCGCCCTCTGGGTGGCCACCTCCTACCTCGGCCAGCACCGCAACAGCACCGGCGTGCTGTATCAGCACCTCCGGGAGGCGCGGGGCCTCAACTACGGCGACTACGCCTACCTCGAGGCCTTCCCCGGCGGCATGTTCCGCTTCCAGCCGGATCCTGGCGTGGCCCGTGCCTTCAACCACTGGCAAGTGTGGATCCGCCCCGTGGCGCCGGTGAACGGTCCCTTCGCCCTCAAGGCCGCGCTGTTCGAGGTGGATCGCCTGGTAAAGGAGGGCATGCCCACCGAGGGCTTTGAAGCGACCCGGACCTTCCTCGTGAAGTTCCTGGATCACCTCTCGGATACGGGCGGCAAGCGCCTGGGCCACGCCATGGACAACGCGAGCTTCGGTCTCCCCGAGTACGGCCCCGCCTTCAAGGCCAAGCTCAAGGCCCTCACCAAGGCCGACGTGGACAAGGTGATCCGCAAGTACCTGCGCACCACCGCCCTGGACGTCGTCGTCATCACCAAGGACGCGGAGGCCTTCAAGGCCGGTTTCTTCGCGGAGGCAAGCGTCATCCCGAAATACGACGCCCCCAAGCCTGAGCTGAAGGCCGAGGATGAGGCCATCGCGCGGTTCAAGACGGACCTGAAGCCCGAGGCGGTGACGGTCACGCCTTTGGAGGAGCTGTTCAAGTAACAGGATGGACAGGATGAAAAGCGGATGGGCAGGATGGACGACTTGAATCCCGTGGGCACTTTGTCCATCCCGCCCTGATCCTGTCCATCCTGTTCCTTCCCCCGCCCATGACCCTCAAGCTCGTGGTTCGATCGCTCCTGGTGGTTTTGGCCCTCTACGGGGGCCTCTGCGCCGTGGTTTTCGCCGTGCAGCGCAAGCTCCAGTATTTTCCGGACCGGAGCTCCGAGGCAGGGGCGCTTCGGCGGGCGGCGGCCTCGGGGCTCGTGCCCTGGCGGACGACCGAGGGCGCGCTCCTGGGCTGGCGACGGCCCGGGCCCTCCAAGGCCTCGGCGCGCCTGCTCGTCTTCCACGGCAATGCGGGCAACGCCCTGGATCGCGTCTACTACGTGCGGCTCTTCGAATCCCTGGGCGCGGACGTCGTGCTCATGGAGTACCCCGGCTATGGCGCCCGACCCGGGGAACCCACGGAGGCCACGCTGGTGGCGGCGGGTCGGGAGGCCGCGACCGCGCTGGCCCGTGAGGGGCCGCTCTACCTGGTGGGCGAGAGCCTGGGCTCCGGGGTGGCGCTGCAAGTGGCCGGGTCCGCGCCGGCCCAGGTGCAAGGGGTGCTGCTGGTGACGCCCTACGCGCGGATGAGCGAGGTGGGCGCGGAGGCCTATCCCTGGCTCCCCGTGCGCTGGCTGCTGAAGGACCGCTGGGACAACCTGGCCGCCCTGCCGACCTACCCCGGTCCCGTGGTCATCCTCCTGGCGGGTCGCGACGAGGTGGTGGGGGCCGCCCAGGGCCGGCGCCTCGCGGAAGCGGCGCGGGGGCCAATCAAGGTGTGGGAGCAGCCCGAGGCGGGGCACAACACGCTCAGCCTCGCGCCGCGCGGCGGCCACTGGGAGGAGGCCTGGACCTTCCTCAGGCCGGGCAGTTGACGCCGGTGCCCTTCAGCCCACAGTAGCCCTCGGGATTCCGATCCAGGTACTGCTGGTGGTAGGGCTCGGCGAAGTAGAAGGGCGGGGCGGGGAGGATCTCCGTGGTGATGGGATCGAAGCCCGCGGCCCGGAGCCGGGTGTCGTAGACCGTGCGGGTGGCCTCGGCGGCGTGGCGCTGGGCCTCGTTGGTGGGGTAGATCCCTGAGCGGTACTGGGTGCCCTCGTCGTGGCCCTGCCGCATGCCCTGGGTGGGATCATGGGCCTCCCAGAAGGTCTTCAGCAGGCTTTCATAGGCGATCTTCCGGGGATCGTAGACCACCTTCACCACCTCGGCGTGGCCCGTCTCCCCGCTGCAGACCTCCTCGTAGGTGGGGTTCGGCGTGTGGCCGGCCTGATAGCCCACGGCGGTGTTCAGCACCCCGGGCAGGCGCCAGAAGAGCCGTTCCACGCCCCAGAAGCAGCCCGCGGCGAAATAGGCCACCTCGCAGCCCTTGGGCTCCGCTTCGAGATCCAGGCCCAGCACCCGGTGGGGCTCCAGGAGGTGCATCACCTCGTTGCGGCCCGTCATGGCTTCGCGGAGGGTGGGGAGCACGAGCTTCTTCTTGTCGGAGGACATGGGTGCGCTCCTGGGCGGGATGGGGTTGGACGGGCTCCAGGATGTGACAATACTTCCCCATGATCTACCTCGATCACAACGCCACCACCCCCGTGGACCCCGACGTCCTCGCCGCCATGCTGCCCTGGTTCACGGAGCGCCCCGGCAACGCGGGAAGCGCCCATGCCCTGGGGCACCTCTCCGAGGCGGCCGTGAACCGGGCCCGGGAGCAGGTGGCGGCGCTGCTGGCGTGCGCCCCGGCGGAGCTGGTGTTCACCTCCGGCGCCACGGAGGCCTTGAACCATGGCATCCGCGGCGTGGTGGAGGCCTTCCCCGCCAAGCGCCACGTGGTGATCTCCGCGGTGGAGCATCCGGCCGTGCAGGCCTTGGGGACCTGGCTCACGTCCCTGGGGGTGGAGGTCTCCGTGGCCCCCGTCGATGGGGAAGGCCGCCTGGATCTGGTCGCGCTGGAGGGGCTGATCCGCCCCGACACCGCACTGGTCGTCGTGATGGCGGCCAACAACGAGACCGGCGTCCTCAACCCCCTGGATGAAGTGGGCCGGCGCGTGAAGGCCAAGGGCAGCCTGCTGCTGGTGGATGCCACCCAGGCTGTGGGCAAGGTGCCCGTGAGCGTGGCCCAGGGACCCGCGGATCTCCTCTGCTGCTCGGCCCACAAGTTCTGCGGCCCCAAGGGCGTGGGCGCCCTCTTCATCCGCCGCGGTCTGCGCCTCAAACCCCTGCTCCTCGGCGGCGGCCAGGAGCGCGGCCGACGAGGCGGCACCGAAAACGTGCCCGGCCTGGTGGGGATGGGCGCCGCCGCGGCCCTGGCCACGGAGCGCCTGGGCTACATGACCTGCGTGGCGGAGTTGCGGGATCACCTGGAGGCCGCCCTCCTGCAGGCCATCCCCCGGATGCAGGTGCTGGGCCGGGGCGCGCCCCGCCTGCCCAACACGAGCCTGCTGGCCTTCGAAGGCGTGGAGGGTGAGGCCCTGCTGCTCCGGCTGGATCGCGCGGGCATCTGCGTTTCCACGGGATCCGCTTGCAGCACCGGCCACAAGGAGCCCAGCCACGTGCTGAGGGCCATGGGGGTGGACCCCGCCTACGCCAAGGGCACCCTGCGGGTGAGCCTGGGGCGGATGACCACGGCCCGGGAGGTGGAGGCCCTGGAGGACCTGCTGCCTGGGGTGGTCGCGGAGGTGCGGACCAGCGGGATGTTCAGCCGATAAGATTCTCCGAGCGCCACGACGCCACGGCACCATGAAGGTCTTCGAGACGGGTTGATCAGCGCCTGCTTGTCTTGGCCCATGCGGGATGCCGCCTCGCCCCAAGGCGCCGTGGCGTCGTGGCGCTGAAGGGAACGGTCCGTCATGCTGGAGGCCACGATATCGGAGCCTCCATGCTGCGTCACGTCCTGCCCGCCTTGATCGCCTTCCCGCTCCTGGCTCAATCACCGGTGCCCGCGGATTTCGATGCCTTCGTCGCCCGCACCATGAAGGCCTTTGATGTGCCCGGCATCGCTGTGACGGTGGTGAAGGATGGCAAGGTGGCCCTGGCCAAGGGCTACGGCCTGCGCAAGCTGGGCAGCCCGGAGGGGGTGGACGCCCACACGCTCTTCGGCATCGCCTCCAACTCCAAGGCCTTCTGCGCCGCCTCCGTGGCCATCCTGGTGGACGAGGGCAAGCTCTCCTGGGATGACCCGGTCATCAAGCACCTGCCGGGCTTCAAGCTGGCGGATCCCTACGTCACCCGCGAGCTCACCCTCCGCGACCTCCTCTCCCACCGCTCGGGCCTGGGCCTGGGGGCCGGGGACCTGATGTACTGGCCCGACACCGCCTTCACCCGCGAAAAGGTGCTGGCGGGTGCGGCCCATCTGAAGCCGGCCTCCAGCTTCCGCAGCCGCTACGCCTACAACAATCTCGGTTTCGTGGTGGTGGGCGAGATCGTGGGCAAGGTGGCGGGCATGCCCTGGGAAACCTTTGTGGCCGAGCGCATCTTCAAGCCCCTGGGCATGACGGAGACGCGCATCACCAGCGATGGCATCCCCGACACCGCCAACGTCGCCTTCCCTCACGCCAAGGGCTGGCGCCAGGATCTGCCCATGGCCCCCACGGGGCGCACCCGGGATCTGGTGTGGGCCGCCGCCGCGGGCCTCAAATCCAACGTCACGGATCTGGCCAAGTGGGTGACCTGCCAGCTGGAGCAGGGCAAGCTGCCCGATGGCAAACAGCTGATCTCCCCCAAGGCGATCCACGAGATGTGGAGCATCCAGATGCCGCTGCGCACCCCCGTGAAACCCACGGCGGGGATGGAGGAAGCCACGCCCCAGTTCTCAGGCTACGGGATGGGCTGGTTCCTGCGCGACTACGCCGGCCACAAAGTGGTGTCCCACACCGGCGGGCTCACGGGCATGGTCACCACGGTGGTGATGGTGCCGGATCAGAAGCTGGGCCTGGTGGTGCTCACCAACCAGGAGCAGGGCGACGCCTTCAACGCCGTGGTCTACCACCTGCTCGACCACGCCCTGGGCCGCGCGCCGAAGGATTGGACGACCCTGCTCCACAAGCGGCACGCCGAAAAGCTGGCCGAGAACCAGAAGGCCCTCCAGGATGCCGAAGCCAAGCGGGACAAGGCCAGCCGACCCAGCCTCCCTCTGGAACGCTACGCCGGCACCTACCACGATGCCTGGTACGGCGACGTGGTCATCGCCCAGGAGGGCGGCAAGCTGGCCATCCGCTTCGCGCCCACGCCGGTGGCCGCGGGGGAGTTGCAGCCCTGGCAGCAGGACACCTTCCGCGCCGTCTTCCAGGATCCCAACTTCCCCGACGCCTACCTCACCTTCCGCCTCGATGCCGCCGGGGCCATCGAAGGCATCAAGATGGCGCCCACCAGCGACCTGGCGGATTTCAGCTTCGACTACCAGGATCTGGACCTGCGGCCCGTGAAGGGGAAGTAAAGGCAAGACCCAGAAGCACGCTGAAGGCCGCAGAAGATTCCCGAACCTGGGAGTCTTCTGCGGCCTTCGGCGTTCCGCACTGGATCAGACGGTTCAGACGAACAGCGCCACGCGCTCGCCGTGATCATCCACAGGCCAGCCCGCGATGCCGGGCAGGGTGTCCTCGGGAATCCGCCGCACGGGGCGCACCGGCTCCACCGTCATGGGCACCAGCACGGCACAGCCCAGGAACAGCATCCAGGGAAGGGCGCCGAAGGGCTGGCTGTTGTGGACGGGAAGGGGCACGGGATCAACCTCTGCTCCCTTCTTCGGACCAACGTGCCGCGAGGTTTAGAGGTGGATCAGTGAATCCAGGTAATGGCCGAGGGCGTAGCTGAGCCAGCGGCGATCCGGCAGGTCCTTGCTGAGGTAGCCCATGTGGCCGCCGGAGGCCTCCATGTGGAGGTGCACGCCGGGGCCAAGGGCGGCCTTGCGGAGGTCTACCGCCGCGACGAAGGGGTCATCCTCCGCGTGGAGGATCACCGTGGGGGTGGTGATCTTGGCCAGGTGGGGCGCGGCGCTGCAGCGGAGATAGTAGTCGTGGCGGTCGGCGAAGCCGCCGGCGGGGGCGGTGTAGGCGTCATCGAAGGCGCGCAGGCTCATTCGGTTGCTCAGGCGGTACTTCCCGGTGGGGATCAGGCCGGCCGCCTCCCGCTCCCGGACGGATTTCACCACCCGGCGCACGAAGTAAAGGTCGTAACCCTTGTTGGGCAGAGAGGAGATGAGGTTCGAGCAGCGGGCGAGGTTCACGGGGGGGTTCACGGCGATGGCGGCGTCCGGCTTCGGGTGGGGGCCATCATGGCCCTCCCCGAGGTTGAGCAGTAGCGCGTTGCCCGAGAGGGAGAAGCCGATCGCGAAGACCCGGCCCTGGCCCCGGCGCCGGGCTTCGGCGAACACCGCGCCCAGATCCCCGGCCACGCCGCTGTGGTAGGTGCCCCGGGCGAGGCCCTTGCCCCGGCCGCAGCCCCGGTGGTTCACCGTCCAGACCTCCATCCCGCGCGCCAGGCCGAGGCGGACCGCGCGCCGGACGTAGGGGCGGTCGTCATCGCCGCCGAGGCCGTGGAAGACGCAGAGGCGATCCGGGCCCGTGCCTTTGAAGATCCGGCCCGCCAAACGGTCGCCATCTCCCAGGGTCACCTCCAAGGGCTCCCAGCCCTCGTCGAGCGGCGGCTCCGGCAGGTAGTTGGCCAGGAAGGTCTGCAGGTGGCCCGTGGCGGCCCACCAAGGGGAACGGCAGGGGAGGGAAGGGGGCGTCAACTCCATCCCCTGAGCCTACCCAACGCGCCGTGCCAGGTGTCACGGCTTCAGGGCAGGTGTTTGAGCAGGGCCTTTTCCAAGGCCGCCATGGCACCCGGATCGGAGGGGTCATCCGTGAATTCCACCGTGCGGAGCGCCTGGGTGAGCCCCGGGGACGTGAACCGCTTGCCGGGGCCCTCGTTGAACCGGATGTGGAGGGCCTGGCCGTAAACGAAACAGTAGTCCACCCGGTCGCTGTAATTCAATTCGCGCCCCTGCCAATCGAGGTAGGCCTCGAACTCGGGTGATTCCTCGGGGGATCCCCCTTTCGGCCAGGCCTCCCGGAGGTTGCGCAGCACCAGGGAGCGGCGTTTGGGACCGCTGATGTCCACGAGGAAGCGCATGCTCACGGCGCTGCAGACCTGGCCGGAGCGCAGGAGTTCCAAGGGCGGGGTTTTGCCTTGGGTTCGGGCCCAGGCCCTGCGCAGGCCGGCGATGTCGACCTGGTAGACCTCGTCCACGTAGGGGTGCCCCTTCTCCCGGTAGGTCACCCGGAAGACGGTCTTCAGCGCGGGCGCCTCCCTGGGAGGCCAGGCCGAGGGGGGGCGCGGCGATCCCACCAGGGCGGCCAGGGCGACGAAGCTGGGCCAGAGGGCGGGCATGGATCGAACTCCAGGGTGGGGCTCCCCCTGGATCGTCCCGGGGTGGGGGAGGCTTGAACCTGGCGGACCTGGACACAGCAAGGGCCCGGCGAGCCGGGCCCTTGGGATGGGATCAGGGGCTCAGTGCCCGGCCATCTTTTCCAGCTTGTCGGCCTCAGCGAGGTGGGTCATGCCGGTCTCGAACCACTTCTGCTGGCCGTCCAGGATGCCGCGGCTGATCTTCACCTTGAAGTCGTCGTCGTTGGAGCCGAAGCCCGCGAACTTTAGGCGGATGCGGCGCTCTGTGTTGCGGCAGAAGAGGTCGGCGAGATCCGCGGCCTCCTTGGCGTTGGGGTGGCCGGCCTTGCGCATGGCCTCGGCGTGAAGCACCGCGGCCACCATGGCGAAGAGGTCGGCGCCGATCTCCACGCCGCGGAACACGGTGATCTGCTTCTTCTCGAGCTTGGGCCCGAACTTCACCATCTGGTGGAAGAGGGCGCGGCTCAGCTTGCGGGTGAGGCGCTCTGCGGTGCGGAGGTGTTTGCCGTTCTTCCCGTATTGGCCGTGCTTAAAGGCGGTGAAGAGGCCGTTCCAACGGGTGGGGTACCACCAGGCGTAAAAGCCGAGGACCTTGGGCAGGGCGCCCAGGCGTTGGCCCATGGTGCTCTTGGGGTTCACCAGGTCCCAGGCGGTGCCCAGGTGCAGGTCCAGGGCCTCGCGGGCGATGAAGAGGCGCATGATCTCGGAGGAGCCCTCGAAGATCAGGTTGATGCGGAAGTCGCGCATGATGCGCTCGATGGGGATGCCGATGTCGCCGCGGGCCTTGAGGCTGTCAGCGGTCTCGAAGCCACGGCCGCCACGGATCTGCAGCGTGTCGTCGATCATGCGCCAGCCTTCCTCGGTGCTCCACATCTTGGCCATGGCGGCCTCGAGGCGGATGTCGCGGTGGCCGTCGTCCGCCATGCGATCGCACAGCGTGCTCATGGCGTCGATGGCGAAGCTGGTGGAGGCGATGTCGGCGATCTTGTGGGCCAGGGCTTCGTGCTTGCCGACGACGGCGCCCCACTGGTAGCGCTTGGAGCCCCAGGCGCGGACGATCTGGGTGAGTCGGCGGCCGCATCCGCGCACGCCGGAGGGGATGGAGAGGCGGCCCGTGTTGAGGGTGACGAGGGCCAGCTTCAGGCCCTTGCCCTCGGCCAGGAGCATGTTCTCCTTGGGCACGCGCACGTTGGTGAAGCGGATGATGCCGTTCTCCAGGGCGCGCAGACCCATGAAGTGGCAGCGGGTGACGACCTCGACGCCGGGCCAGGTCTTCTCGACGATGACGGCGCTGATCTTCTTGGTGTCGTCGTGGCGGGCCATGACGACGAAGAGGTCGGCGATGGTGCCGTTGGTGCACCACAGCTTGTCGCCGTTGAGGATGTAGTCGCCCTCCGGCGTGCGCTTCAGCGTGGTGGCCAGGTTCGCGGGATCGGAGCCCACCTCGTCCTCGGTGAGGGCGAAGGCGCTGATGGCGCCCTTGGCGATCATGGGGAGGTACTTCTGCTTCTGCGCGGGGGTGCCGAAGGTGATGAGGGGGTTGGGCACGCCGATGCTCTGGTGGGCGCTGAGCAGGGCCAGCACGTTCGCATCCTGGGTGCCGATGAGCTCCATGATCTTGCCGTACTCGACCTGGTGGAAGCCGAGGCCGCCGTATTCCTTGGGGATCTTCATGCCGAAGGCGCCCATCTCGGCCAGTTCCTTGATGACCTCGGGGGGGTACTTGCCATCGCGGTCGATCTTGTCGCTGTCCACCTTCGTTTCAAGGAAGGTCTTCATGCGGTTGTAGAAGGCCGTGAAGTCGGCGCTCTCCGCATGGGCCGGGGGCACGGTGGTGAGGATGTTGAGGTTGAAGTTGCCCGCGAAGAGTTCCTTCAGGAAGCTGGGGGCTTCCCATTTATCCTGGCGCGCGTCTTCAGCGACCTGGCGGCTCTCTTCCTCCGTCAACTTCTTGGGGGCCTGGCCGCCTGGCGCGGCGCCGTTGGCATTCTCGAGCTTCTTCTCTTCCACAGCAGTGCTCATATCGGATCTCCGGAGGTTGGCCTCAGTGTGGGATCGTGAGATTCCTGTGACAACTTGACGTTGGGTCAGAAATCCTGTGATTTCGGCTACTTGGAGTCAACAGACGAGGCCCGACCCGGGGTATCCCGAAGTCTCACGGGATTCTGACCCGGAGTCGGGAAGTGAAAGATTCCGGAGTCGTTGCGCGATTAACCACCCCCTGCCTTTGATGCGGGGTGTCACAGGGCTGCCATTCCGGGCCCAGTCAAGGCTTCAGGGGCTCCCGCAACGGGGCGCCGCAGGCCAGATCCGAAAGGGCCTCCAGCAGCACTTCCACGCCCTTGTGCAGATCCTCCAGGGGTACCTGCTCATCCACGTCGTGGCCGGGATAGGGCTTGCCCGGGAACCACATGCCGAAGGCGATGGCGTTGGGGATGCGCTTGGCGTAGGTGCCGCCGCCGCTGATGGCCGGCGCCTCCGCCTTCCCCGTGGCCTTGGCGTAGCTGGCGATCAACCGCTTCACGAGCTTGCCCTGGGGATCGAAGGCCAGGGGCGTGTCGCCGAAGAAGCCGCCGGGCTCCAGGTGGGCCCCCGTGCGGGCGTTGAAGTCGGCCACCTGCTTGAAGAGGTGCGCCTTCAGGGCCTCGCCGCTGAGGGTGGGGGTCGTGCGGATATTGATCGTGAGGCGCACCTTCCCGTTCTCCTGAACCTTCAGCAGGCTGGGCACCACCGTGGGGAAGCCGAAGACGGGATCCGCCGTGGCGAGGCCCAGGCCCGTGCCCTTGAGGTCCTGGCCCGCGAGCTTCGCGAAGGCGAGGAGGTCCTTGGCACCGCCCTCGGGCAGCTCATCCACGAGCAGGCTGGCGAGGGCCACGAGGGCGTTGCGGCCACCTTGCGCATTGACGCCAGCATGGGCGGCTTTGCCATGGATGGTGACAGTGAGGGCATCTGGCCCTGTGCCCGTTTTAGAAGACAAGGAGATTCCAGGGTCAAAAGCATGCTGCTTCCATCTCTGCGCGAGGGACAGCGCTTGGGCAGAGGCCCAATGCTCATTTTCCGCGAGTTTCAAAACCGCTTCATCGGGAACAATGCTTGCGGCCAAGCCAGATTGCATGGATCCAACGATCAGATCCCCATGCTTCCGGTCCTTTAGCTCCGTCTCCACCGTCAACGCATTCCAAGCCTTCTCCCCCACCACCACCGGGAACTCGGAATCCAGCACCAGGCTGAAGTCCGGGGCTTTGTGGTCCTTCAGATACTCGGCGAAATCGAGGTTCGTGCTCTCCTCGTCGCTACCCACCAGAAGCCGGATCGTGTGGGTGCGGACCCGGCCCGAGTCCTTGAGCACCTTCATGGCGAGGAGGGCCTGCACGAGGGGGCCCTTGTCGTCGGCGGCACCGCGGCCGAGGACGATGCCGTTGCGCACCACGCCGGCGAAGGGGGGGATGGTCCATTGATCGTCCACGGGTTGAACGTCCCCGTGCACCACGAGGCCGATGACGGGAGCGCCGGTGGGGCCGGACAGCTCCACCTCGGTGACCTTGCCGGCTTCGCACACGGAGAAGCCCAGGTCCTTGCCCACCTTGAGCACCCAGGCCTGCTGATCCAATCGGGCCTTCTCATTGCCCGCTACCGTGGGGAAGCGGAGCACCTCGCTGACCAGGGGCCCCATCCGGGGGGCCTCCTTCAACCGATAGGCCGTTGCCAATGGGCTTTGGGCCATGCCCATCCCCATCCCGAGCAGGCCAAAGAGAGCGGGATGCAGGAATCGCATGTAACCTCCGTGGATTCAGTCACACTATCCCCCATCTTCCCGAGGCGCCACCGTGGCCGACGATGTGAAAAACCCCTGGCCGGAGCTGCCGCCCTCCCCCCTGACCTTGGGCCCGGATGTGGACGTGGAGGTGGCCATCGTGGGGGCGGGCATCCACGGGGCGGCCTTGGCCCGGGAGCTGGGCCTGCGGGGGGTGAGCTGCGCGCTCATCGACAAGGGCGCCATCGGCGGCGGCACGAGCCAATGGTCCAGCCAGCTGCTCCACGGCGGCATCCGTTACATGCTCACGGGCGATATCGCGCAGATGCGGGAGGGGCTGCATGAGCGCGCCACCTGGGCCCGCATCGCACCCTCGCGCGTCAAATGGGAAGCCTTCTGGATGCCCCACGGCGGTTGGATCGAGGGCGTCACCCACCGCATCGGCATCGGTCTCTACGACCACTGGGGCGCGGAGCGTCCCGGCTGGCCCGAACACCTGCGACTGGGCCGTGTGCCCCAGGAAATCTTCGAAGCGGACCCCCGCAGCAAGGGTGGCCCATTTGGTGGGGCTACCGCCTACGCGGACCTCATGACCTGGGATCGAGAGTTGGTGCGGGATCTGGCCGCCAGCAGCACCGCCGTGAAACTGGAGGGCCATGAGGTGGAGGCCTTCGAGGACGAAGCGGGCGAACTTCGCGCCCTTCGCCTGCGGGACCGGCGCGATGGCGCGGCACGTCGGGTGACCTTCCGTCGCATCGTCTTCGCCTTGGGCCCCTGGCACGACGGCGCCATGAAGCAGTGGTTCCAGGACACCCACAAATGGCTGCGCCTCTCCTCGGGCATCCACCTCTGGTTCCCCGCCCAGCCGGGCTGCGAACGGCCCTGGGCCATCCGCCGCCCCCAGGGTCGCATCCTCTTCGTCATCCCCCGGGATGGTCGCCTGCAGGTGGGCACCACGGAACGGGAAGTGCACAGCGAGGAAGGCGGCGCCGTGGGCATCCTCCCCAGTGAGCGGGAGGAGATCTATGGTGCCCTCGAATCCAAGCTGCCCGGCATCCCCTGGCGCAAGCTTCCCGTGCTCGCCGAGGAGACCGGCGTGCGGCCCCTGGTGCGCCCCTCCCAGGACCGCATGGGCACCGCGCATATGAGCCGCGAAGCCCTGCTGGAGATCCATCCCAAATTCAGCAACGCCACCATGGTGCTGGGCGGCAAGCTCACCACCGCCCGCGCCCTCATGGATCGCCTGGCGACGAAGCTCACGGGGAAGGACTGTCCTGCGAGCCGCACCCTCCCCCTCCAGAAATGGGATGGACAATAGGCCGGGGTCAGGTAGAATGAACCTTCGCAGTTGGTTCCGTAGCTCAGCTGGATAGAGCATCAGACTACGAATCTGAGGGTCGGGCGTTCGAATCGCTCCGGAACCACCACTCACTTAGCTCCCGGGTTCACCCCGGGAGCTTTTGCGTTAGGGCTCCCCGGTTGGGCGATTCGAACGCCCTCGGGCGTTCCCTCCATCGATCGCGACGCTCGCGCGTCGCTCCCGCTCGCTTGGGCCTGTGGCCCTGCGCTCTCGGAGATGGAGCCTCCGCTCCGGAACCACCACTCACCGGGTTCCCTGGGTCGGGTGGGAAAAAATGGGGGGCGTGTGGAAAATCCCATGTGACGGGGCTTGGGGCCTTTGGGGGCAGGTGGATGGGCCTGGGGCGGGGACGGAAGGGGGGCTGGCTTTTGACCTTGGGCACAGCTTCGTGGGGGGAGAACGGGTAGGTTTTGGAGTGGAGACTCCGAATTTGCTCCAAACTAGCCGTGTATCCGCTCCGCCGCGAGGTGGGGCGCTTGCCAGGAATCCATGACCCCGCCGCCCGTTCCAGCGACCCTCGCTTTGCCGCCCCTCGCGCCGGAGGGCTTGGCCTGCCGGCATTGTGGGATTTCGTTCGTGGGCGGGGGCGAGTTCTGCTGCCGGGGATGTGAAAACGTCTTCACGCTGCTGAACGCCAGCGGCCTCGGGGAGTATTACGACCTCAAGGACGGCGCCTACTGCTTCCAGCCGCCGCAGCCGGTGAGCTGGAAGGGGGAGGCCTTCGGGCACCTGGACAGCCCGGAGGTGCGGGCCGTCTACGTGACGCCCCAGGGGGAGGCGCGTTTCTTCGTGGAAGGCATCCACTGCGTGGCCTGCCTTTGGCTGCTGGAGCGCCTGCCGCGGTTGTTGCCGGGCATTCGCGGGTGCCGACTGGATGTGTCCCAATCCCTGCTGACGCTGACGCTGGAGGAGGGCACCGCGCTGGCGCCCATCGCCACCTACATCCAGGGGCTGGGGTACCGGCCGCACGCGCTGCCAGCTGATCAGGATGCGGAGGCCCTGCAGAAACGGGAGCAGAAACGGGCCCTGCTGCGCCTGGGCCTCGCCGCGGCCTGCACGGGCAACATCATGCTCATGGCCGTGCCGCTCTATGGGGGAGCCACGGGCGCCTTCGGGGAGCTCTTCCGCTGGCTGAGCCTGGGGATCTACCTGCCCGTGGCGCTCTGGGCCGCAGTGCCTTTCTACCGCACGGCCCTGGGCGCGCTGCGAAGCCGGCAGATGAACATCGACGTGCCCATCGCCCTGGCCATTGTCGTGGGATCCCTGGTGAGCGCCTTCAACCTCGTGACGGGCTCGCCGCACATCTACTTCGATTCCCTGGCGGCGCTGGTCTTCCTCCTGCTGGCCAGCCGCTACTACCTGCGGCAGGTGCAGCTGCGCTCCGCGCGCAGCTCCCAGTTGCTCCAGAGTTTCTTCGCGCCCATCGCCCACCGGGTGGTGGATGGCGCCGTGCACGACGTCCCGCCGGACCACCTGAAGGTGGGGGACCAGGTGCGGGTGGACCACGGCGAACGCCTCCCCGCGGATGGCATCGTGCGCGAAGGGGCCACCCAGCTCAATGCCGCCTGGCTCACCGGGGAGCACCTGCCCGTGACGGTGAAGGCCGGGGACGCCGCGCACGCGGGCACCATCAACGAGGGCCCGGCCTTCGTGTTGGAGGTCGGTTCGCTCCTGGGCGAGAGCCGGTTGGGCCAGATCCTCACGCAGCTGGAGCGGGAGGCCCGCTCGCCCCTCATCGGCCTGACGGACCGGGTGTCCCGGAACTTCCTCTCAGTGGTGCTGGTGCTGGCCGTGGGCATCTTCCTGGCTTTCGCGGCCACCCATCCGGCCGAGGGCCTGAACCGCGCCCTGAGCCTGCTCATCGTCACCTGCCCCTGCGCCTTGGCCCTGGCGACGCCTCTCACCTTCAGCTACGCCCTGGCGCGGGCCTACCGCAAGGGCTACGTGGTGAAGAGTGGCGAAGCCTTGGAGCGGCTGTCCCAGGTGCGCAACGTCTTCTTCGACAAGACGGGCACCCTGACCCACGGGGAACTGGTGGTGGAGGGGGTGACCCATCTGGCGGGCGATCCGCTCCGCAACCGGCGCCTGCTGCTCACGCTGGAGCAATCCTCCCTCCACCCCATCGCCCGGGCCCTCCGGCATCACCTGGCGGGGGAAACCACCCTGCCGGTGGACGGGCTGGAGGAACAGGTGGGCGTGGGCCTTCGCGGACGCATCGAGGGCCACCTCGTGGAAGTGAAAGCCCTGGCCGATCCGGCCTCCGTCCACACCTGCGTGGGGCTTCTGGAAGATGGCCTCCTCCTCGCCCGGGTGGAATTGCGCGATCGGCTCCGTGCCGAGGCTCCCGCCGCCGTGAAGGCCCTGCGGAGCGTGGGCTGCGAGGTGGCCATCCTCTCCGGGGACGCCCGCCCCGTGGTGGCGTCCCTGGCCCGGGAAGTGGGGCTGGCGGAGGTTCAGGCCTTCGCGGCGCTTTCGCCCGAGGCCAAGCATGCGCAGGTGGAAGCGACGCCCTTCTCCCTCATGGTGGGGGATGGCGCCAACGATGCCCTGGCCCTGCGCAAGGCCCACGTGGGCGTGGCCATGCACGGCGGGATGGATTTGAGCCTCAAGGTGGCCGACGTCTACCTCTCCCACCCGGATCTGGGGGCCCTGGCGGATCTGCTGGTGCTGGGCCAGGAAACCCGCAAGGTGCTCTGGCGCAACTTCGGACTCTCCATCGCCTACAACCTGGTGGGTGGCCTCGCGGCCCTGGGGGGCTGGATCAATCCCCTGGCCGCCGCCGTGATCATGCCCTTGAGCTCCATCACCGTGCTCCTCTCCAGCACGCTGAGCACCCGTGAAGTGCGGCGCCGCTTCATGAGCAGGCCCTTATGAGCATCGTGCTCATCCTCCTCCCCTTGGCCCTGCTGCTGGCCCTGGGCTTCGTGCTGGGCTTCGTGTGGTCCGTGAAGAAGGACCAGTACGAAGAAGGTGATACCCCCGCCCTCCGCATGCTCGTCGACGATTCGAAACCCGAATAAACACCCCACCCCAGGAGGCCACATGGACCCCCACGCCAACGAAATCGCGCCGTACGACGAGAAGATCGTCAAACAATTCGTCGTCGCCACCCTGGTGTGGGGCTTCGTCGGTTTGCTGCTCGGCGTGATCATCGCGTTCCAGCTGGCGAGCTGGAAGCTGAACTTCGGATTGCCCTGGATCAGCTTCGGCCGCCTGCGGCCCCTGCACACCAACGCGGCCATCTTCGCCTTCGCGGGCAACGCCGTGTTCGCCGCCGTCTACTACTCCACCCAGCGCCTCTGCAAGACGCGCATGTTCAATGACGGGCTCAGCAAGATCCACTTCTGGGGTTGGCAGCTGATCATCGTGCTGGCGGCGGTGACCTTGGTCTTCGGCATCACCACCGGCAAGGAGTACGCCGAGCTGGAGTGGCCCATCGACATCCTCATCGCGGTGGTCTGGGTGATCTTCGCGGTGAATTTCTTCGGCACCCTCTGGCGCCGCCGGGAGAAGCACCTCTACGTGGCCCTGTGGTTCTACATCGCCACCATCGTCACCGTGGCCGTGCTCCACATCGTGAACTCCGTGGAGCTGCCCGTCAGCTTCCTCAAGAGCTACCCGGCCTATGCCGGGGTGCAGGACGCCCTCGTGCAGTGGTGGTATGGCCACAACGCCGTGGCCTTCTTCCTCACCACCCCCTTCCTCGGCCTCATGTACTACTTCGTGCCCAAGGCCGCGGGCCGCCCCATCTACAGCTACCGCCTCTCCATCGTGCACTTCTGGGCCCTCGTCTTCATCTACATCTGGGCGGGCCCCCACCACCTGCTCTACACGGCGCTGCCCGACTGGGCCCAGACCCTGGGCATGGTCTTCTCCATCATGCTGTGGGCCCCCAGCTGGGGCGGCACCGTGAACGGCCTGCTCACCATGCGCGGCTC
The DNA here is from genome assembly GCA_035255465.1 of Holophagaceae bacterium. Lineage (GTDB taxonomy): Bacteria > Acidobacteriota > Holophagae > Holophagales > Holophagaceae > JAFDVN01. The sequence goes on from DATEZP010000073.1 coordinate 61,028, forward strand.
CTGGGATAAGGTGCGCACGGAACCCGTGTTGAAGTTCCTCGCGGCGGGCGTGACTTTCTATGGCATGAGCACCTTCGAAGGCCCGCTGCTCTCCATCAAATCTGTGAACCTGCTGGCCCACTACACCGATTGGATCGTGGCCCACGTCCACGGCGGCACGCTGGGATGGAATGCCTTCCTCACCTTCGGCATGCTCTTCTACCTCGTGCCCAAGCTCTGGAAGACGGAGCTCTACTCCAAGAAACTGGCGGACTACCAGTTCTGGCTGGGCTTCCTCGGGATCATGATCTACATCCTCTCCATGTGGACCGCGGGCGTCACCCAGGGCCTCATGCTCCAGGCCATCGATGGTTCCGGCCGCCTGATGTACCCCGATTTCGTGGCCACCGTGATCCGCATCGTGCCGCTCTACTGGGTGCGCGCCGTGGGCGGGACCCTCTTCCTCCTGAGCTTCGTCCTCATGCTCTACAACATGTGGATGACCGTGAAACACGCCCCCAAGGAGGAGGTGGAGGAACGCCCCGTCATCAAGCACGTGGAGCACTTCGACGATGGCATCAAGCAGAACCGCCACCGCAAGCTGGAAGGCCTGCCCGTCATCATGACCGTGCTGGCCGTGGGTGCCATCCTGGTGGGCACCATCATCGAGATCCTGCCCACCATCACCATGCACGAGTACGTCACGGTGGCGAACAAGCCCGTGCCCTATACCGCCTTGGAGATCGCCGGCCGAGACATCTACCTCCGGGAAGGCTGCTACAACTGCCACTCGCAGATGATCCGCCCCACCGTCCCTGAGAGCCTCCGCTACGGCAAGCCCTCCCAGGGTGAGGAGTTCATCTACGACCACCCCTTCCAGTGGGGTTCCAAGCGCACGGGCCCGGATCTCGCCCGCCTGGGCGGCAAGTATCCCGACATGTGGCACTTCCGGCACATGGATGATCCCCGCGTCATGACCCCGGGCTCCATCATGCCGGCCTACACCTGGATGTTGCGCGACAAGACCGAATTCATGCCCCTGCGCAAGAAGCTGGCGGTACTCAAGACCACGGGCGTTCCCTACACCGCCGACCAGATCCAGAACGCGGAGCAGGACGCGCGGGCCCAGGCCAAGAAGATCGCCGATGGGCTCGTGGCCCAGGGCGGCCCCCGGAACATGGAAGACCGCGAGATCGTGGCCCTCATCGCCTACCTACAGAAGCTGGGCAAGGCCGCGCCCGTGGCGCCTGCATCCGCTCCCGCTGCGCCCCCGGTCCCAGCGGCGGCCCCCCAGACGGGTGCCCCGTGAAAGCCGCGCTGCTCGCCCAATTCCCCCACCTCGATCTCACCGTGGTGGCCATGTTGATCTTCATGGCCACCTTCTTCGGCTGGTGCGCCTGGACCTATCGCCGGGGGCAGAAGAAGCACTTCGAAGAACTCTCCCGCATGCCCTTGGAGGATTGAGGCCATGGCCATCAAGCGTCCCGATCAGATTCTCGATCACGAGTACGACGGCATCCAGGAGATGGACTACCCCATCCCGGGCTGGTTCAACGCCATCTTCTATGGCTCCATCGTCTTCGGCATCGCCTACGCCCTCTTCTACCACGCCTGGGGCGGGCCCAACCTCACCCAGGAATTCGAGGCGGACCGCAAAGATCACGTCGCCCTCGTGAAGCGCGCTAATCCGCCCCGGGTCTGGACTCCTAAGGAAGTGGCCGAGGCCGAGAAGAGCCCCGCGGTGCTCGCCACGGGCAAGATGCTCTTCCAATCCAAGTGCGCCTCCTGCCACATGGCGGATGGTGGCGGGCAGGTGGGCCCCAACCTCACCGACGCCTTCTGGATCAACGGCGATGGCACCACACCCTTCCTCGTGAGGACCATCCAGGAAGGTGTGGCCGACAAGGGCATGCCCGCCTGGGAGGACAAGTTCAAGGCCGAAGAGATCCTGGCCCTGGCCGCCCACGTACGTTCCCTCAAAGGCACAATCCCGGCCAATCCCAAGGCTCCGGAAGGCACCCCCATCGCGGATACGCCCTGACCTGGACCGCTGAAGCCCCGAGGCTCCCATGAACACCTCACCTTCCATTCCCCCGCCCGCCACCGCCGGGCGGGGGAAGTTCAGTTACATGTATCCGGCGGAGGTGAAGGGCCGCTTCGACCGGCTCCGGTCCTTGGCCTTCGCGGGGCTGATCCTGGTGTACCTGCTCCTCCCGTGGTTCCGCATCCACGGCGAACAGGCCCTCCTGCTGGACGTGGCCCGGCGGCGCTTCCACATCTTCGGGCTCAACCTCTGGGCCCATGAGGCGCCCCTGCTGTTCCTCATCCTCGGCGGCGCGGCCTTCGCCCTCTGCTTCATCACGGCCATCTGGGGCCGCATCTGGTGTGGTTACGCCTGCCCTCAGACGGTGTTCATCACCTCCATCTTCCGGCGCATCGAACGCTGGATCGAAGGTACGCACCTGGAACGCAAGCGCCTGGATGAAGAGGGGGCCGATCAGCCCATGTGGGTGCTTAAGAAGGCCCTGAAATGGGGCGCCTTCACCTTGGTCTCCCTGTTCATCTCCCACAGCTTCCTGGCCTACTTCGTGGGCACCGACCGCTTGCGCCAGGCCATGACCCAGCCCCCGGGCGCCAACTGGACCCTCTTCCTCGTGATGGCCTTCATCGCGGGCTTCATCCTGGTGGATTTCGGGTGGGTGCGGGAGCGCCTCTGCTTCACCCTCTGCCCCTACGGCCGCTTCCAGACCGTGCTCATGGATCGCCATTCCCTGGCCGTGGTGTATGACCCCGTTCGGGGCGAGCCCCGGCGGGGCTCCGTGGCCCATGCCACGGGGGATTGCGTGGCGTGCGACCGCTGCGTGCAGGTCTGCCCCACGAACATCGACATCCGCAATGGCGTGCAGATGGAGTGCATCGCCTGCACCGCCTGCGTGGATGCCTGCGACGACGTCATGGCCCGCATCAAGAAACCCCTGGGCCTCATCCGCTACGACACGGAAGCGGGCCTGGCCGGTGAATCCCACCGGGCCTCCCGCCCGAGGCCCCTCATCTACCTCGGGCTCACGGTGCTGCTCTGGGGGGTACTCGGCCTGCTGCTCCTCACCCGGGCCAAGGTGGATATCGTCCAACTGCGGGCCAAGGGCACTCCGTACCAACAGGTGGTGGACCCCGCCAAGGGCGCCCGCATCATCAACCACCTGAAATTCGACCTCACCAACCTCGTGCACGAGGATCAGGAAGTGGCCATCGCCTTCCCCCCGGCCGACGCGGCCCGGGGCTTCGAGGTGATCACCGCCACCAACCCCGTTCCAGTGCCCCTGGGCAAGGCGGTGCAGGCGGATCTCTTCGTGGCCTTCCCCAAGGATCGCCTGGATTTCGGCAAGACCACCGCGACCCTCGAATTCCGGGAAGGGGGCAAGGTCATCAACCGGCAGGAGCTCACGCTGGTGGGCCCCTATCAGTGACGAAGGCGGCGGGAACCATCCCGCCCTTGCTACCATCCGTTCCATGGGCGGCATGGGGCCGCTTCTCGGTGGTCGCGGAGCACCCATGCGCATCCTTCCAATCGCTTTGACCCTGCTGGGCGCTCCCGCGCTGGTGATGGCCCAGGACGGGGCCAAGGCGGAGGCGCTGACCATCGGCAGCCCCGCCCCGGCGCTCCAAGCTTCCCGCTGGCTCAAGGGCACGCCGGTGCCATCCCTGGAGAAGGGGAAGGTCTACGTGGTGGAATTCTGGGCCACCTGGTGCGGCCCCTGCCGCCAGACCATCCCGCACCTTTCGGAGATGGCGAAGAAGTTCGAGGGCCAGGCCACCTTCGTGGGCATGAGCGTGTGGGAGCGGGGCGACTCCCCGGAAAAGATCGAAGCCAACGTGGATGCCTTCGTCAAGGACATGGGCGACAAGATGGCCTACAACGTGGCCCGGGATACCGCCGCCAATGACATGGCGAAAGCTTGGATGCAGGCCGCCCACCAGGACGGGATTCCCGCCGCGTTCATCATCAATGCCGAGGGGCGCATCGCCTGGATCGGGCACCCCATGAGCGGACTGGAGAAGACCCTCGAGAACGTGCTGGCCGGCAAGCACGATCTGGCCGCCGCCAAGGCCGAGGCGGAGAAGGAGGCCACCAAGGCCGCCCGCCGCACGGCGCTCATCAACGAGTTCGGGAAGGGCCTGAACGAAGCGAACAAGGCCAAGGATTATGCTCGGATGCTCAGCATCTCAGATCAGGCGATGGCGAAATATCCCGAACATGCTGACCTGCTCTTCCGTGTTCGGTTCATTGCCTTCCTGCATCTGGATTCAGATAAAGCTAAGGCCATGCTGGAGTCGGAACAGAAGAGCTCTGAACCGGATATGGTCACCCCGGCGAGGATCATCTCCGAAGAGGCTGGGCTCTCCAAGGATTGGTATGAACGTGCGATCGGGCTTCTAGAACTCGAATTGAAGAACCCCGAGGCCAGCCCCATCTTGAATGCCTACCTTGCCATGGCTCTTCACCAAGGGGGTCGGGACAAGGAGGCCGTGGTCGCCCAGGAAAAGCTCCTTGCCGCGCTGCGAGGGCGGATTCCCGAGGCCCGAATCAAGGCCTTTGAATCGGAATTGAAGGTATACCAGGAGGCCGCGGCCCTGAAGGCGCCTGCGTCCAAGGCTAAGACGGGCCCGGCTGCGAAGAAGGGTTAGCTCGCACGTGGGCACCTGAACGAACTCGGGGGCGCTTCGCGCCCCCGTTCCGTATTCAGCCCCGGATCTAGGTCTCCAGATACGTGTGCAGCTTGAGCTGCTCCTGCATCACGACCTTGAGGGCGGCGGCGGCATCGGCGTTCTTCACCACCTTGCGGCCCTTGGCGGGGGAGCCGACGAGGGCCTCGGTGTCGTAGTGGACGGTGCGGAGCATGTCCTCCACGGTGTCGGCGGCCACGATGTGCTGGATCTTGAACTCGTCGTCCTCGTAGACCACCACGTGGGCCTCGTTGGGGGCGCCGAAGAGGTTGTGCCGCATGCCGAGGATGTCCTGGTAGGCGCCCGTGAGGAAGAAGGCCACATAGTAGGGTTCGTTGGCCTTGGGCTCGTGGAGGGGGATCTCGTCCCGCACGTCCTTGAGGTCGATGAACTTCTCCATCTTGCCGTCGCTGTCGCAGGTGATGTCGCAGAGCGTCGTGGAGAGCGTCGGCTGCTCCTTGAGCCGGTGCACGGGCATGGCGGGGAAGAGCTGCTCGATGGCCCAGTGGTCCGGCATCGACTGGAAGATGCTGAAGTTGGCGATGAGCTTGTCGGCGAGGCTCTTGTTGAGGTCGCGGAACTCCTCGGGGATGTACTTGAGGCTCTTGGAGCCCAGCAGCTTGTTGAGCTTGCGGCACACTTCCCAGAACAGGGTCTCGCCCTTGGAACGGTCTTCAAGGCTGAGGTAGCCCAGGTTGAAGAGCGTGAGCATCTCGTCCTTCTGGGTGATGGCGTCGTTGAACATCTCCGAGAAG